>JBARBF010000023.1:0-10553 GCA_049792755.1 Bacteroidales bacterium | reverse complement strand
CTTTCATTATTCCTGACCAATAGATTGCTCCAAGACACATAGGGCATGGCTCACATGAAGAATATAATGTACATTCATTCAGGTCGTGAGTACGCAAAACGGAAGAAGCCTGTCTGATAGCAAGAATTTCAGCATGAGCGGTCGGATCGTTATTCAGGATTACCATGTTCGAAGCCTCAGATATTATTTTATTATCCTTTACTATGATGGCGCCAAAAGGTCCGCTCCCAACTGCAATACCATTCATTGCGATTTCAATTGCTTTCCGGAGAAATAATTTATCATTCCCCATTCTGATAATCATTTAAAAATTAATAATAAACTCCAAATACATCCGCAAGATCGCATTTTATCTTAATAACCTGAACCCTTCATTTGCTCTTGAGTCACCTCATCACCCCTCCACCTTCTCCCAGGTGAGAAGAGGATAACCAAATGGTCTTTATTCCTTTAGCCTCTCCCACCTGGGGGAGAGCCTGCCCCGCTTAGGTGGGGGGTTGGGGAGAGGCAAAAGGATATAATTAAGGTTACAATACTGATCTTTAAAAAGGTAAAATTAACTTACTTTTGTATAACAAAAATAAAATCCGGACAGATTTCTTTTTTTTTAGGAAATATGTTGTATTTTTGCAGACCCCAAAATAATGGGGTAATTACATTAATTTAAGTATATCAATTAAAAAATAGAATCAAGTGAACACCTTAAGCTATAAAACAGTTTCGGCAAATAAGGCTACTGTAAACAAGGAGTGGGTAATTATTGATGCTGAAGGCAAGGTCCTTGGAAGACTTGCGTCAGTCGTGGCCTCGATGCTTAGAGGAAAGCACAAAATCAACTTTACGCCTCACGTAGATTGTGGTGACAATGTAGTTGTTATCAATGCTGAAAAGATCGATCTTACAGGTGAAAAATGGTCAGATAAATTATATGTCAGACATACAGGCTTCCCGGGAGGTCAAAGATTCACCTCTGCTGAAGCATTGATGAAAAAGAATCCTATCGGAATGGTAGAGAAAGCTGTAAAAGGTATGTTACCAAAAAACAGGCTTGGAAGTGCACTTTACAGAAACTTGCATGTTTATGCCGGTGCAGAACATCCTCATGAAGCACAAAAACCAAAAAAAATTGAACTTTAAAAAATATTAAGCAACAGATATGGAAACCATCAACGCTCTTGGAAGAAGGAAGGCAGCTGTAGCCCGCGTATATTTAAGCGATGGCAAAGGTAAAATCACTGTTAACGGCAGGGATTACAAGGAATATTTCGGGGCTGAAACACTTCAATATGTAGTTACACAGCCGCTTGTTCTTATGAATGCTGCTGACAAGTATGACATCAATGTCAACCTCGATGGTGGTGGAGTAAAAGGACAGGCTGAAGCTCTCCGTCTTGGAATAACAAGAGCCCTGATCATGATTGATGCTGAATGCAAATCGAAGCTTAAGGCTGAAGGATTTGTTACACGCGATCCGCGTGAAGTTGAAAGGAAAAAACCAGGTCAGCCAAAGGCCCGCAGGAGGTTCCAGTTCAGTAAACGTTAGAATTTTATGTCAGTCGTAATAGATGCAAGTTTAGTATCTAAATTGTAAAGACTCCCGCCAATAGGTGGGGCTACTCTGCAATTGATTGAAAGAATGTAAACTTAAAAAAACAGAAAATGCCAAGAACAAATTTCAAAGAATTACTTGATGCAGGTGTACATTTCGGACACTTAAAAAGAAAATGGAATCCGGCTATGGCTCCTTATATATTTATGGAGCGTAACGGTATTCACATTATTGATCTTGAAAAAACAGTAATAAAAATCGATGAGGCAGCTTCAGCGATGAAACACATTGCCAAATCGGGTAAAAAAGTACTGTTTGTAGCTACAAAGAAGCAGGCAAAAGAGATTGTGGCTGAAAAAGTCAAAGCTGTAAACATGCCTTATGTAACAGAACGTTGGCCCGGTGGTATGCTTACCAACTTCCCCACTATCCGTAAAGCTGTAAAAAAAATGTCATCCATCGATAAGATGGCTACAGACGGAACTTTTCTGAACCTTTCAAAACGCGAGAGACTACAGGTTACCAGGCAGAGAGCCAAGCTTGAAAAGACACTCGGAAGTATAATAGATCTTACCAGACTCCCATCAGCTCTTTTTATAGTGGATGTTACTAAAGAACACATAGCTGTAAGAGAAGCAAAAAGACTTGGAATTCCTGTTTTCGCTATGGTTGATACAAATTCAGATCCTTCCGATATCGAATTTCCTATTCCGGCAAATGATGATGCTTCAAAATCTATTTCATTAATAATCGGAGTTCTCTGTCAGGCAATTGAAGAAGGTCTTAATGAGAGAAAAATTGAAAAAGACAAAGAACCTCAGCAGAAAGACAAAAAAGTTATACGCAGAGAGCTTGAAACTAAAGATATACCTGCCGCAATTATTGAAGCAATAGTTGAGGAAGAGGAAGAGGTTGAAGTTGATGACGATATTACAGAAGAATCTGATGAAGATGAAGATATCGTTAAGGTAATCAACGAGACAGAAGAAGAATTGTAAAGAATATAACTATAACTTATAAAGATAATACTATGGCTTCTATAAATGCTGCTGATGTTGCTAAACTTAGAAGAGTCACTTTAGCAGGGATGATGGATTGTAAAAAGGCACTCGAAGAATCAGATGGTAACTTTGATAAAGCAATTGAAATAATTCGGAAAAAAGGACAGGCAGTAGCTAACAAAAGGGCCGATAAAGAGGCCTCTGAAGGAGTTGTCTTGTCAAAAGTCTCTTCTGATGGAAAGATTGGTGCGATTATAGTCCTTAACAGCGAAACAGACTTTGTTGCCAAGAATGACGGCTTCCTTACTCTTGCAAACAAAATACTTGACATTGCAGTCACGATGAAACCGGCTAATCTGGAAGAACTCAAATCACTTCCAATGGACGGCGGTAAAATCGGAGACAAAGTTGTTGAATATGTTGGAATTATTGGAGAGAAGCTTGATCTTTCTTATTTTGGAAAAATCGAAGCAGCTCATGTTCAAGCATATATTCACCCCGGAAACAGACTTGCCACTCTGGCTGGTTTCTCTATATCAGGTATCGATGTTCAGGTTTATAAAGATGTCGCCATGCAGATTGCTGCTATGAATCCGGTTGCAATTGATAAGGACTTTGTTCCGGAATCTGTTATTGCCCAGGAAATTGAAATTGGTAAAGAACAGGCCAGGCTCGACGGGAAACCAGAGGAGATGCTTGAGAAAATTGCTCAAGGGAAACTTTCTAAATTCTTTAAAGAAAGTACACTTCTTAATCAGGATTTTGTGAAAAACAACAAAATGACTATACGTCAATATCTTCAGTCTGTAAATAAAGATCTGACGGTAACGGAATTTAAACGCTTTACGCTTAACTTGTAATACGTAGGTTCATATTTCAATATCTGGTGGCCCCGCCTTAGCGGGGCCATTTTTTTTTGTGAACTCTACCCCCTCGCCCTTCGGGCGCTCCCCCCAAGAGGGGAGAAAAACCTGCACGAATTTGTAATTTCACTATAAGAAAAAGCATTTTCGCCCCCTTGGGGGAGATGCCGCGAAGCGGCAGAGGGGTATCATAAAAAAGCTGCCTAATGGGCAGCTTTTTTCAATAGCATAAAATCTTTTTATTGTTCCAGATCACGTGGCAGCTTTCCTTCCCTCCAATGTTCTTCGATCTTCTCGAGTGTGACATTTTTGGTCTCAGGGATAAAGAAATATCCCCAAATTATTCCCAGAATACCTACGAGCGCATATAAATAGAATGCACCTGCCGGGTTGCCAAGATCTTCTCCTTTGAGCGTAATTGCAGTGCCGTGCAAGGTTAAGCCTTTTACAATTTTGAAGAAAGTAAACGCAACTACTCCGTTAAACAGCCAGTTTGAAAGAGCACCGATACTTGAACCTATGCCTCTGACACTTAGAGGAAATACTTCCGATATAATCAACCATCCCAGAGGACCGAGACTGATTGCAAAGAATGCAATATATACCCAAACCAAAGATATTGTAACCCATTTAATTGAATCTCCCAATGTTGCCTGAAGTGCGAAACATGTTCCCATTGCAATAAGAGCAACTACCATTCCGGATAATCCGATAAAATAGAGTTTCCTCCGGCCGAGCCTGTCAATCATAAACAGCGACAGAATTGTAAATGCCACATTAACAACACCTACGCTAACAGAGGCCCACACCGCAGCTTTTGCGTCGGCGAAGCCTGACATAAGGAATATTTTGGGACTATAATAAATAATTGTATTTATCCCGGTAAACTGCTGGACAAACATAATACCAATTGCAATAATCAGCGGAACTCTCAGCCATTTTTTAAAGATCATGGTCCAGTTTACTTTGTTTTTCTTATCAGCCTCCAGATCAGATTTCATTCTTGTGATAACTTCCTCAACAAGAGTAGGCTCTTCAACCTTTTCCAAAACCTCGCGGCACTTATCTTCGTGCCCTTTACTGATCAGCCACCGCGGAGTTTCCGGAAGAAAAATCATCCCGGTAAACATTATCAATGCAGGAATTACTCCGACATAAAACATAGCTCTCCAGCATGATGTGAACGCAGGATCACCGTCAGGGACCGCAAATGCAGAATCGCTTAAATAGGAAACCATTATTCCTATAGTGATTAGTAATTGAAACATAGAAACCAAAGTTCCACGGCTTTTTGTCGGTGAAATCTCAGCAATATACAGAGGAACTGAGAATGAGGAGACACCAATTGCTATACCAAGGAAAAAACGGGCAAACACAAGCATCAATGCGCTTTGTGAAGCGCCTGACCAAACCGCTCCGACAGAGAATATAACAGCCGATGCCAAAATAACCTTTTTCCGCCCTAATATATCAGCTATCCTGCCACTGAACATAGCACCAATAACCGCGCCGACTAATCCGGCAGTGGTAATTATTTCTATCCAGTTATTAGCTATATGAAACGTTTTTTGAAAAAACGGTATTGCTCCTGAAATCACGCCGGTATCGAAACCGAAAAGCAGGCCGCCGGTTGCTGCCACTGTAGCAATCACAACTACAAGGGCTTTGTTTTGTTTTGTTGTTCTTTCTGCCATAGAAGTATATTTAAATTACTTGGTTCATTAAATCGTTTCTAAGATAATACTTCTAATTAATTATTGTCTCTTTCGAAGACAATTTTCAAAATGAAAAAAACAATAGCATTTCCGGGAATTTTGCAAAAACATAAATAATTCCATACAGATTTATTAAATTCGTTGCACTCTTACCTTTTTAAAATTTATCTTAATATATTACTATATGAAATATTCCAGAATTCTGCTCAAACTCAGCGGGGAATCACTTTCAGGGACAGCTAACCATGGAATCAGTGATACTGTTCTGAATGAATATGCAAAACAGGTAATTGGTGTTCTTAACAAAGGCTGTGAAGTGGCAATAGTGATCGGGGGTGGAAATATTTTCCGTGGCCTTAGTGGAACTGAATCAGGTTTTGACCGGTTAAAAGGTGATCAGATGGGTATGCTTGCAACTGTTATTAACAGTCTTGCGCTTGAAAGTGCTATCAGTAAGCTGGGCTACAAAGCCAGGGTATTCACTTCAATTAGGATGGAACCTGTTGGAGAACTCTATAACAGGGACAGAGTGCTGGAAGCAATGAAAAACAATACAGTTTGTATTCTTTCAGGAGGTACCGGTAATCCATTCTTTACAACGGATACTGCTGCTGCCCTCAGAGCAGTCGAAATAGGGGCAAACGTTCTTCTTAAAGGCACAAGAGTGGACGGCGTCTATACCTCCGATCCGGAGAAAGATCCTGCTGCAAAAAAATTTGACAAAATCTCTTTTGAAGAAGTGATTAACAAAAGGCTTAAAGTAATGGATTCCACCGCCTTTACGATGTGCCGGGAAAACAATATGCCATTAGTGGTTTTCGATATGAATAAACCCGGTAATCTCAATAAATTGATTGATGGAGACATTATTGGTACTCTTGTCAGTAATTGAAAATGCTATTGCTATTCCGCCTATTTTACTATTTTTGTTGTACAACTCTCTAACCTGAACCTTATGAACGAAGAAACTGAACTTATAACTGAAGAGACGAGGGAAAGAATGGAAAAAGCCCTTGAGCATCTTGAACATGAACTTGCCCGCCTGCGTGCCGGAAGATCTAATCCTGCCCTTCTCGATGGTATAACAGTTGACTACTATGGAGTTAATTCACCTTTGACGCAGGTTTCCAACATTAATACTCCCGATCCTAAAACAATTCTTATTCAACCCTGGGAAAAAAATATGCTTGGAACAATTGAAAAAGCAATAATGGCCGCAAATATAGGCCTCACGCCTGTTAATAACGGCGAAGTAATCCGAATAAATATACCTCCTCTGACAGAAGAAAGGAGACATCAGATTGTTAAACAGGTAAGGAATGAGGGTGAAACAGCTAAGATCAGTGTCCGCACCACCAGGAAATGGGCAAACGATGAATTGAAACAGTTACTTAAGGACGGTTTGCCTGAAGACCTCGAAAAAGAAGCCGTCGATATTGTACAGGAGATGACTCACTCCTATAACACAAAGATTGATAAAGTTATGGCAGTCAAGGAAAAGGATGTTATGACAGTATAGGTTTACCCACCTGCCCCTTAGGGGGGTTAATTCTCAATATTCTGGAAAAATTTCGTAAATACCACAGAATCAGTCCCTCTTTGGGGGGAAATCCCGCTTCAGCGGGACAGGGGGCTTCATGATCAATATCTGACACCCTTCAACCCCGAAGTACAATTCCTGCACATTTCTATCATACGACGTCCGGATAAAATACTTTTTCTGAATATCCTGTATTTGGGGCCATTCCAGATTTCAAAAAAAGTATCCTGATTAAGATCACCCATCACATATTCGGCATCTTTATCAAAACAACAGGGAACAACTTTTCCATCCCATGTAATTACCGGATTAAACCAAAGCCTTGCACATTTATCAGGTAAGTCGCTTTTTATTGCATATTCTCCATCTCTGATTCTGTACCTTCTAAATCTCGTTTCTGAAGGCATCCATGAAGCACTCTCTTTTTCATCTATAATCTGCATTGACTTCAAACTCAGCGAAGCGTGAACTCTCTTAGCTAATTGCCTGACCAAAGGTAACTGATGCTCATTAAATCTGTTCACCAGAAATTGTACCTCAATTTTCAAGGATGATTTGTATCTTTTTTTTGCACGAGTCACATTGTTCAGTCCGTCAATTACACTACTCACATTCCCATTGATCCTGTAAGTTGAATATGTTTCCTGATCCATACCGTCAAGAGATATTATCAGCTTATTTAATCGTGTCCTCACTATCTGCTCCGAACTTTTTACTGATAGAAAATGTCCATTGGTTGAAACAACACTATGCGGTATCAGACAATTGTCAACGAATGAGAAAAAGAAAGGATGCAACATTGGCTCTCCCTGGAAAAAAAGATTTACGTTATAAAGGTAAGGGTTAAGCTCCTTCATAACCTTCTCAAAAAGCTTAATATCCATAAAACCACGCTTTCTTCCCATAATTCCTGATCCTGAATAGCATTGTGGGCAGTTAAGATTGCAGTTATTAGTCAGTTCTGTACTAATGGATACTGGCATACCATTTATATCTGCTTTATTTGTAACCGTGCTTTTAAGATATGAATATCCTGCCTTAAAAAGATTAACAGGCCTGGCAAAGCTCTTAATCATTGATTATTAAAAATATGGAAGTAATATATAAAAATATTATGACTAAACCTGATCATATCTAAATCCAACTATATCGCTTAAAAATCAATTTATATACCCCATTCCGCCAGTTGGCGGAGAGTAAATTGATTTTCTTCGCTCCCCTTGGGGCCGGGGTAAACGAAGAAAATCAATTAATCATATGGCCGGTTCAAGATTGTCAGGTAAATATTATCACAAAAAGAATAGGGTATAATAACAACTCAATGGTCATAGTGTTGAAATGGAAAGAATACCGTATTCGAAAATTAAATGTACTCAAATTATTAATTTAATAAATTATGCCATGAAAACTTTTAAAAACACTTCACTGATTGCACTTGTCATTCTGCTGGCCCTTACGGTCCAGAATGCATCTGCCGGGTATCTTTCAGGAAAGAAGAAAAGTGTCCAGCAGAATCTTTTGGTAATAAAAGGTAAGGTTATTGATGCAGAAACCAGGGCTCCTCTGGTATTTGCTACTGTCGCTGTAAAAGAGTCCAATGTAGCAATTGTAACTAATATCGATGGAGAATTCACACTCAAAGTCGGTGACTTGTCAACTTCAAAAACTCTTGAGGTAACTTTTTTGGGATATAAAAATAAGAGTATCCCTCTGAGTGATCTTAAAGATAATGGTTCCAAAAACATAATCTCCCTTGAGGCAGCTCCTATTCCAATAAAGGAGATTATTGTGAAACCTATTGATCCTACCAGTATTGTACAGAAAGCTATTGACAACATTGGTAAAAATTATGAGTCGGTTCCAAATCTGATGACAGCTTTCTATAGGGAGACTATCAGAAAAAACCGCACATACGTTTCAATCGGAGAAGCTGTCGTTGAGATCTTTAAAGCACCCTATGACAATGATATGCGTTTTGATGGCGCAAGAATTTATAAAGGAAGGAAAAGTACTGATGTTGAAAAAATGGACACAGTTCTGTTTAAACTACAGGGAGGACCGGTCACTGCTCTGGAACTTGATCTTGCTAAAAACACAGAATCGGTATTGACAAAAGATGCTATGCTAAATTACAATTACAGTCTTACCGGCGTAATAGAAATAGATAATAAACCGCATTATGTGATTGAATTCAATCAGAAACCATCAGTAGAAATGCCTTTATTCATGGGTACTTTTTACATTGAAATGGACTCATACGCTATAACCGAAGCAGAATTTGGATTCAATCTTTCAAACAAGGAGGCAGCACAGTCAATCTTTATCAAAAAGAAACCTCTTGGAATGAAAATAACTCCGGTAATTGCAACGTACAGAACCAAATATCGTGAACAGGGAGGTAAATGGCACTTTGAATATTCGAGGGCTGAAGTAAAATTTAAAGTCGACTGGAAAAGAAAGTTGTTCAATACCTATTATACAACCATGTCAGAAATAGCCGTAACAGATCGGACTGACCAGGAAGTTATTAAATTTGCAGGAAAAGATAAGATAAAATTCAACGATGTGTTCTCAGATAAAGTTACTGCATTTACTGATAAGGAATTCTGGGGAGATTATAACGTGATTGAACCTGACCAGAGTATTGAATCAGCCATTCGCAGACTCAGCAGAAAACTTAAATTCAGCGATAGAGAACAAAATAAATAAAATCAGATCTATGATCAGGGATACTGAAATAATATGGAGGATCAGAAATGGCGATGTAGGACAGTTTGAGTCGCTTTTCAGATCCTCCTATGTTTCCCTGGTACGATACGCCAAGACTCTGATAAAAGATCATGACACTGCTGAGGAAATAGTTCAGGATCTGTTTTTCAGACTATGGCAGGATAAAGTAAAATTAAATATTGAAAGTTCTTTGAATGGTTATCTCTTCCGTTCAGTTCATAACAGATGCCTGCACTATATTGAACATAAACGGGTTGTTGAACGGCACGCTGAAGAGATGTTGTACCGCCAGTCGGAAAATCAGGAGAGTCCTTCTGATATCCTTAGTTATAAAGAACTTCAGGGAAAAATAGCAATGATACTTGAAAGGCTTCCCGAAAGATGCGGAAAGATATTTACCATGAGCAGATTTGAAGGACTCAAATATTCCGAAATAGCTGAGAAGCTATCAGTTTCTATTAAAACGGTAGAAGCTAATATGGGCAGAGCGTTAAAAGAATTCAGAAAGGAATTAACACTATAATGAAAGAGATGAAAAAGACAGGGGGATTTACTGATCAGGAGTGGGAGGAACTAGCCTCTATCCTTTCAGATGAAAAAGGGGAACAAACAGATCTCCTCGACCGGTTTATGGCCGGTGATAAAAATAATTCAGGTAATAAGTGGAAAGAGTTAAAGAATATGAATAATCTGGAGAAAATAGATGTTGATAAGGCCTGGAATAATGTTCATTCAAGGTTAATTAATGATGGTCTTAAAACAAGCGAAAGCCCTGTAAGGATCAGCTTCATCAGAACAAGAATAATGAGAGTTGCTGCTGTTGCTCTTATACTGTTAAGTATTGGAACTGCTTCAATTTATGTGAATAACTCAGGATATTTAAGTAAAAAGATTACTGTTGTTGCCGGAAACGATCAGAAGAACCTTCTGGTTTCACTTCCCGATGGAAGCAAGATCTATTTAAATAGAAATTCTGAATTCAGCTACAGGAAAAATTTTGGCAGACACGGAAGGGATGTCAGGCTTACCGGGGAAGCCTTCTTCGAAATATCCCCTGATGTTTCCAAACCATTTATTATTGATGCAGGTAAAGCTAAAGTAAAAGTTGTCGGAACATCTTTTAATGTGATTACAAATAACAGGGAATCTGCAGTT
>JBARBF010000022.1:0-17547 GCA_049792755.1 Bacteroidales bacterium | reverse complement strand
TCGACTCAATGTTCAGCCAGCATGCCAAGTGGCTGAAGGTAACTTTGGAGCTGCCATGGAGAAAGAAGATCGCCTCTCTGAACTTTTTGCTCGCTTCTCATGTATGGCAGCAGGATCATAACGGATTCACACATCAGGATCCGGGTTTCCTCGACCATATTATAAATAAGAAAGCTGATATCGTTCGTGCTTATTTGCCTCCTGATGCTAATTGTCTGCTGTCGGTCTTTGATCATTGCCTTCGCAGCCGGCATTATGTCAACGTTGTGGTTGCGGGAAAACATCCGCTGCCTCAATGGCTGACAATGGAAGAGGCAGTTGTTCATTGTACGGAAGGAATTGGCATCTGGAAATGGGCAAGTAATGATCAGGATGCCGAGCCGGATGTGGTAATGGCCTGCTGCGGAGATACACCTACGTTGGAAATACTTGCAGCCGTTACCATACTGCATAAGAATTTACCCGATTTGAAAATCAGAGTCATCAATGTCGTCGATTTGATGAAGCTGCAGTCAGCCAGCGAGCACCCGCATGGACTTAATGAAACGGATTTCGATTCGCTCTTCACAAAAGACAAACATATAATTTTTGGATTCCATGGATATCCATGGCTGGTTCATCGGTTGACATACCGCCGCACTAACAGGAATATACATGTTAGAGGTTATGTTGAAGAAGGAACTATTACCACACCTTTCGACATCAGGGTACAAAACAAACTTGACCGGTTCCACCTGGTGCAGGACGTTGTTGACCGACTGCCTCAGCTGGGCACTAAAGGAGCCTACCTGAAACAGATGATACAGGACAAGCTCATAGAACACAAACTTTATATTGATAAACACGGCGAAGATCTGCCGGAAATTCGTAACTGGAAATGGAATCAGAACAAAAAATAAAAAAAGAAAACGCTAAAAGCGGAAGAGAAATAAAGCACGTTGGCATAGCAGCGGACCATGGTGGGTTTGAATTGAAAGTTCAGCTGATAGCCGCACTTAAGGAAGTTGGTTATGAGGTAGAAGACTTCGGCGCCGATGAGCTGGTCATAGATGATGATTATCCGGATTTTGTAGTACCTCTTGCCATAGCAGTGGCGAGGGGTGATGTCGAACGAGGTCTGGCTATCTGTGGAAGCGGGGTAGGAGCTTGTGTTGCAGCCAACAAAGTACGAGGGGTGCGTGCTGCATTAATCACGGATTACTTCTCTGCTCATCAGGGAGTGGAGGATGACGATATGAACGTAATGTGCCTGGGAGGACAAGTCACAGGATATTCCCTGTCATGGGATTTAGTCCGGACGTTTCTGAACGCTCATTTCATGGGAGATGAAAGATTCAAAAGACGCCTTGCGAAAGTGGCAGCCTTGGAAAAAGAGATGAAGTGATAGAAGATTTCTTCACTTATCTTCCAGCAGATATGACTTAGAACAATCGATTGATTATTGATAAAATCAGGTAGGTACAAAAGATGAATTTAAAAGAGATTATAGAAACAGCAAAAACATTGGTAGCCGACAACAAGGGTCTGCTGGCAATTGATGAAAGTAATCCAACCTGCAATAAAAGATTTGCAGTGGCAGGGATTCCTCAAACAGAGGAGTTCCGGCGTTCCTATCGGGAAATGATTATAACAACACCTGGTCTGGGTGAATGTATTAGTGGTCTTATCCTCTACGACGAAACGATCAGGCAGAAGAAAAAAGATGGGACTTTATTTATTAAAGCCATCACCGATTTGGGAATCATCCCCGGAATCAAAGTTGATGCTGGCGCAAAGGATATGGCAGGTCACCCTGGAGAGAAAATAACCGAGGGTCTGGATGGATTACGCGACCGCCTCCGGGAATATTTTCAAATGGGCGCCCGTTTTGCCAAGTGGCGGGCAGTGATAGCCATCGGAAATGGTATTCCCAGCCGTGGTTGCATAGAGGCTAATGCTCATGCGCTGGCCCGGTATGCCGCATTATGCCAGGAAGCAGGAATGGTTCCTGTCGTGGAACCGGAAGTGCTCATGGTGGGCGAACATACTCTTGAACAGTGCTTTGATAAAACAGAAGAAGTCTTGTGGACTGTTTTCAGACAGCTTTATTTACAACGGGTTACTCTGGAAGGTTTGATCCTGAAACCCAATATGGTGCTTCCGGGATTGACCTGTCCTAAACAGGAATCAGTGGATGAAGTAGCAGAAATCACTATGGAGTGTCTCTTGCGCGCTGTCCCTGCTGCAGTTCCGGGGATTGCTTTTTTGTCTGGTGGCCAATCTGGTGAATTGGCCTCGGCTCGTTTGAATGCAATGAATGTCAGATTTAAGTCGAGATTACCATGGGCACTGGCGTTTTCGTTTGCCCGTGCCATTCAACAACCTGCTCTGGAAATCTGGCATGGTGAAGAAGCAAAAATATTAGCAGCACAACAGGCACTGTATCATCGTGCAAACTGTAACAGGGCTGCCCGACATGGCAAATATAGTGAATCAATGGAAAAGTTATGAACACGAATACAAATTGCGTTTGCAAAAATCCTGAGAGATAAGGATTATGAAAAAATTAATAGTATTTGATCTGGACGGTACTCTTGCTGAGAGCAAATCATCTCTTGATGCTGAAATGTCCGCACTGATTCATGACCTGCTCAGCGTAGTAAAAGTTGCCGTTATTTCAGGAGGCGACTGGTTACAGTTTGAAAAACAAGTGCTTTCCGGCCTTCCCCATGATAAAAGGCTGGAGAACCTGTCAATCCTTCCTACCTGCGGTACAAAGTTTTACCAGTATGGCAAGGATTGGGAAAAAATCTATTCCGAAGACTTTAACGCTGATGAAAAAAAGAAAATTATCAGTTCATTAAATAAGTCCATTGAATCAGCAGGCTTCAAGATTAAAAAGCTATGGGGAGAACAAATTGAAGACCGTGGGAGCCAGATAACATTTTCCGCTTTAGGACAGCAAGCTCCAAATAAAGAAAAAGAAAAATGGGATCCTGATTTTGCAAAGAGGAAGAAGATGAAAGCATTTCTAGATAAGCAAATTCCCGGATTTTCTGTCAGGTTAGGTGGTGAAACATCCATTGACATCACTAAGCCCGGTATCGACAAAGCTTATGGAATTAAAAAGCTCAGGGACACTCTTGGCATTTCAATTCCTGAGATGATTTTTGTAGGTGACGCTTTGTTCCCCGGGGGTAACGATTATCCTGCAGAAGAAGCAGGTGTTGTATCTATCAGGGTCAAAAATCCAACTGAGACAAAACGGGTGATTGAAGCAATTATAGCATGTCTGGAAAACGATAACAGCATTAACCTTAACAAGGAGGAGAACTGATGAGTGGAATCAAACTGAAACGTCTCTGGCAGATGATGGAGCCGGAACCCGGCAATCCTATGGAAGTGGAAGGCGTCCTTAATCCGGCTGCAAAGGTTTAGGGAAAAGCTACTATACATTAATCACGAATATTTTTTAATTTATGAATATATTATATCAGTACCAAGTGACAACTAAAAAATCAATAAAATGTTAAAATTATTAGAAGGTTTACCGGACAATGTTCTGGGCGTTTCCGCAGAAGAAAAAATAACCGGATCAGATTATGAAACTGTTTTAATCCCTGCAATAGAGGAAAAACTGAAAACAAATAAAAAAATCCGTATGCTTTATCAACTCGGAAGCAAATTTAACGGATTTGAGCTAAGCGCAATGATGGATGATGCAAAAATTGGTATGAAACATTTATCTGCCTGGGACAGAATTGCTCTGGTCTCTGATCATGAAATGATAAATATTTTTGCAAAATTCTTTGGTCATATGCTGTCATGCGAACTTCGTATATTTAAAAATGCTGAATTGGAAGAAGCAATAAATTGGATCTCTGAAAAATGATAACTGTAAAATCGTTGACATTATGAAGGATAAGAAAAAAGAAATACTGCACAGTCTTTTCATAGAGTTGGTTAAGTTGCAAAAGGAGATTATTTCATCTGGCTTTAAATTGCTTGTAATACTCGAAGGAAGGGATACCGCCGGCAAAGACGGCACTATAAAAAGAATTATTAAACATCTCAGTCCCCGTGAAACAATAGTTGTTGCATTGGGTAAACCATCTGACAGACAACAGCATGAATGGTATTTCCAGCGTTACTCCGAACGTTTGCCGGTATCAGGTGAATTTGTACTTCTTAACAGAAGCTGGTATAATCGTGCAGGGGTGGAAAAAGTCATGGGTTTCTGTACTGAAAAAGAATACAAATCATTTTTTACGGAAGTGGAATTATTCGAGAAGATGCTTGCCGATGCAGGCTTTATAATTCTTAAATATTATCTCGATATAAGTGAAAAAGAACAGAAAAAAAGGTTAAAGGACCGGGAGACGGATCCTCTGAAACAGTGGAAAATAAGTCCTATTGACAAAGAAGCCCAGAAACATTGGAAAGATTATTCCGAAGCAAGGAACGAGATGTTGCTCAGGACCAACTTTAAGCACGCACCGTGGTTTGTAGTGAATGCAAATAAGAAAAATGCAGCTCATATCGCTCTTATAACACATCTTCTGAGCCGGCTGGAATACCAGAATAAGGATAAAAAATTATTATCCCATGATTATGATTTGGTTTATCCTGTTACATCCGAAAATATAGACGAAAGACTGTATTGACTCTTAGGATCAGCAGCAGGGCAAAACGAAAAAACCATTAATAAATCGCAGTAAAGTAAAGAGAATATCAATTATGAATACTAATTCTGATACTCCTACGCCTCCGGATTCGAAGCCTGGAATTAAGGCAAATGCAAGTGATGATCTGAAAACCCTTCCGATGGATGAGCTTCAGAAAAAATTGGAATCTTCACCGGACGGCCTTACGCAGGAGGAGGCAAAGAAGCGTCTCGTCAAATACGGGCCAAATGAAATTGAAGAAAAGAAAACAAATCCGTTCCTGAAATTCCTGACATATTTTTGGGGTCCTATTCCATGGATGATTGAAGCGGCAGTTATCCTATCTGCTCTTGCAAGACATTGGCCTGACTTTGGTATCATACTTGTTCTGCTTCTGGCTAACGGGTTGGTAGGGTTTTGGGAGGAACGGGAAGCCGGTAATGCCATCGAGGCTCTTAAGGCTAAACTGGCGGTTAAAGCAAGGGTGAAACGTGATGGAAAGTGGATCACACCCGCAGCACGCGAATTAGTTCCCGGTGATGTTATACGCCTGCGTCTGGGCGATATAGTTCCTGCAGATGCCCGCGTGCTGGACGGAGATCCTGTGGAGGTTGATCAATCGGCACTGACAGGTGAATCTTTACCCGCTACTCGTAAACCTGGTGACGCAGTATTTTCCGGTTCAATTATTCGTCGGGGTGAAATCGGGGCAATGGTCTATGGAACAGGCGCTAACACCTACTTTGGCAAGACAGCACAGCTTGTTCAGGAAGCACACACGGTCAGCCATTTTCAAAAGGCAGTTTTAAAGATTGGTAATTATCTGATAATCCTTGCGGTGGCTCTGGTGGCAGTGATTATTACCGTAGCACTCTTACGGGGAGATAAGATACTTACCACGCTGCAGTTTGCATTGGTATTAACAGTTGCAGCTATACCTGTAGCTATGCCTACGGTGTTGTCGGTGACGATGGCTGTTGGAGCACGTCTTCTAGCTAAAAAAGAGGCTATCGTCAGCAAGCTTGTAGCTATCGAAGAGTTGGCTGGTGTGGATATATTATGTGCAGATAAGACTGGCACCCTTACACAGAATAAGCTTACGCTCGGTGATCCGTTCTGTGTAAATAATATTTCTCAGGATCAGGTAATCCTATATGGAGCATTGGCTTCCCGTGCCGAAAATAACGATACAATTGATCTGGCAGTACTGGGCGGTCTGAAAGATAAGGATGCATTAACTGGTTATGATGTGGTTCATTTCCAACCATTCGACCCTGTGCATAAGCGTACCGAGGCTACAGTTAAAGGAAAAGACGGAAATACATTCAAGGTGACAAAAGGTGCGCCCCAGGTAATTTTGGAACTGGCGGCCAATCGGGAGGAGGTTCAGTCCCTGGTTGATAAAGCGGTTAATGAATTTGCCGCACGCGGCTTTCGTTCATTGGGGGTTGCCCGTGCTAAAGGAGACGAAAAATGGCAATTCATCGGCGTCTTGCCATTGTTCGACCCGCCTCGTGAGGACGCTAAGAAAACCATAGCAACTGCTTTAGCCATGGGTGTAAAAATTAAGATGGTAACTGGCGATGCCCTGGCAATAGCCCAGGAAACTGCCAAGAAGTTAGACATGGGTTCAACCATACTGGATGCCGGCAGTCTGGGCGACTCAAAGCAACAGGAATCAAAGTCGGTAACCAAATCGATTGAAGATGCTGATGGTTTTGCCCAGGTGTTCCCCGAACATAAGTTTCACATTGTGGATGTTTTGCAAAAGCTTGGCCACATAGTGGGCATGACGGGTGATGGAGTTAATGATGCTCCTGCGCTAAAAAAAACCGATTGCGGAATTGCTGTTTCAGATGCAACAGATGCAGCTCGTGCAGCAGCTTCCATTGTATTGCTGAGATCAGGCTTGTCAGTAATTATTGACGCAATAAAAGAAAGTCGTCGCATTTTCCAGAGGATGAATAG
Organism: Bacteroidales bacterium; assembly: GCA_049792755.1. Lineage (GTDB taxonomy): Bacteria > Bacteroidota > Bacteroidia > Bacteroidales > VadinHA17 > LD21. The sequence goes on along the minus strand of JBARBF010000022.1, from coordinate 10,936 downwards.
CTACGCAATCTATCGTATAGCTGAGACATTGCGTGTCCTGTTTTTTATGACTCTGGCGATACTGATCTTCAACTTTTATCCATTAACAGCGGTAATGATCGTTATGCTGGCACTTCTTAACGATGGTGCTATCTTGTCCATCGCCTACGATAACGTGCATTACAAGGATCAACCGGAGGCTTGGAATATGAAAATGGTATTGGGTATATCTACGGTATTGGGAATCATTGGAGTCGTTTCTGCGTTTGGCCTGTTTTATCTTGGAGAACGTGTCTTTCACATGGATCGTGTGCATATTCAAACATTAATGTATCTGAAATTATCCGTAGCCGGACATTTGACTATTTTCCTGACTCGTACCCGTGGTCCCTTCTGGTCCATAAAACCAGCAAGAATTTTATGGGTGGCAGTACTTGGTACGCAAACCGTTGCCACATTGATAGCCGTTTATGGTTTTTTTATGACGCCACTTGGATGGGGTTGGGCAATGTTTGTCTGGGGTTATGCCCTGGTGTGGTTTCTACTTAATGACCGTCTGAAACTTCTAGCATATCGGATTTTCGACCCGGTCAAAACTGGCAAATCATTCAATGTAAAAGCTAATGTCTCTGGCAGGGCATATGAACTATATAAACAGCGTGGCTATCAGGAAGGACATGCAGGAAAAGATTGGACTGATGCGGAGAATGAGATTCTCAAAAAATAACTCTAAAATAATATTGGGTATAATTCTATTTTATGTGAATAAAAGAACTTTGTAACGTATTTAATTACAAGTATTTATGTTTTTATAAAAGTGAACCTGAAGGGACTCGAACCCCCAACCTTCTGGTCCGTAGCCAGATGCTCTATCCAATTAAGCTACAGGTCCTGATGTTTATGCGGACGCAAATATAAGAAAGTTTTAAAAAAAATGTAACATATATTTAAAGAAGTGTGAAGTGCCTAAAGTTTGGAGTACTTAGAGTTGAAGAAAAATGAATATCCCATTTTTAGCACAACACAAGATGTACGGGCATTCTTGGTTCTTCATTTAACTTTAGTTCACTATAGGCACTCCAGGCACTTTAGGCACTTTTAAATTTTACTATTTCTATATTAATAGTAGCTTTGGACATGTAATTTATCAGAATTTATATATCATAACTATGAAAAAAATATTCTTAAAAGCAGCATTGTTCATATCAGTTGTCTGCTTAACAGGAAACGTTAGGATCCTCTCTCAATCCTTCAGCGTTACAATTGATAAACCGGCCAATGGTACTTTCACTGTCGATCCTGCGTTGCCTTCAGATGCTAAATATCCTGCCGGAACAGTTGTTATTGTAACAGCAAAACCTGACAAGGGTTATGTTCTTGACGCCGTTTATTATTCGGAAAAAGGCCGCTGGGGACAGATGTATTTTGAATCGATGAAACCTGTCTTTAAGATTGTAATTGATAAGGAAAAACATATAGGAGCTTCATTTATTGAAGAATCAGCTGTTGCTCATATTAATGTGACTCAGGATGTTATTTATGCAAAGCCCGGTGTAAAACCATTGAAATATGATGTTTATTCTCCTAAAGGTGCAAAAAATCTTCCATGCATAATTATAATTCATGGCGGCGGATGGACAACCAATACAGAGGATATAATGCGCGGACTGGCCCGGGAGTTGACCAAAGATGGGAAATTCGTAGTTTTCAGTATCGATTACCGGTGGGCCGGGAAACTCGACGGGGATGCAACAAATAACACTATGGCAGATATTGCAGGGGATGTTTTCGGAGCTATTGCACATATAATGGAACATGCAGCTGAATACGGAGGTGATCCTTCACGGATAGGTCTTACGGGTGACAGTGCCGGAGGACACCTTTCAGCCCTGGCCGCAACAATGTCAAATAAGATAGGTACAGGCGGCTTTGGGAAAACCAGCGGTGTTTTTGAGTTTATGCCTTCATATATTCCTAAAAATAAAACCGTTGAACAGGTGAGGTCAGAAATGATGTCAGCAATTAAAGCTGCTGCACCCAGCTATGGTGTATTTGCTGGCAACCTTTTAAATAATTATACTGACGATCCTGCGGCTAACGATTCCTGGAAAGGTGCCATCGCCCCGCTAAGCAATATACCTGATGCGTCTGAAAGAGCTGTCCCTCAATACCTTCTTCGCGGAACGAATGATCCACTTATAAAAGATGACGCCGTAAAAGCATATGTTGACGCACTTGTAAAAGCTGGACAAAGAGTAGAATACGTTCAGGTAGGTGGTGCAAGCCATGCATTTTTTGATTGGAAACCCGATGAAAATACGAAGGCAACATTCGCACAATATGGTGTTTATTATGCTGCCGAAATGAAGGCTTTTTTCAGTTCGGTAATGTATAAATAGTGTAAATGTTTTGCACGAAGTGACACAAAGGGGGAATCTGCAAATTTTTGACTTCTTCGAAAGCCCAGATAGGGGCAATACCCTGGGCTACTTTTTATTCTGAGTAATTTTAGTACTTTTATTTGTCTCAAATCCAAGGAATATATTACATATTTTGCTGATATTCAAGTAAAAAATAGTAGTTATGAAAAAAATGGCCGGAATAATTATAAAAATAATCCTGGGTATTATTCTCCTGATTCTTGTTTTGCTTTTTACTGTTCCGATTATTTTCAAGAAACAAATAAAAGCCAGGGTTGAACAAACCATTAATTCCTCTGTCAATGCAAAAGTAAAATTTGAAGATTATAAGGTCGGATTTTTCAGCAATTTTCCAAATCTCTCCTTTTCCCTTTATAATATGTCAGTTGTAGGTGCAAATAAATTTGAAAATGACACTCTGGCAGCTTTCAAATCATTTGATCTTGTATTTAACCTGTCGAGCCTTTTCAAAAAATCGGGTTATGAAGTGAACTCAATTGTGATTGACAGAGCAGTTATCAATGCTATTGTTAAACAGGAAGGAAAAGCTAACTGGGATGTGATGAAAGATACTGCAAAAGCGCCTGTTGTGACCGAAGCAAAGCCTTCTTCATCCGCTATGAAGATACTCCTTAAAAAAGTCTCCGTTCATAACAGTTCAATTTCGTATGTCGATGAAAGTTCGGCAATGAAGGTTTCTCTCCGTAAAATAGATTTTTCACTTAAAGGCGACATGACAACCGGCGAATCAGATTTGCAGATGGCATTTAATGCCGGCGAATTCACTTTTGATATGGGTGGCACCAAGTATTTCAACAAAGCAGTTCTCGACTCCAGAATTGATATGCTTGCCGACCTCGATAACATGAAGTTCACATTTCGTGAGAATTATTTGTCATTAAATGATCTGAAACTCAATTTCACAGGTACTGTAGCTATGCCGGACAAGAATATAGAGACAGATATTAAATTCGGAACTTCAGAGACCTCTTTTAAAACGCTTTTATCGCTTGTTCCGGCAATTTATATGAAAGATTATAAGGATCTTAAGGCAAACGGAGAATTCGTTCTAACCGGGTCAGCGAAAGGAATCTACAGCGATGCAGACAGTACATTGCCCGACGTAACAATGGCAATCACAGTTTCCAATGGTGTTGTAAGCTACCCTTCATTGCCAGAGCAGATAAAGAACATAAATATTAAATCTGATATATTCATTAATGGAAAAACTTTGGATAAAACATTAGTCAACGTTAATCTCTTTCATCTGGAATTGGCCGGAAATCCTTTCGATATGACTCTCACCCTGAAAACTCCCGTCAGCGACCCTGATTTTAATGGATCAATGGTAGGGAAACTCGATCTTTCAGCGCTATCACGAGCAATCCCGATGAAAAGTACTAATATTTCAGGTTTTATTGATATGTCGGTTCAGATGGCCGGAAAAATGTCGATGCTAGAAAAGGGGAAATATGATAGTTTCACAGCTTCAGGGAGAGTAGGAATTAAAAATATGACTGTTGCCATGAAAAACTATCCTGACATAAAGATAAGTGAGGCAGCATTTGAATTTACACCCGCCTATGCAAGCCTGAGAAATGGGAATATTAGGGTAGGAGGGAAGAGCGATTTTTCTCTTGCCGGCAGGATTGAAAATTATATTCCCTATATCTTCAGTAAGAAAACAATTAAGGGAAATCTGATCTTGCGGTCAAAAGTTACGGATGTCTCGGAAATAATGTCAACAATGATACAGGCTCATGCTGTAGTTAAAGATACAGCTTCAGTTCAAGTTCCAAAAGGTAGCACTTCGATTGCTCCTGAAAACAATTCTTCACTCTCAATAATGAAAGTACCCAAAAATATTGATTTTGATTTTGATGCTCAGATAGACGATTTCAGTTATAGCAATATTAAGGCGCAGAAGGTCAAAGGACATGTAATCATGCGAAATGGCATACTGATAATCAGGGATGCATCGATGGACATTTTGAGCGGCACAATAGCTATGAACGCTGATTATGATACACGTGACTCGCTTAAACCGGTTATGAAAGCTGACTTTGATATGCAGAATATAGGAGTCAAAGATGCCTTTAATACATTCAACACTGTGAAGAGACTTGCTCCTGCTGCAAAAGGAATTGATGGAAAGATAAATGCAAAACTTAACTATGTAAGCCTTCTTGGAAAGGATATGATGCCTGTCATAAATTCGATTAACGGAACCGGAATAATCAAGTCGAACGAAATTACTCTTCTGGAATCGAAAACTTTTGACCAGATGAAAGAGGTTCTGAAGCTTGGCGATAAGTATGGCAAGACCTTTAAGGATATTAATATAAGTTTTAAAATAACTGACGGAAGGGTTTATGTTAGTCCGTTTGATGTAAAAACCGGCAATTTAAAAATGAATATCAGTGGTGATCAGGGTCTTGATCAGACATTGAATTACATTGTTAAGACTGAGATTCCAAGATCTGATCTGGGAAACTCAGTCAATTCCTTAATTAATGGTGTTTCTTCTTTTGCGTCATCATTAGGTATAAAGGTTAAACCTTCAGATGTTCTGAAAGTGAATGTTAAAGTAACCGGCACTTTTGCCAAACCTGTGGTGGCTCCTTTGTTTTGATTATAGGCCACGCCATGGTGGGGCGCTACAATAATTTTTCAAGATAGGGCAGGGTTATGCCATGGCATGACCTCTCAATGAAAAAAGGCCGCTCAATTTGAACAGCCTTTCTTTATATTATCAGCAGTATCTTTAAAATTTCTTTTCGCGGATACGTGCTTTCTTTCCGGTCAGATCCCGAAGGTAGAAAATTCTTGCCCTTCGTACTTTTCCGTGTTTATTAACTTCAATCTTGTCAATGAAGGGTGAAGCGATAGGAAATATTCTTTCGACACCAACATTTCCTGACATTTTCCTTACGGTAAATGTTTCTGTATGTTTTTCGCCGCTTCTTTGTATTACCACACCACGGTATTGCTGGATTCTCTCCTTATTTCCTTCTTTAATTTTATAATGGACAGTAACGGTATCACCTGCCACGAATTTCGGAAATTCATTTTTTACCGCAAATTCTTTCTCAACAACATTCATTAAATTCATCTCTCAATGTATTTTGTATTCTCAGTTTGGTTTTAAAAATCCGGTCGCAAATTTACAAATAAAAATCATAATCCGCAATTTGTTAGGAAAAGTTTTTAAATGATCAAAAATTAAGGTTTAGGTTAAGATTAATGTATTAAAGATACAAACAAAAGCTCATTTCTCCTCCTCCTCCTCAACCTCAACCTCAACCTCAACCTCAACCTCAACCTCTCCTTCTAGTGTCCTGCTTTTGTCGGATCAAGCAATTTATCTCCTGTTTCCTGGATAACTGATTTCTTCCATGCATCTGAATAACCAGGCTGCAGAGGCATTACAGGATTTCCCCATTTATTCCTTTCAAACTTTCCGTCCTTTTCCTTTTTGATATTTCCATCAATATATTTAACCAGCAGATATTCACTTAACGTTTTCCATTGATTAAAGGTGTTCTGAGCCATAGCTCCTGAATAATTCGTAAGATATTCCCTGGCATGATTCATGTCAGCGGCTGATAATTTTAAAACTTCGGAATCGATTGAATCTGTTTGTGATATATATCTTAATTCCAGTTTTTTCTGTACTTTTTGAGCATCAGCGCTCATGAGGTCATAACGGGCGTAGCAAAAGTTAGCTACCAGATTAAATAACCAGAAAGCAGATGTGGGGGAATAGGTAAGCATATCGCCATTTCCAACCTTGAAACATTCGGGGATTGCAGTTATTCCGCAATACATCGGTGTAAAGACAGTAGTTGCTGCATCATCTACTCCAAACCAGAAGATCCCTCCGATAGGATCAGGCAGCCAGTTCCGGCATTCGGCCACAAAGACGAATCCTGTTTGCTGAGTAGCAACAGTTCTTTCGTTGCAATATTGCGGAGCGTTTTCAGTACCAGATACTTTCCATTCTAGAGGACGCCACCGATAGGGGAGACCGAATGGTCCTGCACCTATGTCTTTTCTCATATCAAGAGGAGTTCCCTCAAGATGATCCCTCATGAAATTCATCATATCATGATTGGAAATTTTATGGTCGGGCTTAATCCAAAGAGGCATGCGTTTGCTTAAATCATGTCCGGATATATAGTCGAAATACTGATTCATATCTTTATTAACTGATTTAAAGAATGACCAGACGCGCGCTTCGCAAAAACGTGCACCTGAGAAAGTTATTGGATTATAAGTGTCTGAGAAACTGAATTCAGCATCTTTACCCTTAAATAAATTTTTGCTCCTGGCAAATTCGATTACATCATAGGCATATACACATTCAATGTCAGGATCAGATATCCTGCCAAGTTCCTTTGAAGTTATAGCGATACTGTTCTTTTTACCTGTAGAAAGAGGAAAGGTCTGTATCCTTGCCTGATTTGCATGACCTGATATAAATCCGTCAGGAATACGGCGTGCTACCCATACTGCACCCTTATTATTTACTCCTTTGCCAATAATTTCAAATATCCATGCTTCATTTGGATCAGCTATCGAAAATGATTCACCTTCACTGGCATAACCATATTCAGATACCAGGTCAGACATGACTTTTATTGCTTCCCTGGCATTTCTGGCTCTCTGAAGTGTAAGATATATAAGACTTCCATAATCTACAATGGCCGTAGTATCGACAAGAGTTTCAATGCCCCCGTAGGTAGTTTCTCCTATGGCAACCTGATGTTCATTCATATTACCAACAACAGAGTAAGTATGGGTTACCTGCGCAATTTTTCCCATATATTTACGGGTGTCCCACTCAATAACATCAACCAAACTGCCTTGCGGATAGTCTCTTGCAGGCCAATAATAGAGCTCTCCGTATAATTGGTGAGAGTCTGCTGCATATGTGATCATTGACGATCCTTTTACAGACGCACCCTTAGTTACAAGAAAATTTGTACAGCCATTTGTGACCTGGCCAGGTAATAAAAATGACAATAGTATTACCGCTATTAGTTCACATATCCTTTTCATAAAATAACATTTAATAATATTAGTAACTATATAGTCCGAAGTCCGAAGTCAGTAGTCCGAAGCATGAGGTTGTATGTTAGAAATACTTCCGTCTTCCGTCTTCCGTCTTCAAAGTTCACAAAGGTAACAAGCCAGTTAATATTTCAAAGGATATTTTAGATCATTTTCAGATTATTGATTATGCTTCTTATCATATCAGGGTCAACAACTTTTCTATAAAATTCAGGAATGCCCGAGATGCTGCCCAGAGAAATATTCTCTCTCCGGAATGTCATTTCACTAGCAATAAGTTTTCTGCCTGTCAGATGAAATTCACCGGCTCCGGTGCGATTTGCGATAAGTCCTATATTAGAATCTGTAATTCCTGAACCGGGCATGATGATTATCCTTTTACCGGCTTGCTGGATTAGCTGACTTATTAATTCCATACCCTCATCTGCAGTGTTTTTTTGACCTGATGTAAGAAGCCTGTCTGCACCTGAGGCTATCACATCTTCAATCCCATTATATGGATCATTACACATATCAAATGCCCGGTGAAAGGTAGCAGACATAGGTCGGGCAAATTCAATGAGCTTTGCCGTACGTTCAATATCGATCGCTCCACGTGATTCCAATATTCCGAGGACAATTCCATCGACTCCAAGCTCTCCGCATACCTCTATTTCCCGTCTCATTATATCATATTCAAGATCAGTGTAAAGGAAATCTCCACCTCTGGGCCTGATTATAACATGCAAATCAATAGTAAGGTTGTTTCTTGCCGAGGAAATTACACCGGATCCCGGGGTTGTTCCTCCTTCAGGAAGATTACTGCACAACTCGATCCGATCAGCACCAGCATTCTGAGCCTCTATTGCTGATTCGACATTATCAACGCATATTTCAAGTTTGTAGTTCATGTTTTAATTGTATGAAATGGTAAAAATAATGTTTTTCCCTTTGCGCCCCTTTGTGAAAAACTTTGTGATCCTCTATGGTTAATTCATTTTTTTCAGTATAATTGCGTTTAACAATAATATTAAAATTATGAAACCAACTCTATTGGTTCTGGCTGCGGGAATGGGAACACGCTATGGTGGCAACAAGCAACTTGATGAAGTAGGTCCTTCCGGAGAAACTATAATTGACTATTCTATTTATGATGCAATCCGTGCAGGATTCGGTAAAATTGTTTTTGTAATTAGACGTGATATAGAGGATCAGGTTAAGGAACGATTCGTAAAAAAGCTTAAAGGGAAAATAGAAGTTGACTATGTTTTCCAGGAGATCACAAATCTGCCGGAAGGGGTTAAAGTTTCCCCTGAAAGGCAAAAACCGTGGGGAACTAGTCACGCTATCCTTGTTACTTCTAAAAAAATTAGTGAACCTTTTGGTGTGATTAATGCCGATGACTACTATGGTGTTGAGTCATTTAATATCCTGCACGATTTTCTGGTTAATGATAAAGACCCTAATTGTTACTGCATTGTGGGATATAAAATGGGCAATACACTGTCCGATCATGGACATGTAAACCGTGGAGTATGCGGAGTAGGAGCTGATGGTCTGCTTAAGAATATTGTAGAAACACGTCAGATTGAGAAAACACCTGATGGAGCAAAGGCGCCTCTGAGCGACGGGAGATTTCAGAAGTTCACCGGGAATGAGGTAGTATCAATGAACCTGTGGGGTTTTAAACCATCCTGTTTCCGCTTCCTCGGTGATGAATTCAGAAACTTCATTAACAGAAGCGGGATGGATCTCAAAGCTGAGCTTGATATTCCAACATCTATTGATAAGTTTGTTAAAAACGGTGAAATAACCATTAAAATCTTAATGAGTAACGACAGATGGTTCGGCGTTACCTACCGGGAAGATAAACCTTTTGTTGTTGAGAGTATCAATAACATGATCAGCCGGGGTGTCTATCCAGCCAATATCTATTAAGTTATAAAATTGAAAATTCTTTCTCCTGATTAGCTTAATACAGGTTTCTTAGGTGTCAGAAGAACCTTTCCTTTAGCATCTTGTCTGGCCCAGTAGCGGCTTCTTGCTTCTTCGGGATCAGCGCCTACGGCAATATATATTTTAGTCCTTGGATTTATTATCACTTCCTGCATTCTTGTTATATCCGGAGTTTTAAATACGGTCTGTTTTTTTTCTTGCATGATTTTTACTATTCGATTAATTATAAAATATAAACGTACAAAATGTCCTTAGTCTGCAATGACAATTTTTGCATTGTAAGAAACACCCGCGAAGGTCTTCGTTCATCATAATCTATATAAATGTAATTGAAGTGTTAAGAGGTATTCCTCTGTTCGTAATCAATTTTTAACGAAATCTATAAATAGAAACAACTCTATTTATCTTAACCGATGTACAAATAATATGGACTAGAACTTTATTAAGATAACACTTCAAAGACTGAAATGTTTTCATTATATGTCAAAGATAGTCATATTTATCGGTCTTTCCGCTATTATGGAAGATTTAATGATTGTCTGTGGTATCCTTAGTGATCCTTGGTGTTAACCTTTGTGTTCCTTCGTGGTAAAATAAAATTCTATAACCACAAAGGGACACGAAGGACTTCACAAAGTGGCACAAAGGCAAAAATCTGGTCAGAAGGTACTGGATATATCTTCTACCACGTAAAATTGCATTTGAACGTACTGCTATTATCCTTATTATCAGTCACTTTAAGAGCGAGGCTATGTTTTGATCCTTTCTTGATCCTCGTTTCATCGAATTTGTAAATCAGCATATCGTTTTTCTGGTCATATTCGAAAAGAGCCCAGTTTCCATCTATCAATGGTTCATATGACTTAATTCCGGACAGGTTATCAGTAATTTTTATTCTGATTTCCTTTTTCCCTGTAAGATCAGCACCCAGCAACAATCCGATGGGTGAAATAACTGGTGCAATAGTATCTATACCTATATAAAATCTTCCAAATGAAAGGACCTCAGCTGATAGATATCCTTCAGCCCAGATACTCTTAATCGCACTTTTTTTCTGATCATCGTCCAATTGAACAATAAGTAGCTTTGACTCTTTCCCGGCGGGAATGAATAACGCTTTTATAGTTAACGAGTAAGCCTTGTGCACAGGAGTGTATTTGTTGTGGATATAATAAAGATCAGATAACATCTCACCGGTTCCTTTTTCTTTTTTGTATGAAAAATAAAGTGTATCATAAAGTGCTCCGGCAGGAATGTTTATCGAAATATTATCAGATGAGAACTTATTCACTTCATTATATGCCATTATTTTGATGTTTTTTTCAATTAAATCCGAAACAGGCCGTTCTATTTTTGATTGTGCTAAAATTTTAAATGTTAATACCGATTTGTTATTGTTTGCATCAGTAACAATAATTTTTGCATAATGCGATTTATCATCATTGAAGTTGAATATACCCCGATTTATAACATTTTTATAGGCACTCAGTTTATCATCAGGCAGTACAAAAGCCCTTTCAAAATAGATG
>JBARBF010000021.1:0-7356 GCA_049792755.1 Bacteroidales bacterium | reverse complement strand
AAAGTATGGGAATAATAAAGAATGTAATAGAAAAGAATATGTTCTTCGGAGCAAAAGCTGAGTTGTTTTCTCTGGCTTTGCAGATGAGAAAGAATCCAACTGAAGCGGAAAGAGGCATGTGGAAAATACTCAGAAAGTTACGGCAATCAGGTTTTCCATTTCGCCGACAACATCCAATTGAATTCTACATCGCTGACTTTTATTGCCATAAGTTGAGACTTGTTATTGAAGTTGATGGAGAGATTCATACAGAAAAGGAAATTCAGAGTCATGATGAAGGTCGCACTGGTGAACTGGAAAGATTCGGAATAAAAGTTCTCCGGTTTACAAATAGCCAGATTTTGAATGATAGCGATCTGGTAGTTGAAAAGATAAATGCTACTATAAAAGAATTAACTACAACATACTGAATGATCTTCCCCTTCTCATCGGGAGAGGGGGAACGAGGGGGAGAGGCCGGTAAATCAAACTAAACAATATCTTAAGGTTGACGGCTAAGGGGAGGGGTTATGAGGTGACTCAAGACTAAATGAAGGGTTCAGGTTATTAAGATAAAATGAGATCTTGCGAATGTATTTGGAGTTAATTATTAATTTTTAAATGATTATCAGAATGGGAAATGATAAATTATTTCTCCGGAAAGCAATTGAAATCGCAATGAAGGGTATTGAAGTTGGGAGCGGACCTTTTGGCGCTATTATAGTAAAGGATAATAAAATCATATCTGAGGCTTCGAACATGGTAATCCTGAATAACGATCCGACCGCTCATGCTGAAATTCTTGCCATCAGACAGGCTTCTTCCGTTTTGCATATGCACGACCTGAATGAATGTACATTATATTCTTCGTGTGAGCCATGCCCTATGTGTCTTGGAGCAATCTACTGGTCAGGAATAATGAAAGTTGTTTATTCCTGCGACCGCACTGATGCAGAAAGTGCTGGGTTCAGTGATAAACTGATTTATAATGAGTTATTGCTTGAACCTTTGAAAAGAAGCATTTCTTTTATCAGGCTAAACGATTCCCGGGGGAAAGATGTTTTCAGGAAATGGAATGAACTTGGGAATAAAGTTACCTACTGATATTATGGATCCAGGGAAAAGATTATCCAGAGAGTTTTATACACGGGATGTACTTGATGTCGCACCTGAACTGCCTGGCAAATACCTGGTTATAAGATTGCATGAGGATTCTTTTGGCAGGTTCAAAGTAACTGAAGTTGAAGCCTATCGAGGTATTGAAGATAGAGCCTGTCATGCTTTTAAAGGCAGAACTGCCAGAACAGAAGTTATGTTTCACGAAGGAGGAAGATTGTATATTTATCTTGTTTACGGGATGTACTGGATGCTGAATATTGTTACAGGTGAGAAAAATTGTCCTCAGGCCATCCTTGTCAGGGGTGTGGAAGATTATCCCGGTCCGGGAAAACTGACAAAATCCCTTGGAATAGATAAGTCTTATTATGGTGAAGATCTTGTATTCTCAGAAAGGATATGGCTTGAAGATAGCGGAATAGTTTATCAGGTTAAAAATGGCACCAGGATCGGCATTGAATATGCAGGTGAATACTGGAAGAGCAGGCCGTGGAGATATTTCTTGTAGAATAAATATTAGGTCATGCCATGGCATGACCCTACATTGACAATCAGGAAAGGTGTAGGGACACGCCATGGTGTGTCCTATAGAGAATTATTTTTCCTGTAGAGTTAAAGAGATGTTAATTAGAACTGTAATACAATGCATATAAATTATTTTTACGTTCTTTGTTCGGTAAATTAATCAAAACAGTTCTTCTATGGATTCAATTTGGGGCAATTACCGTCGCTGGAATAACCTTACCGGATGGTTTATATTTTTCTTTTCCACCATTGTCTATCTGCTGACTCTTGAACCAACTGTAAGCTTCTGGGATTGCGGCGAATTCATCCTTGCAGCTTTTAAGCTGCAGGTGGGACATCCTCCGGGCGCTCCCCTGTTTCTTATGATGGGAAGAATCGCCACTCTCTTTGCAGGAGGTGATACTTCCAAAGTTGCTGTAACGGTAAACACATTATCCGCTATCTGCAGCGGTTTTGCTATTATGTTCCTCTTCTGGACCATTACCCATCTAGTCCGTAAAGTATTTGTAAACGGTAAAGAACTTGAATCAAAACATGTTCCTGCTATCATTGGAAGTGGTGTTTTGGGAGCACTGGCATATACATTCTCAGATACTTTCTGGTTTTCAGCAGTTGAAGGGGAACTTTATGCACTCTCTTCCCTTATAATTGCCCTGGTATTCTGGGGCATGCTGAAATGGGAGGAAGAAGAAGAGAAACCATATTCCGGAAGGTGGATAATTCTTATTGCTTACATAATGGGACTGGGACTTGGCGTACACCGTTTGAATCTTTTAATTATTCCGGTACTTGTTTTTGTTTACTATTTCAAGAAATATGAAGTAACAACCCAAGGATTGATCAAAACGAGCCTGGTTGCACTTTTGCTCCTATGGCTGATGGTATTTGTTATAATGCCGGGAGTTCCGGAGGTTGCAGGCTGGTTTGAATTATTATTCGTGAATATTTTCGGATTACCTTATAACAGCGGACTCCTGTTCTTCATGGCAGCTCTTTTTGGCGCTCTGGCATTTGGTATTCATTACTCGTTAAAACATAAGAGGGTGATAATGAATTATGTGATGACCTCGCTGACGGTGATAATGATCGGTTATTCGTCATATGCAATGATTATGATCAGGTCGTCGGCCAGACCCCCCATGAACCAGAATAATCCTTCGGACGTATTCTCATTGTCGTACTATATTAATATGAAACAGTATGGCAGCGCTCCAGAATTCTATGGGAACTACTACAGTGCTCCGGTTACCGATGTTAAGAAAGTCATTTCAGGGTATAATAAGCTGGATGGCAAATATAGACCATATTATCATCCAGAATATTCATACAACAAGCAGTTTGAAACGTTTTTTCCACGTATGTACAGTTCCGATCCTGATCATGAAAGTGCTTACAAATACTGGGGAAAGGTCGTTGGCAAGAAATTTTCTGGAGGCGAGGGAAAAGAAGCGCTGGTATGTCCGACTTTTGGCGAGAACCTCCGTTATTTTTTCCGCTACCAGATCGGATTTATGTATATGAGATATTTCATGTGGAATTTTGCTGGCAGACAAAACGATAATCAGGGGAATGGGAATGCTATCAACGGGAACTGGATCAGCGGGATAAAGTTTATTGATGAAGCACGTCTGGGAAATCTTGACAGGATTCCAAAAGATCTTAAAACTAATCCTGGCAATAATAAATACTATTTTCTTCCGCTTCTGATCGGAGTTGCCGGAATGTTCTGGCAATACAAGAGAAACAATTCCGGATTCTGGCTTGTTATGGCTTTTTTCATAATGACAGGACTGGCTATAATATTCTATCTGAATCAATATCCTGATCAGCCAAGAGAACGCGATTATGCCTATGTCGGATCATTTTATGCATTTGCTATCTGGATTGGAATTGGATTTATGTTTATTTATGAAAAGCTTCAGAAGTTACTTGGAAATAATGGATCGTTAGCGGTTACATTCATAGTCCTTATTGCTGCAGTTCCGGTTCTTATGGGTGCCCAGAACTGGGATGATCATAACCGATCGCACAGATACACTGCAAGGGATATAGGAGCTAATTATCTGAAATCGTGTGCGCCTAACAGCATCTTATTTACCTATGGAGATAATGATTCATTCTGTGTATGGTATAATCAGGATGTGGAAGGTGTGAGGACCGACGTTCGGGTTGCAAATCTGAGCTATATACAGGCAGGCTGGTACATTGATATGATGAGGCAAAAGGCTTACAGTTCCGATCCATTGCCTTTTACACTTGGATCTGAAAAGTACGTTGAGGGTACAAGAGAACAACTTCCGGTCGATAACAGGGTAGATAAACCGGTTAATCTGAAAGATATTGTTCAGTTTGCAGGGTTTGATGATAACAAATATAAAGTTGATATAAGCGGAAGAGGTGATTGGGTGAACTATCTTCCTGCTAACAAATACATTATTGAGGTTGATTCAGCAAAAGTGTTATCTAATGGTACGGTTAAGAGCTATTACAAAGACAGAATTGTTTCTCCGGTGATCTGGGACTATTCCGAAGGAGATGCATTTAAAGGGGATCTGGCGATAATGGACCTTCTCTCGACAAACAAATGGGAAAGACCTGTTTACTTTTCAACTACAGTTCCTTCAACCCAGTATAAAGGACTTGAGAAGTATTTTATACAGGAAGGCCTTACTTACAGAGTGGTGCCTGTGAAAACCGATAAACCCGAACAAGGTGAATTCGGAATGATCGACTGCAAAGTGATGTATGATAATATGATGAACAAGTTCAAATGGGGAAATGCAGGAGATCCTTCAGTTTATCTTGATGAGAATAACAGACGTATGTTCAGTAATTTCAGAAGAATTTTCGGATCTCTCGGGAAGGCTTTACTTATCAGTGGAGATACGTCAAAAGCTGTTGAAGCGGCCCACAGGGGTCTTGAAATTATTCCTTCAGATAAAATGCCATACGATTTTTTCACAATAGGAATTGCAGAAGTCCTCATAAACGCCGGCAAGACTGAAGAGGGTGAAAAGTTACTGAATGGTATTATTCAATACTCAAAACAATATCTTGATTATGCAATCAAATTAAAACCAGAAGAAAGGTATGGTCTTGAATACCCTACAGGGATTAACATGCAAGCATTGCTCGATATTTATAATATAAGTATAAAATTAAAACTGGACTCCATTTCAAAAACTATCGAACCGGAGATAAATAATTACTACGGTAAGCTTTATTCGACAAAATAGATTTATATGCGGCTTTTCAGGCCTGGCTTTCTGGCACGTTGTCTTTATCCTCAAGCTCTCTTCAGGATAAAGACAACTGAAAAGATATTATATCTGTCTTTTGATGATGGCCCCGACCCCGTTTCTACTCCTCAGTTGCTTACCATACTTAAAACGCATAATATTAAAACCATTTTTTTCTGCAACGGGAAAGCTGCGGAAGAATATCCTGAACTTATGAAAAAGATCCGTTCTGAGGGGCATGCTATAGGCAACCATGGCTATTATCATTTCAATGGATGGAAAACTGATTCTGCAACATATATTAATGATGTACTTAAGGCCTCGGAATTTACATCAGCGACAATGTTCAGACCTCCGTTCGGCAGACTGTCAGTGAAACAAAAAAGAAGCTTATCCACGACTTTTAAATTGATACTCTGGGATATCATGGCTTATGATTTTGATATTAATTTCGGAAGCGATAAGGTACTTGGAATATTAAAAGACAAAATAAGACCGGGCTCAATAATTGTGTTGCATGACACATGCAGTTCATGTGCAAATACTATAATTCAGGATTTTCTGGACTATGCAACCGGAAAGGGTTATAGATTCGGACTGATTGAAAATGAATTCTGATTCAGGGCCTTTTCTATAACGGGAAGTGCAGATAATTATTTTAGTTACACTTTGTGTTCCTTTGTGTAATCCTTTGTGCAACTTTGTGTTTAAATGTTTTTTTCTTTTACCACCAAGGGACACTATGTGCTCACTAAGGGTCACAAAGGATCTGTAATAAAAAGGTAAGAACTTAAGCCAGGAACAAAGCTGCTTCCGAGAACACTTTTTCAAACCAGTAATCTACTTTTTTTGAAAGAGGAAGACCAAGAACCGGAAAAGGATTTTCGTGTGTATACGAATATGGGAGATCCCATATATCAACAATGTTTTTTTTATCAAATCCACCAAGAGTTGAAATTACACCTTTACATGGGATGACAGAATCTTTCAATAAAGATATAGAATGGATTTGATCGCGTAGTTTGTTTAAAATATTCTCCCTGAATGTTTTAAGTCTTCCAAGATCAATCATTGATCTGAAAGCCATTCCAATCTGACTGGTTCTCAAAAAATCCACCAAAGGACTTTTCCCGATGAGAGTTTTTTCAAAATCATAAAGATAATAAGTATATACCTTCTGGAATGCAAGACTGTCCATTATAAGTTTGGAAGAGCCTTGCATATTACTGAAAACCGACCCTCCGCAGAATATAAAAAGCTTTGATTGAGAAAAAAGCTTTTCAGGATTTCCCATCAGAATAATTTCAGCAAGAAATGCCCCAATAGAATAAGCGAATATATTAAAATCAGAGGTTTTAGGTATAATCTCATGTTCTCCATTTCTAATTGTTGAGAGTAATTTTACAATATCAGATGATGTCTGATATCCCGATTTAAAGAATCTCATCGGATCTTCAGTCAGCCTGTTGCTGAGAGCAATATTTGCAAAACTCGACATATTTATTTCACCGAGCGAAGAATTCCGGTCCTTCATAAAGGGAATCATCGCTCTTGGATCTTTCCAGGATAAAGGTGATCTGTTTATATGAAATGAAATCGGGAATAGAATAACATAGCTGTCTGTATTCTGTGCTAGGTAATAAGCCCAGACCAGATATTTTACCCAGCTTCTCTCATTAAGACCATGAAGCAACAGAATTACTTTGTCACTCTTACCACATCGTGGAGTAAAAACAGGATAAGAAAAAGATTGATTTTCGGCAATGAGTGTATCGCATTTATTTGCAAATTCATTCAATGGAACATCCGAATGAAATAAAATATTATGAATTTTAATTTCTGAATCCGGAATTGATATTTTCTTGTTCTCAACTGTGAAGACAGATTTAAGTTCGTTATATGTTTTAGTATACTCCATCAACTCTGATCATATGATAATAATACAAAGTAAATCGTGACATTCGTGTAAGACAAATTTATGTGGTGAATACTAATGCGAAGTGATAAAATTTGCAGTTGAGGGATATAATTCAATTATTTGTGACGGAATTCTGCTTATTGCAAAAAGTCAGAACTCTATTAGGTTCAATTAAAATTAAGAAAATACTTAATTTTACATTCAGTTATCATAAAGCAAATGGTCGACTTACAAAAACCGATACCTTCATATTTGAATGAAAAGCAGAATCTCATTCGTCTGGTGCTTTTTACTTCTCTATTTGCTTTGGTTTTTATTAACGCTTATTCGCCTTTCGGGGCTGACAGATGGTATCATCTGACAAGACTTGAGTTTTTTACATATTCCAGTCTGACGATACTTTTAGGTGTCCTTGTTGTTGTAATAAGCCGGATTCTGATGTACCATGTCTGTAAGAGACATACTATAAACATGTGGCAATATCTCTTATGGATATTTGCCGAAATTTTTTCAATGGCTCTCGCATACGGCCTGTTCGAAAAGCTATTTCTGAAAGATACCCGGTTGTTTACCGATCTG
>JBARBF010000020.1:0-1796 GCA_049792755.1 Bacteroidales bacterium | reverse complement strand
CCAAGCTATATATTCCTAAAGGATATGATCTTATGTCTTTATTAAAACACTGGAACAATTTCAGCGAAGTCATAAGGCACTCAAAATATGCCAATAACTACGATTTCAACAAAGCTGTTTATCTGGTGAATAAAGAGGCTTTTCACGATTCAGGTTTTCTCTTACTAAAAGAAGACAGCAGAATTTCATCACCTGTTTCTGTGCTTTATTATGAATATTATGAATCGCAACATGCTGTTAAGGAGCAAACAGAACTCCTAAAGGAAAAAATTCAGTGTGTGGTAGGTAAACATAATATTCAGTTTGGTAAAGCACAGTGGCCTCATCTGTGGGATTATGCCGATGGAATTGATACAATAGAATTTCTTCTAAAAAAAAAAATAGCCGGAATATTGTAATCTAAAATATATTATATTGCACCCATCGAATTAAGACATATCATGGTTTACAAATTTGTAGTGTTATCAGATGAAGATGAGTCATTTGTCAGGGAATTTGAATTTCTTGATACACATACATTGCTGGATTTTCACAACCAGATTCAGGATGAATTAGAGTTTGATAAATCTCAGATGGCTTCATTTTTTATGGCAACCGACAATTGGGAGAAGGAAGAAGAATTCACTCTTTTTGATATGGGTACGGGTTCTTCTACAATGGAAGTCGCGGTTCTTGAAGATATCATCTTCCGCAAGAACCAGAAGTTACTTTATGTATTCGATTTTTTCAATGAAAGATCTCTCTTCGTTGAGTACACCGGCGAGGTAAAAGAGATTGATGGTCGTGAATATCCATCCTGCACAAATTCGAAAGGAGTACCTCCCAAACAGGTTATTTTCGGTGGAACAGCCAGGAAACTTTATAACAACATTGTTGTTTCTGATGATGATGATGATGATGAGCCTGAAGTTGATGAACTCTTCCTCAACGGAGATGACGAAGAAACACTTCCTGATTTCGAAAACATAGAAAACCTTAACGAGGACGAAGAATAGTATTCCGGGGCAACAATTCCAATGAAAAATTTTCTGATAGTTCTGCTTGGTCCGACAGGGGTAGGCAAATCTGATATTTCAATTGATTTAGCCCGATATTTTAGCTGTGAGATAATTTCAGCTGACTCAAGGCAGTTCTTCAGGGAGATGAGTATCGGTACCGCAGTTCCTGAAAAACTTCAGCTTGAGACGATCAAACATCATTTCGTTGGATTCTTGTCGATAAAAGATTATTACAGCTCAAGTCTGTTCGAAAGAGATGTACTTAATCTTCTTCCCAAGCTCTTCTCTAAAAATAATTTAGCCCTGATTACAGGTGGTTCAGGAATGTACATCGATGCAGTTTGTAATGGTATTGATGACATTCCCGATGTAGATCATTCAGTAAGAGAAAAGTATATTTCCAAATACAGGGAAGAGGGCATAGAAGGGCTAAGGATGACCCTGAAACTACTAGATCCTGAACATTATGCAAATGTTGATCTAAAAAATTACAAACGTATAATCAGGGCTTTGGAAATTTGTGAAACAGTTGGCAAACCATACTCCACATACCTCAAAAAGCAGAAAAGAGAAAGAGATTTTACTGTAATCAAGATCGGTCTTGAGAGGTCAAGGGCAGAACTCTACCAGAGGATAAATAAGCGCGTGGATAAGATGGTTGAGACGGGCCTGGAACAGGAGGCAAAAGAACTTTATAATTTTAGAAACCTGAATGCACTTAACAGTGTTGGTTATAGAGAATTCTTTGATTTTTTTGATGGAAAAATATCAAGAGAAAAAGCAATAGAAAATATAAAA
>JBARBF010000019.1:0-9384 GCA_049792755.1 Bacteroidales bacterium | reverse complement strand
GTAAAAATGCTGATTGATCAGGCACTTCATGAAGCATATAAAATACAAGTATAAAATCGAATGTTTTTGCTAGACCTATTTTATTATCATGGCAATTATGAAATTCAATAATATTCTGAAGATCAGTACCTGAAACTTTCTTCCGGACAATATCAAGCATACCTTCCTGCAGGTCAACAGCCGTTACCTTTCCGTTTTTCCCGACCATCCTGGCCATTTCTAAAGTAAAGAAACCAGGTCCGCATCCTAAATCCGCAACGGTCATTCCTTCTTTAATAAAGGGTTTTAAAATAGAAGATGGATTATGGATCAGCTTCCTGAGTTTTAGATCCAGTGCTCCTGCAGCTTCGACACTACAAACTTTGTTTCTTTCGGGTAATTTCATTTTTAACAGATTAATTAGGTTTAAATATTTATTTCTTCCTGGTTACAACCAGATAGGCTAGACCATCATAGACCTCATTTTCCTGTACATCATAAAGGGTATCAGGAATTTGAGGGCGTGGCTTTGCAAAACCCGGATTAATTTTCAGCATAATTCTTTTTCTTCGTTCATTCCTGTATTTTTCTGAGAATCCTTCATCACCCCAGCTTACTATACCTTCTTTTTTGACAACCCTGATAAATTCACTGACCGCTTTCTGTGGATCATTGAAAAGGTTTATGCCTCCGAAATGAAACAATGCATCAAAACTATTATCGGCAAAAGGAAGAAATTGAGCATTTCCGTGGATCAGTTGAACATTTAGTTCTTTATTCCGTTTCTGACATTGCCGCAACATTCCCATTGACAGATCAAGAGCCACCAATTCTCCTTTTTCTCCAATATCATTCCTAAGATACTTCTGAAAAACCCCAGGCCCAGGAGAAACTTCTAGAATCTTCATGTCGGGTTTCAGACCCAGATATGAGACAATCTGTTTCCTTCCTTTTACCATATCAACACCAACGAGAAGTTTGCCCATGACTCTTTCATTCAGATCGTAAAGGGGAGCCAGTATATTATAGAATTTATTATACTTTGCATCATAACCATCCAGTTTTTCAGGATATTCTATTGATAATATATCATTTTCAATCATATATTCATTCCCATCTGATTCATATTTATTTCCGTTTTGGATTAACGTATTGTGATTTTCAGGACTTCTGAGGATGTCATTCAACCAATTCGTGTACATGGCAAATCTTTTTAAGCAGGTTAATTTTAAACCGAAAGTACAGTATTTTCAACTGCACATATAATTATTTTCGGTGAATAACCCGTTTGTATCGATAAACGGTTGCATGCACATTCTTCTGACGACTCCTAAACGAATTATACAGTACCAATTTAAGACTAAGGAAATGGATGTCAGGAGTATTTCCGGCTTTTCCAGTATTAATAAAAAAATTAATAAGTTTGTACACGGTAAAGGTCATTAATCGTTATGATGTATTCAAATTCATTTCATTGAGGAGTTTTTTGATTTCTTTGATATTAAAATCTTAACAGGTAAATTTCTGATATACAATGAATATACTTCTTATTGAGGATGAGGCACATGTTTCCACTTTCATAAAAAAAGGACTGGAAGAAGAATCATATCATGTTGATGTTGCTTTTGATGGTTATACGGGTAAAAAATTAGTTCTTCAGGAGGTTTATGACATTATTATTTTAGATATAATTCTTCCTCAAATAAATGGATTGGAAGTATGCAGGATGCTCAGGGAAGAAAAAATTGAAACTCCGATTTTAATGCTCACAGCCCTTGGTTCAACCGACAACATTGTTACAGGACTTAAAACAGGTGCAGACGATTATTTAATAAAACCTTTCAAATTCAAAGAGCTCCTTGCCAGAATTGATGCTTTAATAAGGAGAAACCAGAACCGCACAATAAATCCGGTTTTTAATTTTGCAGGTCTGGAATTAAATGATTTTAGCAAGGAGGTCAGGCGAAACGGGCAATTGATTAAACTGACAGCCCGAGAATTTTCCCTGCTTCAGTATTTTGTCAACAATATCGGCATTGTAAAATCCAGGACACAGATTCTGGATTCGGTATGGGGAAATGCTTATGATAATAATTCTAATGTTGTAGATGTTTATGTTAATTACCTCCGAAATAAGATTGATAAGGATTTTTCTCCCAAACTTATTCATACAATAACCGGAATGGGATATATTTTTAAAGAAGGCGAAAATGAAAATTAAGACTAAACTTTCGCTTCTGTTTACTTTTACTATAGCACTTTTTTTGATCGCGCTGAATCTTTTTATTTATTCAATCAGTAAATCCTTTGCCTCAAGTGATTTTTTTTACAGGCTTCGTATGCGTACATATGCTGCAGCAAATGTTTATCTCGAAGAAGATGAAGTAAGCAATAAAGTTTTTCAGGGATTTCAGAAAGTACTACTCGAAAAACTACCCGGCGAAACAATCAGGCTGTATGATTCAATAAACCAGCCTGCTTTTATAAGGGATTCAGTACCATCACCTTTTCCCATCACAGTTATAGAAAAAACCAGGAGAGAAAAAATATACAGGAGTAAATCTAACGGCACATATGCATATGGCATTTATTATCCTGATAATCAGGGCAATTTTGTAATACTGGCTTCTGCTGCTGACAAAATAGGGGATGCAAAGTTAGCTCAGCTTGGCCATGGGTTATTAATCAGCTTTTTCTTCAGCATTTTTATTCTGTTTTTTATCGGACGGTTTTTTACGATGAGAATGCTTAAACCTGTAAATGAAATTATTAATCATGTCAACAGCATCACAGATTCTAATCTTAACTTAAGACTAAGTGAGGGAAACGGGAAAGATGAACTTGCCGAACTGGCCATTACTTTTAATAATATGCTTGAGCGCCTGAAGAATGCCTTTGAACTTCAACAAAATTTTGTTGCAAGCGCTTCTCATGAATTAAGAACGCCGCTGACTTCAATTATTGGCAATATTGAAGTGTTGCTTTCAAGGCACAGGAATGTGGATGAGTACAAAATTGTTTTGCAAACAGTTCTGGAAGAAGCAGAACGGCTGCATAAGCTAAGCGACGGTCTGCTGAATATTGCGCAGGCAAGTTCTGACATTAATAACATTAAAATGGAATATGTCCGGATTGATGAATTGCTCGAAGCATCAAAAAATTCGGTGCAAAACCAGATGTCTGAAAGCAGAATGGATCTCAATTTTGAAGATATGCCTGCAAATTCAGATGATCTGTTGATTAAAGGCAACAAAAATCTTTTAATTATTGCATTTGAAAATTTGTTGGAAAATGCGAATAAATTTTCTGAGAATAAAAACATAAAGATAAGTCTTGTTAATTCTCCCGAATCAATTTTTGTGACGATCAGCGATACCGGTATAGGAATACCCGAAAAGGATCTCAATAATATATTTCAAACATTTTATCGTGCTGAAAATGCCCGTTCTTTCATCGGTTCGGGAGTTGGCTTATCCTTATGCCAGAAAATTTTTATGCTCCATAATGGCAACCTTTCAGTTAAATCAGAATTAGGGAAAGGAACCGTTGTTACAGTTGTGTTAAAGAAAGGTTAAAATTTCCCCAATTTCTGATTCTAATCATTTTCTAATCGCATTCTAATGCAGTTATAATATCTCAGGCGTAAGTTTGCACAACAAAAATTTAAGGTAATTCTGACTTATGCCCAGAATAATTTTTCTTTTACTCCCTGTTTGTTTTATACTGAACAACGTTGAGGCACAGATCGGCTCAAAACCTGATACTGTTTCACTTTCACTTCAGGATGCTGAAAACCTGTTTCTTAAAAATAACTTTGATCTGCTTGCTGCAAAATATCAGATTAACGAAGCTGAAGCTGCTTTAGTTCAGGCAAAACTGTGGGACAATCCAAATATAAATATTGAACAAGGTGCATACAATAATGATAACAAAAAATGGTTTGACATCTCACCGACTGGTGAAACGGCTGTCATTATACAGCAACTTGTTTATCTGGCCGGTAAAAGGGATAAAAGGATTAAAATAGAAAAATTAAATTCGCAAATTGCTCAATACCAGTTTTATGATTTAATGCGTGCCTTACGCTATGAATTAAGAACCTCTTTTTTTGAATTTTATTTTTTACGGCAATCACTTTCGGTTTATGATCGCGAACTGACAGCATTAAAAGCGCTTGTAGACGCTTATACTCTCGAGTATAAAAAGGGTAATGTGCCTTTTAAAGAGCTTGCACGTTTGCAGGCGTTGCAGTTTAATCTTGAAAATGAGAAGATTGACGTGCTTAAAAACCTGACAGAAAAACAAGGTAATATTGTTTTACTTATTGGTGACACTCTATCAAGACCAATAAAACCTAATGTAGATGTTACAGCATTAGATAGTTTAGATCCAGCCTCGTTCAGCCTTGAACAATTATTTGATCTCGGCTTATCCAGTCGTTACGATTTAAAGATATCTGAAGCACAGATACAGTCTGAACAAATGAATCTTTCGTTGCAAAAAGCGATGCGTATTCCTGATATGACAATAGGAGCCAGGTACGATAAGGCAGGAAGTTATGTTCATAATTATAATTCTCTTTCATTAGGTTTTGACCTGCCGTTATGGAACCATAATCAGGGCAACATCAGGATTGCCGAAAATAAAATTGAAGAAAGCAAAACTCTTAAAAACCAGAAAGAACTGGAAGTGAAAAATGACATTAATAATGCATATGTACAACTTATTGAGACAGACAGACTTTATAAGTCCTCATTACAGAAATTTGATAGTAACTATGAGAACCTGTTTGAAGGAATTACTGCTGCCTATCAAAACCATACTATCGGTTTACTCGAATTTATTGATTATTACGAAACTTATAAGAATTCAAAAAGTGAATACTATCAACTTCAAAATAACCGCCTTGACGCGTTGGAGAATCTAAATATGGCTACAGGCACAACTATTATTAAATAAATTCCCATGCAACACAGTAAAACTCTTTTTGGCTCAGGTTTAATTATTGCGGTTTTATTGCTGTATTCATGCAATAGCCATGTTTCACCTGATAACAATTCTGCACAAAAATTTTGTATTCCCGATTCTCTTCTAAAAAATGTCACTTTCGATACAATAAAAAAACAAGCTGTATATAGTGAACTTGCTCTTTCCGGGAAAATTGCCTTTAACGAAGATAAGGTATCCAGGATATTTCCTATGGTGAGTGGTCATGTCGCCGAGGTTAAAGTTTCGCTGGGTGATTATGTTGAAAAAGGGAAAGTGCTTGCCGTAATACGCAGTTCCGATATGGCTAATTATTTTAATGAGTTTAGATCTTCTCAATCTGAACTTGCCATTGCTAAAAAAAATCTGGAAGTAACAAGTAATATGCGGAGCAGTGGAGTGAGCTCAGAGAAAGATTACCTGGTGGCTCAAAACGAATATCAGAAGGCGCTTGCACAGTACAATAAAATAAAAGAGGTTCTTACAATTAACGGCAGTTCATTTCCTGCCAATGATTCTACCGGTTCCGGATATCTGATCAAGGCGCCTATAAGCGGATTTGTTGTTGATAAGAATGTTACAACCGGTATGGACATTCGTCCCGATGCAACAGATAATCTTTTCACAATCAGCGATCTCAGAGAACTATGGGCAACAGCAAATGTTTATGAAACAGACATTTCAAAGATCAGGATTGGTTCTGAGGCGATAGTTACCACTTTAAGTTATCCCGATAAAAAGTTCACAGGAAAGATAGAACGTATTTCCTCCATTCTTGACCCGGAAACAAAACTGATGAATGTAAAAATAGGTCTCAGGAATCCGGAATATTTACTAAAACCAGGGATGTTTGCACAAATCGCTATTCGTTTCCCGGACGAAAAAAAAATGTTAGCTGTTAAAACCAATACAATCATCTTTGACGATAATAAGAGCTTCGTATTATATTTTCGGACAAAATGCGACATATCAATTCAACAGGTAACTATCCTAAAGTCATTTAACGGAGTGAGCTTTATCGAATGCGATTCGATGCATGAAAGCGATTTGGCTGTTGCCCGAAATGGTCTGTTTATTTATACGGCGCTTAAAAATTATTAAAGTTCTCTGAACAAAACTATTGTACAGCCATCGGATATGAACAATTTAGTAAAAAACATTATTTCCTTCTCGCTGAGGCATAAGCTCTTCATCTTTTTCATGACAGGTATTCTTGCAGTCGCAGGCGTTTATTGTTTCATTAAAACGCCTATCGTTGCTTTTCCTGATTTTACCAATACTCAAATACAAATTATTACCCGTTGGCCAGGACGAAGTGCACAGGAAGTTGAGAGATTTGTTACCATACCTGTTGAAATTGCCATGAATAGTGTACAAAGAAAAACCAATCTCCGCTCGCAATCTTTATTTGGCCTTTCGGTTGTAACACTGGCATTCGAGGATGATGTGGAAGATATGTATGCAAGGCAGCAGATAACCGGTCTGTTGCCCGCCGTCGATTTTCCTGAAGGCTCCGAATTTGAATTGACTCCTCCCACAGGTCCAACTGATGAAATTTATCGATATACACTCTTTTCTAAACAGCATACTCCTTCTGATCTGCGAACTCTTCAGGACTGGGTGATTGACCGCAATCTTCGTACTGTGCCCGGAGTTGCTGATGTTGTCGCTTTTGGAGGTCCGATAAAAACTTACGATGTAAATGTCAACCCTGATCTGCTTTCGCAGTATGACCTTACAGCACTCGACGTATATGATGCAATAAGCAGGAGTAATGTAAATGTAGGTGGCGATGTAATTGAAAAATCAGCCCAGGCATTTGTGGTACGTGGTATCGGACTTATAAATAATATGGACGATATAAGAAACATCGTCATAAAAAATGTGAAAGGTATCTCCCTGCTGGTAAAAAATGTGGCAGAGGTAAAAGAATCAAATCAACCTAGGTTAGGCATGGTTGCCCGTGGTCACGAAACTGATGTGGTGGAAGGCATTGTACTGATGCGAAAAGGCATCGATCCGGGTCCGGTACTTAAAGCTCTGAAGGTAAAAGTCAAAGAACTTAACGAAAAAATATTGCCGGCTGGAGTAGAAGTTCAAACCGTTTATGACAGACAAAACCTCATTAATTTCTGTTTGCATACAGTATTTCATAATGTTTTACTGGGCATAATTCTGGTTACTGCCGTTGTACTTGTTTTTATGCGCGACTGGAGGGCAACCATTATCGTATCTCTTATAATCCCGCTTTCATTATTATTTGCTTTTATTATGCTCTATCTGAAAGGGATGTTTGCCAACCTTATATCCATTGGCGCCATTGACTTTGGAATTTTAATTGATGGCGCTGTGGTTATGGTAGAAGGAGTATTTGTGGCATTGGGATACTATGCGACAGAGATTGGGATGGAAAAATTTAACAAGATAGCTAAGCTTGGTCTCATAAGACGCACTGGGGTGGATATGGGGAAAGCCATACTATTCTCTAAACTAATCATCATCACTGCACTTATTCCTATTTTTTCTTTTGAGAAAGTGGAAGGAAAATTATTTTCTCCGCTTGCATACACACTCGGTTTTGCTCTGCTCGGAGCTTTATTATTCACTCTTACTTTCGTTCCGGCGCTTACAAGTCGTTTACTTCATAAAAATGTTGTTGAAAAACACAATCCGCTTGTCTCAGGAATGATGAAATATTATGAAAAGCTCTTTGACTGGGTGATGAGATATAAAAAACTCAGCTTCAGCGTAGCAATGGTGATTGTTGCCCTAACTTTTTTTTCTGCAAAATTCCTGGGCACAGAGTTCATTCCACATTTGAATGAAGGATCACTTTGGGTCGAAGGCAGTGCACCAATGAGTATTTCTTTGCCACAAGCCAAAATTCTTGCAGATAGCATGAGATACGATTTATTAAGGTTTCCTGAAGTGCATGAAGTAGTGTCACAAATCGGACGACCTGATGACGGAACTGACCCCAAAGGATTTTATGATATCGAATGTTTGGTTGATCTGTATCCTAAAGAACAATGGAAATCGCATCTTACAAAAGATGAACTGATTGATAAAATGCAACAACGCTTAGATTCAAAATATGTAGGAGCAGTATGGAGTTTCTCACAACCAATTATTGACAATGTAAATGAGGCAGTTGCAGGAATCAATGTGAACCAGGCTGTAAAAGTATTTGGCGAAAACCTGGACACTATATCAAAATTAGCCAGGCAGGTCAGTGAAAAGATTAGTCCCATCCGGGGGATGGAAGATGTGGGCGTTCTTAAAAATCTGGGACAGCCGGAGCTTCAGATTAAACTCGACAGAGGGAAGATGGCAGCATATGGCATTTCTGCTGCTGAAGCAAATGCAGTAATAGAGCTCGCAATAGGAGGAAAAGCAGCATCTCAGTTATATGAAGGTGAAAAAAAATTCGATATCCGGGTGCGCTATCAATATTCGTTCAGGAAATCAGAAGCTGAGATCGGAGAGTTAATGATTCCTAATGCCTCAGGTGAAAAAATCCCTCTTAAAGAGATTGGCGACATTCAACTTGGCAGCGGTCCCTCATTTATTTATCGTGACAATAATAAACGGTTTACGGCAGTAGCCTTTGCAGTAAGAGGAAGAGATTTGGGAAGCACTGTCATGGAAGGGCAAAAAAAACTTGCAGCCGAGATTAAGTTGCCAAAAGGGTACACTCTTCAATGGAGTGGCGATTATGAAAGCGAAATAAGGGCTATGACCAGATTATCTATTGTTGTCCCGATAAGCCTTATTATCATATTTGTTATTTTGCTGGTACTTTTCCGTAGAATCAAAGATGTGATGCTGGTACTTTTAAATGTTCCTTTTGCATTGGTCGGTGGAATTTTAGCATTGCTTATTACAGGAACAAACTTTAACATTTCTGCAGGTATCGGTTTTATTGCCCTGTTTGGAATATGTATTCAAAACGGAGTAATTATTATTTCGGTTTTCAAACAAAACCTGGCAAAAAGAATGTATCTCACTGATGCTTTGAAAAGTGGTGTATTAAGCAGGGTGCGTCCCGTTGTAATGACTGCACTCATGGCTATTTTCGGACTTCTGCCGGCAGCAATCTCCACAGGCATAGGTTCTGAAACACAAAAACCACTTGCCATTGTTATTGTTGGCGGCCTGATTAGTGCAACTCTGCTGACGCTATTGATTTTCCCTGTTATTGTCCATAGAATGTACAGAGAGAAAACAGTGATTCAGATTATAACATGAACACGTATTGAAAACACATTTACTGGTCCTCTGTCTTTATTGTATCCAGGGTTTAGTATAAACTGGTATGTACCTGATATAAATAAATATTTTGTTAATTCCATTGAATAATATATTTCGGAAAGCTGTTCTAACCCATAATTAAGATTACCATCGCCTAATTCAAAACCC
>JBARBF010000018.1:0-4271 GCA_049792755.1 Bacteroidales bacterium | reverse complement strand
ATAACGGCCCGGCGGTTTAATTGAGTTGGCGTCCGTGTCGGGGTGCCGCGTTTTTTGCCAGTCTCGGTAGATGGCTGAAAAGTTACGGGTCACGGTAATTTGTCTTGATGGTACCAAGTCCCGATAGATGGACGCAAATTGTCTTGTCATGATGAAATAGTCTCGGTGACGAGCAAAAAACAAGGCACCAGCGCGTCGGCCGGCAGCCCTATTGACTTTGTCTTGGCAGCAGGATCAGTCCGGGTGCAACAAGATTTTATAAGTTGAAATGAATTTACTCGCATAGACCTTGGGGGCTGATTACTAAGTAGTCCGGGCTGCCGAAGCCAATTAATTAAACCGTCCGAGTTATGCACAGCTTTTAATTTTTAATTATGTCTCAATTTGGTAGTCAGGAGTTTAAATAAATCCACCGTTTTGTCTCGATTTTTGAAATTTATATAGATATTCAGATCATCTGTCTTGACGTAGATGTATGGAGGGTTATCTTCTGTAATAAATAATTTGACTTTAGTCTTGTCATTTAGAGTGAAATTCCCTTTTAATGTTCTACCAAAAGCATACCCATTTGTCCTGCGCCTAATCTTTGGGAAAGAAGAAATTGTATCAAATTGCGTAATGTCCGAGTATTTAATTGTCAAACCATAAATACCCTGAAGGCTGAATTCCGAATTTTCCATTTTGATTTTTATCTCTCGCTTACCTGAGAGAATAATTCCAATTGGTAGAATCAAGGCTAATAGGATAACGGCCAAGATTAAAAAGTAGTTAGTTTTCTTTGAATAAGTCGATATGCTTTCAGATTTTTCATATTCAATCACTTTGTTAATCGTGGTGACAATCTCCTCTGGTTGGTTAGTTCCGATTCTGATTTTTGAATTTCGATTTTTAAAACTTAATTCAATTGCCTCAAGTCCCGATACATTATAAAGCCAACCTTCAGGAATTAACCTTATCCCAATCCCATAAAATGGGCTATTTTTTACTGGCTTACAACTTTTTATATCAGCAATCAGGTATTTTTTAGAAACTAATCCTACTCCAAGTTTGAAAGAGAGATTTTTACTATCAATTGATATGGTCAACTTATAAAATATTAAGATGCAGAGTAAAGATGAGATTGCAAGTAAAATTAATATACCTACCAATATCAAATCATCAAATCCAATTACTAAAAGTAAAACCAAGCTTAGAATCAGCATAGGAACAAATATAATTACTGATAATTTTCCAAATTGAGTATAGGTCTTTCTTTCCATATGTCGAATTTATCTAGGTTTCAGAATTGTTGTGCATAACGGCCCGGCGGTTGAGTTTGTTGCCGTCTGTGTCCGGGTTGGATTTGTTTTTGCACAGTCCCGATAGATCGACGATAAGTGTCTTGTCATGATAAAATTGTCAAGATGGATGTGTCCCGATAAATGAGCAGGAATTGTCTTGTCACGATAAAATTATCTTGGTACACTGCAAAAACAAAGACAACAGCGCATCAGCCGGCAGCCTATTGACTTTGTCCCGGTAAACGGATCTGTCCGGGTGGCACAAGGCTTAATATGCGGATTAAAATTAATTCTCATAGACTTTGTCATGCATTACGGATTTGTCCGGCTGCCGAAGGCAATAAACCCAACCGTCCGAGTTAGTGTTTCGCGTTTTTAAGAGTAGAGCAGGATCTGTTTCTTTAGCCTGAAACTCTCTATTAATCCTGGTATAAAGTAGAAAATTGTCATGTTATAGTAACTCTTAATTTTATAA
Source organism: Bacteroidales bacterium (assembly GCA_049792755.1). GTDB lineage: Bacteria > Bacteroidota > Bacteroidia > Bacteroidales > VadinHA17 > LD21. The sequence goes on along the minus strand of JBARBF010000018.1, from coordinate 2,516 downwards.
GTCGTGAACACTAACTAAATAGCGTTTTATACACAGTCTTATAACAGCTATCCCATTAAAGATAGGTATAAAAAACTGATCTACTTACCTGATTGCTTTGATATAAGATTGCGTATAAAACTGAGTTGGACTAAGCCGCGTGTTCCTATGGGCATTCTATTGAACAGGGTTCTTCTGAATTTGATTTTTCAGGGATTTTTATTCTTCAATGTTATTGTTTTGTGAGGCATCGAATGATAATAGGTTAAACCACGTAATAACATGGCATACCTTTCCCATTAAGATTTTATCTCTTTTCCTGCAGAAGTTATATCAAAGAACATTTTAATAATATTTTTCAGGCAGCTCTTGGTTTAGCATCAATTCTGGAGTCTAAAAGCATTTCCCCTGTTTTGCATATTTTGCACCGACAGGGATCATATCCAAGAATATCCTGAACCAGCTCCTGCCAGGCCTTCCCTTCCATTGAAGAGATATCCATTTCTTTGTCACTGAGGGATAGATAGGTGTCAAGCAGGTCATTGCAAAGTGTATTTGCAAAGATCCCATAGTACCGTATTTTATAAAAGCCTCGCGGCAATACATGCATCATAAACCGGTTTATAAATTCTACTGCCTTGATCTTCATGACTTTTGTTCTACCATTTTGCTTGTAATCTTTCCATACGAAATAGATTTTATCACCTGCTATCTCCAGGATTCTGGCATTTGATATGGCTACTCTGTGTGTATAACGCACCAGGTATTCTATTACTCTTTCTGCATTGGCTAAAGCGGGCTTGGCAAATACATTCCAGCTGGTTTTATAGATCAATGCCCTGAGAAGATCAATATCTGTTTTTTCACCGTTATTATCAGGTATAAGTCTGTCAACATGCTTGTAAATATTCTGAGCAAATATTCCTCTGAAAAGAGATGAAAGAACTCTTACAGGAACAAAGAAGTCTTCACCTGATTGTCTCCACTCAAGCATGTCGCTGTCAAAGCCACCAGCAGGGACCAACATGTGTACATGAGGATGATATGTGAGGGCCTGTCCCCAGGTATGTAAGATAGCCACACAGCCGGTCTTAGCTCCAAGAAAACGAGGATTTTCCCCTGCTTTAAGTATTGACTGCGAGGCAGATTTCATAAGCAAATCATAACATATATCCTGATTAGTATAAAATAGTTTATGCAATGAGCCGGGGATAGTGAAAACAATATGAAAATACTTTACCGGCAATAGCCTGGCTTTTAGTTTGTCCACCCACACAACCTGTTTGAGATACTGACATTTGGGACAATGCCTGTTCCTGCATGAGTTGTAAGCATACTGAACATGTCCGCAGTTATTGCACTTAAGAGCATGACCACCCAATTCCTGTGACCGGCAATTCATAATAGCATCAAATGCCTTGTGCTGTTCATGGACCATATAGTACTGCTGATGATAATCCGATTCAAATCGTCTGAAAATATCAGCGATCTCGATTTTTTGTCTCTTGTTTTCCATAGCATTAACTGGCTATTTCATCAAAAGGACTTCTGATCGATGCCGGATCAAAGCGGGTTACATGCAGATATATTGAAGTCGTTCGAAGAGAGGAATGACCAAGTAAGCTTTGAATGATCTTAAGATTTACTCCGCTTTCAAGAAGATGTGTCGCAAAAGAGTGTCTCAGACTGTGTACAGATGCTGGTTTAGTTATCCCGGCCTTTTTACATGCATGTTTGAATACTACCTGGATAGTTTCTCTGCTAATTGGTTGCCCTTGCCTCTGTCCTTCAAAAAGGTATCGCTCCGGTTTGTATGCACGCCAGTACATTCGTAACATATCAAGGATATTTTCTGATAACAGTGTGTACCTGTATTTATTCCCTTTCCCTAGTACCCTTATTTGCTTGCGGTCAGAATCTATGTCAGAGGGAAGTAAATTGATTAATTCCGAGATATGTAACCCTACGGAATAAATTACAGCTATTATAGTCCGGTGCTTTAAATTTCTTGTTGTCTCAATTATTGATTTCACCTCTTCCTTTGACAGGACAACAGGTAGCTTTTTTATTCTTCTCGGACGCTTGATCCTGATTGATTCCCAATCTTTCCCAAGAACATCTTTCTGAAGTATCTTAACAGCACTGATCACCTGGTTGATATAGGAAACTGACAAACTCTTTGTTCCGATTGAGTATTGCAGAAAATCCTTTACCTGATCTGTTGAAATTTCATCAATGGAGGTGTTGTGGTAATCTTCAAGTGCATTAAGCATATGCACATAAGTATCAATGCTTCTCTGACTGTAATTCCGGGTCTGCATCTCTCGCAGAACCAATTCTTCTAATGATTTTTTTTCATCGTAGTATGATTATTAAGTGAATAATCATACAAGCTACGGATTTTCAGTTATATCTACCGCCATGTGGCGGTTTAGTTCAACGGCTCGGCGGTTGAGTTTGTTGCCGTCTGTGTCAGGGTTGATTTGTTTTTGCATAAGTCCCGATAGATGGACGATAAGTATCTTGTCATGATAAAT
>JBARBF010000017.1:0-32013 GCA_049792755.1 Bacteroidales bacterium | reverse complement strand
GTTCCGGGCGGAAATACCTGCATCTTAAAGCCGGTGGTTCTGTTAAACCTGCATCCCATGAAACAGTCGACGCAAAAGAACACTTCATTTACCAGGAAGGACAGAGTGTTTTTAAATTTGCTGTAGTGAACATGGCAAATGTTGCTGTTGAGATAATGGAGCGGAATAATCTTAAATCAGAGGATATTGCGTGGCTTGTTCCTCATCAGGCTAATCTGCGTATAATCGATGCCACCGGAAGAAGAATGGGACTTTCTCCTGAGAAGGTAATGATCAATATTGAGAATTTTGGAAATACAACTACAGCTACTATTCCATTGTGCATCTGGGAATATGAAAAAAAGCTTAAAAAAGGAGATATTCTGATTCTCGCCGCATTCGGTGGCGGATTCACGTGGGGAGCTGTGTATCTTAAGTGGGCGTACAATCCGGAATAGTAGTCATTGTCTTAAAAAATACCCCCTCGCCCTTTGAGCACTCCCCCCAAAGGGGGAGAAATTCTCTGTATATAAGTATAATTTAACTAGACTGAAGTGTATTTCCTCCCCCCTGGGGGAGGTGCCGCGCAGCGGCAGAGGGGTATTATACCCCCCAGAATTAAAGATTCTTATTTCCCATCCCTATTTTTATTATTCTCTGCAATAGTTTTTATATTTGTGAGTTATTAAGTTTGTAACTCTTAACTCTTAAACTATTATGGCAAAGTTCAATGAACCCGATAACACAACAATAAACCTTATAAGTATCGGTACAGACATAACCGGTGATATAAAATCAAACGGTGATATTCGTATTGACGGATCTCTTAACGGGAATCTAAATACTAAAGGTAAAGTTGTTATAGGTACAACCGGAAAGGTTAAAGGGGAAATCATTTGCAAAAACTCTGAAGTAGCAGGTATTATTGAAGGCAAAATAATCGTAGGGCAGTTACTTAACCTCAAAGCCTCTTCAAAAATTCATGGTGATATATCTACCTCAAAGCTTTCTATTGAACCCGGAGCAGTCTTTTCAGGAAACTGCAAAATGAGTGATACCGATAATAATGCAGGAACAGGAACCATTAAAGAAAAAGAACCCGAAAAAGCTGCCAAATAAAGGTCTCCAGGAATATGGCAGATACTCAGGCATTGCATTCCAGATGGCAGGGATTATTCTTGTAACAGTCTGGGGTGGTGTAAAACTTGATAAGCTTACAGGGTGGCATATTCCTGTTTTTACAATTATCCTTTCGCTCCTTGGAGTTAGTGTAGCAATCTATACTGCAATAAAAGAATTTATGAAGTAATTTTCTTTCTTGAAACAAATTCAAAAATACTTTTTCCTATTGTTCCCGTTAAATATGCTGTTACTGTTGACTGGATATTTACTGACAACAATAACAAATTATGTTTTTTTGTTTAACGACATAATTATCTTATCTTGTTTATATTCAGTGATTTCCGCTGTTACTACATTTATTTTTCTAAAAGGTCAGACTAAAGAACCGGATAGTCAGGTGGTATTCAGTCTCGTAGCTATTGGTCTTAAGTTCCTGCTTGATATCATCTTAGCATTCGTCTGGTTTATTGTTTTTAAAAAAACTTCTTTGCCGCATGTTTTAATATTTTTTGTTTTATATTTAGCACTCACTTTGTTTACTGTATATGTTATAGTGAAAACACTGAAAAACAAAGTATTATAAAACTGATACTGATTTGAAAACAAGAATTTTATTTGGTTTTTTATTCTTTCTTTTAATTTACGGAACAACAATTTCACTTTTTGGGCAGGACGTTAAAGGAACAGGCGAAACTACTGAAAAATTTGACGCTAATGCATTCATCCTTGATCATGTTGCTGATTCTCATGAATGGCATTTTTATACAAAGCAAAATGGTGAAAATGTAGCACTCTATCTCCCCGTCATTTTATACACTAAGGAGAAAGGACTGAACATCTTTTCATCCAGACACCTTGTTAAAGAAAATGTGTACAAGGGTTTCAAACTTGAAGAAGAAGGTGACCTGAAAGGAACAATTGTGACGGTAAATGAAACAGGAATAGCCGATGAGAAAAACCTGCCTCTTGACCTTTCACTGACAAAAGCTGTCACTGGAATGATATCTGCCTCCATTATCGGGCTTCTATTATTCCTGTCGCTGGCACGGTCATATAAGAAAACAGGGATCAGCCATCCTAAAGGAATTCAGAGTTTTCTTGAGCCGGTAATTCTATTTATCCGTGATGATATCGCAATACCAAACCTTGGTCATAAATATGAAAAATACATGCCTTATCTTCTGACAGTGTTCTTTTTTATACTGATCAACAATTTAATGGGACTTATTCCTACTCCTCCTCCTTTCGGAGCGATTGTTACCGGGAATATTGCAATCACATTTATCCTTGCTACATGTACATTTATAATTATACAATTCAGTGGTAACAAGATGTACTGGAGACACGTTTTTGCTACTCCGGGTGTGCCGTTCTGGCTATTACCTATAATGATACCAGTTGAAATAATAGGGTTATTTACAAAGCCATTTGCACTGATGATAAGGTTATTTGCAAATATGGTGGCAGGTCACTTTGTAAGTTTGAGCCTTATTTCCCTTATTTTCATATTCGGTTCGCTTATACTTGCACCAGTATCGGTGTTATTTGTGATATTTATGGATTGTCTCGAAGTTCTTGTGGCATTCCTTCAGGCATATATTTTTACATTGCTCTCCGCCTTATTTATAGGCATGGCAATTCAGGAAGAGCATTAGAATTTTTGTTTAACTTAATATATTAATTATGACAGGAACATTAGCAGCAGTTGGAGCAGGTCTCGCAGTAATAGGTGCAGGACTTGGTATCGGCAGGATCGGAGGTTCAGCAATGGATGCAATCGCTCGCCAGCCGGAAGCTTATTCCAAGATACAACTTGCAATGATTATTTCAGCCGCTCTTATTGAGGGGGTTGCTTTTTTTGCAATAGTAGTTTCGCTATTGAAGTAATTTAAAGTTATGAAGACTGCAACGGTTGGTTGCAGTGCTTCATTTTATAGGAACAGTTAAATTAATTTATATGATATTATTAGCAAATAGTCTGGTCACCCCTGCAGTTGGAACTCTCTTCTGGTCAGCATTTATTTTCATTTTGTTTTTTCTTTTACTGACAAAATTTGCATGGAAACCTATTCTCCATGCAGTCAGAACCAGAGACAATATGATCAAGGATTCACTTGAGTCGGCAGAAAAGGCCAGGGAAGATATGTTAAAGCTCCAGAGCAATAACGAAGTAATTCTTCGCAAAGCGAGAGAAGAGCGTGAGAATATACTGAAGGAAGCCAGGGAAATTCGCGATAAACTTATTTCCGAAGCTAAAGGCAAAGCAACGGAAGAGGCTGAAAAACTTATTGAGAAAGCAAGAACAGGCATTGAAAACGAAAAGCTGAAAGCTCTGTCTGAAATTCATGAACAGGTTGCTTCACTTTCTGTTGATATAGCTTCAAAACTGATAGGAGAGAAACTTAAATCATCGGATGAACAGACTAAGCTGATCGAAAATTATCTTAAAGAAATTGATTTCACCAAGAATTAGGAACCTGAATCTGTAATGAACGACAGCAAAATATCTGTAAGATACTCCAAAGCAATATTTCAGTCAGCTCTCGAAAAAAAGATACTTGATAAGGTCAATCAGGATATGATTTATATTTCAGAGATCTGTAAGATGCCGGATATAAAAGAATTCCTTCAAAGCCCCATAATTGTTCCATCGAAAAAGGGAGCTGTATTTCACAAAATACTTGACGATAGTATGGAGAAAATCACACTCTCGTTTATCGACCTGATTGTGCAAAACGGAAGAGAAAGTTTTATTCCGGCTATTGCCAGGAATTTTATCCACGAAACAAAGAATTACAAGGGAATTACGGAATCTGTCCTTATAACCGCAGTTAAAGTTGAAGAGAAAGTCAAAAAGAAGGTAACTGACCTTATTTCGGAAGTTTTCAAGACTAAAGTTGAACTTAAAGAAAGCATTGATCCCGAAATAGTGGGTGGTTTTATTCTGCAGATTGATGATAATTATATCGATGCTAGTATTAAGAATAAACTACGTAAAATAAAAAATGGGCTAAAAGAAAGTGCATTACGTACTGATAGAAGAATGTAAATTATAATGACAATTAAGAAAATAGAACATGGCAAATATTAAACCAGCAGAAGTTTCAAAGATTCTCAGGCAACAACTCGAAGGGATTCAGACCGGAGTTGAACTTGAAGAAGTTGGAACTGTGCTTCAGGTTGGTGATGGAATCGCACGTATTTACGGCTTGTCAAATGTAGAATCGAATGAGTTGATCCAGTTTGAAAATGGAATGGAAGCAATTGTTCTGAACCTTGAAGAAGATAACATCGGAGCTGTATTGCTTGGCCCTACGGAAGAGATAAACGAGGGCGACATTGTCAAAAGAACCGGCAGGATTGCTTCTCTTGGAGTGGGAGAGGGATTACTTGGCAGAGTAATAACTCCTTTAGGTGTCCCACTCGATGCCAAAGGACCTGTCAAAGGTGAACTTTTTAATCTTCCTTTCGAAAGAAAAGCTCCCGGGGTTATTTTCAGACAACCGGTAAGACAACCTCTCCAGACAGGCATTAAAGCAATAGATGCCATGATACCGATTGGCAGGGGACAAAGAGAGTTGATAATAGGCGACAGGCAGACCGGGAAAACCGCTATTGCTATAGATACCATTATTAATCAGCGAAGTAACTATGAAAAAGGCAAGCCGGTCTATTGTATTTATGTCGCAATCGGACAGAAGGGTTCAACGGTAGCCAATATTGCCGCAACACTCGAAGAACATGGTGCACTTGTGTATACCGTAATAGTGCTTGCTACTGCTTCGGATCCGGCTGCTTCGCAATTCTACGCTCCCTTTGCCGGAGCTGCAATTGGAGAATTTTTCCGCGATACAGGCCGTGATGCCCTTATTATTTACGATGACCTTTCAAAACAGGCAGTATCTTACAGGGAAGTCTCACTTCTGCTTCGTCGTCCGCCAGGACGTGAAGCATACCCGGGAGATGTTTTTTACCTGCATTCCAGACTTCTGGAAAGAGCAGCAAAAATAATTGAATCCGATGAAGTTGCACAAAAAATGAACGATCTCCCGGAAGCCATCAGGCATATGGTAAAAGGAGGCGGATCGCTTACAGCCTTACCTATTATTGAAACCCAGGCAGGTGACGTTTCAGCATACATTCCTACAAATGTTATTTCAATCACTGATGGACAGATATTTCTCGAGTCGAGCCTTTTCAATTCCGGAGTCCGTCCTGCAATTAACGTTGGAATTTCGGTATCCAGGGTGGGCGGAAATGCCCAGATCAAAGCTATGAAAAAGATTGCAGGAACCCTGAAAGTTGATCAGGCACAATATCGTGAACTGGAAGCATTCTCCAAGTTTGGTTCCGATCTCGACGCTTCGACCCTGGCAATATTGAATAAAGGAGCTAAAAACGTTGAAATCCTTAAGCAGGGTCAGTTTGCCCCGGTTCCTATTGAAAAGCAGATAGCTATTATTTATTGCGGAACGATGGGACTTTTAAAAGACGTTCCTGTGAACAAAGTGAAAAGTTTTGAAAGCGATTTTCTCGAGTTGCTCGAACTTAAACATAAGGATACTCTGGATAGTCTTCGTGAAGGAATACTTAATGATAATATCACAACAGTTCTTGAAAAAGTTGCTTCGGATCTGGTTATGAAATTCCGGATACAATAGACAGGATTATATGATAAAATAAATTTTAATGGCTAATTTAAAGGCAATAAGGATAAGAATAACCTCTTTTAAGTCAACCAGGCAGATAACTTCAGCGATGAAAATGGTATCTGCTGCCAAGTTGCGAAAAGCTCAGGATAAGATAGTGAGACTGAGGCCTTATGCAAAAAAATTACATGAATTGCTGGTAGATCTTTCACTGAGCCTTTCAGACTCTGAAGTTGAAAACATCTTTGGAAGAGAATCCCCTCCGGAAAAAGTTCTTGTTGTTGTAGTCACATCTAACAGAGGTCTGTGCGGGGCATTTAATACGAATGTAATAAATGAAGCAAGAAGGGTTATTTCTGAAAAATACCCCGACCAGTTCAGAAAAGGAAACCTGAAGCTTTTAACAATAGGGAAAAAGGGATTTGATTATTTCAGAAAGCAGAAAATACCCATGCTTCCTGAACAGAATAATCTGTTTAATGAACTTACGTTTGAAAATGTTACCCTGGTTTCCGAGCAGATAATGAAAAGTTTTACATCTTTGGAATTTGACAGAGTTGAACTGATTTATAACCAATTTAAAAACGCTGCTGTCCAAAACCTTACAAGTGAATTGTTTTTACCTGTCGATGCAACTCCTTCCGGAAAGGTTAAAACCATTCCGGTTGATTACATCTATGAACCCGATAAAGAGGAGATCATCAAAGAATTAATTCCCAAATCATTAAAGATTCAATTTTATAAAGCAGTTCTTGATTCCTTTGTAGCAGAGCATGGAGCCCGGATGACTGCAATGCATAAGGCGACGGATAATGCTACAGGTATGATCCGCGATCTGACACTTCAGTATAACAAAGCAAGACAAGCTGCCATAACAAATCAGATACTCGAAGTTGTAAGTGGTGCAGAAGCACTCAGAGGCTAGATTTAATTGATTATCAGGATGTAAAAAAATTAAAATGTACACTCAGGAGGATCTAAAAAAAATAGTCAATACTGCTATCCTTAATATTTCCTATAACGAGGAAGCGAAAAAACTTAATGATCCGGTTAAATATGTTCTTTCAATAGGAGGAAAAAGATTAAGACCTGTCTTAGCCCTGATGGCCTGCAACCTTTTTAGTGATACTATTGATGAAGCAGTAATACCTGCCACAGGACTTGAGGTGTTTCATAACTTCACACTGGTTCATGACGATATAATGGATCATGCCCCTGTAAGGAGAAACTTACCTACAGTGCACAGTAAATGGAACCTTAACCAGGCAGTACTGTCAGGTGATGTAATGGTATTTATTGCGAATGAATGTTTTTTACAAACTCCTCCTCATTGTCTGTTAAAAGTTTTTAAAGTGTTCAATAAAGCAGCGATTGAAGTTTGCGTTGGTCAGCAGCTTGACATAGATTTTGAAAAAACCTCAATTGTTTCACTCGAAGAATATTTACGTATGATCGAGCTGAAAACAGCGGCTCTTCTGGCCGCTTCCACAAAAATCGGTTCTATTATCGGTGGTGCGGATGATAAAGATTCTGACCTGATTTATGAGTACGGCAGAAACCTGGGTCTTGCATTCCAGATTCAGGATGACCTGCTTGATATTTATGGAGATATTAAAGTCTTTGGCAAAATTATGGGAGGGGATATCATTTCAAATAAAAAGACCTTTATGCTGGTAAAGGCATTGGAAATAGCTTCTGTAGAACAGGTAAAACAACTCCATGAATTATTTGCATTAAAAGAGTTTGATCCGGAAAGTAAAGTAAAAAAAGTTATTGAGCTTTATGAGCAGTTAAATATTAGGAATATTTCTGAAAACCATGCGAATGAGTATATTAACAACGCTTTCAGCCTGCTTGGTAAGATTGGTGCTCCAAACGAAAGAAAAACAGAGCTGGTAAATATTGCCAATTCACTAATTGGAAGAGATAATTAATTATGTTCTGTTTTTCCTTGTTGTTTCGACCGGTCAAGACCTAAAAGCACACCAGCGTTCAGCATAAACTGATGATATTTACTAAGAATATAAGTCAGGTTAAAACACAAAAATTATTAATTTTGTCCCTTCTGGAAAACTTAAACAAATAATTTAAATATATGTCACAGAATACCGGGAAAATCAGCCAGATCATCGGACCAGTGGTTGATGTTACTTTTGAGAAGCAGGGTATGGAAATGCCTGATATTTATGATGCTCTCGAAATAAAAAGAGATGACGGCACTCTTTTAGTTGTGGAATGTCAGCAACATGTCGGAGAAAGAACTGTAAGAACAATTGCTATGGATTCAACCGACGGTCTTCGCAGGGGAATGGAAGTCGTTGCAACCGGATTGCCAATTACAATGCCGATTGGAGAGCAGATCAGAGGGAGACTTATGAATGTGACTGGAGAAGCTATTGATGGCATAGGATTTCTTGATAAAAAAAATGGATATCCAATCCATAGAAAACCGCCAAAATATGAGGACCTTTCAACAGAAAAAGAAGTTTTATATACAGGGATAAAAGTTATCGACCTTATTGAACCTTATTCAAAAGGCGGAAAAATCGGACTATTCGGTGGCGCCGGTGTCGGAAAAACAGTTGTTATCCTTGAACTCATAAATAATATTGCAAAAGCTTATTCAGGATTATCAGTGTTTGCAGGAGTCGGAGAAAGGACAAGAGAGGGTAATGACCTTCTCAGGGATATGCTTGAAGCAGGAGTTATAACCTATGGAAAAGCTTTTCTTGAAAACATGAAATCGGGAGGCTGGGACCTTTCCACAGTCGATCATGAGGCACTTAAGGAGTCAAAGCTCGCCCTTGTGTTCGGACAGATGAACGAACCTCCCGGAGCAAGAGCGAGGGTTGCTCTCTCAGGACTCTCAGTTGCAGAGCATTTCAGGGATGGTGACGGGAAAAGCGGTGGAAGAGATATCCTGTTTTTTATGGATAATGTCTTCAGGTTTACCCAGGCTGGTTCCGAAGTATCGGCTCTGCTCGGAAGGATGCCTTCAGCAGTCGGATATCAGCCTACACTGGCAACTGAAATGGGTATAATGCAGGAGCGTATTACCTCAACAAAACATGGCTCCATCACCTCTGTTCAGGCTGTTTATGTGCCTGCGGATGACCTTACTGACCCTGCTCCGGCCACAACATTTGCCCATCTTGATGCTGTTACGGTATTAAGCAGAAAAATATCTGAACTGGGTATATATCCGGCTGTTGATCCTCTTGATTCAACTTCCAGGATACTTACTGCTGAAATTGTTGGGGAAGCCCATTACAAATGCGCCCAGAGAGTTAAGGAATTGCTTCAGAGATATAATGAATTGCAGGATATAATCGCAATCCTGGGAATGGACGAGCTTTCAGAAGAAGACAAACTGGTAGTTCACCGGGCCAGGCGCGTGCAGAGATTCCTTTCACAGCCGTTTACAGTTGCAGAATCATTTACAGGAATAAAAGGCGCTCTTGTATCAATTGAAGACACAATTAAAGGTTTCAATATGATTATGGATGGAAAGGTCGACCAATATCCCGAATCGGCTTTTATGCTTGTCGGTACTATTGAAGATGCTATTGAAAAGGGTGAAAAAATACTTTCTCAGTCTGAATAATTGAATATTTACTAAATATCTGGATATCTATAAGATGCAATGAGAATAGAAATTATCACGCCGGACAAAAAAATTTTTGAAGGGGAAATTAAATCAGTCAGAGTCCCCGGAAAGAAAGGATCATTCCAGGTATTAAAAGACCATGCGCCAATTATCTCTACACTCGAAAATGGTTCGGTCAGAATGGTCGATCAACAGGATAATGAGATAATATATGAGATAAATGGAGGAGTGATCGAAGTAAAATCAAATAAAATAGTTCTTCTTGCGGATTCCATAAGATAAGATTTCAAATGACACCCGATGAATTTCGAAAACATGCCCATGATCTCGTTGAATGGATGGCGGGCTATATGGAAAATATTGAGAACTGGCCTGTAAAGTCATCAGTAAAGCCGGGTGAGATTTTTGATAAAATTCCTGACAAACCCCCTCAGCATTCCGAATCATTCGATTCCCTTATGAAGGATTTCAATGAGGTAATAATGCCAGGCATAACTCACTGGCAGAATCCTAATTTTTTTGCTTATTTTCCTGCAAACACAAGCCCTTCATCAATCCTTGCGGAAATGCTTATTGCAACCCTTGGAGCCCAATGCATGATATGGGAAACCTCTCCGGCAGCAGCAGAGCTCGAAGAGAAAATGATGATCTGGCTAAGGGATTTGATAGGGCTGCCTTCCAAATTTGAAGGTGTTATACAGGACACCGCTTCAACTGCAACTCTTGCTGCAATTCTTACAGCAAGGGAAAAAGTTACGAACTTTTCAGGCAACACCGAAGGCATTCAAAAATCAGGAGACCTGAAAATATATTGTTCGGAACAAACTCATTCATCCGTTGAAAAGGCCGTTAAAATAAGCGGAATTGGAAGTAGAAATCTGGTTAAAATTACCGTCAGAAACGATTTTTCAATGGATCCTCAAAAGCTTAAAGAGACAATTCTCCGGGATAAAAAAAACGGGCAGATCCCGTGCTCCGTGGTTGCAACCTTAGGAACCACAGGTACTGCTTCAATCGATCCGTTAAGGGCCATTGGAGAGATTTGTAACGAAAATGATATATGGCTTCATGTTGATGCAGCAATGGCCGGCACAGCACTTATTCTGCCCGAATTTCAGTGGATGCTTGACGGGAAGGAATATATCGACAGTTTTGTGTTCAATCCTCATAAATGGATGTTTACGAACTTTGATTGTACTGCATATTTTGTAAAGGATGCCTCCTCTCTGATCAAAACCTTTGAGATTCTTCCGGAATATCTTAAAACGCGAACCAGAGGCAGAGTTAATGATTACCGCGACTGGGGAGTACCTCTGGGAAGAAGATTCAGGGCACTAAAACTCTGGAGTGTGATCAGAACTTATGGGGTCGAGGGCCTTCGCGATAAAGTAAGAAATCATATCGGTTTTGCTGCAAAACTTTCGGAGATTATCTCAAAAGAAGTTGATTTTGAAGTACTTGCACCTGTAATTATTTGCGTTGTTTGTTTCAGGTTTATTCCTGCAGGATATAATGAAAATGAGATAAATGTTCTTAATGAAAAACTGAATCACCAACTTAATGACTCCGGTAAATTATATCTCAGCCATACAGTTTTAGATGGCAGATATACACTTAGAATGGTTACAGCCCAGACAAACGTAACTTTCGAACATGTACAGAAAGCCTGGGTTCTGATAAAAGAGACAGCTCGTAGTCTTATATAGTAACTGGGTTACATCCGCTTTCTGCCGAATGTCATTCCAAATATATTTATACTGAACAGCATTTCAACAGAGGGTGATTGATTAACGCTTTTCCATGCTGACTGAACTCCGGCCGATATCATATAAGGAATCCTGAGAACATGAAAATCTGCCAGCAATTCAAATCCAAAAGATTTGAAAGATACATTTTCAGAACTGTTGTTAAGAGGAACCAGGCCATTGGCAGAGTAAGTATAGAATGAATTGCCCGGGCCTGTTGCATAATCATAAAACAATCCGGAACGGATCCTCTTAAGGTAAAGAAGACTTGCAACATTGAAATCGGGGTAAGCAAGTGGCATAAAATAATCTATAGACAGAAACTGAATTTCCTTTGAAATAATATTATAATAGCCACGAGGGATAGAAGATAAGTTCTGATACAGATATTTCTCCGGTAACTGCTTTTCAGCTTCTAACCTGATTTTTATGCCATTATTAGGAAATACTCCAGGGAAATAAAAGGCGGTTTTTAATGAAACATCTGATCCATAAATCATCCTGTCGAAAGGAGCATAACGGTAATTAAAATCTATAACCTGTGCCCACCTGGGATAAATATCCCTGACTGCTGACTGGTAATAATTTGTAAAATAGAGCCGGGCACTAATAATATTCTGACCATAGTCATAATTACCGGTCTCACTGATATAAACATAACGGTTAATGTAATCCGATGAAAGAGAAGGCTGAAGAAACTCTGAGAAATTACTCGACGAGAACTGCAGCGGCAAAGAAATGGTATTAATGAAGCTTATACCTGGCTTGATATCAGACGGATTGGAAATATTTTCCCCCATTTTGCTTATCAGTGGAAGAGTACCATAATCGAGTTGCGATTCAATAACCGGGTATAACCCTTGCCAGGTTACACGTGAATGAATGAGATTACGTTTATCTGCTGAATATTCATAACCCAATGTTGAGGTGAGTGTACTTAATGTATTCTGTGTCATAATAGAAACCCCGGGTCTGATACTGGCCGGATCGATCTGAAGCTCATTAATATTTACATAGAAGGGCATCCAGCTGTGAAATCTGAACAGGTGCTGCCATTTTCTGTATGGTTCAGGAGTATACGTAATATTGCTGTTTTCATCATCTGATGGGGTCTTGATATCAAACCTGCTGATGAGGAATGATGAAGAATTACTATTGTATTTAAATACTTCCCGGGTTGACAACACCGGAGCGCTGCAGATATTGTTTCCCAGCGAGGTATAATCACTGAAAAAGATTCTTTTTTCGCATGGACTTACATCAATTGTTCCGAATCTCGAACGTGTCAGTGGTTCAATATTTTTATCCGGTGTCCGGAGATAAACATTATCAGTTCCTGATGAAGAACTTACAAAAAACAAGGAGTCATTTCTAAGGAATGATGATTGGAGATCATTTCTTGCAGCTTCAATCAGGGTCTCCCATTCCTGACTCTCAGGTTTAAATGACATTATTCCTTCCCCGGTATCTGCAAGGAATATGAAAGTTATTTTCTTTCCATCCTCACTCCATTGGGGATGCTGAAGATAAACATTCCCCGGAGTACCTGCAGATTGAATTATGGCACCGGTTTCAGCGTCCATCAGCACAAGACCGTTTATGTTGCTGATAGTGTTTTCCAGGGCAACAATCCTGTTACCGTCGGGAGATATCGATGCAGCGAGATATCGTGATTTTCGCGTAAGTTTTATGATCTGTTTGGTTTTGATATCCATCAGTTTAATAACTGAGTACTCTCTGTTTTGCCATCTGGGGTCTGTTTGCGTTTCAACCCAAACCAGCCTGTCTTTGGCATAAGATATAAAAAATGGATATAGCTCTCCCGGTGTATGAATCCTTTTTTCTGTTTTTTTGACCGGATTAATGAGAACGAATGAGGCTGGAAAAGATAAGGAGGTTTTTATTGCTATAATACTATCATTTCCGGCATAAAGGGGGGAATAGTAATTTATATATTTTCCGTTTTTGTCAGGGTTTTCCAATTCATAATCAGAAGGATTTTCTTTGGAAACATCTTTTATCCAGATAGTCTTCAGGGTATCGAAAGTTTCTTCCCAAAGAGTTTTCTTTTTTAAACCGTAGTTTTTTGACAGGCTGATATTTACCGGGTTAATAGTAAAAGGCTGTTCACCAGTGAATTTGAATACCTTGTTCCAGATCTGAGGGTCATTTTTAGCCAGAGCAAGGGTAACCATCTGGTAACCATATTCATAATCATCAGGAACAAAATCTTTAAATGATCCTTCAAGCATCTTATCGTAATTATAGCTTTTTTTATTCTCAACTATAAGTGCTTTGAGCTGCTTTTGAAATGAAGGAGTGCGTCCTCTGCCTGATTGTGTAAGAGCTGATTCAGCAAATACTGCATCCCCCTCAAGTAACCAGGAAGGGAGCAGCGAAGCAATAATTCCGGTGAACTGTTCCCCGAAAACCAGGGACATTGCTTTTGAAAAGCCTTGGTTTAATGATTTCATCTGAAGAACATGTGCAAGCTCATGCACTGCAAGTTGTGTTTCCGGAGCAAGCGGGATGGTATTCTGGTCCGGAGTAGGATATAGTTCCATCCTTCGGGGAGCCCAGGCGACATAACCATTTGACTGAATAGAATAATTATGTATGACGACAGGAAGAGTAAATTTCATTTGAGGGAAAAGTAAATTAAGTTTTGAATATGCCCGGTCAAGCTCTTTTGCATATACAATTCCTCCCTGGCCGTATTTCTCAGGATAAATGACTGTGAACCTCCCTGTTTTTATCTGTTTCCACTTAAGAGAAGCCGGATCCTGACCAGTCTCATAATATTGTGCTGAGGCAATTTGTGCTGAGAATAGTACAGCAACATATAAAAATATTAATCTATGTCTCATCTGAAAGGTTAATGCTCAAAATTAGCAAAATTAGTGAGCTGAAACACCTTTGCAATTTATCAGATATAATAAATGGTTTCGCCTGATGAATCGACAGTGGATTTTATTAAGTTGGCACACCAATTAGAAGGTGATATCAGCTTTTTAAATACAAATAAGCTGGGAAGGGTCAGAACGGGTATTATGAATGAAGTATAGTAATACCCGATTTTAGGTATTTTTCGAGAAGGGAGAAGATCTTTTCAGGATAAATAGGCTTTAAAATGTACTCGTTACATCCTGCTATATAAGCCTCAGTTTTTGCCTGTTCAGAAGAGTAGGCGGTAATCATAACAACAGGAGTGCTTTTTCTTTCTTTCCTGAGTATTCTGATGCACTCGATCCCATTAATCAGAGGAACAAGAAAATCCATTAAAACAAGATCAACAGGATTGGTACTATGGGCTATATAATCGACAAATTCTTTGCCTGTATGAAATATTATTACTTCAGCACCCGAATTTTTCAGTAATGTTTCATAGTACCTTATTGAGGGCAGATCGTCTTCAACAATAACTATATTTTTGCCCGTAAGTTCTAAGTTGCTGATATTCAATGCCATTTATAAGTCCGATTAAACTTGTATAAAATTACGATAAGAAAAGGATCTGGCATCTGCATATTCACACAATTATTAACATTTTATCAACACAGTCCATTATATTGAAACTGATGACATTTGATTTCCTGAATTTTATTATACAATTTCGAATTGATAAATCCTCTTATCATGTTTCGATAAATTCACCTATATCCCTACAATTCAGGGAGGCACTTACTGCAATGACAGGCATACCCATGCTTTAACAAGTTACCCTTTATACACATCTTTTTAATTTTACTGAACGTTTATTGTCACATGCACTGATTTTTTCAATATTCATATGTTGTTATCCCGGGATTATTATTTAACCTGTTTTTCATAATTATATTCTTAATATAGATTAGGGGATCCCTCACTGCGTTCGGGATGACATTGTTTATTTTGGCATAGCTTTTGGGAGGGAAGCAGGGGCGTTTCGATTTCACATTATTGCCCTACGAGAATACTTTTTCGAAACGCCCCTGCTTCCCTCCCTTTGTAAATTAAAATAATTTGTCATCCCGAACGCAGTGAGGGATCTCATCAACAAATAAAAACCATAATCCGAAATATCTTTGTCAACTGAACGTCAGTTTGAATTAAATACTTTTTTTTTTAAAAGTAGGAACCGGGAACCGTAGTCAGATCTGGTACCTATTAGCTCTTTCAGAGCTATTTAAAACATAAGTCAACGTTGGAAAAAAGATGTGTATAAAGGGTAGCTTTAACAAGGGGAAAGGCTTAATGAGAGATCTGAAAGTTAGTGTGCAACAGTTCCAGGATTGATGATTTTACTTTAATCGGTGTATAATATTGATTATCTGCAAACCCATTTGGTTGTAACACCCAGTAGGGTAAAAGGTTGAGAAGTTTCTATACCAATCAATGATGCATCACAATATTCTGATTCATTACCGGTTGTCAGAATATTTCCTCCTGAATCGTAGGTATTTTGCTGACAAACCTTACAATTCTTCTGGCATGATGTAAATGAGAATGTAATAAGTACAAAACCAGCGATGTACATTAATATCCTTTTCATACAACTTTTTTTATGAACAAATATACTAAATCTCTTTTTTCAAAGAACTGAATCAGGCTAAAATGGTCGTTACTGCAAAAATAAAGGGAGAATGATGCATCATATCTTTAAAATGTCAGTCATTTGAGCAGGAATGAAAATATTTATAAATTGCATAAAAATTAATTGTCATGGAAGATTCAAAAATGAAAAAACATGTAACCGTGGTTGGAGCGATTCAAATTGGCTTCGGGGTGCTTGGTCTGATTGCAGCTGTTGCCGCCTTTTTTGCTCTGAATTTTGCAAGAAGTCAGGTAGGGGATGATGAAGTGGCAAGCGGAGTATTGAAATTGTTATCAATCAGTGTACCTGTTCTGATCGGGTTCCTGTCTACACTCGGCCTTGTTGGAGGGATAGGGCTCTTTACCTACCAGTCATGGGCGAGATACCTGGTAATTGTAGTCTCAGCTCTGGGATGCTTGAATATTCCTATTGGAACACTGAAAGGTGTATATGCTCTTTGGGTATTATTGCAGGATGAAACTGTTAAATTGTTCGAGAAAAAATAATATTTTAAAAAATTATTAATGTAGAGACGCCCAATTTGGGCGTCTCTACGTATTTTTGCCAGATAATTAACTATTATGTTATGGCTGACGACAATAAGATCATTTTTTCAATGTACAGGGTGGGGAAAACATTTCCTCCTCACAGACAGGTACTTAAAGATATTTCTCTTTCATTCTTCCTGGGTGCCAAGATCGGGATAATCGGTTTGAACGGATCAGGAAAATCAACTCTTCTGAAAATTATTGCAGGTATGGAAAAGGAATACCAGGGAGAGGTTACTATTCTTACGGGGTATTCTGTAGGACATCTTTCACAGGATCCGTTACTTGATGAAAATCGCAGTGTGAGAGAAATTGTTGAGGAGGGGGTAAAGGAAACAATGGAGATTATAAAGGAATTTGAAAAAATAAATAACAGCTTTGGAGAACCGGAAGTATATGAAAATCCGGATAAAATGCAACAACTTATGGACAGGCAGGCTGTGCTGCAGGAGAAGATTGACTACTCAGACGGATGGAATATTGAACATAAACTTGAACGTGCAATGGATGCCCTTCGGTGTCCTGACAGTAATGCCAGAGTTAACGTTCTTTCAGGTGGAGAGCGGAGAAGAGTGGCTTTATGCCGCTTACTCCTTCAGCAACCCGATATATTGCTTCTTGATGAACCAACAAACCACCTCGATGCCGAATCCGTGCAATGGCTTGAAACCACACTTAAACAGTATAACGGAACCGTGATCTGTATTACTCACGACAGGTATTTTCTTGATAATGTTGCAGGATGGATCCTGGAACTTGATCGGGGTGAAGGGATACCCTGGAAAGGTAACTATTCCTCATGGCTTGAACAGAAAGCAAAGAGGCTTGAGTCTGAGGAAAAGGGAAATGTTAAAAGAAGAAAAATACTTGAACGTGAGCTTGAATGGGTAAGGATGTCGCCAAAAGCACGCCATGCCAAATCAAAAGCACGATTAGGGGCATATGAAAACCTTCTTAATCAGGATGTGAAACAAAAGGAAGACAAACTTGAAATATTTATTCCAAATGGACCCAGGCTTGGTGATAAAGTCATAGAGGCCAGCTCAGTTACAAAATCATTTGATGATAAGTTGCTTTTTGAAGGTCTTGAATTCAGCCTGCCTCCAAACGGAATAGTTGGAGTTATCGGTCCGAATGGCGCCGGAAAGACTACTCTTTTCAGGATGATAATGGGACAGGAAAAAGCATCATACGGGACATTTAAAATAGGTGAAACTGTTACACTCGGATATGTTGATCAGGCGCATTCAGCAATCGATCCTGCCAAAACTGTCTATGAAGTTATATCAGGTGGTCAGAACGATGTAATGGTTGGAAACCGCCTGGTGAATGCCAGAGCTTATGTTGCCCGTTTTAATTTCACCGGAGCCGACCAGGAAAAGAAATGTGGTGTACTGTCAGGCGGGGAGAGAAACAGGTTGCACCTGGCTCTTACTCTTAAATCAGGGGCAAATGTTCTGCTTCTCGACGAGCCGACAAACGATATCGACGTAAATACTCTGAGAGCTCTCGAGGAAGGTCTGGAGAATTTTGCAGGATGTGCTGTTATTATTTCCCACGACAGATGGTTCCTCGACAGGGTTACGACACATATGCTGGCTTTCGAAGGTAATTCAAAAGTTGTGTGGTTCGAAGGTAATTACTCCGACTATGAAGAAAATTATAAGAAGAGAGTTGCTGATACAACACCGGCAAGGATAAAATATAAGAAGCTGGGTTAACATCGCAGGGCACAGGGTAAAAGAGCGAAATGAGGAATCCCCAATTCAAGCAAAAGGAAGAAAGATGTATAAAATAAATTTCAGTAATTTATAATCTAAATGAAAACCTACTTATCAACTTTTATATCAGTTTTTTTCTTTGTGTTATTGACTATCCAGCCTTTATCCGGGGCAGTTGTATCAAGAGATTCATTGGATGTGCCTTCATTTGGCAAAGTTTATGTCTACAACCGGACAACCACTCCTCAGTACGTAATTGTAATGATTTCCGGGGATGGCGGTTGGAAATCGGGAGTTATTGGCTTTTCCCAGACATTTTCTGAAATGAATTCTCTGGTTATCGGAGTTGATATTCTTCAATATTTTAAGAATCTGAAGTTACGGACAGATGATTGCTATAATGTTGCTGCGGATTTTGTGCAACTGACAACGGTGATTGAAAAAAAATACGACTTTCCTGATTATATGCCTCCTGTAATTATGGGATATTCTAGTGGTGCAACACTTGTTTATGGTATTTTGGCTCAGGAGCGCCCCGGAACATTTATAGGTGGAATTTCTGTAGGTTTTTGTCCCGACATTGAGCTTCCTAAAATGCTTTGTGAGATTAATGGTCTGACTGTAACAGCTGAGGTTCCGGTGAAACGATATATTCTTCAACCCGATGATAAACTTGGAAATCCCTGGATCGCACTTAACGGGAAGTTAGATAAAATATGCAATTATCCTGCGGTAGTGGATTTTATATCCAAAACAAAAAATGCGGAATTAATAACTTTACCAAAAGTCGGCCATGGCTTTTCAAAGTGGAATGATTTTATGCCGCAGTGGAAAGAAGCTTATACGCGGCTAATAGCAAAGTACGAAAAAGATAAACCTCCAAAGGTAGACATCGGCGAGGTTAAGAATCTCCCGGTTGTTATTACAAATTCCAAGGCTCAGGACAGGCAGGCTCCGATCGCCTTATTGATTTCAGGAGATGGTGGCTGGTACGGGTTTGAACAGTCAATTGCCGATAATCTTGCCAAACAGGGAATTCCGACGGTTGGTCTGGATTCAAAAAAATATTTCTGGAACCGGCGTACCCCGGAAGAGACAGCCTCAGACATAGCTAAAGCTCTGAATTATTACGGCAAAGAATGGGGAAGGGAAAAATTTGTTCTTGTGGGTTATTCCCTTGGCGCTGAAATTGTTCCATTTATTGTAAACAGATTGCCGGAAGATATAAAATCAAAGGTTGAATCCGTGGTACTCTTATCTCCTGCCACAACAACCGACTTTGAAATACATATATCAAATATGCTTGGTATGGGAAACCGCCAGAATACCTATAATACTATAGATGAGATCATAAGGTTACAAAATATCCCAACATTGATAATCTTTGGAGAAGGGGAGAAGACGGAGATCCCGGGATTATTAAGCAGAACTTCTGTAATAATCCGGAAAATACCCGGGGATCATCATTATAAATTTAACCTGCCGCTCATTATGCAGACTATGAAAGACAATAAAGCATTCTGAAAATAGTATCTTTGGATTAGTTAAGTCCATGATAAAAGATAACTCATCAGCATCAGTCAGGAACTTTTTTAAAGAAAAAGTCTTTATTTTTCTTAATGAAAATGCCAGACTGATTACCCAATTCCTTTTTACTGCTCTGTTTATAATTCTTGCAGCGTGGTTTACTTTTCATCAGAAGCATGAACTGTTGACTGTCAGAAATATCCTTTCTGATGCAAATAAGTATTGGGTAACAGCCGGTTTGGGTCTTGTTATTTTTTATATTTTTATTCAGGGAGTGATGTATGTGACATCTTTTGCTTCAATAGGCACACGTCTGAATCTCTGGGATGCAATTATTCTTTTTCTCAAACGTAATTTCATCAGTGTTTTTCTGCCGGCCGGTGCTGTATCGTCACTGGCATTTTTCAGCAATGAAATAGAAAAAAAGGGAATCACCAAAACACAGGCCTATTTTGCTTCATCCATATATGCCTTTGTCGGAATTCTTTCTGTTGTTATTGTTGCCATACCTGCCTTCATTTTTGTTGTTTCGGGAGGGAGCATAGGTATGGGAAAATGGTATGCACTTGCCGGAGTTATACTTATTTTATTGTTTTTTGTTTTTGTTTATTATTCGCTTGTAAGAAAAGGCAGCCTTTATTCCTTGATAGTAAAGATTTTTCCTAAATCGGAACTTTTCATCGGGGAACTGAAGAACAATAAGATAAACAGTAAACAATTTATTTATACCGTTTTAATTTCAGTCCTGATTGAATTTGTCGGAATAGCACATGTTTATATATCGATGATGGCATTGAACTTTCCTCCTTCATTGTCAACTGCAATAATTGCTTATATAGTTGTCGTAATATTTTTAATTATATCACCATTTCTGCGTGGACTGGGGGCAATTGAAGTTTCAATGGTTTATGTTCTTACACATTCCGGATTCACAAGCGCAGATTCGATTGCAATAACACTGCTATTCAGGTTTTTTGAATTCTGGCTCCCTCTTTTTACAGGTGTTGTGAGCTTCATGTTAAAGGTCGATAAATTGATTATGCGGATCTTTCCGGCAGTTTTGATCTTTGTCCTTGGTATTGTAAACATCATTTCAGTATTAACACCCGCTCTTCCGGAAAGGCTCAGGCTGTTAAAAGATTATCTGCTTGTCGATTTTGTGAGTTTTTCAAATAGTTTCGTATTCGTGGCAGGCTTATTTCTGCTTGTTACGGCAGCATTTATGTTAAGGGGATTACGTACAGCCTGGTGGTTTGCATTGGCACTGAGTATTATTTCAATCTTTGGGAATATTGCTAAAGGTATCGATTATGAAGAAGCAACAATAGCTTTTCTGATAGTCGGTTCGCTTATAGCGACAAGAAAAGAATACCATGTAAAGACCAATCCAAAGCTGGGAACGGTAGGATTACAGACTGCGATGTTGAGTATGGCTGCTGTAATGTTGTATGGTGTGGTTGGATTCTACTTTCTGGATAAAAGGCACTTTCATATTGATTTCAATATATTTCAGTCGTTCCGGTACACCCTCCAGAACTTTTTTCTCATCGGAAGCGATGATCTTATCCCTCATGATGCTTTCGCACGTGATTTTATTTACCTGATTAAGATCAGCGGTTTTGCGTCTATTTCCTTTCTGATCTATTCACTTGTAAGGCCTTATGTTTTCAGGATCACTCCGGAGGAGGAAGAAATCAGGCATGCAAAATCTCTTACTAAACAGTTTGGAAATTCTGCTCTTGACTTTTTTAAAACATATTCTGATAAGTTAATATTTGCACCTCCTGACCTTAATGGGTTTACTGCCTATAGGGTAAGCAGGAATTTTGCTGTGGTTCTTGAAAATCCCGTAGCGGTAAACATAGAGGAAATGAAAAGATGTATAATCTCATTCGGTAAATACGCTTATGAGAACGGACTTAAAGAAATTTATTACAGGGTGCCAAAAGAAAGCCTGCCTGTGTATAACGAATTATCAAAAAAGAGCCTTTTCCTTGGTCAGGAAGGAGTAGTTGATCTTAATAAATTTTCGCTTGAGGGAGGAGAGAAAAAATCTATCAGAAATGCTATAAATAAGATTAAAGAACAGGGCTATACAACTCATATAAATACTCCTCCTCTGCGTGACGGTCTGATTCAGAAACTTAAAGCTGTAAGTGATGAATGGCTGAAACTTACAGAACGGGAAGAAATTATCTTTTCGCAAGGTATGTTTGTCGAAAAAGAGATAAAAGAGCAAACTGTAGTCTCTGTGGAAAACAGTGAAGAAAAGATTATTGCATTTTTAAATATTATTCCGGACTTTGTAAAGGACGAGGGAACTTATGACTTACTGAGAAAGACTGCTGATGCCCCCAACGGAATTATGGATTATATCCTGGTTGAACTTTTCAAATATTTCAAAGCCAGTGGGATACAATATGTTAACCTTGGTTTTGCTCCAATGTCCGGGCTTGATGATCCCCACAACTTTACGGAAAAATCAATGAAATTTGCTTATGAAAAAATCCGTTCATTTTCTCATTATAAAGGGCAAAGGGATTATAAGGATAAATTTAATCCGCGATGGAATGATAAATTTTTGATTTATAGCAACGACTACGATCTGCTTCAGGTCCCGGGGGTATTGGCCCAGGTAATCAAACCCTGACAATTGATTCTATATTGATATGACAGGTTAATTTGGAGATCCTAAATTATATTTGAACTGTCATTCTTAGTCTCCATACATTTTTTTTGTACATCAGGGATTATGACAATCATGCGAATATCAGATAATGTTAAACTTATGAAATGTCGTATTTAGTAAATGGGTTAAGACTTTAAGAAAAGATATGATGAAAAAGGCCGTAGGCCTTATATATGTTAACGTCGGGCCAAGCCCGACGTATGAACAACCACAATAATATCAAGCCCCGTAGTGGGCGTAATAAAAACATCAGAGATATCGCTCTTCATAGAGAATCCCATATGCTTCCAAAAGGTTTTTATATTCATCCAAAAATGATACTTTTTCATGATATTTCTTCTGGTTCAGTATATACTTTTTTACTGTATCAACACCTGAATTACTGAATGAAAATCCGCCATAGCCATCCTGCCAATAGAAATTATTGTAATGTGCCTCCTTGGTTTTTATCCACTTTGAAGAACTCTTCTTGATCTCTTCTACAAGATCAGCCGGAGCTAGGGTCTTTGGAAGGGTACGTCTTGATTTATTACGCCCGCTACGGGGCTCATTAAGCTTCAGTGTCTGTATAAGCAGGGCGCTGCCCTGCTTTAAATCTTCCGCCACAGACGGGGCTGATCAAAAATATCTGGAATTAAAACTACTCCGGAATATTTATCTTAATATCCGATATTCAGACTGTTAATTACTGCCATTACTGATTTATAGGAAAAAAATCACCATTTTTGTATTGTCAGATTATGAAAAAAAATATGAAAAGACTTTTCATCTTAGCAGTTATACTGTATAGTCTCTATATACCTTCATTATCACAAGTATTTACTGACAGCAACCTTCCCATTGTTTTGATAAACACCGACGGAGGAGTTGATATACCGGATTCCCCTAGGGTTTTTGCTAACATGGAAATAATCTTTAGAGGAGAAGGTCAGCGGAATTACCTTACCGATCAGAATACGCCTTCATATTTAAATTATAATGGTCGTATAGACATTGAAATAAGAGGTTCCAGTTCACAGACACTGCCTAAAAAACAATTCGGACTTACAACATTCAAAGCTGATAATGTTACAAAATTGAATGTAAGCCTGCTTGGAATGCCGGCTGATAATGATTGGGTTCTCAACGGACTTGGATACGAACCCTCACTTATACGCGATTATTTATGTTATAATTTGTCTAGTATGATAGGTGAATATGCAAGCAGAACTGTCTATTGTGAAGTGATGATAAATGGATCCTATAACGGTCTTTATCTTCTCCAGGAAAAAGTAAAGCAGGGAACGGACAGGGTTAATGTTATGAAAATTGCAGCGACCGATAATCTCTTCCCGAATGTCACAGGAGGATACATTACCAAAGCTGATAAAACAAATGCGGATGATCCGGCTGCATGGACAATGTCGAGTTATATCGGAACTAATGATGTTTCCTATATTCATGTTCTTCCAAAACCGGAAGATGTAACTTCCCCGCAGAATGACTATATCCAGTCTGATTTTGAAATGCTGGAAACTACTGCGTCATCCGGTAACATATCTTTAGAAAGCGGATATCCGTCCGTGATCGATATACCGTCTTTTATCGATTTCATGATAATAAGTGAGTTGTCAGCTAATGCCGATGCCTATCAGTTCAGCACCTTTTTTCATAAGGATAGGAACGGTAAACTGAGAGCCGGACCAATCTGGGACAATAATCTTACTTTTGGAAATGACCTTTTTATCTGGGGTTTCGATAGGAGTAAAACCGATACCTGGCAATTTGACAACGGAGATAACATAGGATCTAAATTCTGGAAGGACCTTTTTGCTAATCAGCAATTCAGATGCTGTCTGTCAAAAAGATGGAACCAGCTGATTCAACCCGGCCAGCCTTTAAATCAATCGGTTATAGAAGCTTTAATTGACCAGACGATTACAACAATCAGTGAAGCATCAGTAAGGGAAAATATGAAATGGGGCACCGAGTCAAATCTTTCAGCTGAGATAAGTAATATGAAAGACTGGCTGAAACTAAGAATTGACTGGATGACAGCAAATCTTGGTCCATATTCAGATTGCAGCAACGTGGAGACACCTCCTCTTGTAATTACTAAAATAATGTACAATCCTAATGCAACCATGGATTTTCCAAACAGCAAAGATCTGGAATTCATTGAAATAACAAATACCGGAAATAAGTCGGTTAACTTAACAGGCGTTTATTTCAGCGGGACAGGATTTGTTTATCAGTTTCCTGCATATTCTGAAATTTTCCCAAATTCGACCAGGGTACTTGCCAGCAATTCAACAGTATTTCTGGCAAAATATGGATTCGTACCTTTTGGACAATTTACAAGAAATCTATCAAACAGTGGAATGAGGCTTGTCCTGGCAGATGGATTTGGAAATGTAATTGACAGTGTCAGTTATTCAAATCTGCCGCCCTGGCCGAATGCTGATGGTAACGGGTCATATCTTCAGTTAATCGATCCTTCTTCAGATAATAGTGTTGCATCTAACTGGACTGCGACAACGGATGCAATTTTATCTGTGAAAGATACCGAAAACAATACAAAGGTGAGGTTTTATCCCACTCCGGTAAAAGATAATGTTGTGATTGAATCTTCAGAAACGATAATAGCTCTGCAACTTTTAGATTATCAGGGGAAGATATTAAAAACGATCAATGTTAACAGCAGAAACTTTATCCTTGACATGAGCTCTTATTCTCAGGGTATCTATCTGATTCAGGTGATTTCACAGGAAGGGAATTTTATTCAAAAAATAATAAAAGAATAGAGCCATTTTCTACTGTTCAACAACAAACTGATAGATTTTCTGTTATATAAATGTCTCAGTCAGGATTCATTCAGTTATGAATCGGTAAATTCAGACATATTATAATTGAGCGTAAACATTCTAATATAAAACAAAAGTCTGTTAAAGGAAACCCTTTGTGACCTTAGTGAAAGCCTTTGAGTCCTTTGTGGTAAATACTGAATCATTTAACTACAAAGGATCATAAAGGATAATACAAAGTAACACAAAGGTAAATTGAAATATTTGATACCTTATTGATACCACTATATAGATTGAATGACAACAAGGATCTCAGTTTTAATATTTATCTTATTTTCAATGATCCTTCGGAAAGGATTTTCTGAGAATGATACCCCAAAATCCGCAACCATAAGTGGTTTTATCAGGGATGCAAGGACTGGCGAAACCCTGACGGGAGCTGTCATTTATCCTAAAGAGAATCCCACAATAGGAATTAATTCAAATTCATACGGATATTTTTCACTTACACTTCCTGTTGGTAAATATTCATTAATGGTCCAGTTCATGGGTTATAAAACCATGACGGTTTCGTTAGATCTAAAAGAGAATGTAAAACTCAATTTTGACCTGGAGGAAGAATCGATAACTCTGAAGGAAATTACTGTTACAGGTGAGAAAAATAATAATAACGTTGTACAAAGTCAGCTTATATCAAAGATCGATGTCAAGGAGATTCAGAATATACCTGTAATTCTGGGCGAAAAGGATATTCTGAAAACTATACAGCTGCTACCCGGAGTAGCGCCTGCAGGTGAAGGCAATGCAGGGTTTTATGTACGCGGGGGAGGTGTTGACCAGAACCTTATTTTGCTTGATGAAGCCCCGGTATATAACCCCTCTCATTTACTTGGATTTTTTTCAACATTTAATTCCGATGCTATAAAGGATATTACACTCTATAAGGGCGGTTTCCCGGCTGAATATGGCGGACGGTTGTCGTCGGTTGTTGACATTAAAATGAATGAGGGGAACAATAAGGTATTTCATGTATCCGGAGGCATCGGACTTATCGCTTCCCGGCTGGCTGTCGAAGGGCCGATAGTTAAAAACAAAGGTTCCTTCATGATAGCTGCCCGCAGAACTTATGCCGATCTTTTCCTTAAGCTTCTTTCCCGTAACGGACCTGATTCCATTGCGAGTAAATCGACTCTCTATTTTTATGATCTTAACATGAAAGTGAATTATGAGTTTTCGGAAAAGGACCGGTTATATTTTTCATGCTATCTGGGGAGGGACAACTTTAACCTTGGAGGTACTGTTGGTCTCAATTGGGGAAACGTCACTGCAACAGTTAGGTGGAACCACATAATCAATGATAAACTCTTTTCCAACACTTCATTGATTTATAGCAAGTACAGTTATAATTTTAATGTGGCCGTTGGCAATAATACAATGCATGTATTATCTGATATCCAGGACTGGAACCTGAAAGAGGATCTTCATTATTATCTGAATTCTAATAATACAATCAAATTTGGTTTCAATTCCATTTATCATACTTTTGTTCCAAGTAAAGTCGACAGTACTGTCATTTTCCATGTCAGGTCAGTGGATAACCGTTATGCGATGGAGAATGCACTTTACATTTCCAATGATCAGACATTCTCACCTCATCTTAAAGCCACCTATGGATTGCGCTATTCGATTTTCAGTTCAATCGGACCGGGAACAGTTTATACTTATGATCAGGTAGCAGATGTTGTGGATTCTGCTACTTATCCTAAAGGAAAAATATTTGGTACATATGGTGGTTTTGAACCAAGATTGCTGGTGAATTACATAATCAATGACTCAAGTTCAGTCAAGGTTTCATACGCAAGAACCCGCCAGTACATTCATTTGTTATCAAACACAACTTCATCAACTCCATTTGATTTGTGGGTCCCGAGCAATGTTAATATTAAACCTGAAATTGCAGATCAGTATACTCTTGGTTATTTCAGGAATTTTTCAAATAACATGTATGAGACATCTGTTGAAGTTTACTATAAAACGCTTCAAAACCAGATCGATTACCGTAACGGAGCCAATCTTATTCTTAACAGTAAGGTGGAATCGCAACTGGTTTTCGGTAAGGGATGGGGATATGGCGCTGAATTTATGATCAGGAAAAAATATGGAAAACTGACTGGTTGGATAAGTTACACCTTATCGAGAGCGAAACGGAACTTTCCTGATATTAATGGAGGCATCACATTCCTGGCAAAGCAAGACAGGCCAAATAACATAGCTGTTGTAGGTATGTATGAGCTCAATCCGAAACTAACTTTTTCGGCCACCTGGATTTATATCAGCGGTAACCCGGTCACATTTCCAAGCGGACGATATGCTATCGACGGCAATATTGTGCCATATTATACCGAAAGGAACGGTTACAGGATGCCTGATTATCACAGGTTAGACATCGGACTTACCTGGCAAAGGAAAAAAACAGCCTCATTTGAAAGTAACTGGAATTTCTCAATCTACAATGTTTACGCCCGGGCTAATGCTTATGCAATAAACTTTCAACAGGATCCCAATGACCCGACAAAAATGCAGGCGGTGCAATTATCCCTCTTCCGGTTTGTTCCGGCTATAACATATAATTTCAAGTTTTAAGTATCAACAGCTATGAAAAGGATAACAAATATATCACTTAAAGATGCGCTCCGGATTGTATTCTCTTTCGTGACAATTATGTTAATTGAGGGTTGTGAGAAAGTTATCAATGTTGATCTGAATCAAGCTGCTCCGCATATTGTAATTGAAGGGTTGATTAACGATCAAAAAGGCCCATATACAGTTATGATAAGTAAATCGGGGAGTTATTTTAATCAACCTGTTTTACAAACAGTTTCCGGAGCAAAGGTTATATTAACAAGCAGCTTTGGTACTATCGATTCTTTAATTGAAATAGCATCAGGTGTTTATATAACTTCCAGGACCAGAGGTATTCCTGGCTGGACATATACATTAAAAGTTATATCGGAGGATCAGGAATATGGTGGTTCTTCAACTATGTTCAGTCATGTAAACATCGATTCCCTTACCCTGGTAAAAACCCAGACTCAGCGTTTGGATTTCGATGGGAATTCTCATAAACATACCCATGTTGATATACATTGTTTTTTCAAAGATCCTGAAGAAAAAAACTTTTACAGGATAAAAGTTTTCAGGAATGATTCCATTAATACTCAGAATTACAGGCTTTATGATGATCAGTATACAAACGGTGAGGAAACAGAATTGCGTGTTGCAAATGCTACAGCGGACGACACTTTCAGGGTTGAACTTTTATCTCTCGATCAGTCAACATATGAATATTACAGGACCCTGTCTGACCTGCTTTTTACTAACCCTATATTCGGTTCAACGCCTGCAAATCCTAATACTAACCTAAGCAATGGAGCATTAGGTTACTTCGGAGCATGTGCTATTTCAACACGAACAATCATCATTACCCAGAGCATGATCGATGCAGTAAAATAGAAATCTTATTTCTTCAGGCTCGCCTTTGAAAAAATGTAATCCGGAATTGCAACATTGAAATTAATCTCTTCAATCTGAAACTCGGTTCCTTCACCTTCCTTGAGAACATCTTTAAAAAGAATTTTTTCCGGAAACCATCTTCCCTGTATTTGCTTTATTTCAGATAATTCCATCCGTTTCAGCAGAATGCCGCTTTTCGCATAAAGTTCCTTCTTTAATGGAATGAAACGGTCTTTATCAACCCACACTTTTTGTGTCTGGTAAGCTACATCGGGAGTATTTGCTGTAAGGGTGATGACCCAACAATCGCGATCAGAAATTTTTTCTTTTCCATCTATATGGCCAGTATAGTGATTAAGCAAATGCGGATCTTCCATCATATCTTCATATGACAGGTCAGAGCCCATGACTGATTGCCTCAGCATATGTCCGGAGATCTGAATTATCCTGTCAGTCTCAGGAGAAAAAATCCATAGCTGATCCTCAAGTTTAAGCATTTTGGTTCCCTGTTCGCGTGCCGGGGATAAATATTCAGTATAGGATTTTTTTTCACCTATATTCCACGATTTCGATTCAACAGTCCTGGTATTTCTCGGATTATGAATAATCATTTTCGAGGTAAAAACCCTGCTGTCGGCCGACATGTTTTTGTCTACTTTTTCAATTATTTCCTTTGCTGAAGGATTCTGCGCATTTAATGAAACACACAGAATAAAAAAAGGTATAACTAATTTTCTCATGCTTCTAATTCTTTAAATAATTGAGCTGTTTTGCGTTTGTAAATTCCTATTCCGGAAAGTGCTGTTCCGACGACAGTAGATATTAAGCCGGGAATAAATCCGATAAAAAAAGCAGCGGTGGTAATTCTTGCGTGAAACACTGCAGGCATCATAATTGTGGCATTTTTCATTATTGAGCCCAGATCAAGCCCATGTTGCTGCATATAGAAGGCAATTAAAAGGCCAATTACCGAACCGCTTATAGTGCCTATAATACCTATCAGAATCGATTCATAAATCATGGTTTTATAGATATGTGAATAATCTTCCCCTATTGCAAGACGGGTCCCAAATTCTATATACCTTCTTAATCCACCGAGCAAACCTGCGTTCCACAATACGAGCGACATTGAAAAAACAAAAATTATTACCATAAATCCGCCGATTTGTTTAATCTGGTCAATCATTTTTCCAAATTCATTTTGTTGCCGGAGGGTCAGGATTATAGGGGCATATTTATCTTTTGATTCCGGGAAAAGCTTATTGAATTTAATTACCATCTGATTCACTTTTTCTTCATCGTAATAATTATCAGGTAAATACCCTACAATCTCGCCTGCAGCATTGCTCATATCAAGAGCCTTCCTGACATCCTCCAGATCTATCACCACTGAGCCATGGTCCATAGGGCCGGTACCAAAGATAACGGTCCCGCAAAGTATGTAATTAAAAATTGCCATACTGCCATACATGGTTGAACCAATAAGTGTTACAGTATCTCCGGGATTAACTTTTAATTTTTGCGAAAATTCTTCGCTCATTAAGATCTCTCCCGGGCGGACAGGCAATCTGCCTCTGTGGATAGATTTGGCAAGGTTAAAACGATCTGTTTCTGATCGGTCGCCTGAGAGCAGATCTATACCAAAGCCGATAGCTGGTCCCTGTGTGCGGGTTTCACCCCTTGAATTTGGAACATCAATAAGTCCTCCGAAATGAATCCTTTGTCCCCATTTGATTTCCGGGAAATCATTTTTCAGCTTCTGCATAAGGGTATCGACACCTGTCAGAGCAAGGTCGTTGGGCATCTGGTTTATATTCTTTTGATATTCAGCAGTAGTTATTTTTACATGCCCTGCAGAAAAACGTGCGCTTAATTCAACACTGTCGTTTAATATTCCTGTTAACCAGCAATAAAGTACAACTGTAAGAAAAACTCCTATCGTAACAACTATTACCGGAAGCAGACTCCTCTGCTTATCTCTTAAAATCCCTTTTAATAAAAATCTGATCATTGCAGTTTCCCCCTTAAAGCTTCTGTTGGTTTCATCCTGGCAATTCTCCTTGAAGGCAGATAGCTCACAATTGTTGTTGTAATCATAATAAGAATAATGGTAGTTAAAATCAGGCCAAGGCTATAGGCCGGGAAAATTCTATCTGCCAGCGCCAGTCCGTACTCTTTGCCGGCTCCGCTTATTGAAATACCTGTTTTAGACTGCAGGAGAAGGAAGGGGATCCCGTACAGGGCCGCCAGCAGTCCGGCAAGCACTGAATTGAGCGAACCCTCGATGGTAAATAATCCCACAACCTGTCCTCTTGTCATTCCCAGAGCTATGTAAGTACCTATTTCCTTTTGTCTTCTGAAAATAGATAAAACCTGAGTGTCAAAAATAGCAAGCATTGCCAGACTCAGTAGAATTATATACAAAACTATGCCGCCCACCGATTTAATTTTTATCAGGTCGGTAATTGATTTTAAAAGGTCTGCTTTGGTCTTGAATTTCCATCCATCAGGTACAACAGAGACGGATTCAATATTTTTCCTCACTATGATAGTCGCTTCTCCCGGAGCTCCTATCATTTTTTGAAGGCGATCAAGCGGTACCCAAACCTGACCAAGGTCAACAGTGGGTACATTTGTTTCGAAAATACCTTCAATTTTCATATCTGTCGCATCGAAAGTACCATGTATATCTCTCCAGCGAAGCGTAACCATATCTCCTTTTTTTAACCCGTTATCATTGGCCATTTGCTTTCCTATCAGCGCCGGAATTTCTTCACTATTCCCAATGAACAGTGAAGATGGTAATTTTAAGATTTTTTGATTGGAATTAATTCCTTTTATGAGGATGCTCTGAATCCGTCCTGCCGGGTAGATGGTTCCCTGGGTAATAAGGATTGTTGCCATATCACCTTCTGTACCGATTGAATCAAAAGAAGCAGGAATTCTGGAATGAGCATCCGACAGGGAAAAGGGGTCATAAGGGTCATAGTTGTTTTGCCAGTATTGTCCTCCACCGGTTTCCCAGTTTATCATGTCATTTCTTGCCTGTATGTTCCATCCATCCAATATTCCTTTATGCCAGATGATAACGACGAATGAAATGGAAAGTACGATCACATTGAGCCAGGTTCTCATCCCTGCCCCAAAAAGGTTTTTTGCTGCGAGTTTAAAGAGCAGTTTCATAATTTCAGGAATTAATTATTCGTGATTTCATCCTTTGCAACTTTCCCGTCAACCAGAGAGATCTTACGTTTCAGATAGCCAATTACCTTGTCATCGTGTGTAGCGAAAATGAACGTAGTCAATAACTCCTTGTTCAGCTGAACCATAGTTTTGAGAATATTATGGGAGTTTGCTGCATCGAGGTTTGCTGTCGGCTCATCCGCAAGAACTATCTCAGGTTTCTTAACCATTGCCCGTGCGATGGCTACTCTCTGGCATTCCCCGCCAGAGAGCTGTGCCGGTTTGGATTTTATTTTATCTGCCAGGCCAAGCCAATCAAGCGATTCCATCACCATTTTCCTTCGCTGATTGTCGTTGAGTTGAAGAAGGAGCAG
>JBARBF010000016.1:0-5899 GCA_049792755.1 Bacteroidales bacterium | reverse complement strand
AGTATCTCAGGATACTTGTTTCGATGTTTTTTGACCTTTTGGGACTCAGTTTTAGCCAATTTGACGAAAAGAGCTCACTAATCTGGCATAAATTGAAAATTCTGAATAGTTATTAGACAAACTCCCGCTAGCCGTAAGCTGTACTCAATCCGAGGGAGTAAATTCGATCGCATATTTATTAATCAAACAACCAATTTGGAATAGTATTTGCTGCCTTTTGTTTAACTGTAGATTTGCAAATTATTTATAGCTAAATATGAAAAGACATATTCTCGGGGTACTTTTGCTTTTAGTTTTGATCTTAGGGTGCGATAAAGAGAAAAAATCAGATTGTACAAATGTTTTTTGTACTGATGAATTTAGAACGATCGGAGTTTCAATTAAACATGTTTCTGATAGTAGTGCAGTTATTTTGACTACCTATAAAGTTATTAGAGTCTCAGATAACAAGGATATTTCACCTGGCAATAGTATAGTTCCAATGAACTATGGTTATTATCTTCTTGTAGATGATACTGAAGTAGCTATGTTGAGAAATAGTGATGTAGAAATTGAATTTCAGGGTTATATAAATAATACTTTATTGATTAAAAAACGTTTTGTTGTAACGGCGGATTGTTGCCATATTTCTCTTGTTTCTGGTGCAACAGTGATTTATATTTAATCGATTTATTCCAGTTATTTAAAGATTAACTTAATCTGGACAGTTTCGCTATAATTGAAAAAAAAAGCCTTCGGCTAACTCGGCCGGTTTAATTAATTAGCTTCGCTGAGCTCGTTAACCGCTCTGCGGTTTCCTCGGTTGCCTTCCGCAGCCCGGACAGCTTCGTTATTAGCCCCCAAAGTCTATGAGAGTAAAATCATATCAACTTATAAAGTCCTTTGGCACCTTAACTATTTCTTCTTCCGGGACAGAGTCAATAGGGTTGTCGGCCGGCGCTTGAGTTGTCATGGTTTGTGCACGCCACCTTGACAATTTTATCGTGACGTGACAAATCCTGCCCATTTATCAGGACCACATCATCTGGACAGCTTCATCGTGACACCAAACGCAAATCCACTTATCCGGACTTTGCAAAAACGCATACCAACCCTGACACGGACGGTAACTCATTAAACCGCCGGGCCGTTATGCTTAAGCATCAGCCTGATACGAGATGATTTTTCGCGATCATAGATTTTAAAAGCCTTCTCTTGTAACTGTTATGAGTATTTAGCGTTTATATCTTAAATACTAAGCATGCTTAACGGAAAGCATATGAAAAAAGCACTCGTTTCAGTCTTTGTAATATTTCTCTTCACTGGCAATAATGTTTCCGCCTGTACAATTGTTTCATGTTCATTGAAAGGTAAGGTATTTGCTGCTGCCAATGAAGATGATTATACTTCATTTTCAAGGATTTGGTTTAACCCAGGAACTTCAACCAGATATGGTTCAGTATGTTTTGGACTTCCAGATCTACAGGTACAGGCAGCAATGAATGAATTTGGCTTGTTTTTCGATTTTACTGCTCAATATGATATTGACCCATCAAAATACCATTTAAAGAATCCTTACAATGGCGACATATTTTTTGAAATACTTGGTAAGTGCAAAAATGTAAAAGAAGCACTTGATTTTTTAAATACCCATGACTACATGTTCAGCTCTCAAGCTTTACTGGCAGATGCAGAAGGTAATTCTGTAGTCATTAACGCGGGTGTTAAAGTTATAAAAAAAGGGAATTACCAGATCAATACTAACTTTAATATTTGTAATGTAGCAACAGGAAATTATTCGTGTAGGAGGTATGATATAGCAAATGAGATGCTTTCTAGAGCAACTAAACTTTCAGTTCCCTTTTTTAAAGCGATTCTGGATGCAACTCATCAGGAAGGAAAGCTAAGTACAATATATTCTAATATTTATGATTTAAAACGGGGAATCATTTACGTTTACCTATTTCACAACTTTAATAGTGTTTATGTTATTGATTTGAAGAAAGAACTAAGAAAAGGATATCGTTTGGAGAATTTAGCTGAACATTTCCCTCCCTATTTTTCTTATGAAACTTTTGGTCAGAGCGATCCAGGCTACAAGAAGGAATTAATTATGAGTGAGATAGATAATAATGGTTTAGAAAGCACAATAACTCATTACGTATCCCTGACTGATACATCAAGTGAAAATAAACTTGCATTGATTGACGTGTCCTTACAGCTTATTAGAAACTCATGGAACAAACATGCAAATGGTGGAATGTGGGAATATTGGTTCAGTTTACCAGGTGGCTATTTAATTACTCAATATAAAGATAAAAGGCTCGATGCTGCAGCTGAAATTTTATCGTATATCATGAAGCAAGGGAAGCTTGATTCTAAATATAGGTATTTTACTTATGAGATATATGCTTTTATCAACCTGGTCCAAGGAAAGAGTCAAATCGCAAAAGAATATTATGAAAAAGCAGTCTCAAATTCATCTGAAACCTTTGCTGTAAGCTTTAATAGGGCAAAAGAAATGTTAAATAGAATTAAAGATAATTGATACATCAGCTGCAAAAAAGCCATTATGGAAAGAGATATGTTCACAACTTGACAGAAAAAGCCTAAGTGGAACTCTCCGAAAAGGCTCTATCTTTTGCAACCTGAACAATTTTGAAACCGACTAGAAACTATTTACGAGACATTTTCTCCCAACTAATCATATTTTCTATATTTTAAAAAATAATGCTACCGAGATAAATCCGAAGCCTTTAACGACCTATGATCGAACAATTGTGGTTTTTGTAACATTATCTATACAAAAATAGGGAGACAATACAATCCTTGTATATTTACCAGGACTTACAAAAAGCAGGACAACGATTAACATCGACAACAAGTTAACTACATTGCGGGGTTATTTCGAATAACTTAAAATAAATGAAACAGCTACAAACAGGACAATTTTACGGACAGACAAATGAAACTATATATTTGGATGGAGTTACTCTTACGGATACAGAATACACAAAAGATAAAGTTGATTGGCATTATCACAAAAACGCTTATTTCACTTTTATTATTCAGGGTAAATTAATTGAAGAAAATAAAAAAGAAACTTATAATTGTTCTGCTGGTACGCTATTGTTTCATAATTGGCAGGAACCTCACTTTAATATTAAGCCAACCGGTTTCACCCGTGGTTTTCATATTGAGATGGAACAAAAATGGATAGATAATTTCTCTTTTGATTTAAATAACTTACAGGGGAACATTCATATTTTAGATCCAGGCATTAAATTTTTGTTGTACAAAATTTTTAAAGAGACAAAAATTAATGATAACACAACACCTCTATCTCTACAAAGTTTATTATTGCAAACATTAGCAAGTCTGCAACTTAAGCAGGAAACATCAATAAAAAGCAAACCTTTGTGGGTAACTAAAGTAGACGAAATTTTACATGACCAGATTTCCAAAAAGCATTCTCTCATTGAATTATCTGGTACCCTGGGAATTCATCCAGTCCATCTTTCCAGAGATTTTTCAAAACATTTTCAATGCAGTCTTGGCGAATATATAAGAAAACTTAAAATTGAAAAGTCATTATCACTGCTATCAGATAAAAAGTACTCATTGATTGATATTGCATTTGAATGCGGGTTTTCCGACCAAAGTCATTTTATACGTAGTTTTAAAGAAATAACAGGTATTAATCCATCTGCATACCGTAAGCTTTTTTTAAAGTAAAATGATTAAATGTTAATTCCATTCTATTTTGCCAGTCCTCTGCAAAATATCTTTGTATTGTAACATTTAATATACTTCAAAATGAAAAGTTTCTTATTAATAATTCAATTAAGTTTCATTATATCGGTTTCATTATCCGGACAAACACAGGATATAGTAAAGACCGCTGGAATAACTTTTCTACTTCACAGGGAAAACATCGGGAAGATCATTTTTACTTCAAAATCTATTCCTTTAGAGGAATTGAAGGAAACTGATTTTCTAAATACTTATATATTGACTAATAAAAGTGACTTGTTTATCACGGTTTTTATGAACAATTCCGTGACAAATTATATGCATATTCTGGCACCTGATCTGAGTGCAGCTGAGCTTGTTAAAATAGGTAACTACCAGTTCAACTTGATTGTTGACAATCGACTTATATACAGCAGCAATCTGCTGCCTGGGGCGCCTTATCCTAAAATTCAGGACACAGCAACAATTTTCAGCAAACCCTTTATTGATAATAAATCTCCATTCGGATTGTGGAGTCAGTCTTTCTGGAATAGATTTATGAACAATGGAGGAGACAGCGTTCTGACTGAAGGAAACCATCTACTGAGAATGGAGATCCGACCATATGTACAATCAAGAGCCGGTTTGAAAGTTGGCGATTTAATTGCTTCAGGAACAGTTAATTTAAAGGTTAATAGGAAACCCGATATTAATTTGGCAAAAATCAAATTAACTCCAGTAAACCCGTATAACGGATTCAAAGTTTCATCAGAAAAATACGACAAGAATCTTATAAAAACATTAAAAGCAAATATTGACGAAGGAGTTTTTAAAAAAATCAGCAGTGTTGTAGTAATCAAAAATGGGAAACTACTCATAGAAGAATATTTTAATGGAGAAACACGTTATTCACTTCATGATCCGCGTTCTGCAGGAAAATCGTTTTCATCTACTATTACAGGTATTGCTATAAGTGAAGGGTACTTAAAAAATGAGGACCATACACTAAAAGAATTTTACAATATTAAGTCATATGAGAATTACTCAGCCCAAAAGGAAAATGTCTCAATTAAAGACCTGCTCACAATGAGTTCTGTATTTGATGGTAATGATGACGATTACAACTCTCCCGGGAATGAAGAGAATATGTACCCAACTCCTGATTGGGTAAAATTTGCATTAGATTTACCTGTTGACCTAATCAGACCTAAGGGTGAATGGCATTATTTTACTGCTGGTGTTGTGGTGTTAGGTGATATTCTGAATACAACCGTCCCTGGAGGCCTTGAAAAATATTCTAATCAAAAACTTTTTAAACCCCTTGGTATTACCCATTATAAATGGCAATATACCCCACAGAATGTGCCAAATACAGCTGGTGGCATAAGAATGAATGCTCTGGATTTTGCAAAATACGGGCAGCTTTATAAGAACATGGGTAAATGGAATAGCAAACAAGTAGTACCCGAAGCATGGATAAGAAAGACATTCATGAAATATAAATCTATTCCCGGTAGAATTGATGAATTCTACGGCTATCTATTCTGGAATAAATCCTATATAGTAAATGGGAAAGCATATGAAACATTTTATTGCGCAGGTAATGGAGGGAATAAAATATATATTTTCACTGATCAGCCTCTAGTAATTGTAATTACAGCCACTGCTTATGGTGCCATATATGCCCATACTCAGGAAGATAAAATGATGACTGATTACATTTTGCCAGCAGTAATTCGATAACACAAAATAATACAACATAATACTGGTTATAATTTGGTTTCACCTAGCTTGTTGACTATACTACTCCTCATTTGCCTCTCACAACTAAGACCAGTCCATCTTCATTGAGACAATCTCATCTTGACTGAAAAAAAGCCTAAGTATAACATGGACGGTTTAATTAATTGGCTTCCCGCTTCACCTCCTTACAAGAGACAACTTCGTTATATCTTGACAAAGGCTTCGCGGGACACGGTCGGCAGCCCGGACTACTTCTCAATCAGCATTAAAAGTCTATGCGAGGACGCATAAATCCACTTATTAAATCTTGTTGTACCTGGACTGATCCTGCTGCCGAGACTAAGGCAATAGGGCTGCCGGCCGACTCGCTGGTGCCTTGTTTTTTGCTCGCCATCTTTACTGTTTCATCATGACCAGACAACTTTCGTCCATCTATCGGGACTTG
>JBARBF010000015.1:0-39543 GCA_049792755.1 Bacteroidales bacterium | reverse complement strand
ACCAGATAAACAGCTTTGTTGAAATCGTAGTTATTGGCATATTTTGAGTGCCTTATGACTTCGCTGAAATTGTTCCAGTGTTTTAATAAAGACATAAGATCATATCCTTTAGGAATATATAGCTTGGAAACATTTCTGCACCCAAGTCCGAAATATGAGAAAACATCAGTTCCGAGCTTTTCCAGCTCATCATCAGTTTCATCTCCTTCGAGAATGGCTACGCTGTTTCTGTTCTTCCTGATAATATTCGGATATTTACCGAAATAGTAATCAAAGTATCTTGAACTGTTATCACTTCCCGTGGCAATTATGGCATCAAAGTGAGTGAGCGTACCTGTTGTAAATTCAATTCTGTTTTTGAAGAGTGAATTGACAGAACATAGAATGTCGCTCATATAAGCAATTAATCCATAATCTTTTGAACTTGTTTTGGCTATTAGATAATTTCCGGATATAAGAACTGATAGAAAGTCATGAAAACCTGCAAGTGGTATATTACCAGCCATTATTACTCCAACTCTCAATGGATTTTTTTGCTTTTTGAGTCCCGGATAGTAATCAGTCCACTTTATAAGGTTTTCTTTAGTCAGTTCGCCGGCTATTGCTGTCAGGGCTCTTCTTACATTTTCCGGTGTGAACCATAGATTATGTTTCTGCTGGTCGTCAATCAGAATATTCAATCGTGACAAGTCGCGATCGGTCCATTCATTAGTCACAGAACTGACATTCAGCGAGTTTCGTAATGATTCTCCAAGAAGAGAAAAAGATTCTATCCTTTGTTCAAGATTCATAAATTGAATTGTTGCCAGGCACAAAAATACAGAATTTGAACTAAAAAATGCAGGGACAGGCCGCGACCTGTCCCTGCATATAAAAATCCACATCTGTATTTATCTAATTCAATTTATTTCTGGAAAATAGTAGAGACGCCCAATTTGGGAGTCTCTACAGATTTAACAATTCAATGGATTATTTCAGTGCATACTGGATTGGAATCATAAACCATACGGGTACAGTTTTTCCTTTCAGTTCTGCTGGTATAAATTTAGGAAGTGTTTTCACCACCCGGATTGATTCTTTATCGAGTGAAGGACTGACTCCCTTGAGTACGGAAACATCCGAGACTGATCCGTCTGCATTAACCATAAAACGAACAATTACTTTTCCCTGAATGTTCTGGATTTTCGCATCTTTTGGATAATGGATACTGTCTTGCACATACTTGAGTAGGATTGAATCTCCACCTGGAAATTCCGGCATTCTGTCAACCACCTGGTATGCACCATCTGTCATACTGGCTGTGGACTGTTTATCATAACCCGGAGGAGGAGGAGGAGGTGGTGGTGGTGGCGGTGGAAGCAAGGGCTGAGTTTTTGAATCAGTATCTGAAGGAGATTTGCCGAGTGAAAAATCAATTGGTACCATATACCATACTGGCACGGGCCTTCCTCCTTGTTTCCCCGGTTTGAATTGAGGAAGTGTACCTACAACTCTGGTTGCTTCGGCATCGAGTTCAGGATTAACACCCTTAAGGACACTTATTCTGTCTACATTTCCCGTTGCATTAACACAGAACCGGACAATAACTTTACCCTGGATTTTATTGTTTTTTGCTGATTCAGGGTATTTTGTGTTATGATTAATATATGCCATTAATGTGCTGTCGCCTCCGGGAAACATAGGCATTTCTTCAACAACAACAAAAGGTACTTCCTGCTCAGGTGAACTTGTTTTCTCTTTGACAACAGGCTTAATTGTGAGAGTTTTTTTCTTTGCAGCACAGGAAGAAAAAGCAACAATAACGAGAATGACCATCGCCAGAACTGATATTATTCTCAGGAGTCGCGGCCGGATGAAGGATTTTTTTGTTTTCATGATTATATGTTTTTAATTAAAAACTGATAGGTATTGATGTGAAAGGTTTACTAATGCCAAATATACAACGAAATAATTAGTTATACAACTAAATATTTAATTATAAATAAAAAATGACCCAAAAACGGATCATTTTTTTATATGACAACTATTTCAGCGGGGTTTATTTCAATGAAAATACTATAGGAACCATATACCAGACGGGAACTGCTTTTCCACCCTGTCTGCCGGGATGGAAATCTGGCAGTGTACCTACCACCCTTATTGCTTCCGCATCAAGTTCAGGTGACACCCCTTTTAAAACACTTATCAAGTCAGGGCTACCCTTTGCAGTAACACAAAAACGTACAACAACTCTTCCCTGAATATTTTGCTCCCTGGCGGTTTCAGGATATCTGGTATTTTTTTTAATATAATTCATAAGCTCAGTTTCTCCTCCGGGGAACATTGGCATCTCTTCGACTGCAACGAATGGTTCTTCCTTTGCCGGATCAGTTGTTATTTCCTTCACGGTCTCCACATTATTCTTTGACACTGAAGCCGGTGGTGGTGGTGGCGGCGGTGGCGGAGCAATCAGGTCAGAAGTGGGTACTGTCGGTGAATTCTGTGTTGATTTTTCCGCGACTATTTGTTTAACATTCGATTGTGGGATCGTATTATATGCTGAAATCGCCAGGAAGACAACCATAGTTACCGGTATTGCAATAAGTATCTTGACGCTCGCGAAAGGTGAAGTGCGTTTTTTAGTCATCATAATCATCCTTTTCTTAATCAGCGACGGATTCGAGAAACTGTTAGTAAGGTTGAATGCCCTTGATTTAAATACCTGACTGAACAGAAGACTTTGATAGTTTACTATAGCTACACCTGAACTCAGACACTGCTGATCGGCCTGGAATTCATGAATAGCACGCAATGACCTGTTAAACAGGTAGATCATGGGGTTAAACCACTGGACAGCCTTTATTATTTCAATGAATATGATATCCAGGAAATGATTCTGCTTAAGATGGTTTTGCTCATGCCTGATTATTTCATCTGCATCTTCAGGACACAGTTTTGTGTTGATAAATATATATCCCATTGCAGAAAATCCCGATGTATTGAAGCCATGAAATCTGATGATATGGCTTCCCTCATTTCTATGTCGTACAATAAGAAAAAGGAGATTCAGATGATCAATTAATAATTTGAACATGAAAATAAAAGCAACAATAGCATAAACAGAATAAATTAATTTTAATATTTCCGATGATGAAAGTCCATGTGCAACTGCTTTCCCTGTGCCTGCATTAGCGGTGACAAACACTTCAGAAAGTATTTTTCCAAAAAACTGAATATTCCATGGTTTGTTGGTTTGCAAGGAGATTAATGGAAAGATCAGGGCTGACATCAAGGAGGAAATGATATATATCCTGTTACGTTTATACGATGTATCCCTGCTTAACATTATTGAATATACGAGGCAAAAAGCAATTATGTAAAGAGCAACTTTTACCATATATATAAATAGTATATCCATTATTTTGATTTTTGTTTTTTAACTTCACCCTCCATTATTTTCATAATCTCTTCCATCTCCTTGACAGATATGCTTTTTTCTTTTGCAAAAAAACTGACCATATTCTCAAATGAGTTTGAAAAATAGTCATTCACAAATGTGCTGATATGGGTTTTGGAATATTCGCTCTTTGAAACAACAGGAAAGTATTCATGAGTTCTTCCGTAGGCTTTATGAGAAACAAAACCTTTTTCCTGCAGGATTCTTACAATAGTACTTACTGTATTATATGCAGGCTTTGGTTCATCGAAATGTTCGAGTATTTCCTTGACAAATCCCTTTTTAATCATCCACAGGACCTGCATTACTTCCTCTTCCGCTCTTGTTAATTCTCTCATATTCTATGTATTAATTCTAAATTTTATATTTAAAATGTCCTTAATTTTTTTATATTCATTATAACATATCAAATGTACAACGAATAGATTAGTTATGCAACTAATAGAATAATTATTTTAGTCAGGAACAGAAAA
This sequence comes from Bacteroidales bacterium, assembly GCA_049792755.1. Taxonomy (GTDB): domain Bacteria; phylum Bacteroidota; class Bacteroidia; order Bacteroidales; family VadinHA17; genus LD21. Next base: position 35,634 of record JBARBF010000015.1, on the reverse strand, counting down.
ATCAATAATTGTTTTTACGTAGAGACGCCCAATTTGGGCGTCTCTACTCGTTTATTCACGTAATCCTGGGTTTCTCCACCGATTATGCAAGTAATCCTGAGTTTCTCCTACAATTATGCACTTATTCGAAGATTACTATTGAAACAACTACGGTGATCGGACACTTAAATTTCCCAATACTCAATTATTACCATATCAGCTTTCCACGGAAAAGAAAAAAAGTGTACTTTTAGTTTTTTATTGAATACATTCAATGGAGATACTATAGATGAAGAAAAGTATATTAAAAATTGCCATTTTCAAGGAAAACCTGAAGATATCATTTCGCGCAATCAGGTCAAACAAGGTAAGGGCTATTCTTACAATTTGTATAATAGCTGTGGGAATTATGGCGCTGGTTGGGATACTTACAGCAATTGACGCGATAAAATCTTCCCTTACAAATCAGTTTACCATGATGGGTGCAAACTCATTCACCATAACCTCGCAGAATATGAATTTTGAACGGGGAGACAGGTCAAGGGCAAAGAATTTCTCAAGAATTTCCTACAGGGAGGCAGAGGAGTTTAAAACACGTTTTACTGAAGCAGCATGGGTTGCAGTTTCTTTTACCGCATCCGGTTTGACAACGGTTAAATATGGTTCCGCAAAGACAAATCCGAATGTTAGTCTGATTGGTATTGATGAGAATCATCTTTCAGTTTCAGGGTACGAGATTGAGTCAGGAAGGAATTTCAGTGCTGATGAGGTCCAGCAGATTCGACATTATGTCCTTATAGGTTCGGATATTGTGAAGGATCTCTTTCCTTCAGGGGTGGACCCACTGGGTAAGGAGATTACGGTAGCCGGGTTAAAGCTACAGGTGTCAGGTGTTCTTAAAAGCAAGGGTTCAGGCATAGGTAATCCCGATCGTGTCTGTTTTATGCCAATTACCACTGCCCGCGAATACTTCTCAATACCAAATATGACTTTCAATATAACTATTATGCCGATGAACCCTGTTAATCTGGATGTGATGACAGGAGAGGCAGAAGCTGTCTTCAGAACTGTGCGTAATCTTAATCCGAGGGACGAATCGGATTTTAATATCTCAAAAAGTGATAATATCGTAAATATGCTTCTGAAGAACCTCAGATTTGTTACACTTGCTGCCACAATTATAGGTATAGTAACACTGTTCGGAGCCGCTGTCGGTCTTATGAATATTATGCTTGTTTCGGTTACGGAAAGGACACGTGAAATTGGAGTCAGGAAAGCTATAGGGGCAAAGACCCAGACTATTAAGTATCAATTCCTTTTTGAATCAATCATGATAGGTCAGCTGGGTGGTTTTTTTGGAATTATTCTTGGTATACTAATAGGAAATGCAGTCTCATCAATGTTGAGATCAAGTTTTGTTATTCCCTGGATTTGGGTGATGACTGGAATAGTTGTATGTTTTATAGTAGGTGTTGTTTCCGGATATGCACCGGCTGTAAAAGCGGCTAATATTGATCCGATTGAGGCTTTAAGGTATGAATAAAATATCAGAATATGGAAAAAGTTGTAATTCAGGAGGAGCTAAAAAACTGTCCGGGTATCTCTTTTTATCCCGATACAAACAAACTTGAACTTATCGGAAGGTCCATTCCTGAAAATCCCGAATTAATCTTTCGGAAACTGGAAGACTGGCTTACCATTCATTTTGAAAAGAGCAACGGATTAGATGTTAGTATCCAACTGGAATATATTAACAGCGGATCTTCAAAGTATCTTTATGAAATACTTAAAAGATTAACAGGTTATGGACGTTCCGGAAAAACTGTCAAGCTGAAATGGCTTTATGAAGAAGATGATGAAGGGATGCTGGAACTGGGGGAACATTACCGTGATACTGCCGGTATTCCGCTGGAAATTAATATGATTGTATAAAATATGTAGAGACGCCCGATTTGGACGTCTCTACTTGTATATCGGATAAAATTCGAAGGGAAGTTGCTTTCAATGTCCCTTCTCCATTATTAAATGGTAAGTTAAAATATTACTTCACGGTGTTCATGTAAGCAATGAGGTCGAGAAGTTTGCAGGAGTATCCCCACTCATTATCGTACCAGGCTACTACTTTAACAAAGTTGTCGTTAAGAGAAATACCTGCTCCGGCATCGAAGATTGAAGTGTGTGAATCACCGATAAAATCGCTGGAAACTACAGCATCTTCCGTATACCCGAGAATTCCTTTGAGAGGACCATCAGCAGCTGTCTTCATTGCTTTTTTGATAGCATCGTAGCTGGCTGGTTTCTCGAGACGGCAGGTAAGGTCCACAACTGAAACGTTCAGGGTCGGAACCCTGAAAGACATACCGGTAAGCTTGCCCTTCAGTTCGGGTATTACTTTTGTTACAGCTTTTGCTGCACCTGTGGATGATGGAATTATATTTCCGGAAGCAGCACGACCTCCTCTCCAGTCTTTCTTGGAAGGACCATCAACTGTTTTCTGTGTTGCTGTGGTTGAATGAACGGTTGTCATGAGCCCTTCAATAATTCCGAAATTGTCATGTAGTACCTTTGTAACCGGGGCAAGACAGTTTGTCGTACACGATGCATTTGATACAAACTGCATATCTGATTTATACTTTTCGTGATTAACACCCATCACAAACATCGGGGTATCATCTTTTGAAGGAGCTGACATTACCACACGCTTTGCGCCTGCGGTGATATGACCCATTGTGCTTTCCTTTGTAAGAAAAAGACCTGTGGATTCGATTACATACTCAGCGCCTACCTCATTCCATTTCAGAGTTGATGGTTCTTTCTCGGCAGTTATACGGATACTCTGGCCGTTTACAACGAGCTTGCCGTCCTTAACTTCAACCTTTCCATCGAATCTGCCATGAACAGTGTCGTATTTTAACATATATGCAATATATTCCACTTCGAGGAGGTCGTTGATTCCGACAATTTCTATATCATTCCTCTTCAAGGCAGCCCTGAAGGCCAGTCGGCCGATCCTGCCAAAACCGTTGATACCTACTTTAATTTTTGACATTTCTGTTTCCTTAATTAGTTAATAAATTGACTCACAAAAATAATATTTTCCCCGGAAAAGTCAAGAACTAAAAAAGATCAATTATTCTTTTTTCTCCTGAAGATATTTGAAAGTTTATTTGATTCAGGATCAAGAGGGTCTAATATTATTCCAAACCTGTAACTGACAAAGAGTGAAAAAAATATTGCTTTATTATCGGGACCGGCCATTATTGGAATCTTCTTAGGAAAAGCATTGACCTGTGCACCGAATTCTATTGCGTGAATTACCTTGTCCTGTTTGCTATATTCAAAATTAAATCCTCCTTTAGCGTATAATCCGGGCATAACTTTTGTTTCATCAAGGCCTTTTAAAAAGGAAGCTCTGCTGTAAATATCCTGGGAGGAAGCGATAGAAGCATCAAATTTTTCCTCTACAATTTCATATTCATTTCCAGGAAGGAGATGCAAGACTTTGTAATAGATCGGTTTGTATATTGCCAAAACTGGTCCGGCCGAATAGAAATATCTGACAGCTATTCCACCAAGGTCGGCTTTTTTGAAAAGTTCATGTTGACGTCCTATGCCTGATCTCAGGTAGAACGTCGAATTGAGCTTACCAAAAATAAAAGCCCCGCCCTGAACACTTTGACTCGATTGTTTGTATTCTTTTGCTAACTTCAGATTTCCGGCATCTATTTCAAATAAGTTTTTATTTCGGTAATCAATTCTTTTAGCCCCACGGTAACTGAGACCAAAGCCATCACTGTTCAGAAGAATGGCAAATGATTTTTCGTTGCGGATAAAAACTTTCTGCTGCTCATTCAGTTCACCCTGTGCAAACGATGATATAGTACCAAATAAAACTAATACCGCTAATATAAGCAGCTTTTTCATTTTTTGCTAACTTACAAAGTTGGATGAGTCAAAAGAACAAAGCAGAACTCAGACATTCTTGCCTGTCTGCTCAGTATTAGCCTTTGCATGACCCTTTGAATAAGCAGGGCATTCCTTCTTATTGCAGGAACTGATAACAATTGCAGTAACAAAAGTAACAAGAAGTATAACAGCAAACTTTTTCATATTGATTCAATAATATTATTGTACAAAAATATATTTTTCATTCTAAAAACAATCTTAACGTCAAAGATAATATTTATGCGAATAATTAAACCGATGATGCAATTTATTTGTCAACATTTTGATCTTACATTTATGATAAGCCCGTAGAGACGCCCAATTTGGGCGTCTCTACTTCATTCATTATGTCCTCCATTTTATCTATATGGCAAGTTTTCTTATTTATTTTAAGACGAAAAAGTAACTTAATTTTTACCATGAAGTCAGACAAACAATTAACTTTAGCAAGTATTATTTGAATCTTAACCGGGGAAATGAATTTAAATAATTATAGAAGTCAGTCTTATGTTAAACGAAGGACAAAGTTCTGGCTCATTCTTGCCGGGTTTTTAATATGCCTGGTATTTCTGAAATCAGGTAAAGCAGTATTATCTTATACCTCTTCCGATAAATATTGTATCTCATGCCACATTCATCCGATCGCCGATCAGAACTGGAAATTGTCTCCACATTACAATAATCGAACAGGAAGTATTGTCCATTGTGTTGATTGTCACCTTCCTCCGGAAGGGCATGGATATATTTTTGCCAAGGCAAAACATGGATTCAAGGATGTGTACGGTTATTTTTTCAAGGATAGTGCCAGGATTAACTGGCAGGAAAAAAAAATACTGGAAAATGTTAAAGGTTTCGTTTATGAGAAATCATGTCTCGGGTGCCATCAGAACCTTTTTCCCGTAAAACTGTCGGTGGATGGAGGCAATGCTCACCTTTTTTATGTAACCAGCAAAGAGCCCTTAAGCTGCATTAACTGTCATCTTAATGTTGGTCATTTTGATAAAAATGACCTTCATGCTCATAATACCAATTTTGGCGTCAACGTAACAGTAAATCAGGCTCTTTATCTTGAACCTGCCAGGGTTGAAAAATTTGAGGATTTCAATGAAAAAATACCCAGTTCAAATGTATCGTTTGATATGGTGGCAATTCCGGGCGGAAATTTTTTAATGGGTAGCCCTGGAAATGAGCCGTTACGTAAAAAAGATGAGGGTCCTGTAAGGAAAGTATCTCTTTCAAAATTCTGGATAGGCAAAACTGAAGTTAGCTGGGATGAGTACCTGGCATTTTTCAGGGCAACAGGTTCACAGGGAAGAACAGAGGGACAGATAGTTACAAGAAAGAATGTTGATGCTATCAGCGGTGCGACTCCCCCATGGGGCGCCCCTGACCAGGGTTGGGGAAAAGGATCCAGACCCGCAATTACGATGACATGGCATGCTGCAAACGTCTATTGTCAATGGTTGTCAAAAGTCACAGGCAAAAAGTACAGATTACCGACTGAAGCTGAATGGGAATATGCCTGCAGGGGGGGAACTGAAACTCCCTATTTCTTCCCCGGAAACCCAAAAGATTTTTCATCTATAGGAATATTAAAGAAAATATTTGGTCCTGATACTGCCGGAATTGCATCCAGGGTGGTCTATAAAGTAAACAGTAAATTCAGGACAGAAGAACCTCAGTTTGTAAAGGCAAATCCATTCGGACTTAAAAACATGCTCGGAAATGTTGCTGAGTTTTGTCTTGATTTCTATTCATCCGATACCTATAAATCAGATACAGCAGAAGCCGTAAATCCTCGTGGTCCTGCAGACGGGCTGGAACATGTGATAAGGGGAGGTTCATTTAAAAGCGATGCCAGGGATGTGCGATGTGCATCGCGTGATTTCACCAGGACAAAGGCGTGGCTTGTAACTGACCCACAGATGCCAAAGAGTATATGGTGGTATTCCGATTGTATTGATGTGGGGTTCAGGGTGGTTTGTGAGGCTGACAGCTCGTTTGGGAAATAAAAGGAGGATATTAACAGTAATTATATGCAGAATATTGACAGAAGAAAATTCATTGGCAGAACAGCGCTTGCAAGTCTTGGAATAGCAGGTGCCGGAGCTTTGATTGAAGCATGTAAAAGGAGGCCGGATGATAATATATTGGGTCTACCTCCAATACTTAAGGGCGCACCAAAAGGTAAAAAATTAAAAGCCGGACTTGTTGGTTGCGGTGCCAGAGGAACAGGAGCGGCGATAAATTTCATAAGTGCAGGGCCCGATCTGGAACTTGTTGCACTTGCTGATGTTTTTCAGGATAAGATTGATGCATGTCGTGAGAGATTTGCATCCTTCAAGCTTCCAATACCGGAGGAAAATTGTTTTGTGGGACTTGACGGTTATAAAAAGCTTATGGCTCTTCCTGAGGTTGATGTGGTCATTCTGGCAACACCGTGCAAATTTCGTCCAGAACATTTTCTTGAGGCAGTTCAGAATAATAAACATGCATTTCTTGAAAAACCAATGGCTGTTGATCCTGTCGGTATACGATCGATAATTACTACCGCAAAGAAAGCAGCAGCAATTGGATTGTGTGTTGTAACAGGTACACAGCGCCGTCATCAGGTAGATTATATTGAAACTTATAAGCAGGTTGCCGGTGGCGCTATTGGAACAATAACCTCAGCTAAAGCCTACTGGAACCAGGATCATGTGTGGTTACGTGAACGGGAAAAAGGATGGAACGATATGGAATACATGATCCGTAACTGGAACAATTTCTGCTGGTTAAGTGGTGATCATATTCTTGATACTCATGTACATAACATAGATGTGATCAACTGGTTCCTTGGTAAATACCCTGAAAAAGCAATTGGATATGGAGGTAGAGCGCGAAGAGTTACCGGCGATCAATATGATTTCTTCAGTATAGATTTTGATTATGGTACTGGTGTGAGCTCCCACAGCATGTGTCGCCAGATTGACAGTTGTGCGAATGGAACAGGAGAGATTATCATGGGAACAGAAGGTTATACAAATTGTGCCAACATTGTATATGATCTTAAAGGCAAAATAAAATGGCAGTTTGAATATCCGAAAGATGAGAACGGAAATGCAACAAATGCTGTTAAGATTCCTCCCTATGTACAGGAACATATGCATCTTGTTCATGCTATACGAACAGGTAATTACGTAAATGAAGCAGAACAAACAGCATATTCGACATTAACTGCAATAATGGGAAGGACGGCAGCTTATACCGGCAGGCTCATTACCTGGGATGAGATACTCAAATCCGATATGGATCTGGGCCCGAAAAAAATTGAGATGGGCCCTGTTGATATGATATTCGAAACACCTGTACCCGGCACTCCTTTAACCACTTAATATTTAAGTTTTACTCGACGGTATATTTTAAATATTTTATTATGGCAAACAAATCATCAAGACGAGATTTCGTTAAAAGATCAGCAGCACTTGTCGCGGGAACTTTTGTACTTCCGCAAATCATTCCTTCTTCAGCCCTTGGATTGGGAAGAAGAATTTCTCCAAGCGATCGGTTAGTGATTGGTTCTATTGGCGCCGGGTCGCAGGGTATGAGCAATATGCTCGACTTTCTGAAGCTAAAAGATGCAGTTCAATTCGTAGCAGTCTGCGATGTGGATGCTCTTCATCTGGCTAAAGCCAAGGCAACTGTTGACCTTTCTTACAAAAACAGTAATTGCCGGTCATATAGCGACTACCGTGAATTTCTGGAAAAGGAAAAACTTGACGCTGTTTCAATTGCCCTTCCTGATCACTGGCATGGGATCATATATTCAGCTGCCGCAAATAAAAGAATAAATGTTTACGGTGAAAAGCCAATATGTCGGACCATAAAAGATGGACAGAATATAGTTAATGCTGTAAAAAGTAACAAGATTATCTGGCAGACAGGCAGTTGGCAGCGATCTCTTGCAAACTTTCATCGTGGAGCAGAACTGGCTATAAATGGCAGGGCAGGCAAAATAAAATATATTGAAGTGGGACTTCCTGATGGTAACAAAGGAATTGGAACTCCACCTGTAAAACCTGTTCCTTCCGAGCTGAACTGGGATATGTGGCTTGGACCGGCATTGAAAGTACCGTACCGTGGGGTTTCTCATTGGGACTGGCGATGGATACTTGATTATTCCGGAGGTCAGCTGACCGACTGGGCAGGGCACCATATCGATATCGCCAATTGGGGAGCAGGACTTGAACATACAGGTCCGGTTGAAATATCCGGTAAAGGTATCTATCCGGTAGAAGGAATTTTTAATGTTCCTGTTGAATATGATTTTCTGTGCAAATATGCGAACGGAATTGAAATGCGGGTGGCAAATGCCTCACGGATGCCTCTTGGTATGGGAACTACATGGCATGGCGACCTGGGCTGGATTCATGTTGATCGTGGAGATGTGATATCAGCTTCTGATCCAAAAATCCTCAATGAGGTCATAGGAGAGAAGGAGATTCATTTATACAAGAGCGAGAATCACTGGCAGAATTTTGTTGATTGTGTTAAATCGGGGAAACCGGCAATAGCACCTGTTGAAGTGGCTTACCGGGCGATATCTGTTGCCTTGCTGGGCGAAATTGCAATGACAACCGGACAATCTATTAAATGGGATCCTGAAAAAGAAGAAATAATCGGCAATGCAAAGGCTTCGCGCCTGCTGAGCCGCCCTTATCGTCAGCCATGGTCATTACAAACAGTTTAAGCAGAAACCGATATGAAAAAAATATATTTACTTTTTATAATTGCAGCAGGTTTATTAACATTCTTTCCCGGATGTAAAAATAAAACCGGATACAAAACCCTGATTATAACAGGTCAGAATAATCATAACTGGAAAGCCAGTTCTCCTGTTCTGAAACAGATACTTGAAGAAACTGGTTTGTTTTCAGCGGAGATAGTGACTACTCCTGATAAAGGCGGAGATATGAAAACTTTCAATCCCGATTTTTCAAAATACAAACTGGTTGTTATAGACTATAACGGTGATTCATGGTCAGAAAAAACTAACAATGCGTTCGTTGAATATGTAAGAAGCGGAGGAGGGGTTGTATTATACCATGCTGCAGATAATTCCTTTCCGGAATGGAAGGAATATAACGAAATGTCCGGTTTGGGAGGATGGGGCGATCGTAATCAGAAAAACGGTCCATATGTTTATTATAAGAATAACGTACTTGTTACTGATACTTCTGCAGGTACCGGCGGCTCTCATGGTAAGAGAAGAGAGTTTTTAGTCAGGACCAGGATAGCCGATCATCCGATAACCAGAGGCCTTCCCGTAGAATGGTTACATGGATCTGATGAATTGTACAGTCAGTTGCGCGGGCCAGCCAAAAACATGCAAATCCTGGCTACTGCATTTGCTGACAGCGCTGCAGGCGGAGGTACAATGAGGGATGAACCGGTTCTTATGACTATTACTTTCGGCAAAGGGAGAATTTTCCATACTACAATGGGCCACGCCGATGAAGGCGGCGGACCGTCGATGCATTGCGCGGGTTTTATTACAACTCTGCAGAGAGGCGCTGAATGGGCTGCTACCGGGGATGTTACACAGAAAGTTCCCTGGGATTTTCCAAACGCTGCAGGAGTTGTGCTTCGTCATCACTTTAAAGAGATGACACTCGATGAAGCGTTCGACAATATCGGGAATTATGAAATAGAAAAGAGTACTAAATACCTTTCCTGCATACAGAGTTACTTAAGGAGCATTGCAGGTGATGAACAGGGTTTGCTGAACATAGAGAAGAGGATGGTTAAAGTTCTTCGGGACAATAAAGCTACCATTGATTCAAAAAAACTTCTTCTTCGCGAACTCAGCTGGATGGGTTCAGATTATTCTGTTCAGACTATAAGAGAACTGGTTTCAAACACTGAACTTAAGGATGAAGCTGAATTTGCACTTGGAAGATTAAAGCAATAATTGTTTCTCTCATCGAGGCTCTCAAAAATGTCCTTAGTGAACCTTCGTGATAACCTTTGTGTACCTTTGTGGTAAAAAAAATTAACCACTAAGGATCACAAAGTAAAACACAAAGTAACACTAAGGCAAAAGTAAAGAATAGGGACTTTATTATGTTCCTTTTTTAAGTGGAGTAAATAATATATATGCTATCACTGGTAATACCCATATTTAACGAAGAAAGGCTGATTGATGAACTCGTTAGCAGGACAATTTCAGCTATTGAATCATTTATAGCCGATTATGAGGTGATATTTGTTGATGACGGAAGTACCGATCAGAGTCTCGACAAAATTCTTATCTGGCAGAAAAAGAATCATCATATAAAAGTACTGTCGCTTTCAAAGAACTTCGGCCATCAGGCTGCATATACTGCCGGACTCACATATTCCAAAGGCGACCTGGTTGCTATGATGGATGGAGACCTTCAGGATCCTCCCGAGATGCTGGGCAAAATGTACAGAAAGATCATGGAAGAAAATTATGATGTTGTAAGCGGAAAGAGAACCGGTAGAAAAGGCAAAAACAGCCGGGTCCTTTATGCTGTCTTATTTCATCTTCTGTTTAAACATATTGGTGAAATAAAAAATATGGAGAATACAGGAAATTATTCCATGATGAAGCAGGAAGCTGTTGATGCACTACTGTCTATGAAAGAAAAAGTCAGATATATTCCTGGTCTCAGGACTTTTATCGGCTTCAGGCAGGGCTATGTTGAATTTGTGAGAGATGACCGGTTCAAAGGAGATCCCAAGATGAGCTTCCGCAAGCTCCTGATACTTGCAGCAGATGCAATTTTTTCATTCTCAAGGTTTCCGATAAGATTCTGCCTGATACTGGGGTCACTCGGAACCCTCGTTTTTATGTGTGCCGGCATTTACGTATTAATAGCCAAAGCATATGGTTTTGCAGTAATAGGATGGTCATCAACACTTCTCAGTATCTATTTTCTGGGTTCTATTCAGCTGGTATTCCTTGGAATACTTGGCGAGTATATGTACAGAAATTATAAGGAAACACAGAATCGTCCTTTATACTTTGTCAAAAAATTCTATGATGCCGGTGAGGGAAAATGATGAATGAGACAAGATTAAAATATATTTTTAATTTTTCCTCTGCATTTCTTCTGGTTCTCATGCTGATTCTAAGCAAAAATGCGGGCATCACATGTGATGAAGTACTACACTACAATCATTCTGTTTCAGTTTATAACTATTTTGCATCACATGGGGAAGATCAGTCAGCTCTTAATACTCCGGTAACCAACCTGAAGTATTATGGCCAGTCGTACGACAACCTTGTAACAATTCTTATTAAGTGGTTTAATATTGAAGATGTATATGGTTTCCGGCATATCATGAGTTCCATTGCCGGCTGGCTCACAATTTTAATAACAGCACTCTTTGCAATATGGCTGGCTGATTATAAGACCGGAATTCTTGTCCTTGTACTGTTTGCAATCTCGCCAACATTCATGGGTCACACACAAAATAACCTTAAGGATATTCCATTTGCGCTGGCCTATATTGCGAGCACTTTTTTCCTGCTTAAATTTCTGGTATCGGGCAGGAAAAATTCTTATAGTGATATTATTTTACTCACAGCCAGTGTTGCTTTTTCGTTAAGTATAAGAGCTGGAGGATTGTTATTGATTTGTTATATGTTTTTTTTCATATTCATTTTTTATCTGATTAAGTACCTCGGCGAAAGAAAAATTGATTTTATTGAATTAAGGAAAAAGGTCATTTGGATTTTTTGCATCGCTGCCGTTTCCTGGTTTTTAAGCATATTGCTTTGGCCATATGCACTTCAGGGGCCTGTAAGGAATGTCGTGGAATCCTACAGGGTAATGGCTCATTTTCCTTCCACATTCCGTCAGATATTTGAAGGAAAAGTCGAATGGTCCGATTTTATGCCCTGGTACTACCTTCCTAAATCGATGTTTATAACAATTCCAGTTATAATTTCAGCTGGTCTGGTGTTTTTCAGTATTATCCCAAAGGCTAATCTTAATGCCGAAAAAAAACAATTACTGGGTTTTGTGGTTTTTACAGTTGTATTACCCCTTGTTTTTGTGGTTTTTGAGAAATCAAATACTTATTCCTCATGGAGACAGTTTCTTTTTATTTATCCCGGGATAGTACTACTGGCCTCAACAGGTTATTATCACTTTTATGAGTCCTTAAAAGGCAGATATTTAAAATGGGGATTTGTGATTTTTATAGGAGTACTGGCAATCCATCCATTAAAATTCATGATAAGCAATCCTCAATTTTATTATTTATATTATAATCAGCTGGTTGGAGGATTAAAAGGAGCCTATTCGAATTATGAAACAGATTATTACTATGTTAGTCAGACCGGAGCGTCAAAGTGGCTGATTGACTATCTCAAAGACAACGAGTCTGTCCAGCGTATTAAAGTCAAGGCAACATATTCGGTTGAATGGCAGTTCAGAAAAAATCCTGAAATTGAAACTTCATATTTCAGGTACGAAGAAAGAAGCCAGTCTGATTGGGATTACGCCATTGTGGCAAACAGGTATATATCACCTTTCCAGCTGAGAAATAAAATCTGGCCTCCTGAAAACTCAATACATATAATATATGCAGACAAAGTACCGGTCTGTGCAATAATCAAAAGGAAATCGAAGGATGCATTTGCTGGTTATGTTGCTCTTAATGAGGGTAAAAACAAGGAAGCGATAGGGTATTATAAAAGAGCATTAAAAATTGATGATCGTGATGAAATGATTTTTTATAATTTTGCGGCTGCTTTATATAACGATGGACTGTATCTGAAAGCTGATTCACTTTTAAAAGCCGGATTGGAGTTAAATCCCGATTTCGGGCCGATACTTATGTACCTTGGAAATATAGCCAGATCAAAGAACAGGATTGATGAGGCAATAAAATACTACAAAAGAGTAATTGAGGCTGACAAAAAGTATTTTGAAGCTTATGTCGGAATTTCTGAATTATTGATTGACAAGGATGTTATAAAAGCACGTGAATTACTTACAACATGTCTTGATATGAACCCCAGATTCAAACCTGCAATTATTGCAATGGCTGATACCTACAGGAGATCAAATCCTGACATAGCAAAGAAATATGATGAACTGGCAAATACAATTAGGTGACACAGGTAATCCTTTGTGATCCTTGGTGATAACCTTTGTGTTCCTTTGTGGTATAAAAGTTTTCTTTAACCACAAAGGTCGCAAAGTGCACACAAAGTAACACTAAGGGTAAAATGAAAAAAATCGTAATAGAAGTTTAATTAATATTTAAATATTTACATGATGAAAAAATCAGTTTTAGTCTTTTCGATGACAATGCTCCTCCTGCTGGGAGGTTTGAATGTGATAGTAGGACAGGAGCAGCCAAAACCAAAGAAGGATACAGTCAACATGGATACCAATGCCAAGCCAACTTATTATTATCCGGTTGAGGATAATAAGAAAGGAAAAAGTCCTGTTACGACAGTAGCAATTGTTGTCGGAGCTGTTGTTGTAGTCGGCGCTGTCGGATTTTTGCTTCTTAAAAAGAAAAAGTAAAAAAATCTGTCCGGTAAGCATTTTGATTGGATGTGATTATGGATAAAATCAAAATATCAACTGCCCAGTTTGAAAACCGGAGCGGCGACAAAGAATTCAATCTTTCGAGAATTGGAACTCTGGCAAAGAAGGCTGCCTGTGAGGGATCCCAGGCTATAGCCTTTCATGAATGTTCAGTTACAGGTTATTCATTTGCCAGGCATCTATCCCGGGAAGAGATGACAGATCTTGCAGAGTTTATCCCTGAAGGACCGAGTATCAAAAAGCTTACAGAGATTGCAGCAACGAATAAAATTTTTGTCCTGGCCGGCTTGTTTGAGAAAGACTCAGAGGGTAAATTATATAAGGCTTATGTGTGCGTGAATAAAAATGGATTAGTTGCGAGTTACAGAAAACTGCATCCGTTCATAAACCCTTTTCTGACTCCTGGTGATAAGTATTGTATTTTCGATCTTCATGGCTGGAAATGCGGAATTTTGATCTGTTATGATAACAACATCATTGAGAATGTCCGGGCAACTGCTCTTATGGGAGCTGACATCATCTTTATGCCGCATGTGACTATGTGTACTCCATCTACACGTCCTGGTGCCGGTTTTGTTGATCCGAAATTATGGGCTGACAGGGAAGATGATCCTACCTCGCTCAGGTTAGAATTTGATGGTTTAAAGGGGAGAGACTGGCTTATGAAATGGCTTCCATCCAGGGCATATGATAATGGTATTTATGTTGTGTTTTCAAATCCGATAGGTATGGACGATGACCAGTTAAAGAATGGGTGCTCAATGATCATAGATCCATTTGGAGACATCATTGCCGAATGCCGGACATTAGGTGATGATTTTGTTACGGCAACATTAACGCCTGAAAAACTTACCCAGGCCGGAGGCTACAGGTACTTAAAAGCCAGAAGACCTGATCTATACAAAGATATTATTGGTCAGCCTCATATACCCGAACAAAAGGTTATCTGGCTTGATCCTGATGAAAAAGAAAACACAGAATCTTAATCCCTTTTGTTACTTAAAAGAGGACATGCCATGGCATGTCCCTACTTTTGTCTTTTTCCTTTTGTCTTTTATCTTATCGTACTTTAATCCAGATATTTCCTCCCTTATTAGAATCTACAACTGCATGAATGAACTTCATTCCTCTGACTCCGTCATGAACAGTGGGAAATTCACCGGGAGTGAATTTTTCACCTCTTATGGATTTTGCAGTTCCTTTATATATGTTGGCAAGAGCTTCATATATTCCTTCCGGATGACCTGAAGGCATTGTATGACTGCTCTCGGCAAGCTGATCATTATATCCATGAGCAGGTTTAAATATTTTTGTGGGTTCGGTATCACTAAGCATGTAGAGATAATTTGGATTCTCCTGTGCCCATTTAAGGCTGGATTTTGATCCATAGACTGCAATTGTAAGATTATTCTCTTCGCCACCGCAGACCTGGCTGGCTCTGATAACTCCTTTAAGGTTTTTACTGAAACGTAGCAAAACTGTTCCATCGAGATCAAGCGGGATATTTTCTTTGACAGGATTAAGATCAGAAAGAACTTCTTTCACTTCAAGTCCTGTGGTGTATTCAATAAGATTAAAGGCATGCACTCCTATATCACCCATGCAGCTGCTTTCACCTGCATGTTTCGGATCGAGTCTCCAGACTCCCGTTATCCTGCTGCCTGTCCCATGAATTATTGAATTGATCCAACCCTGGTAATACTGGGCATCAATTCGCTGGATCGTACCAAGCAATCCTTTTGATATTATATCTCTCATTTGCCTGATCATGGGATAACCTGTATAGGTATGAGTTAATGCAAATGTGAGTTTCTTTTCCTCAACCAGTTTCTCCAGTTCTTCTGCTTCCTTAACGGTCATAGTCATTGGTTTTTCGCAAACCAGATGAAATCCTGCGACCAGAAGATTTTTTGCAAAAGGAAAATGCAGAGCATTGGGAGTAACTATTGCAACAACCTGCATACGGGAATCAGAAGGCATGGCAGACTCATATTTGATAAGGTCATCAACGCTTCTATAACATCTTTCAGCAATGATACCTTCATTTTGTGCAAATTGTCTGCTTTTTTCATAATCTGCATCAAACACTCCGCCAACTAGTTCGAAATCGTTGCATATTCTTGATGCACGGCGATGTGCGTCACCGATAAAGGCCCCAATCCCCCCACCGATCATACCCATTTTAATCTTTTTCATACTATATACTTTTGTCTTTATAAATATATCTTTTGTCTTATTATTTTGTTGGATGTTGCTTGTTACTTGTTGCTGTTTATTATTTGCCTTTTACTGAATAAGCAACCTGTAATCAGCAACCTTCATTACTTTTATCTTTTTACTTTTATCTTTTGTCTTATTCTAAACATGTTTTCTCTTCCATATATGCAGGAATACGAAGGAGATAATCAATACTGCCGGCACGACTGCAACAAATCTTAACGTATGTTCACCACCTGTTAATTGGGCTGCTGCCCATGTTGCTGCTTCACTGGTTCCCGCAAGAGCCGATTTTAGTGTGGCTACTGTTTGTCCTGCAGGTACTGCTGCGAAAGTCTGAGCATCAAAAATTGCACCAAGAACAGGCTGGGCTATTGCGCCACCGAGGAATCCGATGCCACCCATAATTGCAAGACCCAGAGCGCCACTCTGAGGGATATTTTCGGATACAAATCCCAGCATTGATGGCCAGAAAAAGGCCACTCCCAAAGCAAATATTCCTGCTGAAGCAAAAACCATTGCTCCGCCGGTATAACCCATCAGAATACATCCGATAAATGCCAGAATTGATGATGTTAATAATACGACGGTCGATTTGAAATTATGGATCAATGTACCTCCAAACTGACGGGTCAGTGCCATTATACCCGAAATCCAAACAAGGAGTAGAATAGGATTATGAGAAACATTTGCCAGTAATGCCGCAATCCATTGATTTGTCCCCAGTTCTGTTCCTGCAGTTAATATCATACAGCAAGCCATAAAAATAAATAATGGACTTACACACGCTTTTAACATGTCTTTATAGCTAAATCCGGAAACAACTCTTTCAGTTTGGGGAAATTTCTTATTAAGAAACATATATCCGTATGCAAATGTCGGCAGAAGCATTATGCCCATCGCATAACGCCAGTTTACAAGTCCTATCTTGTTAAAAAGAAAAACAATGAGCCCACCAATAACAATACCTGTAGGGAACCATGCATGAAAACGGTTCAATCTACGTGTTTTTTGATCCGTATACATACTGGTTATCAAAGGATTGCATGCAGCCTCAACACTGCCGTTAGCAATACCAACCAACAAAGTGGAGATGAACAGCGACCAGAAACCTGTTGCTACAATAGTAAGAATTATTCCTGCAACATGACATAAGAAAGCAATGGAAATGATCCTTCCTATACCAATGATATCAACCAATGGTCCGCCAAAAACCATGGCTAGTGTAAATCCCCAGAATGCAGTTCCCACAATCCATCCTACTTCAGTATGAGTAAGATTGAATTCAGTTGCCCATGCCTGTACAAAAGAACCTCTTGTGGCAAAGGCTAATGCAGTAACAACTAATGCAACACAGCTTGCATTGAACAATTGAGTTTTATTTATAGTCTCCATATTAAGGTTAAGGTTAAGGTTGAGGTTGAGGTTGAGGTTGAGGTTAAGGTTAAGGTTAAGGTTGAGGTTGAGGTTAAGGTTAAGGTTAAGATCGAGATTAAGATTAAGTTATTTGCCGGTTCATTTTTTTTCAAAAGCTGCATCAAATGCAATATTTGAAGAAGGGAAGTCAACCTTACGAACAAATTCGCATGCCTCTTTTGCTCCGAATTCCCTGTCCATACCGCTATCTTCCCATTCAACCGATAACGGTCCATTATAACTGATCGAATTTAATGCCCTGATTATTTCCTCAAAGATTATGTTTCCATGGCCAAGGCTTCTGAAATCCCAATACCGACCAAGAGTTCCAAATTCAGTATGGCCACCGAATACTCCTGCATCCGTCGGTACTTTTGACCACCCTGCATCTTTCATGTGTACATGGAAAATCTTCTCAGCGAAGGTGTAGATAAATTTCACATAATCAACACCCTGATAGCCAAAATGAGAGGGGTCGAAATTAAAACCGAATGCTGGATGATTATTAATTGCTTTCACAGCTTTCTGTGCTGATGCTATATCAAAAGCAATTTCAGTAGGATGTGCTTCGAGTGCAAAGCGAATACCGAGTTTATGAAATTTGTCCAGGATTGGTAGCCAGCGAGTTGCAAAATCCGAATATCCTTTATCAATCATAGATGCCGGAACGGAGGGAAATGAATACAGAAGATGCCAGATTGAACTTCCTGTAAAACCTGTAACAATATCGACTCCCAACCTTCTGGCTGCTTCAGCAGTGCGTATCATTTCATCTGCAGCTCTTCTCCTCACATTTTCAGGATTCCCTTCACCCCATATATAATCAGGTAAAATGCTCTTGTGTCTTTCATCGATCTGGTCACAAACAGCCTGACCCACAAGGTGGTTAGCGATTGCAAATACTTTAAGTCCATACTTTTCAAGTGTCTCTTTCTTTTTACGGCAATAAGCTTCATCAGCTTTATTAACCTCAAAATGGTCACCCCAGCAAGCTATTTCCAAGCCGTCATAACCAAATGATTTAGCCTTTTGGCACATAGTCTCAAATGGCATATCTGCCCATTGACCTGTAAAGAGTGTAACTGGTCTGCTCATGATTTGTTTCTTTTTGATATTAATACTAAAGCACTGTTTTTAAATGTGTAATCCTCAATCCATGATTCCATTTCAAGGTTAAAGAAAATTCTCCTAAAAAGCAATAATAATTTTCTGTACTCCTTCAATGAAAGGGATGAGTTTTTTAAGCTTCATGCTAAGATATTAAAATCATTTGCATCAGCCGACAGGTTTTATATGAATTTACTTACTTTGTATAATATTCTCTAACATAAGAAAATGACAAATATTTCAGATATACTGCTGGATCGCAGGACAATACGGAAATATTCCTCTGAGCCTGTTGATGATAAGCTTCTTAATGAACTGCTTCTGATGGGTTGCCGCGCTTCCACAACAGGGAATATGCAGGTTTACAGTATTATCATAACAAGGGATGAACAAAAGAAAAATGAACTTGCACCTCTTCATTTTAATCAGAAGATGATTACAGAAGCTCCTGTAGTTCTGACATTCTGTGCGGATTTCAACAGGTTTAACAAGTGGTGTCTTCTGAAAAAAGCCAAACCTGGCTATGATAATTTTCTTTCTTTTATGACAGCTGCAATTGATGCTTTGCTTGTTGCCCAAACCGTATGTATAGCGGCAGAATCCAAAGGATTAGGAATATGTTACTTAGGCACAACAACTTATAATGCTCATAAAATCGTTGATTTATTGAGACTTCCAAAAGGGGTTGTACCAGTTACGACCGTTACAGTCGGATGGCCGGCAGAAGAGCCTGAGCAGGTTGACAGACTGCCTCTGGAAGGAATAATTCATAAGGAGACTTATGCCGATTATTCCGGAGAAGATATTGAAAAATACTATAAAGCGAAGGAGGAAAGAACAGATTCAAAACAATTTGTAAGTGAGAATAATAAAGAAACTCTTGCACAGGTCTTTACTGACGTCAGATATAAAAAGGAAGATAACATTTATTTCTCAAAAATATTTTTACAGGTACTAAAAGATCAGGAGTTTATGGAGTAAGTACCCTGAAACTATGATTCACGCCTGCCTGCTGTGTAGGAGTGATTACAATTTCATTTATGCAGACATGGTCAGGCAAGGTAGCACAATAGTATATAACATCGGCAATATCACCGGCGGTAAGTGCAGTAATACCTTTATAAACATTTTTAGCTTTTTGCTCATCACCTTTGAAACGAACGATTGAAAACTCCGTTTCTGCCATTCCGGGGGCGATAAGGGTCACTTTTATATTATTTTTAAGCATATCAATACGCATTGATTTTGAAAGTGCATCAACGGCAAATTTTGAAGCGCAATATACATTCCCGTTTTCATATGTATCTTTGCCTGCAATTGAACCGATGTTGAAAATATGACCTTTGTTCCTGGCGACCATTAGCGGTGCAACTGCCCTTGTTACAAACAGCAGTCCTTTAACATTTGTGTCAATCATCCTGTCCCAGTCATCCGTATCGCCATCCTGGATATGACTGAGTCCTGCTGCCAGACCGGCATTGTTTACCAGAATATCAATCTTTTTCCACTTTTCAGGAAGACTTCCGAGAACCGATTTGACCTCCTCTTTTTTTCTGACATCAAAATTCAGTGAAAGGACTTTTGATTTTCCAATTTCATGGAGTTCATTTTCGAGTTCATCCAGTAGCGTCTTTCTTCTTCCTGTAATTATTATGTTATATCCATTTTCAGCAAATTTGAGAGCGGTCGCTTTTCCGAAACCTGTTGTTGCACCAGTGATCAATATTGTTTTATTCATCATATTTGATTTTATTTCATGTAAAAGTAGAAATTATTTTTTTTGGATACACCCACTCTTTTGTCCATTACGGCCACCCTCTTTTTTTTATTTACATCACCCCCAATAAGTACCAGATATAACTAAGGTTCCTGATTCCAACTTTTAATTAAAATGTATTTAATTCAAACTGAAGTTCAGTTGACAAAGATATTTCAGATTATGGTTTTTATTTGTTGATAAGATCCCTCACTGCGTTCGGGATGACAAATTATTTTAATTTACAGGGGGAGGGAAGCAGGGGCGTTTAGAATAAGTATTCTTGTAGGGCAATAATGTGAAATCTAAACGCCCCTGCTTCCCTCCCAAAAGCTATGCCAAACTAAACAATGTCATCCCGAACGCAGTGAAGGATCTCCTAATCTATAATAAGAATATAATTATGAAAAACGGGTTAATATAATAAACCCGGGATAATAACATATGAATATTGAAAAAATCAATGCATGTGACAATTAACGTTCAGTGACATTAAAAAGATATGTATAAAGAGTAACTTCTGGGAGAAGAGTCCCGATAGTTAGTTATCGGGAGAGAGATGAGGTAAAAACAATCGGATAAGAGATTTGCCTAATTGATTGTACAGAGTGAAATTAAGTGCCGAATCCCGCTTTCAAATTAATTCTATCTTTGGTTTTTTATAAAATAATGGAAAATCAGACCATGAAATCAGATGGAGGGAAAAAAGCTGCAGTTGAATCGATGTTTGATTCTATAGCATGGCGGTATGATTTCCTGAATCATTTTCTTTCATTTAATATTGACCGGCTCTGGCGGAAAAGAGTAATAAAGATCATCTCAAAATCATATAAATCACCTGATATTCTTGATGTTGCAACAGGTACAGGCGATCTTGCAATAGCAGCTATGAAACTTAATCCTGCAAAGATTACTGGTATTGATATATCGCGTAAAATGCTCGAAATAGGTCAGGCAAAAGTCAAAAAAAAAGGATACACAGATAAAATCAATCTGATACCGGGAGATTCGGAAAGGATCCCATTCGGCGACAACATCTTTGATGTAGCAATGGTGGCGTTCGGTGTCAGAAACTTCTCAGACCCTCTGAAAGGTCTTTCGGAAATGAGGAGGGTCATACGCAACGGAGGTATGATTATAGTACTTGAATTCTCAAAGCCTTCAGCCTTTCCATTTAAAACGGTTTACAATTTCTATTTCAGGAACATGCTTCCTCTCTTCGGTAGACTTTTTTCAAAAGATAATGCTGCCTACAGGTATTTACCTGACTCGGTTATGAAATTTCCTGATAATGAGGAATTCCTGAAATTACTTGTTCAGGCAGGCTGTTCCGATACACATCAGTTAAAACTAACCGGAGGTGTAGCAAGTATTTATACCGGCATCAAATTATCAATGCAATAATTGGAATTCAAACGAGTTTATTATCTTGTATCACTAAATAAAAATTTAAAAAAGGATTGAAACAAAAAGCTGCATTTATACTTTTATTCTTAATTTTTCTTCTGAATAATCTCATGCTGTCGGGGCAGAATCAAAAACCCAAGAACACGTCCTGGTACGATGATAAGATCATTCACTTTGGATTCAGCCTGGGATTTAATACAATGGATTTTAACATAACTCCTTCACAAAAATACTTACAGTTAAATTCTCTTTATCCTGAAGTAAGCAAACTTAATCCAGGTATTAACATTCAGATTGTCACTGATTATAAGCCAGCTAATCATATGGATATAAGATTTCTTCCTGGTGTATCTTTTGGTCAGAGAGTTATAAGGTTTTATAAAAACAATGTGCTTGTAAATGAGCAGCAGAGTCTCGAATCTTCATTTCTTGAATTTCCGCTTCTTCTTAAATATAAAGGCAACAGATTAAATAACATCAGACCCTATGTGATCGGCGGGTTCAACTTCAGATATGATCTGGCAGGCAAGAAAGAATTTGATGACACTAAAGCAATTTATCTCAGGATTAAGAGACCAGATCTTTATTATGAAATGGGAGCAGGTCTGGATTTTTACCTGGTTTATTTTAAGCTTTCCATTGAGCTGAAAATGTCGAACGGTTTTGGTGATGTTCTTGTCAAAGAAGCAGCCCCGGGACATCCGGAGTATGAGAATGCCATTGAAAAAATGAAGTCGCAGATTTGGATTCTTGCATTTCATTTCGAATAGGAATGATTAAACAGATTCAGATTAATCTAACACCTGCTGCAGCATACGATGAAACTGCTGTCAGAAAGATAGCTGCCTCTCTGACCGGTATTGAAATGGCTGACCTGACAGCATTGAGAATCATTAAACGGTCGGTTGACGCAAGAAAGAAAAATATACGTGTTAATCTTACGGTTGAAGTTTTTTCAGGACAAGATTCTGCAATACCCTCTATCACACCTTTCATACCCGTTGAAGTTTCGTTTAAGCAGGAGGTAATAATAGTAGGTGCCGGACCGGCCGGACTGTTTGCAGCTTTGCGTTTAATCGAATTAGGTCTGCGTCCGGTAATAATTGAAAGAGGTCGCGATGTCTCATCCCGGAAAAAAGATATCGCCCGCATAAGCCGAGAACAGATTGTTGATCCTGACAGTAATTATTGCTTTGGTGAAGGAGGTGCCGGGACCTATTCTGACGGAAAACTATACTCAAGATCAAAGAAAAGAGGAGATAACATAAGAGTTCTGGAGTTGTTGTGCCTTCACGGAGCAAATGAGAACATACTGTATGAGGCTCATCCTCATCTTGGAACTGATAAGCTGCCGGGCATTATCTCAAATATCAGAAAATCAATACTCGAAGCAGGTGGTCAAATTCTGTTAGAGAAAAAAGTCACTGATTTTATTATTGAGAGTGATATAATAAAAGGTGTAATTACATCAGATCATGAGCAATTCAAATCGCCCTATATAATTCTGGCAACAGGTCATTCTGCCAGAGATATTTATGAATTATGCAAAATACGGGGAGTAAAGCTTGAAATGAAACCATTCGCCATGGGAGTGAGGGTGGAGCATCCTCAGGAATTAATTGACAAAATTCAGTATCACGGAAATTCCAGGGGGGAATTCTTGCCGGCTTCATCTTATAACCTCGCAAAACAGATAGACGGGAGAGGAGTATATTCCTTTTGCATGTGCCCGGGAGGTTTTATCGTTCCCTCTGCCACATCGCAGGAAGAGGTTGTGGTGAATGGCATGTCACCTTCAGAAAGAAATTCTCCATATGCAAATTCAGGTATAGTTGTTGAGATCAAACCGGAAGACCTGATTAAGTACAACAGTTTTGGAGAACTGTCCGGACTTGAATTTCAAAAGGAACTTGAACGTGAAGCCTGGAAAAATGGCGGACACTCTCAAAGAGCCCCGGCTCAGCGCCTCGCCGATTTTGTTGCAGGAAACAGTTCAGCGTCACTGCCTAAAGTATCCTATTTTCCGGGGGTAACATCCTCTCCCCTGCACAGCTGGCTGCCTAAAACAATAGGAAGAAGAATCAGAGATGGACTAAGACTTTTTGGTCAGGTAATGAATGGTTATCTTACAAATGATGCCGTTGTTCTGGGTGTGGAGTCACGAACATCTTCACCCGTAAGAATTCCAAGAGATCCTGAAAAACTGCACCACATAAGAATTTCAGGTTTATACCCTTGCGGAGAAGGATCGGGATATGCCGGAGGGATTGTTTCCTCAGCGGTTGACGGAATGAGAGCAGCGGAGGCAATTGCAGCAAAAATGTCTTCATAGAATGCCCCCTGTCCTGCTGAGGCGGGATTTCCCTCTAAAGGGGGACTAATTCTATCTCATTTAGAAAGTTATACATATATTTCTAGGATTAACCCCATTTAGGGGGGCAGGTGGGCAAAACCAATGGGACCTTTGCAGTTATTTGAATTTGTTATGGAAGATAATTAACTTTCCTTTTCCAAATATTATATAGATTTGTCGATAAGTTATTTGTAATGGAAAATCCGTTCAGAAAACCATATTACAGAGTCGAAACGCTTAGGGAAAAGCTTGTTTTTATTCTTGTTTTTGGTATGTTCATATTCCTGTTCCTCTTTCTTTTCAAACCATTTGGAATGGCTCAGTTAAAGACAGAGTGGCAGTTCTTTGTTTCGCTAGGCTTCGGGTTGGTGACAACATTTATGCTTTTTATATTTAAGTTTTTACTTGAACCCGTTGTAATTAAAAAAAACTGGACATTAGGTAAGAATATACTTTGGGGTTTGCTGATTGCTTCATCAATTGGAGTAGCTAACTATTTCTATGTCAGTATTTTATTTTCTCAGATTTTTATTTTTAAATATTTTTTATTTGCAATCTGGACTGCTATATTAGTTGGTATTATGCCGGTTACAATAAGTTATATTGTTTCATTTAACCGGATTTATAGAACTGCCCTTAAAGAAGCTGCAATTCTACCTGAGGAGATTTTATGGGAAAGTGAAGTAATAATAAGAGCGGGCAATCAAAAAAACGAGTACAGATTTAATCCAAAGAACATCGTCTATCTTTGTTCTAACGATAATTATGTAACGATAGTCACTGTTAAAGGTGAAACCCTTTCAAAAACCCATCTTCGCGGTACCCTGAAGGCTGCCGAATCGGAGCTAAAAAAAAATACTTCTTTTTTCAGATGTCATAAATGTTATATAGTTAATGCTGAATATGCTGATCATGTGACCGGCAACATACAGAATATGAAGATTAAGCTTAAAACACTGGGTTTGGAAATTCCGGTTTCAAGATCAAAAGCTGCGGAAGTTACAAGAAAGCTAAAGTGAATCAAAGCGTGCCGATTCTGAAAAGGCAGCCTGACATATAACCTTTTACCCCTTATTCCGGCAATTCACCCCTCCTTCAAATCATTTAGCCACATTTGAGGTTTATTGACCACTTTTTTCTTGCCGTAAATTTTAGTAAGATATAGATTTACTGAAAAAAAGTAATGACCGATTCTTTGATACTGGGTCTCAGCAGTGGTTCGGCATGTCTTGCAACATGCGGAATGGTAATGTTTCCCTACCTGATGGCAGGCTCAGCCGGAGTTAAAAAAATTGCAATTGACCTTTCTCTCTTTTTATTAACAAGGTTCATTATATATTTCATTCTTGCAACCTTAGCCTGGTATTTTGGCCAGGCGCTCTTTAGTAGTCCTGTTGTGAGAAACATTGTCCCCGGGATTCTATATATAGTCTTTGCAGTCATGCTTGTATGGTACAGCATTAGTAAAAACCGTAACCCGGGTTGCCCTGCAAAAATTGTCAAAACGGTTAATAATCATAGACTTGTTCCGATATTGCTTGGTGTTGTGAACAGTCTGGGATTTTGCCCGGCACTATTTATAATACTTACAAAAGGAGCAACACAAGGGACACTTGTTCAGAGCTACTTTGCCTTTCTGGCTTTTTTTATAGGGTCCTCTCTCTGGTTTTTACCCTTGCCTTTAGCAGGAAAAATAAGAAAGAAAGAGGTTCTTGAAAACATCGGAATTCTTGCAACGGGTCTGGCAGGTATAATTTTCTTAATAAAAGGCTTAACTAATCTAATAGGAGGAATAATTAATGGATGACATTTTAAAAATTAATGGAATGAGAAAAACTTTCGGGAAATCTCTTTTGTATACACTGCCAATGTTTCTGATCACTTTTATGTCCATGACGGGAGGTAAACCAAATTTTTCAGATACCTCTTCGGCTCTGGCTCTGTTAACTGCTTTTTTACTGGTAAATATTCTCTACTTCTTAATGCAATATACAGGGAAAACAGACAAGTACAGGGCAGTCCTGTTCATTATTTTTGCTCTGTCTCTTTCTTATTCGCTTATTCATAATATGATTGAAGTAAGAAAATCCATGTCTTTCTCACAAGCCGATATTCTGGAATGTAAAATACCATTCTGCCATCTCGTTATTCCGATGATGATACTTCCTGCAGCGTTTACAAAATCAATTATTTTCCCGGGAAGCATAATAGGTGGTTTTGCTAACATCTCATCAATGGTTGTTTTATGGCTGGTTGCAACGATAGTACTTGGCAGGGGCTTCTGCAGCTGGGGTTGTTTTTACGGAGGATGGGATGACGGTTTTTCAAGGATAAGAAAAAGACCGGTAATTAAAAAAATCAGCGAGTTATGGAAATGGATGCCGTTTGCAGTGCTTATTATGGTAATGCTTACTGCCGCTCTGGCTATGATGCCTACTTATTGTTCCTGGATCTGTCCTTTTAAGGCTGTCACTGAATTTGAGCAGGTAACCTCCGTCGAGTCTGCCACAAAAGCCGGAATATTTCTCTCTATTTTCGGAGGATTAGTTGTCGTTTTGCCTGTAATGACCAGAAAAAGAACTCAATGCAGCTTTCTATGCCCTCTTGGCGCTATCAATTCCGTGTCAAATAAAATTACACCGTTTACTGTAAAAATCGATAAAAATGCCTGCAATGAGTGTTTTAAATGTGTTGAAGTATGCCCCTTATATGCTCTGACACCGGAAGATATTAAAGCAGGCAAAGTTTCTATTTTTTGCAGTAAGTGCGGGAAGTGTGTCGATACATGTTCTAAAAAAGCAATTCACTTTGGAATCAGAGGCGTTCCTGCCGGAACAATGAAAAATTTTTCAAGAAATCTCTTCCTTTTTGTTTCATTCCTTTTTATGGCAATTTTCTCAGCAGGATCTATAATAAACACATTTCACGGCTTATTAAAACTTATCTTTTAAATCAGGAAGCAATATGAAAAAAGTAAAAATAATCGCAGGCATTTCCTGGGCATTTCTTGGTCTGATTCTGATAATCATATTATTCCCGGGTTTGAACACTTTCTCAGTATCAGCCTCAAAACTGCCCTTTATGAAACTGAATTCAAGATATACAGGGGGTGAAATTGCTAGACAAATAATAACAGCGAGTTGCACGTTGGATGTGCGCAAACCTGTCTTTGACGGGTTTTTAAAAGAAAGAAATACCGGCTTTGTGCAGATGGATTGGCACGGAAAACTTCCAGAAATCATCAAAGATTCAATTGATTATGATCAGGATGGGATTAAGGATTTTTGTGTTTTAATAGAGAGGAAGGACTCAAAGACGGTATTGGATCCTTTTAACCGTAAGGTGAAAGGTGTCCTTATTTCGACCGCGACATCATATGGATGGGCAGCAAGAGTAAAACTGATAAAATAAATCGTGACGTTTTAAAATTATTTCTTTACGAGTACTATGAAGATTAATATAATGCAACTAATAGTTTGTTTTTCGTTGATTTTTGCCTTTTCTGAGCTTCTGCTTATGTTTTTCAAACATTCAAAAATCGAAACTGCAAAAACCAGGAAAGACCATGGTTCAATGATATTGATATGGGTAATGATAATTGGAGGTTTTTGCGTTGGATTTTTTCTGGCGAAGTATGATTCGTGGAATTACTTCAATTCTGTAATTACAGGCATAGGATTAATATTGATTATGACAGGGATAATTATAAGGTGGCTCGCGATTATGCAACTTGGAAAATCTTTCACTGTCGATGTAGCGATAACTGATGTTGCAAGACTTAAGATTAACGGATTATACAAAAGAGTAAGGCATCCTAGCTATCTGGGATTATTACTGATAATCTTTGGATTTTCTGTAACGATGAATAGCATTTATTCGCTGGTTGTACTTGTTGTTCCGGTAGGTTTTGCAGTTATATACAGAATCAGAGTTGAGGAGAGAGTACTTCTCACTGAGTTTGGAGAGGACTATTCAGAGTACAGATCCAAAACAAAAAAACTTATTCCGGGGATCTATTAACAAATCAGTTAAACAGAAATCCGGATTTGTTTATTTTTCTTTCTCCTTCGTTAAAATAACTGATTCTTTTAACCTGAATGAGATTATAATACTCAGTAACATCAGCACTATAAGAAAAACCAAGGATCTGGTCATTGATCCTGTTGCATGAGACTTCAGACTGTCCATTCCAAATATAAACGCAATACCTGATATCTGCCCCATTAATATCAGCATTCCGTTTGATGTACCTTCAGATGCAGGGTAAGTTATCTCAGCACCATACTGAAATCCTATTGGTCCCGAACTCAGAAGGAAAAATCCCAATACAGTTCCTGAGAAAAGCAGGAGCCAGTAACTTGTGGCAAACGTTATTCCGATAAGGCCGATTGTTGAACCGAAAAGGGCAATAATAATAAAAGGAGTTCTCTTTTTATAATAGTCGGAAAGCAAAGGAATAATCAAAGCTCCTACTATTCCTCCGATAATCATTAAGCCTCCGGTAATACCTGCCTGCGTGGCCGAGAATCCCCGTGGCCTCAATATATCCTCTATCCAGGTAGTCACAGCATTGAATACTCCCAAACCGATAAAAAAGATAACCATTAACCACAGAAAATCTCTGGTTCTCAGAGTCTGCATAAAACCATCAAAAACGAGCGACCGTTCCTCCTGATCAGGCCGGCATGGCGCTGTGGGAGGTCCTTCTTTCATCACAACTAAAAAGGCAATGGCCGTGATAATGGAAATTATTCCATAAATGCTTAGCATTCCGCTTATACCTGATCCAATAATAAGGTATGGAGTCAGTGTCATTCCTCCAAGTATACCTATATACATTGCAAGTGTGCCAAGACCGGCCGCGGTTGCCCGTTCCTCTAAAGGAAACCAGCGGGCAGCCAGTTTAGTAATTGCATTAAGAATGAAAGGTTGTCCGATTGCAATTCCAATTTGTGCAAAGAGCAACATATTGTAATCAGTACCTGCAAATCCCCGAAGCAATCCAAAAATCCCCGTGAATACTGCGCCGATTCCTACCCCGATCCTGATTCCAAACTTATCAATAGCCCATGAGGCAGGAATTGAAACAACAATATAAACTATCATGAAACACATGGAGAGGAGTCCGATTTTAAGGTCAGAAACACCATAATATTTTGTTGCATCTCCCGTAATCGGAGCAAAAGTGATCCATAACAGTTGATTAACAGCTGCCATTAACATATATATAACAAGCATGATCCAACGCGTGTTATACACTTTGAAATTTGATTTTGCCATAGTGAGATAAATTTGAACAAATATAATTTTAATAATCAGGCACGCAACCCGATTTCCTCAGAAACTCGGAAAAAACTATCGAGGCAGCCATTCCCACATTTAATGAATCAATTCCTTCACTTGCATGGCTGAATTTAGGGATTTTTATTTTTTCTGTAATGAAGGGAATAAGTTCCCCTGATATACCTTTAGATTCATTTCCCAGCAAAATAATGCCTTTATTATCAAGTTTATGGCTATAGATCGATTCCCCTTCAAGAAAAGTTCCATAGACAGGGATCCCATTTTGAGCAGCTGAAGTAAAGAGTTTTCTAAGATCCGAATAAAAAACTTTCACATGCAATAAGGCACCCATACTTGACTGGATAACCTTTGGGTTATAAACATCCACACAATCAACCGAACATACAATATTCTTAATGCCAAACCACCCTGCG
This sequence comes from Bacteroidales bacterium, assembly GCA_049792755.1. Lineage (GTDB taxonomy): Bacteria > Bacteroidota > Bacteroidia > Bacteroidales > VadinHA17 > LD21. The sequence goes on along the minus strand of JBARBF010000015.1, from coordinate 6,165 downwards.
GCTCTTATTATCGTGCCCATATTTCCGGGGTCCTGAACAAAATCGAGAGCCACACAAAATTGACTGAGTATCTCAGATAAATTCATTGAATGTTCAGGCATATGAACCACAGCCAGAGCATTATGCGGTGTCCTGAGGGTGCTTATTTGTTTGAGTTCATTATTACTTACCTTTTCAACTATGTCGATATTCCCCGTGAGATCAGGCTGGAGACTAAACAGAAACTCCGGTATTCCAAGCAACATCTTTATCGGAATCCCTGCGCTTAAGAACTCTTTAACAAGCTTATCTCCTTCAATTACAAATAATCGCTCTTCATCTCTTACCTTTTTATTTTGCAGAGACTTTACGAATTTTATTCTGGTCTTGCTTAGCATTTTTTTCTGCTTTGAATTCAATTGGACATGTGCAAATTAAAGAAAAATTTAACAGACCTTCTACTGCAGTGGAAAAACTCCTTTGTGAACCCTGGTGTTCCCGAGTACTCGGGATTGTGTACCTTTGTGATAAAACCCAATTTATTTGACCACTAAGTAACGCGAAGTAAAAGCCAAAGTAACACAGAGGGAAATCAATTATTGCCTTTTCAGATATTCCCTGGATTTTGAAGAATATATGGGACTTAAAAACTGTTGTATTAATTGATTAGAAGGTCTATTCCTATAGGTGGATTTTTTACTTTCGGTTCAGATTTTTATTGATATATTTGAATTTATGTTTTAATATAAGTTTTGAAAAAATCCACCCCATATATAATTCTGTATCAATCGGGATATTGTATTTTAATCATCTTGATTTTTTTGTTTATAACTTCTTGTAATCCAACAAAATATGTACCTGAAGGTGAAAGTCTGCTCAACGAGAATCACATTAATGTGAATAAGGCAGTTGTTAAGAAAAGCGACCTTGTTCCTTATATTAAACAAACACCTAATAAACGGATTTTTGGAGCCAGGTTTTATCTTGGTTTGTACGATCTCTCAAACATAAATAAGGATAAGTGGCCGCATAATTGGTTAAGAAACATTGGCGAAGAACCTGTTATCTATGATTCTGATGCCAGAAACAGAACAAATAAAGATATTAAGTCATATGTTGCCTCAAAGGGTTTTTTTGATGGAAAAGTAACTGATACGGTAGTAACTGTAAACAGGAAATCAGACGTTTTTTATAATGTAGATTTAAATCGTCCATATACAATCAGGAACCTGACCTATGAGATTGCAGACACCAACATCAAAAAACTCTGCTTTTTTGATTCCGTGAATTGCGTTATTGTAAGAGGAAAACCCTACGATGTTGATGTCCTGCAGGCCGAACGAACACGATTTGAGCGTTTTATAAGGGATCATGGTTTCTATGGATTTTCAAACGATTATATTTTTTTCAAAGTCGATAGTACAGTCGGGAACAGAGAGGTTGATATTAAATACAATGTAAGAAATTTCACCAAACTTGATGCAGAGAACAAAATCAGTTCAGGTCCTTTTGCTGTTTATACAATTAAAAATATTTATATCTATCCCGATTTTGTTCCGGAGGAAGCTCTTAAAGGTGGAGACGAGTATCTTAATAGTCAGGATACAACCTTCTATAAAGGTTACTATTTTATTACTTCAAAAAAGAAACATGAAGTAAAATATGATCTGATTCTGCAGTCATTATATCTTAAAGCCGGATCAGTATTCAATGTGACGAATACTGAACAAACACAGTCACATCTCCTCTCCTTGAAAATATACCGGCTTGTCACTATAACCTATAATGATTCAAAAGAAAATGAGAATTTGCAGGGGATGGAATTGAAGCTCGATTGCAATATTCACCTTACACTTCTGAGTCAGCAGTCATATAAGATCGAACTTGAAGGAACCAACTCTGCCGGAAACCCGGGGGGGGATGTGAACCTTATCTATCAGCACAAGAATCTGCTTCATGGTGCAGAACTGTTTAGCATAAAACTCAAAGGAGCATATTCAGTTTTTAAAACTCAAGACAGCTCTGGAAGTGTCAGTTATAAAAGCGTAGAGGAATATGGAGTTGAAACAAGTTTAAAACTGCCTAAATTCATGGTCCCGTTCCTTAAGACAGAGGCATTTATAAAAAAATATAATCCCTCTACAACTTTACTGGCATCTTATGATTATCAGAGCATGCCTTTTTATACGAGGACTATTGCCAATGCCTCTTTTGGATATGACTGGAAAGCCGGGTTCTACCAGGAACATATCGTAAATCCCCTTCAACTTAGCCTTGTAAATGTACCGCATTTAGATCCTGTATATAAAGCCAAAATACTATCCTCCTCTTATCTGGCTCACAGTTATGATGCAGTTCTTATTTTTGGAGGAAGTTATTCTTTTATTTATAATAATCAGAAAATCAAGAATTCACGGGATTACTGGTTTCTCAGGGTAAACGCTGAATCTGCCGGGAATTTTCTTTCTGCTATTTATAAAATTTTAGGTGCTAAAAAGACCGGACCCGTTGTAAGAGATACCACCGCTTCCCAGGATACAACTAATGCATATCGCCTGTTTGGACAGCCATTTGCGCAATATGTCAAGGCAGATATAGATATCAGGTATAATTATAAACTTAATGATGTAAGTTCAATTGCATATCGCGGTTTCTTTGGCATTTGTTTACCTTACGGCAACTCAAAAGCCATACCGTTTGAAAAACAATATTTCAGTGGTGGTGCCAATGATATCAGAGCCTGGCAGGTAAGATCTCTTGGGCCTGGTTCATATGCCGATCCTTCCATATTGTTGAATGAAACAGGAGATATCAAGCTTGAGGCAAATGCAGAATACCGTTTTAAACTTTTCTGGATTATAGAGGGTGCAACCTTCCTTGATGCCGGAAATATCTGGAGTTATAACTATGACCCGTCCAGACCCGGCTCTCAATTCAGGTTTAATAATTTCTACAAAGACATTGCAATTGGCACAGGAACAGGATTCAGATTCGATCTTAAATTCGTTATTGCCAGGGTGGATTTAGGCATAAAACTACGCAATCCGCTGCTTCATGATGCTCAGTCAACTGAAAAGTCGCATTGGGTATTCCTGAACGGCCCTTACAGAAGAAATGATTTTGCTATTGTTTTAGGGATAGGATACCCATTCTGATGGTAAAAGCCGGAAGCCGGAAGTCCGCAGCTTAAAAAGCGTTTTATTTCGGACTTCGGACTTCTTCCATGCAACACCTGCATTCTCTCCCCAGGTTTTTTTACACCACATGTCTAAAATTCCACTTAAAATAATCTGATTTTTCCCGGAATTTCTTAAATTGCATCTGTCTCATTGCATTTTTGAAATAATGAATTTTAAAAGTGAACCAATTAAGAAATGGTTTGGCTTTACCCGAAGGGAAAGAAGATCAACTTTTATGATGCTTTTAATTATAGTCCTGATAATCGGATTGAGATATTCTGTTCCTGACAGCCAGATATCCGTTGAAGATATTACGGGCATCGTCGCTGATACAGAAAAATTTTCCTTAGTACCGGCTAAGGATAGTTCATTTACCCGGAAACACTTTTCCTATGATCTGAATAATGGAACAAAATTCAGAAAGATTTCATCAGGGAAAATGTCAGTACCTCAAAAATCGGGAATTGATATCAACACAAGTGATTCTGCAACTCTTGTTAAACTTCCCGGAATTGGTCCCGTTTTATCAGCGCGTATTGTAAAATACAGGCACCTGTTAGGAGGTTTTGCCAGGGTTGAACAGTTAAAAGAAGTCTATGGATTGCCGCCAGAGACATTTGAATTGATTAAAGGGCGAATCTTTGCAGATTCGACTCAGATTAAGAGGATCAATATAAATTCGGCAACTTATAAGGAAATAATACGTTTGCCATATTTGGAAAAATATGATGTATCAGCAATTTTAAAGTACAGGGAACTAAAAGGCAGAATAATAAAGATTACTGATCTTACAGATAATAAGTTGATTACGGAAGAGAAGGCTAAAAAGGTCAGTCCTTATTTAAATTTCAAAGAATAATATCTATTTAATGAGATAAATTTCGTGATGAAGCTAAACTTATTGAAATTTATTCCGATATGTTGATCATAAATAATAGATTTAAATGTCAAAAATCAGATTGTCGGGATAAATTATTTCCTTAAATGTTTTGAAAAGACTTTTTCTATTTCTAACTTTGCGCCTCGTTAAAAACTGAAATATTAATTATGATCATTGTACCATTAAAAGAAGGCGAAAACATCGAAAGAGCTTTAAAAAAGTTCAAAAGAAAATTTGAAAAGACGGGTGTGATACGCGAATTAAGGTCACGTCAGGCATTCATTAAACCTTCAGTACGCCGGAGAGAAGAGATAAAGAAAGCAATGTATGTTCAGAAGATGCAGGAAAGCGAAGAGTGATCGGAGCTGAAACATCTTATTTTTTAACATCACAGATTAAAAGGTTCCTTCATGAGCCATAAGGAATCGTTCTTACAATATCTGCAAATCCAAAAACGGTATTCAATACATACTGTCAGGTCTTATTTAAATGACCTGGACCAGTTTTTTTTATTTTTATCATCGCTGGGACTTCCTGAAGACCCAGTTGCAGTTACATCGCACGATATTAGGTCGTGGATTATCAGTATGCTCGAAAACAATTATTCAACAATAAGTGTTCATAGAAAAATTTCCTGTCTGAGGGTGTTCTACCGCTATTTAAGAAAGGAAGGGATTATTAAAAATGATCCTCTTGAAAAGGTAGTCTTGCCAAAAAGAAAAAAGACACTGCCTGTTTTTGTTGAAGAAGAGGCTCTGACCAACTTACTGGATAATTATAGTTTTGGTGATAGTTTTGAAGGAATAAGGAACAGGACAATAATTGAGCTTCTTTATCTGACTGGGATGAGGCGATCGGAGTTAATTGGATTAAAGGATAATGACCTTGATTTGTCGGAATGTTCTTTGAAAGTTACCGGGAAAAGAAATAAGCAACGTATAATTCCATTGGTAAAACCATTTATTAAGCGGTTGGAAGAGTATATCAAGGTAAGGAATGACAGTGTTGCAACTCTAAACAATGGTTGGTTTTTTATAACGGATAAGGGGAACAAGTTGTATGATAAGTACGTTTATAATACTGTAAACAGATATCTTTCTATGGTAACTACCATTGAGAAGAAAAGTCCGCATATTTTGCGGCATACTTTTGCGACACATATGCTTAACAGGGGTGCTGATTTAAATTCGATAAAGGAGTTACTTGGGCATGCAAATCTGTCAGCTACTCAGATTTACACTCACAACACTTTTGAAAAACTCAAAAAAGTATATAAACAAGCTCATCCAAGGGCTTAAATATTAATAAAAAAATCAGGAGGTACTACTATGAACATTCAGATTCATTCAGTGCGGTTTGATGCCGACAAAAAGCTAATTGACTTTGTTCATCAGAAACTGGAAAAACTGACCCAGTTTGATGAAGATATTGTTAATGCTGAAGTTTATCTAAGGCTTGACAAAGATCAGGAACGTGAGAACAAAATTAGCGAAATTAGGCTGGAGTTACCGGGTGGGCCTTTATTTGCAAGGAAGCAAAGCAAAACATTTGAGGAAGCTACTGATGAGGCAATAGATGCGCTTAAAAAGCAGATTACCAAGCATAAACAAAAGAAGAGAGGAGTCTGATAGTTCTATTTACAAAAATAAATAGATTTATTTTGATAAATAAAATATAAATTCATACATTTGCAAACCGTTTTTTGAGGGTGGATTATGCACTCACGGGGCGTTCTTTAAATTGCCGATGTAGCTCAGTTGGTCAGAGCAGCTGATTTGTAATCTGCAGGTCGGGGGTTCGAATCCCTTCATCGGCTCTTGAAAGATTTAAAAATGTGTGTCTTAGGAGTAAGACTCTGTTTAACTGGGGAGATACCAAAGCGGCCAACTGGGGCAGACTGTAAATCTGCTGGCGAATGCCTTCGTAGGTTCGAATCCTGCTCTCCCCACTTCAAGCGGATAGCGACTGTAAATTTGAATTTTTTTATAGAATTTACAGGCCTCTTTGGACGATATCAGGCGGGAGTAGCTCAGTTGGTAGAGCATTAGCCTTCCAAGCTAAGGGTCGCGGATTCGAGTTCCGTCTCCCGCTCACTTTTTGAGGCCAGAGTAGCTCAGGGGTAGAGCA
>JBARBF010000014.1:0-10890 GCA_049792755.1 Bacteroidales bacterium | reverse complement strand
TTAAAAAAAACGACTCTGGTCACTTTTGGGAACATTAAATGTTGTGCGGTACCAGTAGGGTTTTTTCCATGGATTCGGGTTATTTGGAAGATGACTGAATTGTTCCAGGTTATACTTTTTATTAAATTCATCAGAAGCATCAGGAATCAGCATATTGTTAAGACCGGAATAAGGATCGGGATAAATTTTATTAGCAACCAATCCGGTCAGAACTGTGGAAGGCACTTTCACTGGAAACCAATAAACTTTTGATTTATAATCCGTTGATGAAATTTCAGCTCCGGAAGAAGAAATTAATACAGATGACTGCAATTCAAATCCTGTAAGTTTTTCCTGCTTTATTTTGCCGTTCTGAGAATCAGCCGGATCAGAAATAGAAAAGAAAATAAGCAGAAGCAGAGAAAATGAAGTAATGTATATTTTCATGATTTAGATTTTAAACATGAGAAGAAAGTTGGTAATAAGGATTTGAATGATTTTCATTTTTTAATTTTGACTTCCCAGATTTTTGAAGAAATACCGTCTTCAGCCAATACACGAATTTCAACTTTTTTTGAAAAGTCCACAATATCTGAATTCTTAAGTACCTTGTTTTTACCCAGCCATGCGCTGGCTCCGGGGGAAATATCAAACTGAAGATGAAGATGATTCAGATCAGCAGATTCGTTTACCTGAACAAGAATTGATTTATTCGCAGGATCTATATTAACCGATTTAGTAAAACCCTGAATTATAAATGAAAGAAAATCACAGGCTGAATTCTCTGCATTATGAACGTTTATTGTCCATTCTTTATAAATGGACCTGTTTTCAGCATAAACCTTGTAAACCAATGGATTACTAAAATCATTCAATGTGCCATTGTTTACCTGAGCCTTACCTGCTACTTTCACATAAGCGCCAGGGGAAAGAGTATATGCGGCTAAAAGAGATCCTTTATTGGTTCCATAAGGCATAGTCACTGAAATAACAGATTTAATGGTATCGACAGAGCAGGATTTTTGTCCGGTCAAACTAAATGATTCAAAATCTGCATTCCGCGATGCTTTATGCCAGTGCATGGGATGAAGAAGTATAATGACTCTGTCTCCGGCCTGCAACTGGTTAAGGTCGAGCATTCCTATATTCCACCTTATACTATTGGTTATTGTTGCATCTGAGAACTTTTTGTTATTATTCAGGAAATATGCTTCATACTGAAGACCAAAATCACTCAGTTTCCCTTTTATTAAATCAATGTTTTTATTTCCAACCGGTACTGTTACATTATTACCGAAGTTTGGAACAACCGGGAAAGTGCACTCCTCAAAAAAATAATAGTTAAGATAATGATATGTCTTACAGTAAGTTGAACCATGAGATGCCGTACCAACAATATTTATCCCGTTTGAACGGAGCCAATTCAGTTCATTACGGAGGAATGTAACAGGATTTATATTATATACTACCTGAAGTGTAACAAGATCATTATGCCAGCCTATTTCGAAATGCCTTACATTCTGCATAGTTTTCAAAATAGGAATTATCTTTTCAGTGTGAACGGCCATATTATTAGAATTTAACAGATAATATGGAGCCGTATGTAAAATGAAGTAGGTCGAACGGAATCCGAGATTATACTCGACTTCAGAAAACTTATAAGCCACATTTAGGTCATTATCAATATCGTGTCTAAGTCCTATTATAACCTTCCTGCTATTGAAAGTCTTTCGGAATTCATTCAGGGGCAGAACAATATATTTGCTGGTATCGGATATTTTATTAAGAAATGAAGCATACTTCTCCCATGTAAAATTAGTATCAGGTTCAGTGGTCACTTCGCTCTGTTTTTTCCACCCGTTACTATTAGTGTCTTGTTTTTGTGATAAAATCTTTAGAGGCAGGTTTAACCCGTCAGAATTATTATCCTGTGCTGATAGTGTATTAATAAATAAGAAAAAGAAAATCGAAAAAATAAAAATTAAATTTATTATCCTTTTTTTTCCAGGAATCATAGCTGGGCGTCAATTAATTTTGGCTGATGAGATACAGTCTGCAAAAATATATTTTTGCAGCTTATTTAAGCAATTTTTTTATGTTATATAATTTATTAAGCGCTTCAACAGGAGTAAGATTGTCAATATCAATTTCGAGTATTTCATCACGGATCTGCTTTAAAACAGGATCGTCTAACTGAAAGATGCTCAGTTGCATCCCCTCCCTGTGATCTGCCAGTTCTGCTATTGGTTTTGTAAGCTCATTTTTATTATGGCTTTGTTCAAGTTCTTTAAGAATTTCATCCGCACGCCTGACAACACTTCTTGGCATACCTGCCATTCTTGCAACATGTATTCCAAAACTATGTTCACTTCCGCCTCTTTTAAGTTTTCTCAGGAATATTACTTTATTGTTAAGCTCTTTTATGGAAACATTATAGTTTTTTACTCTTGCAAATGAATTTTCCATCTCATTAAGTTCGTGATAATGAGTTGCAAACAAAGTCTTTGCCCTGAGTTTATTCTCATGCAGATATTCTACCATTGCCCATGCGATTGAAATGCCGTCATAAGTGCTTGTCCCTCTTCCAATTTCATCCAGCAACACTAGGCTGCGGTCAGAAAGATTATTAAGGATACTGGCAGTTTCATTCATTTCAACCATAAAAGTAGATTCTCCAAGACTAATATTATCCGATGCCCCGACTCTGGTAAATATTTTATCGACCATACCAATATCAGCTGATTTTGCCGGAACAAAACAACCTGTTTGCGCCATAAGTACAATCAAGGCGGTTTGGCGTAGAAGTGCAGATTTTCCTGACATATTAGGTCCTGTAAGTATTATAATCTGCTGATCTTCTGTATCAAGCGTCATATCATTTGGGATGTATGACTCACCTGGAGGTAATTGTTTTTCAATAACCGGATGGCGGCCTTCAGTTACTTTCAGTGTTCTTGAATCATTCAGAACAGGCCTGATGTAATTATTTTCTGCAGAGATTACCGCAAATGACTGCAGGCAATCGAGTCTGGCAATCAATGTTGAGTTAAGCTGTATCGGAGGAATAAAATCCAGTATTGCAAGTACAAGATCAGTAAAAAGTTTTGTTTCAAGCATGATTATTTTTTCTTCTGCTCCAAGTATCTTGCTTTCATATTCCTTAAGCTCCTCAGTTATATAACGTTCTGCACTGACCAGTGTTTGTTTTCTTATCCATTCGGGAGGAACTTTATCTTTATGAGTATTCCGGACCTCGATATAATAACCAAAAACATTGTTGAAACTTACCTTGAGTGAAGTTATTCCTGTACGTTCACTTTCGCGTGTCTGCAGATCTGCAAGATAATCTTTCCCACTGTAGAGTATTTTGCGTAAATCATCAAGTTCTTCAGATATTCCTGTAGCAATTGTATTTCCCTTATTAAGCTGAACAGGAGGGTCGTTATTAAGCTCTTTTTCAATTTTGTCAGCAATTGATTTGCAGGGATTCAATTGCTCGGCAATTTGATTAAGAGGCCCACATCCGCTTTTTTCACATAGTTCTTTTAGTGGCTCAATAGCTTTCAGAGCTCTCTTCAACTGGACCACTTCACGAGGGTTTATCCTGTTAACTGCAACTTTTGAAATAAGTCTCTCAAGGTCTCCTATCTGACGGATCAATCCTCCAATCTCATCTTTTACACCGACATTTTCCACAAAATATTGTACAACATCAAGTCGTTCATTAACAGGCTGAATATCTTTCAGTGGTAATGAAATCCATCTCTTTAATAGTCTTCCTCCCATCGGGGAAATAGTACGGTCCATTACATCGATAAGAGTTCTTGCTCCCTCATACGGAGAATGAAACAACTCAAGGTTTTTGATAGTAAATTTATCAAGCCACACGTACCGGTTCTCTTCAATTCTTGACAGACTTGTTATGTGTCCCAACTGTTCATGCTGGGTAATATCGAGATAGTATAATATTGCACCGGCCGCAATAATACCGAAATTGAGATTCTGAACCCCGAATCCTTTTAAAGAACTGGTTTCAAATTGTTTAAGCAACCGATCATTTGCTGCTTCCAGAGTAAAGATCCAGTCATCAAGCTTAAAAGTATAGAACTTCGGGCCAAAATAATCAAGGAAAAATTCCTTTTTCCCTTTTTCAAACAGTACTTCCTTTGGCTGGAAGTTGTTAAGCATCTGATCAATATATTCAATAGTTCCTTCCGAAGTGAGAAACTCACCTGTAGATATATCGAGAAATGCCACTCCGGCAATTTTTTTATCAATATGCACAGCGGCAAGAAAATTATTCTCTTTATGATTTAAAACATTTTCATTAAGCAGTACACCCGGAGTCACCATTTCGATTATGCCTCTTTTGACGATTTTTTTGGCGAGTTTCGGATCTTCCAGCTGTTCGCAGATGGCCACCCTCTGCCCTGCCCTGACAAGACGTGGAAGGTAAGTGTCAAGAGCATGATAAGGAAACCCGGCAAGTTCTACAAACGAAGCCGAACCATTTGCACGACGTGTCAGAGTAATTCCAAGTATTTCAGAGGTTCTTATAGCATCTTCTCCGAAGGTCTCATAAAAATCACCTACCCGGAATAGCAGTATTGCATCAGGATGTTTAGTCTTGATGTTGTAGTATTGCTTCATCAGCGGTGTTTCTACATACTTCTGAAAATCAGACATCTGGAATGTAGCGATTAAAATGCTTTTTGGTCAGCCTGCAACTGACAAAGATACATAGCCGGTAATATTAATGAAATAGTTTTTGATATTAATTATCATCTTGAAGAGAATTCATATTAAAATATTCTCAGTGGCTCTCAGTGTAACAAAAATTGAAGAACTTACACAGAGGAGCACAGAAGTATCACGGAGTTACACAGAGATTAAAATTATTAGAGACAGATAACTGGAACCAGATAAGTAAATCATAATATTAAGTTAATCATTGAATCTGAACTGGAGATTAATTACCTTGTGGTGAAAATTATATTATTTTAATCAATATTAGTTTATAACCTTCTCGAAGTCGCTTGAAAATCAATTTATTTACCCCTACCCCAGGGGGAGTAAATTGATTTTCTTCGCTCCCCTTGGGGACGGGGTAAACGAAGAAAATCAATTACAATGAAAAATGTGTTAATACTGGGAGCAGGACTGGTAGTCAAGCCGATGGTCGAATATCTGCTTAAGAATAACTTCGGGTTGATGATTGCATCCCCGATGAAAGCGAGAGCCGATGAGATGATAAATGGAAATCCTCTGGGATCATCACTCGATTGGTCAATGGATGATCCGGTAATGCTTGAAAAGCTTATAGCTGAATATGATATCACGGTTAGTCTCCTTCCATATAAATACCATTCAGAAGTTGCAGAAGTTTGCCTGAAGTTTGGGAAATCTCTTGTCACCACTTCTTATATTCAACAGGGTATGAAGGATCTTGATGAACCTGCTAAAAAAGCAGGCTTACTGTTCCTTAATGAGATTGGCCTTGATCCTGGAATAGATCATATGACTGCCATGAATATTATAGATCATATCCATAATAAAGGTGGAAAAGTGGAAGAGTTCTATTCTATATGTGGAGCTCTGCCTGCTCCTGAATCTGCAGATAATCCTTTGAAATATAAGTTTTCCTGGAGTCCTAAGGGTGTCATTCTTGCCAGCAGGAACAGTGCCCTATACCTGAAAAGAGGAAGAAAAGTCTGTATTGAATCTGCTGATCTCTTTAAAGACAGATTCATGTATAGTTTTCCCGGTGCAGGGGAGCTGGAGGTTTATCCGAACAGGGATTCCGTAAGTTATATTGATATCTACGGCATTCCTGAAACGCAAACCATGTATCGCGGTACCTTCAGATATAAAGGATGGTGCGAAGCTCTTGATGCAATGAAGGATCTTAATATGCTTGATGATTCAGTAAAGAACTATCAAAGAATGAGTTATATAGGATTTTTAGCTGAAAGAAGCGGATTGGGAGTTGATGATCTTAAGAAAAACTTAGCGAATGTGCTCAGAGTTACCACGAAATCAGTAGTGATTGAGTCACTTGATTATCTTGGTTTTTTCAGTGATGAAAAACTTCAATATCAGGAGTCGACCCCTTTTGAAATCACTTCCGACAGGATGATTAAAAAAATGATGCTGTCTGATAATGAGCGTGATATGGTTGTTTTACAACATATCTTTCTTGCATCGTATCCGGATGGAACAAGGGAGGTTATAAAGTCATCTATGCTCGATTTCGGATCTCCTTCTACAAATACATCTATTGCCCGGACAGTTGCTCTTCCGGCGGCTATTGCGGTAAAGCTGATTCTTGAAAATAAGATTGACATTAAGGGAGTACACAGACCTGTATTACCTCAGATTTATAATCCGGTTCTTAATGAGCTTAAAACAATTGGAATCGAGATGAAGGAAGAATACGGGTTGCCGGAAAGTGAGATGATTCCGTGATCAGAATTTCAGATAATAATCCTTTGTCAGGTTGATATACTCATCTGTGAATTCATGTCTTCTGCCATGTTCAATGGTGAGGAATCTTTCAACAGTTTTTTTCTGAGATCTGCTAAAAGTCAAAATCAATCGCCTGACATCAGAGGTTGGCAATGGCTTTATTTTCAAAGTATTATTACAGTACAATCCGTATTTATGAGCTTCAGCAATAAATACATTGCCTTCAACATATGGCATTATAAGCTGTAGACGGCCATCATCTTTCAGGAGTTTTAAAGCGCAATCGAGAAGCTCTCCCGTAGATAAAGAATCGTTGTGACGGGTGGCTGATTTCCCCGGATCAGGGTTTTTAAGGGAATCATTGAAAAAAGGTGGATTAGTTATAATCAGGTCGAATTTGCCCTGGTCAGGAATAAAATTCTGAAGGTCGGTGTGAACAACTATTATCCTGTTGTGCCAATCACAACGGTTTACATTTTCACAAGCCTGATCGAAAGATTCACGATCAGGTTCAATAGCTGTAATTTCAGCGTCACATCTTTGGGCAAGCATTATTGAGATAAGTCCTGTTCCGGAACCAATTTCCAGAATACTTCGGGCACCATTAATATTTGCACAGGCACCAAGAAGGACACCATCAGTTCCAACCTTAAATGCCGATTTATCCTGCCAGATTGTGAACTGTTTAAATCTGAAATAATTATTTGCCATACTCCCGATTATTTGTTTACTCCGGTATCAAAAAAGTAAAAATATATTTTTTGAAATGCCACATCCTTCATGAAGAGTAAAACACCTTTCAGATCAGTCGGAAGGTTCAGCAGCAAAGAAATTAAATATGTTTCTACGGACAATTAAGTTAGCATACTTTTCGAAATGTTTTAACTTTTCATAATTCAATTCTTATATATCAGCCACAAATGAGCTGACCTCAAATCCTTTGATATCATTCGGAATTTTTTCATTTTTCCAACTGGGTTTAATAAAATAATGTCACAAGTCTCTGTAATATTGAAAAAGTCGGACTTTTTAACCACATTTGGCCGGTTAGATTATATTTAGGTATGGCATACATTAAAATACCTGGTTAAATTCTTAAGCTAATAAGAGATAAAATTTACAGAGTGATAGATAAATTATAAGCAATATCTCTTCACTCACACAAAATTAATTAGATTTGGAGTTCATTAAGATTAAAAAAAGATATACAACATAAAGGAACAACCAATTTAGTGAGCAGAAAATTTAAAAATATTGCTTCTTTACTGTTATTGTTGGTTTTTCTTCTGCCATCAATAGTCAAACTTGAACATCATCACAAACACCCTTTTACCGAAACACAAACAGCAAACCATAATCCGGTTTTCACAGAGAAGTGCGCTATTTGTAGTTTCGAATTTTCCTTTTTTATATCAGATTTCGGATATGCTGGATTAGCAAAGGAAAAACCCTCAATTAGTTACTTCAACAATTACGATTCCGTATATCATTCTAATTTCTCAAAATTCTCATTTTCATTACGAGCACCCCCTTTAAATATTCACAGTTAACTTTCTTTTGGTGAGTCTCTGAAATTCACGCATATTTTCTTGATGCAATTAGAAAACTAATTGCTAATAATCACATTGTGTAATATTTAAAAGTAAATTAAATGAGAAAAATCTTATGGATTTTAGTAATTCTACTATTTTGTTCAATAGCTGGATTTGCCCAAAACATATCAGATAAACACGTAACTGGTCATGTGTTAAATAAAGTATCGAAAGAATACATTCAATTTATTAATATATCCTTAAAAGGAACAACATTAGGAACGGTCACAGATGCTACTGGTCATTATTTTTTAAAAAACTTGCCAACTGGCAAATTTATAATGGTTGTATCAGGAGTCGGATATAAAACCATTGAAAAAGAATTGGATCTTACTTCTGTTAAAAGTGTGGAAATGAATTTTGAAATGGAAGAGGACCAAATAATGTTAGAAAGTGTCGTCGTTTCAGCCAATCGTAACGAAACTAACCGCAGAGAAGCGCCGAGCATTGTTAATATTTTAAGTCCTAAAATTTTTGAGAATACTAACTCTGTGTGCATAGCGCAAGGGTTAAATTTTCAACCAGGGTTAAGAACCGAAATTAACTGCCAAAATTGTGGTTTGCCACAAGTCAGAATAAATGGTCTGGATGGCACGTATTCACAAATATTAATTGACAGTCGCCCCATTTATAGCGCTTTGCAAAGTGTTTACGGTATCGAACAAATCCCAACCAATATGATAGAAAGGGTAGAAATAGTCCGGGGCGGTGGTTCTGCCATCTTTGGCACAAATGCTATAGGGGGTACAATAAACATTATTACCAAAGACCCCACAACAAATTCTGTAACTTTAGCAAATACTACAACCTTAATAGGTATGAAAGCTCCCGACATAAATACAACTTTAAACGCATCGATTGTTTCCGATGATAATAAAGCAGGAGTAATGATTTTTGCTTCGACAAGAGAGCGAAGTCCTTATGAATATTATGGCGACGGCTATTCAGATATTACAAAATTATATGTAAACAATATCGGTTTTAAAAGTTTTTACAAAACCAGTGATTACAGCAAATTAACGGTTGAATATCACAATTTATATAATTTTCTCAGAGGCGGAAATGATTTTGATTTACCACCACAACAGGCTGATATATGCGAGCAGGCTGAATATCATATTAACACTGGTAGTGTTAATTATAATATTTTTTCTAAAGATAACAAACAACACTTCAATATTTACACATCGGCTCAATTGATTAACCGTACTAATTATGCAGGCGCACTGCAGGACCCGAGAGGCTTTGGGTTGACTGTTGGTAAAACTCTGGCCTCGGGTTTGCAATATACTTATTCAATGGATAAGCTACTTTTTATGCCGGCAGAGCTTACTGCTGGAACAGAATATAGTTTTGATGGACTGCATGATGAAATTTTAGGATATAATCGAACAATTAATCAGAACATTAATATTGAAAGTTTCTATTTACAAAATGAATGGAAGAATAAAAATTTGAGTATTCTTTTGGGTGGTCGTATTGACAAACATGATTTGATTAAAGACCCGATTTTAAGTCCTAGAGTTAATTTACGTTACAATCCAAACGACTTTGTCAGCTTCAGGGCAAGTTATTCCACCGGATTCCGTGCGCCACAGGTGTATGACGAAGATTTACACGGTAACGCAATTGGAGGAACGGTTTCTTATATTCAAAATAACCCTGACCTGAAACCAGAAACATCACAAAGCTTATGCGGTTCTGTTGACTTTGATAAAAAATTCGGCAATGTTCAGACAGAATTACTCGTAGAAGGATTTTACACAGTTTTGAATAATGTCTTTGTATTGAACGAAATAGGGATTAATGCCGATTCAAGTTTAATTCTTGAACGAAATAATGATCCGGGAGCAGTAGTGCAAGGTATGAACATAGAAGGCAAAATAGTTCCTTCAAATAATCTGCTATTTCAGTTCGGAATGACTTTTGAAAAAAGTGAGTATAAAGATGCACAACAATGGAGTGATGACTCAACTGTTATACCTCAAAAAAAGATGTTTCGCACCCCCAATGTTTATGGATATTTAACCGCTGTTTATCAAGCTACTAAAAATTTCAATGTTTCTTTGTCAGGAACATATACAGGAAGTATGCTGATTCAGCATTTTGCCGGATATATACCAAAAGATATACAGGTAAACACTCCAAGTTTTTTTGATTTAAATTTAAAACTATCGTATGATTTTAAACTCAAAGGCAGTGCTAATTGGCAATTAAACGGAGGTGTTCAAAACATTTTTAACAGTTATCAAAATGATTTCGATAAAGGTGTATTTCGTGATTCAAAATACATCTATGGACCTGCTTTACCACGTTCATTAACCTTTGGACTTAAAATTCTGATATAGTTTAAAAAAAGGTCGTTTACTCACACAGTCTGGTATATTGGCGGTTCTCTCAAAGCCCAAACTAATGCCAAAATCCACCAAAAGCCAGACTGTTTTTTTTGCCTTCACTAAAAAATTAAATCTTTTTGGACTGCAAAAGCCGCTCAATCTTGCATTTGGTCATTCAATTTGTGATTTTAATACATACCTAAACAACAACTATATTACGCCAGCTAAGGATGGTCAAAATAAACCGGCCAACTATGGTCAAGCTCACTGATTTTTCCACTCCAGGGGCATTCCACAGGAAGCGGTGTTCTCTCCGGTCTCAATGATTATCTATTCCTGTGTCGCTATGTTCCGGGCTCCGCTTCGCTGCGGAAGCCTCGAAGCTGAAAAAGCTTCTTCGTGTTCTAAACCCTTCACAGCGCTAATGCGATGATTTGAGCTGTACAATGGTACAAGCTAAGATCATAATACAGAAGTGGTGTTCGCCCAAGGCTCACTCTATAAACAAGTTTTTTACA
>JBARBF010000013.1:0-24975 GCA_049792755.1 Bacteroidales bacterium | reverse complement strand
CCATTGACAGAGTGGAATTTTTTAACACACTCAAAAGAGTTTCTGTTTTTTCAAATCAGGCCAGTAATCTTGTGAAACTTCAGCGTAAAGGAAATCAGGTTATGGTTTCCGCACAGGATATCGATTTCTCAATTTCTGCATACGAAAGGATAAAATGCCAGTATGAAGGAGATGAGATTGAAATCGGTTTTAAGTCGGTATTCCTTCTGGAGATTCTTTCAAACATTGGTTCACAGGATGTTATGATAGAGCTGGCTGATCCGACAAGAGCCGGACTCTTCCTTCCCGTAATTACAGACAATGAATCTGAAGATCTTCTGATGCTTCTTATGCCAATGATGATAAATGCCTGACTTTGAATCTGAAACTTAAACGTTCAATTGCTTTTATTGATCTTGAGACAACAGGAATTAATGTTTCAACAGACCGGATTGTAGAACTGTCGGTCCTGAAAATCAGTCCGAATGGAAAAGAGGAGTGGATGAGCACAAGAGTGAACCCCGAAATGCCTGTTCCTCCCAAAAGCACAGCCATACATGGAATAAAAGATGAAGACGTTGTTAAATCACCAACATTCAAAGAAATAGCCAGGAATCTCGCCTCATTCCTCGAAGGGTGTGATCTTGCCGGGTATAATGCAATAAAGTTTGATATACCGGTTCTTGCTGAAGAATTTTTGAGGGTGAATATAGATTTCAGTTTCACCAGAAGAAGGTATGTTGATGTCCAGGTAATATTCCATAAGAAGGAACAGCGTACATTATCGGCAGCCTACCTGTTTTATTGCAAAAAGGATCTTGAAGGAGCTCATGGTTCCAAAGCCGATACTGCTGCCACATTTGAGATTCTCAAATCACAGCTCGACAGATATAAAGATCTGGAAAATGATGTCGAAAAGCTTGCAGATTTCAGTTCTTTCAACAATAATGTTGATTTCGCAGGAAGAATAATTCTCGATGAGAATGGTGTGGAAGTATTCAATTTTGGTAAACATAAAGGGAAACCGGTTGAAGCTGTTTTTAATGAGGAACCCGCTTATTATTCCTGGATGATGAACGGTGAATTTCCCTTATATACAAAAAAAGTTCTTACAGAGATCAAATTAAGATCTTTCGGCAAAAACCAGTGATAAAATGAAGATTATCTGCATCGGACTCAACTACAGGAAACATGCCATGGAGATGGGATGGACTATCCCGGCAGAACCGGTTGTATTCCTTAAACCCGATTCATCAATACTGAAAAATAATAAACCTTTTTTCCTTCCCGATTTTTCAGCTAAAGTTCATTATGAGGTTGAAGTTGTTATAAAGATCAGCAAGCTCGGGAAGGGAATATCTGCAAAATTTGCTCCGAGATACTTTGATGAAGTTACTGTGGGTATTGATATTACTGCACGAGATCTTCAGAGCCGTCTGGCAGCTGCCGGGATGCCATGGGAAATATCAAAATGTTTCGATGGTGCTGCCCCATTGGGTCGCTTTGTTTCAGTGACCGCCATAAAGGATATGGCTGATCTGGATTTCAGACTCGAAATCAATGATAAAGTGGTTCAGAATTGCAACACCTCCGACATGATATTCGGTTTTAATGAGATAGTTGAGTTTGTCTCTAAATTTTTCACCCTCAAAACCGGTGATTTGATATTCACCGGTACACCATCGGGGGTAGGTCAGCTTTATAAAAATGATAATCTGGTAGCCTATCTTGGCAATGAACCTCTACTGGATTTTAGGATTAAATAATAAATAAATTCCACAAAGCCTTTATTTTAACCCTCTGACTCCCCCAGGGGGGAGAACAAAAACAAAGGCTTTATAATATGATTATGAAAGAGTTGAATAAAACAATGTATTTTACAGCTACTCCTGCAATAATGAATATTGCGAGGATGCTTCATGAGAACATGAAAAATTGTGAGAAAACGTTATGGGAGAAACTTAAAAAGTCCCCCTTGGGGGATTTAGGGGTGAAATATGTGGATGACCATTACGTCAGAAGATTTCATTCTTTATAACTTCCAGTGCTTCTTCCCTGTAGTAATCCCCGGCAAGTCGGTGTTCAACGAGTATTATATTAATATAATCAATCGCTTTTTGGACTGTTTTGGACCTTCTCCTGTGAATATGTCCGGTCACCGGATTGGTATTCAGGAATGAAGGCCCACGAAATTTTCCGGAGAAGAATGGAAACATTAATCCAAAGGCATTTCTGTAAGCCTCCAGTCTGGATATCCCGCCTACTCCTGCTGAAGTATCACCTTCATCCTGAACCTCATTGTGTAAAATGATTCCGATAGTACCCTCTTTCTGATATTGAATCAGTTGTTTATAGAGATCAGAAAGGGGAGATATCATACTCGCTCCCAGCACCAGGTGAAATGGTTTTTTGAAGTATATGTTATTCCTGTTATTTTGAGCAAGATAGCACGCGGTCTGTGCGGCAACAACACTACCGGAACTGGAAGATGTAATAATAAGTTGTGTTTCGGGAGAAAGCCCGGCATCTATAATCTGGCGGAAAGCCACAATAAATATTTTTTCATATCCAGGATTTGAAATGGGTTTCTGAGCATTGTTCAAAGCCCAAATTACATTCATCATTGGAGGTCTAAAGTAAATTCCCTTAATTAATTCGAAATTATCTCCCAGTATCTTATTCATCAACCGGATAAAAGATCCTGTAAAAATATTATATCTGTCGTCACGGGTTTCTCCTCCGGCAAAAAACCAGACCTTATACCTATCGCCTAAATTGCCCTTAATATTATTGCTGTCTGATATCAAATTCTATTTTTAAATCAATTAAACCAATATGAAATCTTCAATACGAGGCCCCTGTTTTTTATCCTGTTATCAGTTGGTGATGAATTCTCCGTATAAACAATGAAAAGGTCAGACACGGGTGCAAAGCGCCACTGAAACCGCAGGTTAAGGTTTAAATTGTCAATCTGGGTATTGTACTGAACAAAACTGGTAAAGAAGAGCTTGTCAGTAAATGTAAGATCAATCCTGGGTCCAATAAGTAAAAATTGAGCGCTTTTATATGGTGAAGGCATTGAGATATTGTTATATGTTGTAATAATGGCCAGGCTCCCATAAGGTTGAACCCGATAGTACATTTCTCCGTCAATCATCCACTTTGTGCCATTATAAAATCCTCCATACCTGCTGCTGACCAGCCAATTGAATGATTTACGTATATCCGAAGTGAAGGAAATACCCATTTCGTTCCAGGTAAATTTACCATTTGCAGGCAGAGGCAAACTGCCTGTATTAGTCGGATCAAAAGGTGACTGGAGTTTGATAAAGGTATTCATTCCATCAACTACTAAAATACTCTTATTCATCCATTCGACCTGGTAGAGAAGCTGTGTTATCCTGTCGGTGAGTTTAAGTGAAGGATCAAAATACAAATCCATTTTCAATGCCGGCCCATGGTCAGCAATTGCACTGGAGGCAGGGAAAAATTTGTACTGGAATCCGGGGTTCATCTCATAGTAACCATTTCTTCTTATATATCCGACTTCAGCAAGATAATCAGCTCCAACCCATGATTGATTCATATTTGCCGCTAAGTATTGAGTGGAAAATGCAATATTTGCTGAAAATGCTGCAGCATCACGTGATGCACCCGGGTAAAAAGACTGATGATAAAATGCTTTTCCAAGCCAGTGATTATCAGCGCTTGCAAGGTTATACTCAAGTCCGGCAACACGATTGAATTTGTACTTTGCAGATGAGTCATTCCTGAGGTTCATTACCTGTTTATTTACCAAAAAAGCTGTAATATTGGAATGGCTGAATACCTGACGCTGAAGAACTGCAACGGTAAAATTTTCGGCTTCCACTGTATCATTTTTACCGGTTTGAATGTCCATGAGACCTACCCTCCAGTTATTTCCAATCTTACCGCTTAATCTTGCTCCTGCCATAACCTGACTCTCGATACCAATCCGGCGTGAGAAAAACGGCCTCAGGTTATCATTTCCAAGTTGTGCAAAAAGATCACTGTTTTCCAGATAAAACTGCCTCTTCTCAGGGAAAAATAACTCAAAACGATCAAGGTTAGTCACCTGATTGTCGACTTCAACCTGGGAGTAATCAGGGTTTACCGTCAGATCAAGGTTCATTGAAGTGGATAGAATAGCTTTCGCATCAATGCCTGCGTTGGCCACTGGTTTGAACCCCTCTCCATCTTCCTTATTCTGTGTGGTCTTTGCTGATATATAAGGAATTAAGGAGAATCTCAAACCCGAAGGAGGCAGAGGCTTATCCCATACCAGGGAACCGGTAAAGGCAAGTGCAGCTGTAGCAAATTGTCTAGGCATAGGGGCCCAGCTTGATTTTTCATTAGTTTTAAGATCGAGCCTGCTGAAATTTATTCCCCACTCTTTTTCTCCTCCATTATATCGGATACTTCGAAATGGAATTGCAAATTCAGCTACCCAGCGGTCCTTATAATTTTTTACAGCAGATCTCCATTTAATATCCCAGTTAAGATTCACTGTGCCTCCGTTCGCCTGTATTCCATCCCATTGTGCCCCGGCGGCAGAAACTCCGAAGGCGAAACCGTTAGTCTGATCATTATATGTATCAAGAAATACTATAAAATTATCGTTTTTCAGAAAGTTGAAGTCGCGCCTTAAAGACTCCACCGGCCGTTTACCGGGCGTAGAATCGTAACAGACAATTCCAACGTAGAGATTTGATTCGTCGTATATTACCCTTACTTCAGTCTGTGCTATGGCAAATCCTGTATCAGTAGGCAATACTCTTTGGAAATGAGTCACTTTATCTGCAGTCAACCATGCAGGTTCATCAAGAATTCCGTCTATAGTGATATTATTATTTGTTTCCCTGGTGTTTATCCGATATTTTTCACGGTTAATTCCTTTTGACTGACCAAAAAGTATTGTATTAAAGCACAGGAGTATAATGGTACTGAGTGACAGGGTGGATCTGAGCATTGAGGATATTAAAAATTTGGCACAAGGTAAAAATAAATCAGGAATTACGAATTAAGATTTGATGAGCCCGTAACACAAAGAACCAGAAAAAAATAAAGTTGAATCTTTAATACTTATAAGTCAGCCTGTATATTTTTATTTATTGTAAATCAATCTGAAATACTATACTTTGGAGGTTTTCTATATTTTGTTCCCTGCTCATAGCTGTATCCTATTTCGAGAAGTATGGCTTCGCTCCACGCCCTGCCAAAGAATGTAACTCCAACCGGTAAATCATCAATAAAGCCCATTGGAACAGTGATTGCAGGATAACCTGATATTGCAGCCAGCGATGAACTTCCACCAACAAAATGATCACCAAGCAACAAATCAGTTTTCCAGGCAGGCGATCCTGTTGGCGCCATAATTGCATCGAGTTTGTAGGTACCCATCACTTTATCAATTCCATCTTCTCTGGTTGCTCTTATCATTGTAGCAAGAGCCTTTTTATATTCTGCAGAATTCAGATCTCCTTTCTTCTCAGCCTGTTCAAGAATATTCTGATCGAAATACCTGAGCTCAATACTATCCGATTTATTGAACTCGATTAACTCTTTGATATTTTTAACCGGCGAATCGCTTCCTGGTCCGGCGAAATATTTGTTTAGTCCATCTTTAAATTCATACAGCAGAACCTGGTATGATGCATCTTCATAATTTAATCCTTTTGGAAACTCAATATCTACGACCTCTGCTCCATGTGCTTTGAGATATGCAATTGTCTTATTCATAAGAGTATCAACTTTATCGGAAAATCCCGTCGATTTTTTTAACAAACCAATCCTTTTACCTTTCACACCATCTTTCTTAAGAAACCCGGTATAGTCGGTAAAATATTTTCCCTGTGAAGCAAATGTTTTGGAATCTGACGAATCGATTCCGGTTAAAGCCCCTAATGTTAAAGCCACATCTTCTACTGTTCTTCCCATAGGCCCCGGAGTATCCTGAGAGAAAGAAATTGGAACAATACCCGAACGGCTGATGAGACCCACTGTAGGTTTAATGCCGACAATTCCATTGTTATTTGAAGGACAAACTATTGATCCGTTTGTTTCTGTACCGATTGCAATCATGCATAAATTGGCAGAGACTGCAACTCCTGAACCTGAGCTGGAACCGCACGGGTTACGATCAAGTACATAGGGATTCCTGGTTTGACCTCCAACACCACTCCATCCGCTGGACGACATCTTAGCCCGGAAGTTTGCCCATTCGCTGAGGTTGGATTTTGCAATAATTACTGCACCGGCTTCTCTTAACTTCATGGCAACATAACTATCACTTTTTGGAAAAGAATTTCTTAATACAGTTGCACCGGCCGTTGTAGGCATCTTGTCGTGTGTATCAATATTATCCTTAAGTATTACGGGCACTCCGAATAAAGGTCCCTTCGTTTTGCCGGCTGCAGATTCCTTGTCAAGTTCTTCAGCAATACTGATAGCTTCAGGATTAATCTGAATTATTGAATTCAGCCGGGGACCGTTTTTATCAATCTCATTAATCCTGTCAAGGTAGATTTTAACTACATCCTTTACTGTACATTTTCCCTCTTTGTATGCTTCCTGAAGTTGTCTGATAGTTAGTTCTTCAATCCATCTGTTATCGGTCTTTTTTTCACCCTTATTATTAACAGGTGTAGTGCATGTTACCATGCACAGAAATAAGGATATGGACAGCAAACAAAATCTGGTGAAACCTGGCTTCATAATCTGATAAATTTATGTTTATTATGTAGAGACAACCAGTCTGGGCGTCTCTACCCGATGAATCACATAATGCACTATATTGTATATCCCATAAAATTATGAATATTAATTCAATTTGAATAAATTTGTTGTTATAGAATTTTATTGACGCCCGGTAAAGACGCCCAACTTGGGTGTCTCTATAATTTAAATTTCCAAATTTAGGGTAAATAAGAAGTATGAAAAACATCTATCTGCAAATTATTGATCATCAATCAGATAAATCTCCTTTGATTCTTGCAACAGTTACGAGGACACTTGGTTCCACTCCACAGAAACCAGGTAGTTCAGCTTTGTTTTGTAAGAAAGGCCTCATTTACGGGACTGTGGGAGGAGGTGTTGTTGAGGGGAGAGTTCAAAAACTTGCAAGGGAAGCTCTTCTCTCAAAAAAATCCGGACATTTCCAGTTTAACCTTGCTAATGATATTTCGAAAAAGGAGGAGGCTATTTGTGGTGGACATATCAGTATCCTGCTTGATGCCAATCTGAAAAATCATTTATCTGTCTTTGAACAGCTTAGAAGTTCGCTTGAAAACGGTATTCCGGGCGTTCTTATAACTATGGTTACCAGTTTCACAGAAAATACAGTTCTAATTAATCGTTACTGGATAAGCAACACTTTTAAACCTGCCATACCAGAAGCATTTCTGGAAAAAATAAAGCCTGTTGTCAATAGTATGCTCTCAGAAGGCAATCCATCAGATTACAGGGAGATGGAGCTTACAATACCTGATGAAGAACCTTCATCCCTGTTTTTTCTTGAAGCCGTGTATCCACCTTCAAAGCTTATAATTGCCGGTGCAGGGCATATTGGTAAAACATTAGGACATTTGGCGGATATGCTTGATTTTGAGGTTACTGTAATTGATGATCGACCCGAGTTCGCTAACTTTGGGAATATTCCTGAAGCAAGCCATATAATTGTAAAAGATATCGGGGAAGAAATGAAGTATTTGAGAAAAAGTAATGACACCTATGTTGTAATCGTAACGCGTGGTCATAAAGATGATGCTTCTGCTCTTAAACCTTGTATAGGATCTGAATTGGCATATATTGGAATGATAGGAAGCAGGAACAAAATTGCAGCAATGCGGGCTGAATTCCTCGGGAACGGTTGGGCAACAGTTAAACAGTGGGAAACCGTTCATTCTCCGATAGGACTTGATATCAAATCGAAAACCGTTGAAGAGATAGCCATAAGCATAGCTGCTCAACTGGTGTTAGTTCGTAATAGTAAAATGTAATTAGCAGGTTGTTTTATGAGTGAATTGTGGGCAATAATTCTTGCTGCAGGAGAATCAAAGAGGATGGGTTCTCCGAAAATGTTACTGAACTTTAACGGCAGGACAATGATAGAAAATGTTATTGTCAATGTTACTGAATCAAAAGTCGACAAAATAATGGTTGTGCTTGGGGCCTACAGGGAATCATTGATTGAACAGATCGGGAAACTAAATGTAAGATTATGTTTTAATGACAATTATAAGGATGGTATGTTATCATCTGTGCAATGCGGATTCATAAATCTACCCTCAGATTTTAAAGCGGCTCTGGTTTTTCAGGGTGATCAGCCTTTGATCACGGCAAATGCAATTAATAAAGTTATAGATGCCTATTTAACATCGGAGAAGGGAATAGTAATTCCTGCTTATAAAGAAAGACGAGGGCATCCGATTCTTATTGACAAAAAATACTCGAAGGAAATAGAAAAGCTGAATCCCGACAGGGGCCTACACTCATTGGCCTATAATTTTCCTGATGATGTTCTGGAAGTTGAAACAACTGAATCAGGTATCCTCAGGGATTTTGATACATATAAGGAATACAAGGAAGGATTAAATCAAATACAATAATTATGGAAGAAACAATTAAATTTCGGTTAAACGGGAAAAATACCGAAACATTGATCGATCCCACTCAGACTCTCCTATGGGTATTAAGGAATCATTTTGGGCTTACCGGGACAAAGTTCGGTTGCGGAATGGGATTTTGCGGAGCCTGCACTGTTCTTATAGATAATGAACCGGTAAGATCCTGCCAGTTATCGGTGGGAGATGCATCCGGGAAGAGCGTGATTACTATCGAGGGTCTGGCAACAGATGGCAAACTGCATCCGGTTCAAAAGGCATTTGTAGATCACGATGCTTTGCAATGTGGGTTCTGCACACCTGGGATGATAATGAATGCTACTGGTCTGTTGATAAAAAATCCTTCACCTTCAACAAAGGAGATAAAGGCTGGAATGGAAAACAACTTCTGCCGGTGCGGAGCACATTTAAGAATTGTCGAAGCAGTTCAGACTGCTTCTGAAGAAATGAAAGGAGGGAAGTAATTATGAATGAAGAACAAGTAAAAAATCAGGATCCTTTATTGAAAGAAAAACCTTACGGAATAGTTAGAAGGGATTTCTTTAAAATTCTTGGCGGCGGTATTTTTATCTTTTTCAGGCCCTGGAACGCTATTGATCTTTTTGGGTTACCTTCTGAACAGGGGAGGAGCCTTCCAAAAGACTATAATGCTTTCCTCAGGATAGCTGAAGATGGGACCGTGACCTGCTTTACAGGCAAGATTGAAATGGGTCAGGGTATTATCACATCCCTGCCTCAGATGATGGCCGATGAACTTAATGTCCCTCTTGAAAAGGTAAGAATGATAATGGGCGATACTGATCTATGTCCTTTCGATCAGGGTACGTGGGGATCATTGAGTACAAGGGTGTTTGGTCCAAATATGAGAGCCGCAGCCGCGGAAGCACGCGGAGTGCTGCTTGAGCTTGCTTCAGCACAACTGGGAGTACCGGTTTCTCAGCTTGAGGTCAGTGACGGTATAATCACAGACACCAAAAATCAAAGTAATAAGGTAAGTTATGCACAACTGACAAAAGGTAAAAAAATAGAAAAATTCCTTGACATTAAGCCTGCTGTTGAAGATTACACCAAATTTAAATATGTTGGCAAACCCTATATTCACAGCGATGCTGGAATTAAAGTTACAGGTGAAGCAAAATATGCGGGTGACCTGAAATTGCCCGGGATGGTTTTTGCACGAATATTGCGACCGCCTTCTCATGGAGCGAAGTTGACTTCTGTAGATTATTCCGGAGCTGAAAAGATTGCAGGTACTAAAGTTGTTCGGGATGGTGAGTTGATTGCTGTCATTAATGAAAATCGAGACAAAGCTGATGAGGCAATTGTCAAAATTAAAGCTGAATACTCATTTGATGAAAAGCCGGTTAATGATAAGACGATCTTTGATTATATGCTAAAGGCTGATTCAACTGTTAATATATTAAGGTCGGGCGGAGATATTGAAGCAGGACGTCTTGCTTCTGATAAAGTTTTTGAATCGGAGTTTCACGATCCATATCTGGCCCACATGGCTATTGAAACGCATACTGCTCTTGCCCGTCTTGAAGGAGATAAGATGACAGTTTGGGCTTCTACGCAATCACCCTTCGGTTTAAGGGATGCCATAACACGCGACCTGGGCTTTCCATCTGAAAAGGTACAGGTTATTGCGCCTTTCATAGGTGGAGGCTTTGGAGGCAAAGGCGCATATCAACAGGGGGTCGAAGCAGCAAAACTTGCCAAACTGACAGGCAGACCGGTTATGCTGGTATGGACCCGTGATGAAGAGTTTTTCTATGATACCTTCCATCCTGCAGGAGTGGTTAAAATAAAATCAGGGATTGATAAATCGGGTCTTATTAAGTTTTGGGATTATAACTTGTATTATTCCGGGGCCCGGGGATCAGATACACTTTATAATGTTCCGAATTTTAAAGCAATACATTACGACCAGAAACGAGAGGCGTCATCTGTCCATCCGTTTGGCACAGGAGCATGGCGTGCCCCGAATAATAATACCAATACTTTTGCGAGGGAGGTTCAGATCGATATCATGGCCTCAGCTGCAGGGATCGATCCTCTTGAATTCCGATTGAGGAATTTGAAGGATGAGAATCTGATAGCGTGCCTGAAATCTGTTGCCGATAAATTCGGATATGTTGCGGGTAAGACTCCAAGCGGCAGAGGTATCGGTATCGCTCTTGGTTCCGATGCCGGTTCATGGGTGGCACACATGGCTGAGATAAAGGTTGATAAGACTACAGGAAAGGTTCAGGTATTACGAATTGCCTGTGCCCAGGATATGGGATTGTGTGTTAATCCTGAAGGTGCCACTATCCAGATGGAGGGTTGCATAATGATGGGTCTCGGCTATACACTCGCCGAAGAGGTTCTGTTTGAGGGAGGAAATATTCTAAACAGGAGTTTTGATTCTTATACTATTCCACGCTTTTCATGGCTTCCTAAAATTGATACGGTCATTCTCGAAAGAAAAGATAAGCCTCCCCAGGGAGGTGGGGAACCGGCTATCATAGGTATTGGTGCTGTGGTTGCCAATGCAATTTTTGATGCGACAGGAGCAAGGTTATACCGGATGCCGATGACACCGGCCAGGGTAATGGAAGCATTGAAGAAAGTTTAAATTAAATCTATGGAAATACGTTGTGTTACAACCAGGACAGAACTTAAAAAATTCATTCAACTTCCTTATAAACTATATAAAAATGATCCTGTATGGATTCCTCCACTGCGAGTCGAACAGTTTAGTCAGTTTGACCCAAAGCGCAATCCAACGCTGGATCATTGTGAAAATGCACTGTTCCTTCTTATTGATAACCATGAAGTTATTGGTCGTATTGCCGCATTCATCGATAAACTTGCACTCGAAACATGGAAAGAACAGGTGGGCTTATTTGGCTATTACGAGTGTCCCGATGACAAAAAAGCGTCAGAGATTCTTATGGAATGTGCTGCAGAATGGCTAAGAAATAAAGGAATGACGATTATGCGGGGACCCTGGAGCTTCGTATCACAGGAGTGGGGACTGGTGATAGAGGGTTTCGTACCATCCCCGGTAATTATGGCACCATATAATCCGTCATATTATGAAGAGCATATGTTGTCATTTAACCTGCGTAAAATAAAAGACCTTCTTATATATTATATGTCCGTAAAAGAGGGTTATAGTATCCCTGATAGAATAATGACACTGACAGATGATGTTACTCACAGGTATAAGATACATGTACGGCATGTTGATATGAAACACTATGATACGGATGTTCAGCATGTTATTGATCTGTCGAATAAAAGTCTGATCAATAACTGGGGATATACTTTAGTGACAAAAGAAGAAGCTGAAGCAGTTGCACGTGATCTTAAACCGATTATTCAGAAAAAAGGAGTCATTTTTGCTGAAGACTCTGAAGGCAAACCTGTTGGCTTTGCGATTGCCCTTCCTGATGTCAACAGGTTACTTAAGGGGCTGAATGGTCGTCTGTTTCCTTTCGGCTGGCTCAAGCTTCTTATTGGATTGCCACGATTGCATAATTATCGGCTTTTTGCCCTGGGCGTTATACCTGAATATCACGGCAAAGGTGTCGATAGTCTCTTATATCGTGCTCTGTGTGAGTCGCTTTACACACCCGATACATGGATGGAGATCAACTATGTTCTTGAGGACAACTCTCCGATGAACAACGCTATTAATAAGTTGAATGCAAAAATGTTGAGGAAGTACAGGATCTACCAGAGAGAGTTGTAGAAAAATACTTTAACAACTTAAAAGGCTTTAAAGATTATATTGATATTGAGAGATCAGGTTTTAATGTTTTTTGAACATATTCCCTGAAGTTATAAGATTGTAGTATTTTTACATTTTACGCTACAGATTTGAAACTATTGATTGTTGAAGATGACCAGTCACTTAGCCGTTCCATTTACGATTATCTTAAAATGGAAGGTCATATTTGTGAAGTTGCTCTTACTTTAAATGATGCAGAACAAAAAGCCGGAGTAAATAAATATGATTGTATTATTCTTGATATTGGCCTCCCCGATGGTAATGGCCTGAATTTAATCCGCGAGATGAAGTCGAAGAGATTGACCGGCGGAATTCTTGTACTTTCTGCCAGGAGCTCTCTTGATGATAAGCTTATCGGATTAAAAATAGGAGCGGATGATTATCTGACAAAGCCGTTTCATTTTGCAGAACTAAGTGCACGCATCAATTCGATACACAGAAGAAACAATTTTCTCGGTCTGAATGAAATAGCTTTTAATGAGATCAGGGTGCAGACAGAGGATAATCAGGTATATGTGCACGACAGACTATTGGTTCTTACAAAAAAGGAGTACGACCTATTATTGTTCTTTATGGCTAACAGGAACAGAATCATAACAAAAGAGTCTATAGTAGAACATCTGTGGGGAGATAATGTGATACTTACCGATTCATTTGATTTTGTGTATACTCATGTTAAAAACCTCCGCAAAAAGATTGTAGCTGCCGACGGAAGGAATTATATTAAATGTATCTATGGTTTTGGATATAAATTTATTGATAGTTGAAATTATTAACTAAAAGCACCTATTACTTTTTATTTTTATCCATTATGGCAATGATTGCGGGTGGGGTCTTTTTATATTACACCATAAAGAGAGTTATTTACAAGCAGATTGATGCCAGCCTGATGACTGAAAAAACAATAATCCAGGATCAGATTGAACAAACTGATACAATACCTGATTTTGAAGCGAGCTTTGGCCATCAGATCGAAGTTAAGTTGTTTAACTATTATGTACGAAAATACCAGTATATAAAAGACACTGATATTTATGATTCCCGATCAGATTCTTTTACATCTTTCAGATACCTCTTTTCATCGGGCAATACTGTTGCAAGGAAAGGTTATACAATTACTATTATTCAGACTTTAGATGAAGAGCAGGAATTGCTCAAAGATATAAGTCTTTACAGGTTCTTTTTATTATTTTCGCTGCTCTTGTTTTCAATACTTTTCAATTATCTTATAGCCAGAAAACTATGGAGACCATTTTATATTTCTGTAAATAATGCCAGTAGGTTCGATATACAGTCTGATAAACCTTTGGAATTACCTGAAACTGATATAAATGAATTTATACAGTTAAATGAGGTCTTTGAAAATATGACGAGCAAAATGAGGGATGATTATCTCAACCTGAAAGAGTTCAGCGAAAATGCTTCTCATGAAATACAGACTCCCCTGGCAGTAATAAGATCCAAGACGGATTTACTTATGCAACAAAAAAATCTTAATAAGGAAAGTTTAAGCCTTATTAAATCTATCAATGAATCTACAACCAAATTATTTAAACTTAACCAGGGATTGCTTCTTATTTCCAAAATTGAGAATCAGGTTTTTCATGAAAAGAAGATAGTATCCCTGAAACAAATTATTGTGAACGCTTTGGATAATTATAAAGAAATTATGCAGCTTAAAAAGATAACTGTCGAAATGGATGCCGATGATGAAGCTTTGGTTGAAATGAATGTGGTGCTTGCAGAAATTATGATTTCAAACCTGCTCAGCAACGCAGTAAGATTCAATATTGATGGTGGATTCATTAAATGTCATATTGATAAAATGTTACTGATATTGACAAATTCAGGACTGGCTTTGACCATTAAACCTGAAGATCTCTTTAAAAGATTTCATAAAAGCAGCAATAATCCTCAATCGGTGGGTCTGGGTTTATCTATCGTTAAAGAGATTACTGAAACTTATGGTATGCAAATAAACTATATATGTCACGATAGTATTCATGTTATAAAACTCCAATATCGCTCTAAAGGGAATTCACCTCGTGCATTTTAATGAGATTTATTAATTTTTTGTTAAAAATCTCCAACTTCAGTTCATCTTCAGAATTGCATTTTAAATTCGTCATATCAAACCAATTAAATTATTAGATATGAAAAAGTTATTATTTATTATGGTATTAGTTATGGCTGCTGTTGTTGTTAATGCCCAGCGGACTCCTGTAAAAGTTGCAGACCTTCAGAAGGCTATTACCGACAATATAGCTAAAGACTATGTCGGTTTTACTATCAAGGACGCAACCAAAGTTGTTGAAAAAAATGTTACTACTTTCGATGTTGTAGTAGTAAAAGGAACAACCCAGGAAACCTTATGCTATGATAGCAATGGCAAATTCCTGAAAAAAATGGAAGCAAAGTCTGGTACAGCTAAACCGGCAGCAAAACCAGCACCAAAACCAGCTGCTACCAAGCCTCCGACAAAGTAATAATAACAAAAGTCTGTTAATCATTGAAAGAGGCTGTCTTCTTGCAAAGACAGCCTCTTTTTTATAACTCCCATCCTTTCCTGTATTCCCTTACCAGGAATTTATTGGCTTCGGTGACATTGGTAATCTTCATATTCCCGGAATCATATTCTACTCTTTTTCCTGCACGTAGTGCAACTCCTCCGAGTAGAATAGTCTCAGTCACAGGCCCCGTATATATGAAGCTGCCTGGTGATTGCGTCTTGTTTTTGAATGAGTTTATCCAGATATTATTGGCATCTTCTCCGGAATTATCACTTACTGTTCTTTCTGAAATATTCTTTTTGTTGTGGGCGTATAATACTGGTTTCTCACCTCTGAAACCGGCGATTATCTTTCCTTTTTTTCCAACAAACATCATACCTTCACGTTCCAGCGATTTTCCCTCAGCAATATACTCGTCAGGAGTTGCAGGCTTCATTCCGCCATCATACCAGTAGAGATCAAAAGCAGGCAGTTCCGCCTGTGCGTTGAATTTAAATCTGATTATACACGAAAGGGGGAATGCTACATCATTTTTTACGCTAACAGCTACATTGCCCTTGAAATCACAAGTAGTAGTCGCATATGCTTCAGCACTTATAGCAGGTGATGTTATTCCAAGAGTCAGAAAAAGTGGAAACAAACTATAATGTCCCATATCTGCAATACTACCTGCCCCAAAATCGTACCAGCCTCTGAAAACTGCGTTTGTATAATTTGGATGGTATGGTCTGTCAGGAACAGGTCCCAACCATAAATCCCAGTTAAAGTTCTTGGGAATCGGAGGTGTTTCTGTAGGATTTGCTTGCCATTGAGGCCACACCGGCCTGTTTGACCAGTTATGTATCTCCTTCAGTTTACCAATCAATCCATCGTCAATCCACTTCCTGATCATGTCGTAGTCGGGTCTTTTACTCCATGCAAGAAGATGCGAGCTAAGTCCTGTTTTTTTTGCAGTATCAATTGCAAGCCTTGCTTCATACATCCTGTTGGCAATTGGTTTATGTGTGACTACATGTTTCCCTTTTTTCATTGATGCAATTGCAACAATGCCATGAAGATGGTCAGGAGTCATGATCTTTATAGCATCAAGATCCTTTTCCTGTTCAAGTAATTCCCTGAAATCCTCATAAGCATTACATCCTTTATAGCTGCCTGATTCTTTGGACTTCCCATAATATTTCCGTACAAATTCCTGTCCGATATCCCTTCCTCCGGGGATACCATTGATGTTTTCTCCCCATGAATTATCTCCTAATGCTCTGCGGATACTATCACGAACATCGTTTATCGACCAGTCTATATAGTTTGTACTGAATTTATTGGGGTCGCAAACTGCAACTATCTGCAATGCAGGATTTGAAATCAGTGCTGTCATTTCCCTTAATCCCTGGGTTCCGCAACCAACATATCCTAAGGTAAGCTTATCACTCGGGGGTACATAACCTGGTCCTCCCAGAACCTGCCTGGGGACAATTGTAAGTGCAACAGAAGCAGCAACTGCTGATTCCAGGAACTCGCGCCGGTTAACTTTTTTTGAGATAGCCATTTTTCTGATTTTTTATAATACGGTTAATGATTTTATTGGATAGAATTTATGTCCTGAGTTTCCGATAATCAAAGATTATGAATGAAACCTGCACTTTCTTTAAATGTTTCCAGTTCCATTTCAACAAAGAAATTCTTTATTCCGGCTGTTTTGAGTGTGGCAAAAAATTCTTTCCAGTCAACGATCCCTTTACCTATAGCGACTTCCTTTTTATCGGTATCAGACCAATCTGCAAGATGAGCAGAAATAAATCTGCCGGGGTACTTTTTAAAATAGGTTGAAGCTTTATAACCCTTGCGGATCACTGCTACCTGAAACTGCATTTTTACATATGCAGGATCAAACCGGCTCATCAAGGTATCATAGATCAGTGTGTCTCCGATTTTTTCAAATTCCATATCGTGATTGTGGTACCCCATCTGAATACCTGATTTTTTGGTTTTTAATCCCATTGTATTCAGTTCGTCAGCGGCTTTAAGCCAATCGCCGATTGTTGCCTCTTTTGGCAGTCCGAAGCTTGACAGTATCATTTGCTTCTGGCCTGATTCGTTTGCAAATTCTATCCGATCGTCGATGTTATGTCTGAGTTCGTCCATTCCATAATGTGTGCTCGGCCATGAAAGACCAGCATCATTAATGATCTTTTTCATCTCTGAGGGTTTAAATTTTTTCAGAGAACCGAATCCTAAATTTTCATAACCGACAGGGGAACACATTTCGACACTTTGATATCCCATATCTGCAACCATTTTTAAAGTGCCAGGAAAATCAAGGCCGATCTTTTCCCTTACAATCCATGCCTGGAATCCGACAGGCATTTTAACATGTTCCGGAAGAACACCGGCATCAAGGTCCAGTGGAATATGTGATGCTATAAACACTGATCCCACGCCAAGGGCGCTTTTCCCCAGAAATTGTCTTCTTGATAATTTGTTCATAATGAGTATTTTTAGATTAATAGAAAACGGTTTAATTTCCTGAACCCCAAAAGTGATATCTATACAAATTTAGAAAATTGCCAGGATAAATTGATTGAATATTCTGTTGTATATGACCTGACTGTTCAAACTATTTCAGATAATTACGGACCACATACTAAAGATTAAGTGTAATTTTATTGAACCTATCCGGAAGAGAAGAATACTTCGTGATTGGTTAACAAAATAATTTATAAGAATACATTAAGATATGAAAGGGATAAATTATATATTGTATGGACTAACAATTATTGCAATGCCATTTACGAAAACTCCACAGACAGAGATCACCAACGGATTAATCCGTGCCACAATCTACCTTCCCGATTCAAGGAAAGGATATTACCGTGGAACCCGTTTCGATTGGTCAGGAAACATGGCCAGTCTTGAGTACAGCGGCCATAACTATTTCGGACAGTGGTTCACTAAATATAGTCCGGAGATACATGATGTCATAATGGGACCGGTAGAAGAATTTGCTCCTCTCGATTATCCTGAAATAAAACCAGGGGGCAGCTTCGTTAAAATAGGAGTAGGGGTAGTGTACAAACAAGATGATAAACCATATATATTCAGCCGGTTGTACCAATTATTGAATCCCGGGAAATGGACTGTTAAGAAGAAATCCGATCAGGTATTGTTTGTTCACGATCTTAATGATAAAGCATACTCTTATCACTATGAAAAAAACATCCTGCTTATAAAAGATAAACCCGAAATGGTATTGAATCATATTCTGATAAATACAGGAACCCGAACAATTGAAACAAACGTATATGACCATAATTTCTTTGTAATTGATAAACATCCGATAGGTCCGGGCATTGTTGTGAAGTTCCCGTTTAATCTGAAAGGTGAAGGAGTTGGATTTGGAGAATTGGCTGAAATTCAAGGGAATCAAATATCTTTTCTCAGACCAATTGGTAATGGAGAATGGGCAGAGTGCTTTTCTTTGGAAGGATTTGGTGCTGGTGCAAATGATTATGAAATAAGGATTGAAAATCGAATAACAGGAGCAGGTGTGAAGATTACCTGCGATCAGCCTTTGCTGAAACTTGCATTCTGGGCCTGTCCGACAACTTTGTGTCCCGAACCACATATAAAAATCAAGGTAGAACCGGGGAAAGAAATCAGATGGTCTATTAAGTATGAATTTTATACACTGTCAAAATAATATATTGTAACACATTAGTGTAACTGACCAAAATATTCAGGTCTGGTTATACAGGAAATTCACTTTTTAGATGCATCAGATGTTTTTTTATTATGTCTTTTGCATAATTACTTCTAAAGACAAAATATTTAATATGATTGGAAATTTCTTTATTAATGCCATCCGCAATATGCGGAAGCATAGCGGATATTTGATTCTCAATATTACCGGACTCACAATTGGATTGACAAGTTTTCTCTTAATAACAATTTATGTTTTACATGAATTAAGTTATGACAAGTTTCATAAAAACTATGAAAATATTTACAGGATCAAAGTTAAGGGACTTATGGCTGGAGCTACACTCGACCAGGCGATTACAGCTGCTCCGATGGCGCAGGCACTTCTTGCCGATTATCCCGAGATTTCACATGCTGTAAGGATAAACAGGTCAGGGGCATGGCTGGTAAGATATGGGGAAACCAGATTTAATGAAGATGGCGTTCTTTTTGCCGATTCATCGTTTTTCAGTGTGTTTGATTTTAAAATTCTAAGTGGTGATCCTAAAACTGCCCTGGCAAATCCAAGATCGATGATTCTGACAGAGAAATTTGCTAAAAAATACTTTGGTAATGAGGATCCCATGGGTAAAAGAATAAGTCTTGAAGCTGACACCAACCTATATACAATAACCGGTGTAATTCAGAACATTCCGGCAAATTCCCATTTCAAATTCGATATGCTTGGTTCACTGAACTCACTTGGTGACTCAAAAAGCATGGAATGGCTTAACCATAATTATTATACATATATCGTACTTAAAGACGGTATTAAGAAGACCACCCTGGAAGCAAAATTTCCGGAGGTGGTGTTAAAATATGTTGGTCCTCAGATAAAAAAGTACATTGGAATAACTATAGAAGATTTTCAAAAGGCAGGGAACCAATTTGGTTATGAGCTTGAACCATTGATAGATATTCACTTAAAAGGCGCTCCTCAATATCAGATTGAACCATCGGGATCATTGACAACTGTATATATTTTTGGAGTAATTGCGCTGCTAATCCTTTTAATAGCAATTATAAATTATATAAATCTGGCAACCGCAAAATCTGCCGGCAGGGCCAAGGAGGTAGGAATAAGAAAGGTCTCCGGATCTGATAAGACCGGACTGATTATCCAGTATATCGGGGAGTCATTGGTGATTGTGACAATTGCCACAATTATTGCCTCATTACTTGTGGTTGTTCTCACTCCGGTATTTAATAATCTTATTGGGAAAGAAATATCTCTGACCCTCTTCTCCGGATACACTGGTTTCCTTGGAGTTCTTGCTTTGATTGCAATCGTTGGAACAGCTGCCGGTGCATATCCGGCTTTTGTTCTTGCCTCTTTTAACCCTGTTGAGGTTTTGAAAGGGACACTAAATCCCGGCTCCATATCCAAAACTCTGAGAGGCATCTTGGTTGTATTCCAGTTTACTGTTTCAATAGTAATTATTATAGGTGCAATTGTGGTCTACAGACAACTCAATTTTATGACATCGGCAGATATGGGTATTGATAAGGATAACCTTCTTGTTATCAGAAGACCGGATGCTCTGGGTAATAAGCTGGAATCATTTAAAGAACAGATCCTTCAGATCCCGGGTGTTGAAAAAATTGCAAATGCAATGGCAATACCTGGCACCAAAAACTTCAACAATAACGCTTTCTTTCTTGATAATGATCCGACTAAAACTACCTATCTTATTAATCAGGACCGGGTAAGTTTCGGATTCGCTGAAGTAATGGGAATTAAGCTTGCTGAAGGAAGGTTTTTTTCAAAGGAATATGGTACCGATACTACAGCTGTAATGATAAATGAAAGCGCTGTTAAGTTTTTAGGCCTCAGTGACCCTGTAGGAAAGTACCTTCTTCAACCCGGAGGACCCGGTAAATTTGACAGATTCAGGATAGTCGGAATTTTAAAAGATTTTAATATCGCTTCATTACACGAAAAGATAACACCTGTTTGTTTTACTTTAATGAGAGGGAATTATGAAGGTTATCTTTGTATCAGGTTAAATGGCAAAAATATTCAGGGGGTAATCAGATTAATTGAAAATGTCTGGAAAGATTTTTCTAACCGGCAGCCATACCAGTATTCCTTTTTTGCTGATGAATTTAACAAGAATTATGAGACAGAGTTCAAAACCGGTAGAATTTTTATCATGTTTTCAGTACTGGCCATTCTCATTGCTTGCCTTGGTTTAATAGGTCTTATTACTTATATGACCACAATCAGGACCCGGGAAGTTGGTATAAGAAAAACATTCGGGGCTACGAGGAGTATCATTGTAACACTTTTGTCGCGTGAAGTTGTCGTTTTAATTCTAATATCTTCCCTTGTAGCATACCCGGTAGCATTTTTCGGGATAAAGTACTGGCTTGAAAGCTTTGCGCAAAAAACAAATGTCAGCCCTGCAATATATATTACTGCAAGTTTAATTGGACTGGCAATTGGGTGGCTTTCAATTATATATCAGGCTCTTAAAGCTGCAATTCAAAATCCTGCTGAATCGTTAAGATATAAATAAACACTTTGACAGAGCTGAATTATCAATTATAAATAAAAGCAAAAGACAAAACTAAAAAGACTATAGTAGAGCCAATCGTATACGGCATACAGGCTGCCGCATGGCTAATGCTGCTATTTAACTTCAGTTCTGGCTCCTGTTTTGACAACAATATTTTTCCTCCATTCGTATTTAACGCCATTTCCAAAAGTAAGAAGAATATCATATGCTCCCGGAGGACAGGCATTGGTTAAAGTAAGGTTGTCGTAACTGCCTAATTCAAGATTTTTAACAGGAGAAGGGTTCCCCGTCTGGGTGGCTGAGGTGCCTGCAGGGTAAAGATGCATATTTTTTACCTCTTTGTTTCCTCCTGTGTAGAGGATGATACCTCCATTAAGATTTGTTGCAATCATATAACTTACATCAGGCTTCATTGTAAAGTTTTCAAGCCAGACTTTTTGCGCCTGTCCTGAGATTCCTATTGAGATAAGTACATCATAAGTCCCCGGCTTTATTTTACCGGATGTGTTGTTTGTCATTTCATCCGGATGTAAAGGTTTATCATGTTTCCCTTTAGCAAAAAAAGACGCAATGGCCATGTTGTTGCTTTGTTCAATATTCCCTTTGAACTTATTGATTTTTAAATCATAAAATGACAACCCTTTAAGAGAACCGGGAGATTCAGCAATAGAAACCTGATAGTCATAAATAGTTACGTTTACAGTGGTTTTCGTTTGAGGTTTTATTAATACATTACCAATTAAAAAGCTCAGTGTACCAGGTTTCCCGGAAAGCTTTAAAATTAATTTCAGGTCATAAGTCCCTGGAGCAGCCCCGAGCGTCTTGATTTCTTTCCCGGAACGGAGCAGTTTAAATGACGAACCAGAAGTAAGATCACCAAGCGTCCTGATGCTTACAGAGAGGGGCGTTTGGTCGCCGGCTTTCAAAGCTGCATAATCCTGCTGGACCCAAACATGATTCCAGCAATGTTCAGTTCTGACAGTTATACCGTTATCAAGTTTATAACTATAGTCCGAAACGGGCTGGGCATTAAGGGAAAGGATTAGGATTGTCTGCAAAGTCAAAAAGGTAAGTAGTTTTTTCATCAGAGTGTATTTTTAATCAGTTGAGAAAAGGCCAATCAAATTTACACTTTTAAAATGACAGATAAAATTTTTTTTATGATATCAGGTCTGTGAAATTGCCATTGTGACATGCATAAAACAAATCATTGGAACTGATTTTTTAATATCCTTAGGAATATTTGACTTTCAATTGTTGTCTAATATTATATCAACTCAATTTAATAAATAAAAAACATGAAAAGAAACATCAAAGAAACTCAGGTTAACGTCTCTTCTTTAATACGTTTGGCATCGCTGACACTTGTACTGGCACTTATCTCACCGGTAGTGACAAATGCACAGTCTGGTAAAACAAATTTTGCCGGTACATGGACATTAAATGCTGAGAAAAGCACAATGCCACAAGGTGGTCAGGGCGGTGGTGGAGGAATGAGAATGGGCGGAGGCAATTTTGTCGCTACACAGGAAGCAAATCTTCTGACTGTTGTCAGAACAAGACCTGGTCAGGACAGCCAACCAACCACAACTACAATGAAATATACCCTTGATGGAAAAGAGTGTGTCAACACTACACCAAGAGGTGATGTTAAGTCTGTTGCCAAATGGTCTGCAGATGGAAAGTCTCTTACAATTGAAACTACAAGAACCATGGAGAATAATGGTGAGTCAAGGACAATGAAATCAACAGAAGTATGGGTACTGACGGATCCGAAAACACTTACCATAAGCAGCACAAGGCAGAGCCCGAACGGCGATGTAAAAAGCAATATGGTGTATGAAAAGAAGTAATTGTTAAATTTGAAATTAATTAATAATCAGGCTCCATGAGGGGCCTTTTTTTTTGAATTCAAGAATAAATTAATCTCCCTGAATGTCTAATGAGAAAGGTATAGATACTGTAGTTTAAACAGTACTTGATTTTATAAACTATATTGATTAATAATTTATTATCATGAAAAGAAATCTAACAGTCATCGGAATATTGCTTGTCTTTTTGATTGCAGGCAATGGATGCCATAATCCATGGCATGACAGGAGCGAAATGAAAGAATCGGGAAAGATGATAA
This sequence comes from Bacteroidales bacterium, assembly GCA_049792755.1. Lineage (GTDB taxonomy): Bacteria > Bacteroidota > Bacteroidia > Bacteroidales > VadinHA17 > LD21. The sequence continues at coordinate 1,678 of JBARBF010000013.1, read as the reverse complement.
GGATGAGAATGGGTCATAATCTAAGGCATTTCAGAGAAATGTCCGGTATGCGGGGAATGATGGGTCAGGGCATGAGAAATGGAATGATGAGAGGCATGGGACCCCGTATGGGTTTTGGAATTATGGAAGGAATGCGCCGCATGCAAATGGATAGCATAGGATATATGCCAATGGCACCGGGAAGAAGGATAATGGAAAGTATACCGAACGTCACGGAAAACCAAAAGAAGCAAATAGAAGATCTTACTAAAAAGCATTTTGATGAGATGAAGAAACTCAGAGAAGAGATGTATTCTAAAATGCAGAATATCATAGATTCGCAAAGGAAAGAGGTACTCAATATTCTTACTGATGATCAGAAGAAATATCTTGTATCCAGGGGAAATAAACTATCTCCGGTTCCGGAAAAAACGAAATAGATAAATTTAGTTGCTGGTTGCTAGTTGCTGGTTGCTCAAGTTGTCAGGATGTATTGACCAGCAACCAGTAACCGGCAACATTTATTTAGACATAGGGGCATTCATCAGATCCCTGATTTGTCTCCAGCCAATAAGAATTACATGATTTGTTTTTAAGAGTTCCCTGAATTCAGGACTTGAAACCAGATCAAGATCATGCTGACGCCAGGCAGAGCCATAATCATCGTGTCCTTTACTGATGGCCTGCATCTCTTCATTATCAACAGCAAGATGAACAATCATCTCATTTAATCCGGGTTTCATTTCTTCGATACCTTTTTTGTAAGCATCGATCCATTTCACTCCAATCATCTTAGGTTCCAGCATGAACAGATTGTCGAGGAGAAAGATTTTTGATTCCATTGATTTGGCCACATCTGGAGGAAACCAGCTTAGATAGGCGCGTGGAAATAAAACCGGCAAATGGTATGTATCAGAAAGATTCAGGTATATTTTTATCAGCTCCGGACTAGCAAGGACACTACCCATGTGTGTATCAAGATGTGTGAGTTGAACACCTGAAGCAATCGCTTTATCAATTTGAGCCTTAAGCTCTTTTTCTGCTTCAGCTACTTTTAAGGCCTTCCCAAGTTCTTCTACTGACGCATAAAAATAATTATTTTTGTCAAGCAGGCTGGAAATCTGGTCGGAAGAATTTATGCCACCCCATTTATACAGATCCCATTCCGCTGTCAGGGTTAGATGAATTCCAACATCCATCCCGGGATGGTCTTTTGCGTAAGCTTCAATTTCAGGAGCCCATGGACATGGTATCATAATGCTTCCTGAAGTAATACCTTTATTGTCGAAAGCTCTTATACATGCTGTATTAACGGAATGAGATAATCCCATATCATCAGCATGAATTATAAGCAATTTGGAATCTCCCGGGTAGCCAAGCAATTCAGCGAGATTTTTATTTCCCTGAGAGTATATGCTGAGAGTTATTAATAAGCCGGCAATAAGAGTTAATAGCTTTTTCATTTTCAGGTGTGTTAAATACATTTATAAGAGTTTTATCTAAGTTTCCGTTAAAAATTCCCGGTAAGGATAGTTTTTACGAAATTATAAATAAATCTTGCTAATTATTAATTATGACTATCAGGAATGAATAATATTTATCTGAGAAATGCTTTTACCTTGTATGTACTAATCCCCCTGCCCCCGTTGACTTCGTCGATCCCGCAAGCGGGATTCTCTTGCAGGCAAAAGAAGGGGGA
>JBARBF010000012.1:0-5740 GCA_049792755.1 Bacteroidales bacterium | reverse complement strand
GATGAATTTGGAGACCAGAAATCTTCAGCCAATGCCCAACCCCGTGGCCATGTCATATATTCAGCATGGTGCAGGGTTACTACCTGTTCGGTCCAGAGGTTTCCCTGGCCGCCAAGAATATATTTTGAATCCACTCCTTCGGGAACAGGATCGAAGCTATAGCATTTACTCAATCGTAAATTAGAGTAAATAGGAGGTTCAATTGTCTGTTCACCCTGCTGATAATCGAGGTATGCGAATGTAGTGGGTGTCATTACAACATCGTGTCCCATTTTTGCGGCTTCTATTCCTCCTTTTATGCCCCTCCAGCTCATAACCGTAGCCTCAGGAGCAATACCTCCCTCAAGAATTTCATCCCATCCGATCAGCTTTTTGCCTTTTGACTTCAGAATTGTTTCTACTCGTTTCATAAAATATGCCTGTAATTCTACGGGATTTGTCATGTTCATTTTTTTCATCAGCGCCTGGCAACCGGCATCATTGGTCCAGAAACCCTTATAGCACTCGTCTCCGCCCACATGAATGTAGGGATTCGGAAATAATGCAGCTAATTCAGTAAAGACTTTATCGAGAAATGCATAAACTTTTTCATCGGAAGGATTGAGCGTATTATCAATAAGCATCTTAAAGGTGCCATTGTCATACCATTCAGAAAATGATGATCCCGGATTGACTTTTGTACTTGTGTCTTTGGTGCAACTTAATTCCGGATACGATGCAATCGCTGACATACTGTGTCCCGGAACATCAACTTCAGGCAGGATAGTTATATTCCGGTCCTGTGCATACTGAATTATTTCTTTAATATCGGTCTGTGTATAGAAACCTCCGACAGTGGCAGCTTCTCCCGGTTTTGGTGCTGAGCGACCGCCGAACTGTCCGAACCGGGGTACTCTCCAGGCGCCAATTTCAGTTAGTTTTGGCAAAGATTTGATCTCAATTCTCCAGCCATTATCGTCAGTCAGATGCCAGTGAAGGGTATTGAATTTATATCTGGCAATCTGGTCAATGTACTGTTTAACTTCTTCTTTCGTGAAAAAATTGCGGCTTACATCCAGCATTATCCCTCTCCAGCCAAAACGCGGATAATCAGTGATTTTGACCGATGGGATAGTCCAGGGTATATTGATTGCGCTTTTGCTTTCAATTTCTTTTGGCAGAAGCTGAAGCAATGTTTGCATACCATAAAAAAGTCCGGCCGGCTCATTGGCTGTTATAACCACACCTTTGGGAGATGATACCAGGGTGTAACCTTCTTTCCCAATCAGCGCCACGGGTACTTTATTCAGGTTAAATTGTATCGAGCCTGCTTTATCCTGCTGTGGTTTAATTGAAAAGCCGGTTGAGAGATTCAGTTTCAGGGAAAGCATCTCAGCTATCCTTCCACTTTGCTGAGTATCGAATCCGATAGTAGAAGTTTTTGTTAATATGAAAGATCCGTCAGATTGTTGTATTTCAACAGGCTGGGGAATAAGTTGAATTGCAGGGTTTTGTCCGTAAACTGCAGTAAAAGTGAAGAAAAGCAGAAGTAAAACCAGTTTTTTCATAGCTGTACAGGATTAAAATATTGATTCATTAATAAAATGTATATTTCTAAGAACTTGCAAATTTATATCCGGTTGTTTTCAGGACTTTTAAAACCTCTCTTTTGATCCTGATCACCACCTTGCCGGTGATCTCAAAAGGTTCACCGTCGATATGGAACCTTGTTTCATCTGTTTCTATTACTATCTCCTTATCAGTTTTGATATGCCTGACATATTTAGACCTGTTTATTCTTTTTGTGAAGAGGCGGATAATAAATAACGATCCCAGTATTTTTGGGAAAGGCTTGATTAATACGATATCTATTATTCCGTCATTGGGACGTGCTTCGGGCGCTATAAATGCATTATTCCCGAATTGTCTCGTGTTTGCAATCGTCAGGACAAAAAGTTTTTCAGAGACAATTTCTTCTCCATCACATTTAATTGTTGCATGGAAAGGACGGAGCAGCAAAAAAGTTTTAAATGTCAGCCATACATAAGGGAGGAAACCTCGCAGTTTAAGATTATTAAATGAATGAGCAACAAAGCTGTCAAGTCCAATACCGGCAACATTAAGGCATAACTTGTCATTTATCTCAATCACGTCGATATCCATACTGTCGGCCTTTTTAATATCGGACAAGAGAGAACGTACATTCATTTTAAATCCAAATTCCTTGGCAAAGCCGTTTCCGGAACCAAGAGGCAGAACTCCAAGTATTTTATTACTGCCCACCAATTCCGCTGCCACAGTATGAACAGTACCATCTCCACCGGCAGCTACGAATACTTCATATTTGTTAAAGTTTTGTTTTATAAGACATCCTGTATCTTCTTTGGTCATTGATTTGCAGAAGGATAGTTGATTTTTACGGAGCTCAAGCTCTTTTGATACAATAAAATTCACAGGTGGTACGCCGGAAGTTGGATTAAGTACAAATAGCGCTTTATTATTATTTCCCCTGATACTTCTTTTCATGCTCAAATTTAAGGAAGATTATTTAAATTACCATTGCCTCGAATGTGGCAATATCAGAGTAGTTAAATATTATAGGATTTTTTATTCCCGAGATCAAACATTGCAAAATGCTTTTCTCCGAAGGCCTTAATAGCGTATGAGAAGAAGAGTCCTGAAAGAATATCAATACTATAATGTCCACGGGCCAGGAATAATGCAGCAATGACAACGACAAGGCAGAAGAAGATAAGCCACTTGTAACCTCTGTCTTTAACAAGCAAAAGCATTAGAAAAACATTTCCCGCATGTCCTGAAGGATATACTCCGAGTTCAAAATTTGAAAATCCGTGAAATAAAGGATCTGACCCGCTGAACATAGGTGGATTTCCGAAGGGAGTCAAAACGATGAATATACCTCTGACTATATAAAAGATCCCGGTTAATAGTAAAAATAAAGGGATCCTGTTATAATCTTTTTTATGGACAAGATATATTAAAACAAGAAAGATTGGTATTAGGCATGAGATATCATAAATCAGGGACACGTTATAATAAGGAAGGTTGTCGAGAATTAGATCGGAGAGCATTGGTAAGGTTTTACCCTGGCTCATATAATTATGGAGGTAAGTTTCAGAAGCAAAGTTTAATGATGCCCCTGCAATAATAGCAAGTATACCAAAATAGAAATACTTGCTTTTTATAACCGGGACGAAGGAATGAAGCATCTCTGAAGCAAAAGTAAGCAGACTGTTCTTCTCCTTGTTAATATGATTCATTTAATTCAAAATAAACAGGTGCAAATTATTCAACCAGAGAAATTGGAATAAAAAAATGAGAAACAAAGATAAAAACTTATGTTGATAATTATGGCAATATGAAGATAACCCTTAATCTGACATCCGGTTATATATATTCAGAATTTCGCCGGCATATTCTTCCGATGCTTCAATATGGCCCCAGCCCGATTGGGTTTGCCAAAGTCCATCATAAGCAGAGTCGTGATATGAACGTATAAGATGCGGAATTTGTTTTTCAGTGAGAATTTCATCGAGCAGCATAGCCTCAATCTCGTTTTTAAACATCAATATTTTTACAGATTTACTCATGTTTTTATTTTCCTTTTGCGATCAGGGCACAATTATAAAGAAGTACATCCAGGAGAAATCCTGAACATTCACCCCGAAGAGTAATTTCTTTGCCGGTACTGACCTTTGAAAGATCATTGGCTGACAGGAAGGTACAAATTACTGATGAAATATCACTGTTTGTTTTAAGAGAAATGTTTGTATGAGTACCATCAACTTTTGTAACTGAAACAATAGTGCCGGTCACCTCAAGAATTTTATTAATATACTTTGAAGAAGCTGTTGCCTCATTATCTTCAAATTCTTTCTGCAGCACTATAGCCGTAACAAAGAAATCGGGTTTGACTTTGGCTGTGTCAGGATGTTTCAGGTTGAACTTATGAATGCCGGTCAGAATTGCAACAATTGCAATAAACACGACAGCAAATAATACGATTTTAAGATAAGGTTTCATTGGTTAAAGGGAAGAAATATAATATTAATAACCAGGGATTAATTACTTATTCGCAATCGGAGCATATTTCATCGCTACAGTAACTTCCAGGCTTTTTTCAAATTTATCCTTTACAACTCCGGGAATAGTAATCTTGTAATCTTCAGGGACTATTTTAAATTTTGAATTAGCATTTATTCCACCACTGACAACTTCAACAGTTCCCTGGGTGCTCACCTTATTTGTTACGTCATGAATGGTAAGATCTCCCTCAACCGTCACATTATAAATCCCGTTCTTTGAAAAATCAACCTCTTTAAGATTTATTATCTTCCCCTTGAAGATCGATTTGGGAAATTTATCCGATTCCATATAGTTTTCGTTGAAATGTTCTTCCATAAGAGCTCTGTCGAAATGGAAGGATTTGATCAATGCCTGAAAAACCACTTCTCCTGTTGAAATATCGAGAGCTCCGACAACCTGGTTATTATCTCCTTTTATATCCTCCATAATAGTATGGGAGAAGAAACCGATATAACCATTTTTGGTCATGTATTTCTGTGCATTGATAGCAAGAACAATATTCAGAAAGAATAAAAACAAAAATATACGTTTCATAAAGATTAAATTAAATGTTTGGATAATTAGGCATTTACAATTTCTTTGACCTCAAAGTTCGCAAAGGTTAACGAAGAACGCAAAGGAACTTAGTAATATTTATCAATTGAATGCTTATCCTGTCATTATTCTGAACCCTTTGCCCTTCTGTTCTAATAGTTTGAAGGTTTCCTGTTTTTCTTCAGGGTAAATACTCTTGAAATATTAAATCCGAAATGAATATCTCCTTTCTTCCATTGGCCTGTTGTTGCCCCGATAAATTGTTTTTCGGTCATACCAAGGGAGTTTGTCAGGAACAACTGAAATACATGTCCTCCGGTTTCAATATCAAAGCCTACTGACAAGGGATTATAAATTTGCTGGCTCATGTAGGTTTTTGGATTCAGAATGTAGAAATACTCTCCGTTCAGGCTTATTCTTTTGGTGAGCTTCATTCTGGCACCTCCACCTAATGCAAAGATATCATTCGGATCCATTTCCGTGGCTACCAGATTCCTGTGAAGATAAGAGGGAGTGAGCTGAACAGAGAATGCTTCGCTGATTTTCCGGGCAACCAGTATCTGTGAGACATAAGCTAAACGTGATGTAAAATAATTTGTCCTTGTCTGATCCGTAAACTTCAAAGTTTTAAGGGCAATGGAAGTGACAACAGAAACTGAGACGGGCATATTTTTCTCTCCTGATGACTGTCTTAAAATGCTGAATTTTGCAAATCCGTCAAAGGTTTTTTCATATTCTGATCTCCCGATACCAATCATGAGCCAGTTGAAGATTCCATATTCAAGGCTGAGATGGATATTTGAAACATCAAGTCCGAAAAAGTTATATCCTCCGGAATTAAGTGTTCCAAAGCGGTGCGATATTCGTACATCAAGCTGTCCCTGAACCATTCTCTCTATTGAATGGCCGTTCATTATCCGTGTTGATTTGAAGGTGGCGGTAGTGTAGTTTGTCACCCTGGAAGAGTCCTGGTTAAGCATGTTCATCAGGTCGTCCTGGGCAAATATTCCTGATGAAATCAAACATAACAGAAATGAAAAGGATAATCGTCTCATATTTTAGATTTTATTATGCTCATTCAATTATTTAGCATTCCGTTTCTGATCCAGATTTGGAATTG
>JBARBF010000011.1:0-13492 GCA_049792755.1 Bacteroidales bacterium | reverse complement strand
ATAATAAATCTTAAAAAGGTTTCTATAAGTTCAGTCTTTGGTTTATTATCAGGAATAATGGCTGGTTTGTTTGGAGTTAGCGGAACAGCACCTGTCATTGCTGGATTATATATGCTTCGTTTTCCTGCAAACATGGTTATCGGAACTTCTGTTTTTGTTCTTATATTTAATGCAATTTCAGGTTTGTTTGGACACCTTGCAGTAGGTCATATCAATTTCGTACTAATTTTTCTATTGGGAGGCAGCGCTGCAATCGGGGCTTTGATAGGTCCACAGTTATTGAAGAAGATAAAAACTGATGTTTTAGAAAAAGGGTTCAAAATACTTTTTGTAAGTCTGACATTCCTAATGGGATTAATGATGATAATAAAATAAAATCTGTATAATAGCAATGGGAAAAATATAATTTAACCCTGCACAAGTTAAACCACATATTGCAAACCACACAAGCCGACCAGGGTATTGAGAAGTTCTATCATGGCACTAAGGTATTTCTGAAACAGGGAGACCTGATTGAACCCGGATTTAATTCAAACTACGGAAAGAGAAATAAGGCAAAGTATGTTTATATAACTGCGACCTTAGACGCTGCAATTTGGGGAGCTGAACTTTCCTTAGGCGAAGGTGTTGGCAGAATTTACATAGTAGAGCCGACCGGACCTTTTGAAGATGACCCTAATTTGACGGACAAGAAATTTCCTGGAAATCCAACAAAGTCATATCGTACTAAGAGTCCACTTCGGATTATTGGTGAGGTCACGGATTGGCAGGGACATTCCCCGGAGCAGCTCAAAGCAATGAAAGATGGTATTGAGCGAGCTATGCAACTTGGTATTGAGGCAATAGAGGACTAACCAAAGCCATGAAACTAAAATTGACACGTCAGGGATTATGTTTGACCAACTGATTGAAAAGATAAAAAAGGATAAAGCAACCTGGGCAGAATTTCAAGATTTGCTTGTTGAAAGAGAAATTGCTTCCAAAACAATCTTACTACATGAAGGGGAAATAGCAAACCAGGTTTTTTATATAAAAAAAGGGTGTTTACGTGAGTGGTTTAACAAAGATGGTAAGGATATTACATTTCAATTCTTTTTAGAAGGTCAGGCGGTTGCGTCAATTGAAAGTTTTTTAAGTAATCAACCCAGCTTGTATACTATTGAAAGTATTGAACCTTCGATATTATTTTCGCTCAGTAAGGAGAATTTTAAACAACTTCAACGACTTTACCCTGACTTTAGGGATGGACTTCAGGAGCTTATGTTTCAACGATTCAGAAATTATTCCCATCTATTTCTTTCCCGCATTAAGGATACGCCCAGAGAACGTTATGAGGATTTAATTAATAACCATCCCGAAATCATAAAACGAGTTCCACAGCATTATATCGCTTCGTATTTAGGAATTACTCCCATTTCATTAAGCAGAATCAGAAACAGAAAATAGGTTTCATTTCTTAACAATTGTTATCGTAAAGATGCTATCCCCTGAGCATTTTTGTTTAAAAATTGACGAAATGAAACCAAGATTTCTCAGACGTGGACATACACGGACAGCATATGTTCAACTTGATACCAGAAAATGTAAAGCATGTTGGAAATGCATTAATACTTGTCCTAATAAAGTAATTAGCAAAATTGATTTTCTTGGACACAGACATGCTCGTATTGGTGAATCTGAAAAATGTTCTGGCTGCTTGAAGTGTCTGAAAACATGTGAATTTGGTGCTTATAATTCAACAGCAAGTTTAATACAGCGACAATAGAGCATCAACAATTAATCAATCTACATTCATATCGATTGCTATGTTCGTTATTATATGGTATTAATATGCAGATAATTGGTTGCCTTTATGCCACATCAATTGTCGTCCGATGTCGTACATATTAATTAAGTGGTGAATCGGATTTGCCTTTTTTATGAATATTTTTTAATAAATCACCTATGGTATAATGCTGTAAATGCTTATTCTTCAACTAAAATTAACAAAATATTGAAATAGATACTTGACTTTTTTATTATAGCGATGTAACTTGCATCAACAATCTGAATTCAGATATTTTAGTTTTATCATTTAACAAAAAGCCAATCAAATGAACCCTTTTTGTTTAAGCACATTGATTGGAGTATTCCTGTTAATTCGTGCAAATGGGATAGATGAACAACCTATGCAACCTGTAAATGAGAAAACACATTTTAATGCCTTTCATAAACCAATTGATTTTGAAAACTTTCATGGCATTTTAAGTAAGAGTGAAAAACAAGACACAGAGCATCCCCACCCCCCCAAAACATATAAAAGCAATCAATTAAAATCTGCACTGGCAGGTGTGCAAAAACTCGACAGCACTATTGGCGAATCTGTGGACACAACCACCAGCCAATGGTTTATTTTAGTGAAAGAAGAATACACCTACGATGCATACGGTAATAATACTTTGCATATATTTTATCAATGGTTCGAAAATACCAGCCAGTGGAATGGTACTGATAAAGATGAAAACACCTACGATGCCAACGGAAATATTACTCTGTATACTCATTATCGCTGGGACGAAACCACCAGCCAGTGGATTGGTACTGGTAAAAATGAAAACACTTACGATGCCAGGGGGAACAATACTTTGCATATTCAATATGAATGGAACGAAACCACCAGCCAGTGGATTGGTACTGGTAAAGAAGAGAAGACTTACGATGCCAACAGGGACAATACTTTGCATATTCAATATGAATGGAGCGAAATCACAAGCCAGTGGATTGGTACTGGTAAAGAAGAGAAGACTTACGATGCCAATGGGAAATTAACTATGGATATTATTTATAGCTGGGATAAAACCACCAGCCAGTGGATTGGTACTGGTAAAGAAGAGAAGACTTACGATGCCAACGGGATATTAACTATGGATATTATTTATAACTGGGATAAAACCACCAGCCAGTGGATTGGTACTGGTAAAGAAGAAAACACTTACAATTCTCAAGGAAACATTACTTTAAATATTTGGTACATCTGGGATAAAACCACCAGCCTTTGGGTTGATAATATTAAAGTAGAAAATACTTACGATGCCAACGGGAACAGAACTTTATCTACTCGTTATCAATGGAACGTAAAAACCAACCAGTGGGTTAGAGATGAGAAAGATGATAACACCTTTGATGCCAACGGGAAATTGACTTTGTCGATTTTGTATGTCTGGGACATTACCACCGAACAGTTGGTTAATGCATTTAAATTAGAATACACTTATGATGCTAAAGGGAACAATACTTTGTGCATTCAATATGAATGGAACGAAACCACCAGCCAGTGGATTGGTCTTGATAAAGTAGAAAACACTTACAATGCCAACGGAAACAATACTTTGCGTATTTCATATAAATGGAACGAAAATACGAGCCAGTGGGTTGTTCTTTGGAGAGTAACTTATTATTATTCTGAGCACAATTTTACCTTTGTCCCTGAAATTCCTGAAAACAATATAACTGTTTATCCAAATCCTGCCTCAGAATATATTGTATTTTATATAACCAATATTAACGAATTAGCAACAATCGAAATATTTAACAATCAGGGTAAAAAGGTTCTGGAGCAGAAATTACCTGTCACTGGGCAATTATCAACAAGTCATCTGGGTAAGGGACTGTATTTGTATAGAATAAATAACAATGGGAATATATTTAAAGGGAAAATAATAATTGATTAAAGTTTTAATGTATTAGTATACTGTTAATTATCTGATATTTTACCTCCTCATTATTCTTCAAATGTTATACTTGTCGGTGGTGGTAACTTTCCTAAGCCTTGTGAGATCTCTCCAGGTCAGAATTGAGTGCTGTTTCTCAATGAGCGCCCGGGGTTCAAGCGGACTGTGCCGGAAGACATTAGGCAACCTCTTATAATAATGTTATAAATGGTTTTTCTTTAAATCAAATCCCAATCTTACACCTAAGTTAACAAATGGATAAAAAGATACATCATTATTATTGGTATCAGGATAAATAGTTGTACCGGGCAGTGCATATGGACTGTAAATTTCATGGATCGTGACAGACGTTGACCGACACCTGAACCCTAAACCTCCATACCAGTCTGTAACAAAACTATGATTAGATGATTGTATGCCAATCATTATGCCAAATCCCAGAATATTTGAATATTTAGATTCTGTCTGATAATGTGAAAACCCGTTATAATGCATGGCAAATGTCTGATCCTTATAAAAACAGTATTTATATGTGAACTGTGGGGCATAATAGAAAGATTTTTTATGGTTTGTTGTTTGGGGTGAATTAATTTCTCTGGAATAGTTTCTGATTTCCATTTTCAGGTTTATTCCGCCATCATTATTAAAAGGGCTTCTCCTGTATGAAAAAAGTCCCTTATCGGTTGCCATACCTTCCTCTCCATTAGAATTAAAAGCAGTTTGATTCATTTTGCTATTTCTTCTCGGGAAAATGAATCCAACCTGGAACTGCAAACTTCTCTTAGGCGTTCTATATATCTCAAATGAAACAGGGATCTCACTGAAAATCGGTTGAATGGGATTGATCTTTAATGTACCGAAGACTCTATTTACAAGTATTGAATCTTCATTTGAACAACCATTTAATTCATTTAATAAAATTCTGCCATTGCTGATGCCGAAGCATTCTAAACAAATACCGAGAAAAGCAATAATAAAAAACGGAGTTTTCATGATTACCAGTTAAAACGGCTAAACACTAAATTTACAACATTGTCAGGCTAAAGTCAATTTTAAATTTGCGTCGCATCAGATTATTTCTGAAATTTGATATCATTGGCATTTCTTTTATCTACTCGACTGCAGACTGTGCTACATAAAGAAATTCCGTTTCTTCGTATTGGCCTGCCATTATGTATCGGAATAATTTCGGGCCTTTATTTCAAACCGGATAATATTTTCCTGTTAATAACCGGCACTATTATTATTTCGGGATTTTTATTCAGCCTGGCCTTTAATAATTACCAGCCAAATCAGGTTTTTGGCTATACCCTTACACTTTCACTTTTGATCACCGGGCTTCTTCTCTATTCCAATGAAAAAAAAAGTTTATCAACCCTTAAACCCGAAAAGACAATATTTATCTGCACTCTTTCTGACTACCCGGAAGAAAAAGAAAACAGTTATAGGTTAGTGGTAAAACTTAACAGGAAAATTGAAAGTAATAGATCTGAATCTTTAAAAGGGTCTATTCTTCTTTATAATAAAAAAGATTTATCAACTGCCTCCATGCTACCCGGTGATTTACTGATTATCAGATGTACACCCGTTGAAATCACGAACAGAGGTAATCCTTATGAATTTGATTACAGATTTTTTATGGAAAACCAGGGAATCAGGTATTATGCATTTACAAATAACCAAGATATTATAAGACACACTATTCCTATCCGCAGGAAACTGATTCACAGAGCATTAATTGTAAGGGAGAAAATTATCAGGATGTTTGAAGAACGGGGTATTAAAGGAGAAAGGCTAGCTCTGGTATCTGCTATAACCCTGGGACAGAAAAGTATGCTTGATCCTGAACAGAAACTGAACTTCATCAAAGCCGGAGTCATGCATATTATGGCGGTATCAGGGCTACATGCGATAATACTGAGTCTCTTTGTTTTCAATCTTTTGTTCTTTATGAAACGAAAATTTAATATTATCAGGATAATAATAACGATTCTGATACTATGGTCTTTTGCGTTTGTAACAGGACTGACTCCTTCAGTTCTCAGGGCCACCCTGATGTTTTCCTTTCTCCAGGCCGGTAAATTGATGAAGAGACCTTCAAACAGTATAAACTCGGTGCTTGCATCAGCTTTTTTTCTAATCATAATTAGACCATCTGTAATATTCGATGCCGGATTCCTGCTTTCATATTCTGCAGTGATCTTCATCATCTCCTTCTATCATAACCTTTACACGGTGCTGCATTTCAGAAACTGGCTGACAGACAAAATCTGGCAATCGGCTGCCGTAACTATTGTAGCCCAGGCAGGTACACTCCCTCTTACAATATTACTTTTTAACAGGTTTCCTACATACTTCATGCTTGCCAATATTACAATAGTGCCGGTTTCTAATTTGTTGATCATTACAGGATGCCTGGTCCCGATGTTTTTTCAGATTCAGTTTCTTTCACGGTTTTTAGCTATGCTCCTGAATTATCTGACTGGATTAACCGAATTGCTTACTTATCATACCGCTTCATTGCCTTATTCGACAATCGAAAACATTGGATCGACGACTCTCGAGTGCATATTGCTTTCTGCTACAATTTTCCTTTTCATTCATTTCCTGTTAAAGAAGAAATCTTTTCCTGTTTTCTATCCGGTTTTTTTTCTTATCCTTTTTGTTTTAACAGGTACAGCCAGGGAATTGTCTTCAAAGGGGACAAATGAAATAATAGTATATAATACACCGGGAACATCGACTATAGGAATCAGAACCGGCAAAATACTATATCTTTTTTCCGATTCCTCAGCTACTGTACCAGAAGTAAAAAGACATTGTGCCACACTTGGATTAAGGGTAAAATCAATTTTATTGAAAAATAAATACTACTGTATAAAAGCAAAAGGAAAACAGATACTCATCGCTAATTTTCTAAACAAAAAAATCATTCAGAATTTTTCACCTGATATCCTGGTTCTTACTGGTTACAAACCCGAAATTGAAAATGACCTGAATATGAATCACTTCCCCTCAACAGTTATTATTTCCTCCCAAGCATCTTCAGCCTTTCGCGTTCCACAACAGGTTTCTTTTACCGGAATTGATACACTCCATTTTGTCAGAAAGTCGGGGGCATTTATAAGAAGAATTTAACGAGACTTAAATTCTAATTGTAAAGATATTAATATTAGTGAATTAGCTCCAAAGTGAAGTGATTCTCAAAGTTCAAGAACACCTCGTCCCTGTCTAAGGACTTCTATCTCATCCCCGGTACAGTCAACAATTGTGGAAGCTTCGTTTCGTCCATAACCACCATCGATAACTGCATCCGTAAAATCGCGAAACTTCTCGTAAATGAGCTCTGGATCAGTAGTATACTCAATCACAGTATCCGGGTCATGTATTGAGGTTGTGATAATTGGACGACCCAGTTCCCTCACCAGCTCAAGTACAATGTTATTATCGGGGATCCTGATTCCAACAGTCTTTTTCTTATTCTTAAATAGTTTTGGGATTTGATTATTTGCCTGAACAATGAAGGTAAATGGTCCGGGAAGATTCCTTTTCAGAAGTTTAAATATTGTATTATCCCTTATTATTGTATATTCCGAGAGCTGGCTCATATCGTGAAAAATGAGTGACAGCTCCGGGTTATTAGGGTTAAGTCCCTTAAAACGGGCTATCTTCTCAATTGATTTTGTTGCAAGGATATCGCAACCCATCGCATAAACTGTATCTGTAGGATAAATAATAATGCCTCCCTCTTCAAGCAGATCAACTATCTGTCTGATATGTTTCGGGCTAGGGTTCTCGTTATATATGCGGATCAGCATAGATACTTCATTTAGTACAATACTCCATTTAATGAAATACTCCTTACTGGTTTAAAAGTTAATCTGAATTAAGAATGAAGAACAATTGAATAGCGATTTAAGAACTTAAAAAGACTTCAAAATTCTGATTTCAAATGTTCTATGTTCTTACTTCAAACAAAATTTGTAAAGTCTGTAGCAGTAAAGGAAATAAAAAAGGGGCAAGCCCCTTATATCGCACCGCTACAACTGCCTGCCCTTGCTACCTTCCGATCCTGGGGGAGTTCAGCAGGAGCTGGTCGTATAAGACTTACCCCGTGCAAAAGTATAATAAAATAGGAAGCCTGCAAAATATTTATTCCAATTCTGCAGTACTCCTCTTTACTATTTTTACATTATATTTGTTTTTCGAATAATCCAACTTAAGAATTAAAAAAACCGCATTATGGAAGAAAAAGTTAACATTTGGAAAGCTAATTTAACAAACGGACTGATATTAGGTCTAGCTGGAATTGCATTTTCTCTGGTATTGTATTTTCTCGACCTCTCACTCAACAAAACAGTGGGCTATTTAAATATCCCAATTCAGTTAGTCCTGCTCTATCTTCTTCTGAAATCCTACCGTGATAATTTTATGCATGGCCAGATTACCTATGGTCAATCTGTTGGCGCCGGTGTTGTTATCTTTTTATACTATTCCATAATAATGGCCATTTTCACATATATTCTCTTTGCAGTTATTGATCCGGGATTAGTAAAAAAATCCATGGCTATTGCTGAAGAATCAATGGTTAAAAAAGGGTTGCCTCAGGCCACTATTGATCAGGGTATGGCATTTACTGCTAAAATCATGAAGCCTGGGATAATGACTATTTTCGCTGTTTTCACATCTATGTTTTTTGGAGTCATATATGCTCTTCTTGTAAGTATCTTCATCCGGAAAGAAAGTAATCCTTTGATAGACACTCCAGCAAATTAAGTTTTAGACTGATGGATCTGTCGCTTGTTATCCCTGTTTTTAACGAAGAAGAGTCAATCCAGGAATTATCTGACTGGATAGTGAGGGTTTGTTCTTCACGTATAATCTCATTTGAAATTATTTTCGTGGATGACGGAAGCTCTGATTCCTCATGGGATAAAATTGAGTCGATAGCAGAAAAAAATCCGTCAGTAAAGGGCTTAAGGTTCCGAAGGAACTATGGTAAAGCGGCAGCCCTGCACATGGGTTTTGCCAAAGCATCCGGAGATGTTGTTATTACGATGGATTCAGATCTGCAGGACAGCCCTGATGAGATACCTGACCTGTTAAAGATGATCAGGAAGGATGGATATGATCTGGTATCGGGATGGAAAAAGAAAAGATATGATCCTTTCGTAAAAAGATTCACAAGTAAGTTTTATAATCGTACGGCTCGATGGTCATCGGGAATAAACCTTCATGACTTTAATTGCGGATTAAAAGCGTACAGGCTCGAAGTGGTTAAGAGTATTGAGGTATTCGGGGAGATGCACAGGTATATTCCTATGCTGGCTAAAGAAGCCGGTTTCAGGAAGATTGGTGAAAAGGTTGTTGAACATCATGCAAGAAAATACGGTGTAACAAAATATGGGCTTGACAGATTCATAAAAGGCTATCTTGATCTTTTGACGATTGGATTCATTGGTCGTTTTGGAAAAAGCCCGATGCATCTCTTTGGCTCACTGGGTACCCTGATGTTTCTGATTGGCTTTACAATGGCAGGTTATCTTGGTATCAGAAAGCTGGTTTTTGTGTATAATCATCTCCGGGCTCCACTTATTACTAACAGCCCTTTCTTTTTCATTGCTCTTACAGTAATGATAATCGGATCATTCCTTTTCCTTACAGGTTTCCTTGGAGAACTGATAAACAGGAATTCCTCAGAGAGAAATAGTTATCTCATTAAGGATAAGGTGAATATTTGAAATACCCCTCTGCCGCTTCGCGACATCTCCCCCCGGAGGGAATCCGTTTAGGAAGTATAAACCCCTCTGCCACTTCGCGGTATCTCCCCTAAAGGGGGATCCGTTTAGGAAGTATAAACCCCTCTGCCGCTTCGCGGCATCTCCCCTGAAGGGGCGATAATACTCTGATATCTAGTTTAATTACACTAGAACAGTTAGAGTTTTTCCCCCCTTGGGGGGAATGAAAAGGGGTTATTGCCCATCTCATACACCTCAATTATAGCCGCTGTCATCTTATCCCATGAAAACTTTTCTTTTTCCTGCTTCACTCCTTCAGTGAACTTCTCTCCCCTGTTGTTGTCAAAGAAATCGATTATTGCTTCGGCAATTAGTTCTGGTTTTGGTTTAACCACATAACCGCATTTCCCATTCTTAACAATTTCCTTCAGACCCCCAACGTCAGTTACAAGCATTGGCTTTTCAAAATAAAATGCTATCTGTGTTACCCCACTTTGCGTAGCCGTTTTATATGGCTGAACAACAAGATCGGCTGCACAAAAGAAAAGAGGAACTTCACTGTCTTTTATAAAATGATCAAAAAAGACAACATCATTTTCAAGATTATTCTTTTTGATAAGATCCCTGTAAGGCGTACCATCTTCATAAAATTCTCCGGCAACAATAAGCTTCAATTTCCTATTTCTTAATCGGCTGTCGGAAAACGCTTCAAGTAAAAGATCAAGCCCCTTGTAAGCCCTGATAAATCCGAAAAACAACAAATATGAATTTCCGGCATCAAGATTAAGTTTTGCCAAAGCCTCATTTCTGAAAACCGGCAAACCATAATTATCGAATAAAGGATGAGGAGTAAGCTTTGCAGGAATCATTTCCCTGAAACCTTTGAGATCATCCAGAACAGTCTGTGACATTGCTATTGCACCGTCTATACAATTTGTAAAGTACTTTGTAAGGGCATTATCACCAGTGCGTTTTTCGTGAGGTATCACATTATCAAAAATACAGATTACCGAGGTATGCCTGTTCGTTTTTGCAATACGGGCTACAGTTCCAAAGCACGGGCCCATGAAAGGCAGCCAGAACCTAATCAGGAGAATATCGGGCATCTCCCTTTTAATCAGGAGCCCTGTTAAGATCCAGTTAATTGGGTTTATTGAATTTAGCTTACGAGTGATGTTGACATTAGCCGGCGGAGGACCATCAGTATATTGCGACTTCCCCGGAAAAAGCAATTTCGGATACTGTAAACTGAAGGTTAAGACTTTAACATCATGTCCCTCAGCAGAAAACTGCTGAGCGAGACGATCGTTGAACGATGCCAGTCCACCCCGGTAAGGATATGCAGGACCAAGTGAAATTATTTTCATAAACTTTACTCAAATTACTTTTTTTGCGGGTAAATGGTGCAGATTTAGGACTCAGGACGAATGATAAACAACCCATGGGTAAGAAAATTTCATTTGCTTCTTCGATGAGCCGTGAGTCGTGAATCGTGAGCCGGATTCTGTTTTCAGACATTCAGATAATCGTTAAGATAATTATACCTCGGAGTGAGTTTCCCTTCACTCAATATGGTTGCCCTTTGGATCATGGGGCTCGCAATTTCTGATAACAGATCGTGTAACACATTACTCATTAACATCTTGCCGAAATCGAGGGAGGCGTCGCGGGGGAGTTCTCCGGGCAGATTATCTATAGACATCACAGTAATATTACTCTGTTTCGAGAATGCAGGTTCTTCAATTTCAAGCAATGGATTGAAGGCATAAAATGGGTCGGATATTGTAGTCGCACGGGTTGTTGATGGTATTGGACCATTCACATCGCAACTGATATCTGCAATAACCGAAATCCGGAATTCAGACTTTTTCATATCCTCAATTGTAAAGAAGAGAGGTGATCGTGGATCCCAGTAATGTCCTGTAATAAGAATATCTGTCACTTTAGTATAAGGAAGGAATGTCGATTCATATTCCTGAGGAAATTTTGCAAAATGGCTGAAATTGAATTTCTGTCCGTTTTTTTGCCGCGAATAGTACTCAGGTCCGATTTGGCAAAAGACAGGGACATCAAACTCTCTTTTAAGGTAATCATCAGGAGAAACCTGCTCCACATTTGCAACAGCAAGCGTTTCCATTGCTCCATGAGCAACCCGTCCGTCTCCGGTGACAAGAATCTTTAATCCCTTTTTAAGCTCTATAAGTTTGAGCCCGGCCCACATTTCATCGAGATCGTGACACTGATATGCCGGTTTAAGTTTAAACCTGTTGGTTTTTATACCTCTGGCTCTTAATCCGTTATATGCTCCAACTATACCGGCATGACGGCCGAATGCCACGACCCGTTGTCCCTGGTCTGTTGTAAGACATTCAAAATCGATAAGGCTGATGCTCTTTTCAGCCATTGCTCTGAACATCTCCAGATTATGAGGTTGTTTTTTTGCGACGTGGGCAAAGAAAAGATATTTTTTCCCTGGGATAAAAGTACGTTTGTCAACCTCCTTAACGCCCATGAGAATGTCACATTCCCGAAGATCCTCTTTAAGCGGAATGTCAAGATATTCATACTCTTCGTTTGAATAACACCTGTAATCGCTCGGCTGAACAAAGAATTCAACATTTGGATACAACTCCTCCAGAGCAACGATCTGCGGAGGAGTAAGTGGAACCCTTCTGTCGGGAGGATTCTTAGTCTCCCTGAGTATCCCGACTTTTAATGCTTTTTCCATAAAAACAATAACTTTACTGAAGGAAATGTGAAGATACAAAAAAATAGTTTGGAGCGAGTTTAAGTTTGAAGTGCCTAGAATTCTAAAAAAATGAATATAGGTATTCCAAGTACTTTAGGCACTCTAGGCACTTTAGTCACTCTAGACTTTTTTTTTGTATCTTTGCGGTTCATATCACCGGGGCTGACCTGGTTTTGACAGCATGAGAGGTGTTATGTAAGCATGCAGTGTGTGGTGGCGCGTCACTTCTACAGTGTCACAAAACAATAAAAGGCGAAAACAATTACGCTCTCGCAGCATAAGCGAATAACAGTAGCTTAAGCACTTTACGCCGAAAGGCATAATCTCCCGGCACATGTGTTGGGACGAGACGTTTCCCGGGCGGTCATGCCCTGATCCAACCCGACATGGAGACGCACGCAATCCGGGGCTAGTCTGAAGGTTGTTCCGACCCGACGGCGAAACAAACAGGAACTAAGGGCAGGTTAGGTTGTTCTGCAGCTGACAGGTCACGAAAATCAAGCAGAGATAAGCATGTAGAAAGCATATGACTTCCGTGTTTGGACGCGGGTTCGACTCCCGCCAGCTCCACTTAACAGAAAAACATTCTACTTAAAAAAACCTCAATGTGTTGATTCATTGAGGTTTTTTATTTATATTTGAATTCATTTTATATCAAATAATGTCAGTTTATATCCCTCTGATCGGTTACCTCAAATACAAAAATGAAAACAGGTAACCGAATTGTAATATAAAACATTGTGAATATGAGTATTGTGAATAATAAAATAACCAAATAACTAAAAAAATATGTTACCTATAGGCGTAAAAATCACTTACCCATCTTACCCTAAATACTATAAACACCATATACAGTGGGTTTGAATAGGGTAACTTGATTTTTTTAATGTTACCCTATCTTACCCTGACCTTATATAATTAATTAAATATCAATGCTATAATGTAGGTAAGACGGGTTTGGATAGAAAAATATGATATAAAATTATAGAATGAATAATTATAACACATATTCCGTTTTGTTTTTCATCAGGAATGAAAAACTGAATAAACATGGGAAGGTTCCTGTTTATATGCGTATTACCATTAATGGAAAACATGCCGAGATAAGTACCAGGCAATGGATTGAATCGGCCCGGTGGAATAATGCAGGTGCAATAAAAGGGAATAATATAATACTACCCAAAATTCGGACCACTGGTTAAGTTGAAAATTATCAATTAATTTTACCAGTGTATTATGAAAAAAACGAGAAGAAAATTTACAGGAGCCTTTAAGGCTAAAGTTGCAATTGAGGC
>JBARBF010000010.1:0-9972 GCA_049792755.1 Bacteroidales bacterium | reverse complement strand
AGCAGCTGATGGAAAAAACCTTTAACTCAGCTAAAAGAAACGGATACAGTCAGTTATATCTTGAATCGCTTCCGGAATTGAACAGAGCAATAAGTTTATACGAAAAGGCAGGTTTTAAATTTATCTCCGGACCAATGGGAGACTCGGGTCATTTCGGCTGCAATATCTGGATGCAGAAAGATCTCGGATAATTTTAAACGGAAAGTGCTGATCCATATTGGTTTCTCTCCGAAATATTTATACTTTCACATAATAATTATTTGAATAAGACTTTACTGGCAGATATTGATTTTAAAAATGAAAAGAATACTGATTATCAGTGGTGTAGTTGTCGCAATTGCAGCATTAATTGTTTTCAACAAAATGACAACAAAGAACAGTATTCCCAACACTTTTGCCAATGTAAAAAAAGGTCTTTTTGAGATTATTGTTACAAATTCAGGTGAATTAATAGCTGAAAGATCGGTTGATATTAAGGGGCCCGAGATAAGTCCCGGATCGGATCGTGTTTTTCAAGGTATGGGTCATGGTATGCGTGCAATGGACCTTAAGATACAGGATATAGTGCCTGAAGGAACAATAGTTAAAGAAGGCGATTATATTGCACAGCTTGACAGATCATCTTATTCCAACACACTGAAAGATGAACTTGAGAATCTTAAAACTATACAGAATAATGTGGATATGAAAATTCTTGATACTGCTGTGGTACTTACCAACCAGAGAGATGATATCAGGAACCAAAGATATGCTGTGGAAGAGGCTTCGATTACACTTGAACAGTCAAAATTTGAACCACCGGCGACGATTCGCCAGGCTGAGATAGCCAGAGATAAAGCCAAACGTACTCTCGAACAGAAAATTAAAGGTTATTCCCTTGTTGTCGCACAGAATCTGGCAGATTTAAATCACCTTAAAATGCATCTTTCAAGGCAAACAAGGCTGGTGAATGATCTTCAGGAGTTTTTAGGTAAGTTTACCATTACAGCTCCCTCATCCGGAATGGTTATATACAAAAAAGACAGGACCGGCACTAAAAGAAAGGCGGGATCAACAATCAATCCTTTTGACAGGGTTATTGCAACACTTCCTGATCTTTCTTCTTTGATTTCAGAGGTTTATATAAATGAAATAGAAATAAGTAAAGTCAAAATCGGGCAAAAAGCGAATATTACAATCGATGCCTTCCCGGGAAAGACATTTACGGGAAGCGTTTTCAGTATTGCCAATATAGGTGAACAATTACCAAATTCCGATTCAAAAATGTTTGAAGTTCAACTTAAAGTGGATGGCTCTGATCCTGCACTCAGACCTTCAATGACAACCGGCAATAAAATAGTTATAAAAATTTATAATGACGCTGTTTATATTCCAGCCGAATGCGTACATACCGGAATTGACAGTATCCCATTTGTATATTTAAAAAACAAAACAAGACAGGTTGTTTTCCTTGGTGAATCAAACGAAAAAAACATAATTGTTGTAAAGGGACTTGAACCAGGGACTCCAATTTATATTTCACGACCAGAGAATTCTGAAGAATTCAAACTGGTTGGAGAAGATCTGATACCTTTAATCAAAGCTAATAAATAGAAAAAAATACCGACACCATTCCGGCTAATTGAAACATTATTGTCAGAATTAAATAAAGTGAAATGACTATTATTCAAACATTGGTTTTGTCCATCATTGAAGGTTTGACAGAATTCCTTCCAATCTCATCAACCGGACATATGATATTAGCTTCAAGTATAATGAATATTCCGGAGGATGCTTTTGTAAAAACATTTGAGATTTCAATTCAGATTGGTGCTATTCTGGCAATTGTAATGCTGTATGCCAGAAGATTTCTACAGGGGATTTCTATTTATCTGAAACTTGCAATAGCTTTTTTACCGACCGGCATAATCGGGTTTTTAGCATATCCATACATTAAAACTTACTTGTTCAACCCAATAGTTGTTACGGCTTCTCTTATTTTAGGTGGAATAGTCCTGATTCTGATTGACAAAAAAGTAACCAGCCAGCAAAGTAAAACAGAAGCGCTTGAAAGTATTTCCTATAAGAATGCTTTTTTCATAGGTCTTTTTCAAAGTGTTTCAATGATACCCGGAGTATCGAGAGCCGCAGCTACAATTGTGGGCGGAATATTTAACGGGTTGGATAAAAAGCAGGCAATTGAATTTTCATTCTTGCTTGCCGTGCCAACAATGTTTGCCGCAACAGGATACGATTTGTATAAGACAACAATTGAATTTTCAGGACATGAAGTTTTTTTGCTTGGTCTTGGTCTGGCAGTTGCCTTTGTTACAGCATGGATTGCTGTGAAAGTATTTATCAGAATTGTACAGAATTATGGGTTTAAGTATTTTGGTTATTACAGAATTATTATTGGAATTATCTTCCTGATAATAATAAAATAGCCTGTCAGCCAACAATAAAGTAATCTGAAAAAACCGGACTTATCTTGAAAACCAAAGCCTCTGTTGGAGAAATGCTCTGGTTATATATGATGAAAATAAACAGAAAAAACCGGAACAATGTCCGGTTTTTCCATTATTTTCCGGTCATTACCACCATCTTCTGAATATACGTCCAAACCTTCGGTCAAAGCTTCTTGTTTTGCCTGTCAGGATGTTGGTAATTGTTACAAGTGTGAAATGTTTATGAGACGGGTCCTCTTTGAAAGTTACCTCATATGAATCCGTTCCGACTACATACGTCATAACTCCCGATGAAACCACCAGACTGCCTTTATACTCTGTTACAGCCAGAGGTGTGGTAATCGTTTTAGTATAAGTATTATTATCTTCGTTTATACCTGTGACAGTACCGCTATATGTTATTGTATCTGTTGAAGCAATATGCCTGAAGAAATAGTGAAGAAGGTCACCAGGCCTGTACAGAATGTTTCTGAAATGTGAAATTGCTGTTCTCACTTTATTAACATTTCGCGTAAAATGAAGTGTATCGGTATTCCCTGTAGTCACTACAGCCCATCTGGTGGCTGCGGTTATATTATCAGTAACAGAAACTCTAACCAGTTGAAGCCCGCTATATTTGAGAGCTGCTTTTTGTCTGCTGACTAATCTGGTACCATTTAAGATAATGGTTGTACTATCAGTGGTCAAAGCAAAATTGTCAAATACAAATGCTCTGGAAACTAATTTCCGATGGGTAGGATTGGCACTAGTAATTGTAACAGTAATTTTACCGTTCTTGATAATGTTTTCAAATGCAGAACTGTCCTTATAGCTGAAATATGTTAGAGTAACAACTTTTGGGAAAGTTGTGGTATCGGGGTGATCAACAGTTATTACCACTGTATCTGTAAGGCTTGAAAGGTAAGCTTTCGCACCTGTAACAGCATAATTATTGTTTTGCAGTTCATCAAGTTTGTTGTCAATATCTTCCTCCGTCTTCTCTGCAACAGCATCCTGGGCATCAGAATTCTGCATCTGAATGGTCTGTTGGCTGGTAAGATTGGTTGATGTCGTCGTGGAGCTTGAAGAATCCTTCTTACAGGAAGTTAATGATAGAGTTCCTGCTATAAAAATGAAGCATAACCTGAAAATGATTTTTCTGATTTCCATATTTTCTGATTTAGTTCGAAGATTAAAAATTTTAATTCTTTTTCTTTTAGATGTTTCTATTGTTTAAAAGTTTAATATAGCCATAACAAATATTTTAAATTTATGTTTATTGTTTGATGCTCATCATTATCATGTCAAATGAATCCCCGCTTTCGCTTTGGCTTCACCGACCTCTCGCGCATAGGCGGGACCGGTTCCTCCTAGCTTGCCGCGAAGAGCTTCAATTATGCAGAAATTCAGTATGTTACAATTGACTTTATTCGACAATGAACCTTTGTCTCATTAATTAAATGTCCTTTAATAAAAGTTCAGGGATGTTTTTCATTTATCAATGAAATCAGATGTCATAATCAGATTTATCGGGATATCAAGTACTGAAGAAATGTTTTCTCCCTGAGCAAGGATATCTTCATCATCTTCTTCATAGTACCAGTTGATAATTAATTCTTTATCTTTCAATATTACATTTGCGATTTTCCTGAGTAGAGAGATGAAAATCATTGAATTGGCACTGTTAAAATATTCCAGCCGGATATCTATACGGGTAAGATCAGCCGGATTATTAATATATGCATCAATCCAACTATCTGTTTGCTTATAAAATTCTGCGGCGTTTTTATTCATTGATCTCCCCTTTATTATTATAACACCATTTGGATCAAGAATTATTTCAGGAGTACTATTTGTAGGCTCGATTTTTTTTCCGGCTAGCAACATGTGTGGTGATATTTATTAAACAGTATAAAAACTATAAATGATTCCCATGCTCAAAATTGACATGAAAAAATCGGATTTAAGTTGGTTTTTAAATATCGTCTGAGCTTCCCGGGTCTTTATACGGTTCTTATGAGAAAATGATGTATTCCGATTGCGTGCTTTTGATCAATACAGATACACCTGTGATAAATAGGGCAGGAGAGGTGATCAAATTGTTTTATGAAAATTCATTAGTAACAAATAAAAAAGCCCCGACTCAGTTATTTTTCAGGCTTCCTTTATTTTGGAAAGTACCAGGAGCCTGGGTTGAACAGAGCCGAACTCCGGTTTTTTAATTGAGTCATACTGCATTTTCTTAACTATTGTTCTGAGATGGTTCTTCTCGTTTTAAGTTTTCAGGAACTACTGAATATCAACAGTGCCGGATTTACTTACCCGTTCTCTCGAAAGGGGGATTGGGTGAAGTGATTCTGATGATTAATTATAAATTGTAAATCCTTAAATATCAGCTTAGATAGTAGTTGTTTCATTTTGAAACACTGGGTTGTATTATAATACTACAATAATCATTTTACTTCAATCTAAAATTAGTTATAAATAGCAGTTTATCAGAGATATATAATGTTTGGCCCAATTATTGTCTTACTTCTCCGTAAGGTGATTAACAAGATTAGACCATTTCAACAATGAACAAGAAAAGCAATATCTGGCATTCGTTATATCTTATTATGGGCATTCTGATAGTACTTAAACAAGCTTGTAATAAAGAAGCTGGACTTTCAACTTAATATGAGAAATACAATTATTTTATCAGTATTTGTAATCCTTATCAGTTCCATCTCATTTTCGAAGGAGCCTGATTCGCCAGAGAAAAATAATAAATTCAATACCAAATATAGGAGACACATATGGGACAATGGATACGTAGCTTTATCAATTGGGTATTCAAACATTGATAAACAAAAGGCATTCATCTATGGTGCAAAGACCGAAGTGTTGGTGGGCCATTCAATTGGTTTGGGAATCGGTGGTACTGGATTCGTTGATTTCTCTCATTACGACAATACACTTCAAAAGCATGTACTTCTTAAAGGCGGCTATGTAGGACTATATATTGAGCCGATCTTATTTCCAAAATTACCGGTGTATCTTTCCTTTCCCTTACTTTTGGGCGCTGGCGGAATAGTTACGCAAACATGGGACATGCCTACATATAAGTATATTATTGATGAAGTATTTCTTATTGCAGAACCTGCTGCAGAACTTAACCTCAATATCACTGAACATATAAGGATTGCAGTAGGAGCTTCTTATAAGTTTACTTCTCTATATAACGTCGCAACATCTGGTACTTCTCCTTTAAGTCCTGACGCTCTTGAGAACTGGAACATTATAATGACTTTTAAATTCGGATGGTTCTGAAACTGCAAGCCATGTAATCACTTCCTGACTCTCCTTTTCTGAAGCAGGGAGTACGAATTAGAAACAATAATGTCATCTAAAGCACATCAAAACAGGCACAGCTTTAATTGTAATAACCAGGAAGATAAAGGAACCTGGTTTTGTATTGGATAAACAGTCATCGGATCACTTGATAATAGTTCTAATTCGCTATAGTAAATGTTCAATACTAAACCTAACACGTTCTGAAAGGGCCTTTTATATATGTTATCAAATTTATGTCTAACTTGTATACGCATTTTAGGATTTGATATAATTAGCCTTTTCTCATCTTTCTTAAATTTTTTGAGGACATGTATACATTTGATTTATGTGATACATTCTTATCCAGGGAAGAAAAAGCAATTTTCAAGCACTCTCTTGATTATTATCATGTTGATGAGGGCATTTGGGAGGTGTTTAATTGCCTCTTCAAATCAGGAGTAAAAGGGACAATCCCCCTTTTATTGAAAGTTTACGATGACTCAAAGCTTTGTGGAGCGGCTATACTTATTAAATGTTCTAAATATGGAAGATCTCTATTCAATAATAAATTCTTATCAGGAATAATTGACCTTACCAGAGTACCCTTCTATTTGTGGATCAAATTCGGCTGTTGCATGGATATGATGTCAAACCCCGGATTTGTAAAGGATCCTGAAAAATCCAATGATGTACTTTCTGCAATAGCTCTTTTTTTAAAAACCAACAGTTTTCTTTCAATTATCTATGACTATTCATATAAAACTTATTTGTATCCGAATGCAACTATATTACCGTCTCTGCCTCATGCTATTATAGATATTTCTCAAATGACAAGTGTTGACGAGTATATTTGCAACCATAAAAGCATCAAACGTAAAATAAATATCTTCAGAAATAATGGAGGAAAATTTGAGCTGGCATATAATGTCCTGAATGAACAAGATATCGCTTCAGTCAGAAAGTGTTTCATTTCAACAGCTGAGAAAAGTATTTTCTATCTTCCATATCAGGACCTTTATCTTAATTCTGCTTTAATCACGAGCTGAACACAAATTGACAACGTATATTATTTTATAATGAGATTGAATGGTGAATTCCTAGGTTACCAGGCAGCTATTAAAACCGGAAGCTGTCTGAACGCTTTACATGGAGCATTTAATCGTGAGCGGGAAACCACTTATCATGCGTATGATATACTTTTTGTGGAAATGACCAGATTTGCTATCGAGAAGGGTCTTAAAACAATAGATTTCGGCGCAGTTCTTAATATTACGAAGCAGAGAATGGTCAATAATACAATTCCTATGTCATATTTCATGTTAAGTAAATCTACTTTTGTTCAACGGTTTTTTTATAGACTCCTGAAATTAACCAAAATACAGGGCGATAAACAGATGAGATTCCATGAAGAAAATGCATCTAAGTAATACAACTTATGTGAATACCAACCAGCGAACCAGCCTGCTCCCGGAATGATCCACACATTAATCCATATTTGAATCCGACATTTACCTATAGATGACTAAAAAACGAAACGCAGGCACGGATGATATGTTTAATTTCTTTTCGGCAGCTTTCACAACTGAACCATAGAGGTGAAATCTTAAAAATGTTTCTGCTATGTTTCAGTAATGACAAATAAAAAGCCTTGAAAGTATTATGTATCAAGGCTTTTATTGTTTGTCATTGTACCCGGAGCCGGGATCGAACCGGCACAGCATTGCTGCCACTGGTGTTTGAGACCAGCGCGTCTACCAATTCCGCCATCCGGGCATAAATAGAATTTAGTAAATATCTTTAATTTCAATACCTTATAAAGAACTCTGCTAAATGGCCAGATGGCGGAATTGTCTACCCCTGCAGTCTGGCTGCTCGCTAAAAACACCCGCAGGGTGTTTTATTAACGCTCGCCCCTGCCATCCGGGCATCTTATTAGGATTGCGAAAATAGAGATTTTTTTAAACTTTTCATCTAAAAAATCCATTTAACCACAAAGGTCTCAAAGAAGGCACAAAGATCGCAAAGGAAATCATTCCTCTCAAAATTACATTTTCTCCCTTTCACCCACTTACCCTTTTATTTTTACCAGAATCTCCCTTATTGCAATTTCTATGCCCTCCTCATCAAATCCACACTCCCCGTATAGCTCTTCCTGTGTACCCTGTTCAACAAAATAGTCAGGTATCCCCAGGCGCCTGATTTCTGAATTGTATCCTTTGTCGGACATGAATTCAATAACTGCACTCCCGAAGCCTCCTTTCAGTACTCCGTCCTCAATCGTTATTAGATATTTAAATTTCTTAAAAACGGAATGAAGTACTTCTGTGTCAATAGGAGTTACAAACCTCATATCATAATGGGCAATTGATATCTTTTCTTTTGCAAGTTTACTTACAACGGAAGCAACAGCTATTCCGGGATGACCAATTGACAAAACCGCCAGATCACTTCCTTCACTTATCTGACGTGCTTTACCTATTTCAATTTCCAGGAATGGTTTTTTCCAATCGGCAAATATTCCCCGTCCTTTTGGATATCGGATTGAGAATGGAAACCTGTTTTTTTCAAGCTGAGCAGTGTACATCAGGTTCCGGAGTTCAATCTCATCCATAGGGGCAGAGACAACCATATTAGGAATACTGCGCATGAATGCCATATCGAAAAACCCATGATGTGTTGCTCCATCGGCACCGACAAGACCTGCCCTGTCTATACAAAATACAACATGCAGATTCTGAAGAGCCACATCATGAATAATCTGGTCGTATGCTCTCTGAATAAATGATGAATATATATTGCAAAATGGTATCATTCCCTGTGAGGCAAGTCCGGCAGAAAATGTAACAGCATGCTGTTCTGCGATACCGACATCAAAGGTTCTGTCCGGCATCTCTTTCATCATTATGTTAAGTGAGCAGCCTGTAGGCATAGCAGGGGTGATGCCGGTTATTTTATTGTTTAGTTCCGCGAGCTCTAGAATTGTATTTCCAAATACAGCCTGATATGTAATTGGTTCATCCGGGAAAGAGGTGCTGATTATCTCACCGGTTTTTTTATTGAACTTACCAGGCGCATGAAATTTGGTCTGATCTTCTTCAGCCTGTTTGAAGCCCTTCCCTTTAACGGTCAGACAATGAAGTATTTTTGGTCCGGGGATTCTCTTCAGATCCTGCAGGACTCTGGTAAGGTGCAGAACATCATGACCATCAATAGGACCGAAATACCTGAAATTCAGACCTTCAAACAGATTGCTTCTGTCGAGTATGGTGCTTTTTGCGCCTGCTTCAATCTGGGCGGCCAGTGTTCGGGCATTAGGCCCAAGTTTTCCGAATAACCCAAGGACTTTCCATACCTTGTCTTTAAACCTGTTATATGTTTTACTGGTTGTAATATCAAGAAGATACTCTTTCAGAGCCCCAACATTGGCATCGATAGCTATATTATTATCATTAAGAATCACCAGTATATCGGATTTACCGATTCCTGCATTATTGAGACCTTCGAAAGCCTGACCTGCCGTCATTGCACCATCGCCGATTACTGCCACAACGTGCCGGTTCTCTCCCCTGGCACTTGCTGCAACTGCCATTCCAAGTGCTGCCGATATTGATGTTGATGAGTGACCGGTACCAAAAGCATCATACTCACTCTCGGCCATTTTTGGGAAACCGCTTATCCCTTTATACTTTCTGTTAGTTGAAAACTTTTCCCGCCTTCCTGTAAGTATTTTATGTCCGTAGGCCTGATGTCCGACATCCCAGATAATTTTATCGTAAGGTGTGTTGAAGACATAATGAAGAGCTACGGTTAACTCAACAACTCCAAGGCTTGATCCGAAATGGCCGGGGTTATTGCAAACAACATCTATAATAAATTGCCGGAGTTCAGAACTGACCTGTACAAGATCCTCCGGATCAAGTTTCCGGAGATCTTCGGGAGTATATATTTTAGAGAGTAAATTCTCTTCCTTGTCCATTAAGAGATGGTTAAAAGAAATAACCGACAAATATAACAATTATTATTCCTGTGTGATTGCTGAAGCATACCCGGGATTTTCTTATTTTTGTTTCGGAATTCGATGTGTGAGATACAATTTTCATGTAGAGAATTTGTTATAAATAAAATCAATTTGAAGTTATGAACAGATCAATTTTTTACGTCCTGGGATTATTGGCTTTAGTAGTTTTTTCAATATCATGTGTTTCAGCAAAGAAGTTCAGCGATTTGCAGGATACCA
>JBARBF010000009.1:0-103568 GCA_049792755.1 Bacteroidales bacterium | reverse complement strand
GGAACCCATAAGGCATCACCTTTTTTTACTCCGAATGCCTGATAAAATTCCGGAATATTTGATAATGGTCCGTTGACACGGAATTTTGCAGGTGAGTGTTCATTGCTTTTTACCTGGTTGGCTACGGTTTCTGGACGTTCATTTACCATCCATGCAAGAGCATATCCGAGAAAGAAGCGTTGAGGAGGATTCAATCCTGCTATAATGATGTTGTTTTTATACTGATCGGTTTTCTTAAATGCTTCATAAGCCATAATAGTACCTCCGAGATCGGCAATGTTTTCTCCCTGAGTAAGTTCACCATTTATATGGAGGCTATCAACTGCGATATACTTATCGAATTGTTTGACGATCATCTTCGTCTTGGTATAAAACTTAATGCTGTCATCCGTCGTCCACCAGTTTTGAAGATTACCAAGAGCATTGTACTTACTGCCCTGATCGTCAAATCCATGAGTGATTTCATGTCCGAAAGTGGCTCCGATAATGGAATATAACAGTGCGTCATCGGCCATTTTACCTTCATAGCCCGGAACTATAATATTACATCCTGGTATACAAATTTCATTGTTGGAAGGATTATAATATGCGTTGTATGTTTGTGGCTCCATGTCCCACTCTGCACGGTCGACGGGTTTTCCATATTTTGAAATCATATAATTGACTTCCCATTTGTTGGCATTCATTACATTCTTAACATACGACGTACGGTCGATTTGCATGGAACTGAGATCTTTCCATTTATCGGGATAACCTACTTTCATGATCACTGAAGATAGTTTATTCAATGCTTTTTCTTTTGTGGCACTACTCATCCAGTCAAGGGCCTTAATACGCTCGGCAAAAATGGTTTTAATGACATTACCGATCTCGACAAGTTTTTCTTTTGTTCCTTTGGGTAAATATTCATTTACATAAACCTGGCCGATAAGTTCACCAAGCGAACCATCAGTTTGTTGAACCACACGTTTCCATCTTGGTTTAGGCTCTTTGACTCCGCGAAGCGTAGCAGAATAAAAGTTAAAAAATTCAATATAAGTTTTGTCATCCATGTAAGCTGAAAGATTTCTTACAAGATGATATTTCAGATAATCTTTCCAGACATTGACAGGAAATGATCCGAGATACCCGTCAAGGGATTTTAAGAATTCCGGCTGACCGACAATAACACTATCCACTTTATTCAGGCCGACACTGCCCATAAAAATCTTCCAGTCGATATTTGGAGTCGATTCCATAAGTTGCTTAAAGGTCAACTTGTTGTAATTTTTCCATGGGTCGCGTGTATCTTCGCGTTTTCTCGAAGTTCCGGCAATTGCGGTTTCAAGTTTCATGAGTCCCTGAGCAGATGTCTTGGCTTTTTCAGAGCTGTACCCCATTATTACAAACATATTTTCAAGATGGCTGATAAACTTCTGACGTATGGAAACAGCACGGGCATCGGTATCAAAATAAAAATTACGGTCAGGCAGGCTTAATCCTCCCTGATAAATAAATAAGGCGATCTTGCTGCTTATTTTGTCATCCTGTGTGGCATAAAATCCAAACAATGGAGAACCTGCGACAGTATGTAAGTACGAAGCTGTTTTTATTATCCCCTTGATATCTTTTATTGCATCGATGTTTTCTAATTCGCTTTTTAAATCTGAGATGCCTTTTTTATTAAGTGTTGCACTGTCCATCCCTGTGTAAAAAAAATCTCCGATTTTTTGCTTGTTACTTCCTTTGAGAGCATCTTTTATTGCTGCCGAAGATTCGCAAACATGACGGATCTGAGTATTGATAGTATCCTGTATCAGTTGCCAGATCCCGTTGCTCTGCTCGCTGGCAGGTATAGGGTTTTGCCTGAACCATTTCCCATTGGCAAAAAGAAAGAAATCATCTCCTGCTTTAATAGTCGAATCAATGTGTGAGACCAGAGCGTCATTTATCTGTTCTTTATTTATTTGCTTACACGATAAAATTGCTATAACAGCCGATACCAGAAACAACGAAAGAAAAAATTGTTTTTTCATGATTTAATATTTTGGAATTCTGATGCAAATGTAGGAACTAAATTATATAATGTAATTATTATTTCTAACAGACTTTAAACAGTGGATTCGTCAGGAGACTATTCTATTGAATCTATAGCTCTTCTCAGAACATATGCAGAATGTGATATTGATTCAAGTTCTATAGAAGACAATGGACTTTCAATGATCCTGGTTACTCCACTATCGGATACAACACATGGCACACTAAGGCATACATCTTTAATACCAAAATCAGATTCTACCAGCGTTGAAACAGACAGGATCGAATTCTGACTCCTGAGTATCGCTCCTGTGATTCTTACAAGAGCAAGACCAACGGCAAACTGAGTTGATCCTTTATAATTGATAATATGATAAGCCGAGTCGCGTACCTGTTGTTCAATAAGTTTACGTTTTGTTTTCCAGTCTGAACACTTACCGCAAACAGGGCAATAATCATCGATATTTATCCCTGCGATATTTGTCATCGACCATGCTGCAAACTCACTGTCGCCATGCTCACCAAGAATATATGCGTGAACATTATGAACATCAACATTACAGTGTTTACTTAGAAGATGCCGGAATCTGGAACTGTCAAGAACTGTACCTGACCCGATTACCCTGCCTTTTTCCCATCCGGATCTTTTAAGAGCAATATATGTAAGAACATCAACAGGATTACTGACTACGAGCATTACTCCTTTACACCCTGATTTAGCAATATTCTCTGCAATACTTCCGATAATTTCCGCATTCTTTTTAATGAGTTGAAGTCGGGTTTCTCCTGGTTTCTGTGCTGCTCCTGCTGTTAGAACCACAACCTGCGCATCAGTACAATCATCAATTGATCCTGATCGAATACCTACAGTAGGAAAAAAAGTCTGTCCATGCACGAGATCCAGGACCTGCCCTTTCATAAGATCCTCATTCTTATCTGTCAAAATAATCTCATCTGCAAGACCGCTTTGTGCAAGTGCATAACAATATGTTGCCCCGACTGCACCCGCTCCAATAATTACAACCTTGCGTTGTGGCATTGAATATATTATCTTTTTCATGCCTGACCAATTTATTACAAAGAAACTGAAATAAAACACTCCGGAATAAGTTCAATTAATTATTTTGTTAAATATGAATCATTTATATTACGGGTACCGTGTAGAATAAAGGCAACATGGTATTTATAGTTAGCAGGTACATTATCCGGTGACGGTCCGGTGATGCTTTGATCCCACCTTAATCAAAAACGCTTAAATTGTTAATTCTCTTCAATTGCAGCATACATGATTTTATTTCGTCTATTGAAGGAGATTACGATTTAAATTAAAATCAACCTCTTTAAAAAATTATTTATACTAACTCTATTAAAACTGACAGACATGTTAAACAACCTTCTTAAGCACAGCATAAGATCATTCAAAAGACAGCGTGCATACATAATAATCAATATTCTTGGATTATCTATAGGTATAACCTGTAGCCTTCTTATTGCACTTTATGTGATCAATGAATCAAGCTATGATAAATTCAATACCAAGAAAGACAGGATTTTCAGAACTATACTCAATGGAAAGATAAGTGGTCAGGAAATTACATATGCAACATCACCTGCTATAATGGGACCTACGCTTTTAAGAGAATTTCCTGAAATTGAAGATTATTGCAGGATGACAAAAGAAGGCCCATCAGTAGTTGAGTATAAAAATCAGGCTTTTACGGATGATCATATAATTGAAGCGGATTCCTCATTCTTTAATATCTTTTCAATACCGGTTTTAAAGGGTGATCCGAAAAATCTTCTGAATGCTCCACACAGAGTGGTATTAGCCGAGTCAACAGCAAAAAAGATTTTCGGGAATGAGAATCCGATTGATAAAGCCGTTAAAATCGGTTCAGATACAGTAAGATATATCGTTACCGGTGTAATGGGTGATGTGCCGGGAAACTCCCATTTTGAAGCCAGTATGCTTACATCTTTTATGACAAATCCCAGAGCGAACAACCCTATCTGGATGAACAATAGTTTCAGCACCTACCTTCTTCTCAAGCCAAATGCAAATTATAAAAGTGTTGATAACAAGTTTCCTGAATTGATCAACAAGTATGTTGGACCGGAGGCCCAGAAATATATGGGGATCTCATTAACTGATTTTACCAGTAAGGGCAATAAATACAGATTTTTTCTTCAGAATATTCAAAAAGCTCATCTTGATCCGTCAATTCAACAGGAGTTTAAAGCTGCAAGCGATCCGAAATATCTGAAAATATTTGGTGCCATTGCAGTCCTGATTGTACTGATAGCATCTATAAACTTTATGAACCTTTCTACTGCCCAGGCAGCTAAAAGAGCCAAGGAAGTCGGAATAAAAAAGCTCGGAGGATCAACAAGAGGAATGCTTGTAGCTCAGTTCCTGACAGAGTCATTTATCCTTTCATTCACCTCTCTGATCCTCGCTCTTGTTTTCATAAAAGTTACTCTTCCCTATTTTAATAATCTGCTCGGGGCGTCCCTCATACTAAATCTTCTTACAAACTGGTACACAATTCCTGTCCTTCTTGTGTTCTCACTGATAGTAGGAATTTTATCTGGAAGCTACCCTGCTTTTTTTCTTTCATCATTCAACCCTTATGAGGTTTTGAAAGGAAGCGTAAAAAACAATATGAAAAATGGAAGGCTCAGAAGAGTACTCGTTGTATTTCAGTTTTCTGTTTCGATTCTGCTGATCGTTTGCACAATGGTTATGTACCGTCAGATTAATTATATGCTGAACAAAGATGTTGGCTTCAACAAGGAACAGTTGATTGTAATCGACAGGGCTGATGCAATCGGACAGAAGATGAAATCATTTAAAGAATCTGTTAAGAGAATTTCAGGAGTTGTAAATATCTCAAGTTCCACTGCCGTTCCGGGGCGTGTTAACAATAACAATGGTTACGGACTCGAAGGAAGAAAAGATGAATCCTTCCTGATGGTCACAAACTGGGTAGATTATGATTATCTCGATACTTATGGTATGAAACTGGCTTCGGGAAGATCATTCAGTGAATCATTTTCAACTGATAAAGAAGCCTGCCTGATTAACGAAAGTGCCGCAAAGAAATTTGATATTGCTGATCCTTTGAAAGCCAGGTTCATACAACCGGGAGACCCTAAAGACAGAAAGTACATTCCTGTTATCGGAGTGGTAAAAAATTTCAACTTTGAATCGCTCAGGAATCCAATCGGCCCATGTATTCTGTGTTTCCAGTCAGAATATTTTTTATGGGGCTATATTACTGTCAGACTTAATGCCAGGAATTATTCCCAGACCATCAATGAAATTGAAAAAGTGTGGAAAGATTTTGCGGCAAACACGCCTTTGCAATACTATTTTATCGATGCAGACTTTGAAAAGATGTACGTTCAGGAAAAACAAAACGCAAAGATGGCTGTGATCTTTTCCATCCTGGCAATATTCATTGCTGCACTTGGATTATTCGGACTCACATCCTTTACAGTGGAGCAGAGAACCAAGGAGATCGGAGTAAGGAAGGCTATGGGTTCCTCAGTTACGGGAATTTATGTTGAAATATCACGCGAGATTGTCATCCTTGTTTCAGTATCATCGCTTATAGCATGTCCTTTGATCTATTATATTGCCGAACATTGGTTACAGAATTTTTACTACAGAATAACTCTTGGCGTATTTAGTTTTGTTGCTGGCCTTACTATTGCTCTGGGGATAGCTTTAATTACAATAAGTTACAGAATACTTAGGGCTGCCAATGTAAATCCTGCAAAATCGCTTAAATATGAGTAGATTGATATAGCTTTCTTTTAGCTCAATAATTTTTCATATAGCTATGAAAAATATAAAGTGAGTTTTCTATTGTTAATCTTTATAGCTCCCTGAATATTTTTTCCATCTGAAAGGAAGTAACTGATTTATTTATTAATCAGGTCATTATATGAGTATTGATATTAACCGGAATTAAATACAAAAATAAATTTCAGCTTCTGTTTCTTAAAAAGGATTATTTAAGTATTTTTATTCACTTGGATGAAGGAGTCAATTCCCGAAATCAAATAACCTGATCGGGAACTGAAATGTCTGACAAAGTATAAAGCTTTTATTTTCTTTATAATACCTGAGAATGTTGTTATCCGGAATACTTTGACAGTCCTAATTGCTTTAACACTTCATATTATTGAATTGAGATTGACCACATAATAGTATAAAATGAAAAAAAAGATATTCCTGTTCCTGCTGATAATTAGTCAGTTTCTAATTTCAGGTTACGGACAAAAAGGTTACCGGCCCGGATACATTATTACAAATGATTCTGTTACGGTACAGGGACATATTAAATTGGAATCAAATTTTCAGAACAGCAAATCCTGCGAATTCGTTGAGAGCGACAATCATAATCCTAAAAATTATTCACCCTTTGATATTAAGGGTTACAGAATTGAAAACAGCAAATACTATGTATCTAGGGATGTTGTTATCGACAGTGTAAAACAAAGAGTTTTCCTGGAATATCTGGTACATGGAATTGTGGATCTTTTCTACTATAAGGATCATGATAAAGAATACTATTTCGTACAAAAAGGTGCTGAGCTGATAATGTTATCAAATGCAGGATCATTGGTAACTGTCAAGAAAAATGCCAAAGGGATGGAATATGAAGAAACTTATTTTAAGAATTCAAACCAGTATAAAAGAATCCTGCAGTACCTTTTTCAGGAAAGTCCCGATGTGCTGAAAGAAATTCCCAATACTTCCTTTGATTACAGACCACTGATAAAGATTACAAAAGATTATCATAAGGCTGTTTGTAAAGACAATACCTGCATTGATTTCACTAAATCAACGAACAAAAGTCTATATCTGGAACCCGGCTTCGGGTTTATTAATTCATGGCTGGGATTGAGTACTTCGGGTAATTATGCTCATAATATCGACCCTTATTTCGGAATTCAATTGAGACTCAAACCTTTCAAAGGTTATACAATGTGGAATTTTCTGACCGGTCTGAACTATTCTTACAATGACTTTCTGGGAGATTATGACAACACCTTATATGGAGGGTTTCATGGGATATACCGTATAAATACAAAATATTCTATGCTTTGTATTCCTCTTACTATTGAGTATTCATTTCCCTCGGAAAAGCTTCAGCCATTTATATCAATGAGCTACAATAATGTACTCATTTTAAATGCTAAATACAGCGTTCAGAGAATTGAC
This sequence comes from Bacteroidales bacterium, assembly GCA_049792755.1. Classification (GTDB taxonomy): domain Bacteria; phylum Bacteroidota; class Bacteroidia; order Bacteroidales; family VadinHA17; genus LD21. Next base: position 96,319 of record JBARBF010000009.1, on the reverse strand, counting down.
AATTACTACGCAATAGATTCATATTTCCGAAAATATCAGTTTGGCGTTTTGCTGGGATTGGGTTTAAGATATAATCTGGAAAGTAAATCATACATTTTTATCAAGAATGAATTTGGGTACAGGATTCCCGGGGCCAATTTAGGTTATGTGCTTGATAAAACCAGGGTCTACTCAGATCTGATATATATTGGTTACGGAATAAAAATTAAGTAGAAGATAGGACAGAAAAATATGGGTGTGAATCTGATAAACGGGGCGATTATAAGCCAACACTCGGTGACAATATGGGTTATACTGCCTTGAAGTTTCTCATTCTGAATCTCTCATAATGTAAGGGAAGCTTGAATCAGGTGATATTGAAAAATGATAAGCAAAAATGAGAAGAAACATACATTAGTGATCTGATTTTAAATTTCATATATTTGGCATATATTCATTTGCAGTTCACAAGTTTCTTATATGGCAGGCCGGATATATAATTGGTTTAGAATCAGATACCCCCAGAATTTTATTATAAAGCATCCTTTTGCCGGAACTTTATTGATTGCCCTGTTCGTTTTTGTGTTTGCTGTTATATACAAACCTTTTAATGCTCATGCAGCGAAGGCTTTGGATTTTGATGCGACCATGGCAGTTTATAGCTTTTTATCCGGATTCTTCATCTTCCTGTCCATAAAGATTTTGAAAGCAATCAGATTTTTTTCAGACAGTGCTGAATGGAACACTTTCAAGGAGCTGTTATCTGTTTTTATTGTCCTGCTGTCATTGGGCATCGGCATTTATCTGCTTGGCTTTATTATTGAACCTTCTGCATACAGGTTGAACATTTCGACTTTTCTGAATTCGTTGAAAGGAGCTTTTTTAACAGGTATAATTCCTCTCTTTTTTTTTACAGCATCAAACTATCGCTATCTGTTAGCGGAAAGCACAGATCAGAATGATGTTAACGTTGGTGGACAGAGAACGGAAAACCAACCTCCCGAAGATCTTATTCAAATCAGCTCCCAGCTGAAAAAAGAAGAATTGAACTTTTACCCTAACCAGTTTTTGTATGCCGAATCAGAAGGAAACTATGTAGTTTTTTATTTAAGTATAAATAACCAGGTAAAGAAGGAGATCATCCGTAATTCAATAAACAATATTGAACAGCAGCTATCGGAAATCCCTTACATCCTAAGGATACACAGGGCATTCATAGTTAATCTGAAAAAAGTCAGGAGCAGGCAGGGAAACACCCTGGGTTACCTGATAAAACTAACCGAATCGGAATTTAAAATCCCTGTTTCGAGGAAAAACACAAAGGTTTTCAATAACCTTCTTGCCCTATATAATAACTAGGAAGATACCGTTCGTAACAAATTATTGCAACCCGTAACAGGTATTGTCTGAATCTTTTTCCTGCAATTACAGCAGGTAACAAATCCTTGCCATATATCCCAGATACTTGGAGCGAATGCTCTTATTGCCTCAATTTGCATATGTAATTTCAAATCTAATTCTAACTAATAAACAAAATTATGAAATCATATTTGGGAAACGTGGAAGTAAAAAAGTGCATTATGCTGATACTCGCTGTTGCGACAATTTTCAATGGAATACAGGGGCAGGGTCAGCAAAAACAATTCATTAAAGGCCAATTAAAGGATCAGGTAAACAACCAACCCGTGGCTTATGCCACTGTTGCTTTGCGCAGGTTTTCAGATTCAACTCTGATAACAGGAACTGCAACCAATCAGGACGGTGAATTTACTCTCGAATCAGTCGCTCATGGAAAATATTGTCTTATAATAAGCGCCATTGGATATAATGGCGTAACAAAGAATATTGATCTGATCAGCGACTATAATACCGGAACCATTCTGTTACAGGAAAAATCTATGACCCTGGCTGAAATAGTTGTTGTCGGGGAGCGGATAAAAGCTAAGGCCGAACCCGATAAAACCACTTTCTTCATGAATAAAAAAATGTACGATGCATCAGACAACGGCGTCGACATTTTGAAATATATTCCCGGAATACAGGTAGATATAATGAAAAATATCTCTCTCGAAGGCAGTCAGAACATAATTATTCTGGTTGATGGAAAAGAGCGTGACAGGAATTATCTGAGTCAGTTAAACTCTGCTCAGATCGATAAAGTGGAAGTTAATAGTAATCCCGGCTCCAGATATGATGCAGGTATCACCGGTGTCATAAATATTATTCTCAGGAAAGATAAAGAATCAGGAATCAGCGGACATGTTCATGCCGATATGCCAACATCGTCATCCATAATTTATGCCTTTCCGGATTACAGTTTTAATTATAGTTTCAGCAAGCTTAATTTATATACTTCATATAATGGTTCATTTAGTTATTTTGATATAACCGGAGGAAGTGACCGCAGTATAAGGAACGCCCTGGGAACTACGGAAATCAGATCTGACCAGTCAGAAAGACAAAAAGACTGGTCGCACAGGTTTCATTACGGATTCGATTATGTGTTAAATGAAATGAACCAGATTAATTTTTATGCTTTCTATAATCCATATTCAAATGAACTTAATGGTAATGTTGTGTCACATGTAGCAGGAGATCAAATTGGCAATCAGCAATGGTCGGCACTTAAGAAAGATGCAGATATTAACTGTTCAGCATTCTACTCTCTTTTTTACAGACATGTTTTTAATGAGCCGGGCAGGGAAATTGCTTTTGATTTAAGCTATTTCAATTTTAAAGCTGAGAATACTACTACGTATATCCACAACGACAGTTTGCCGGGAAATTCTCCGGTAAAGCAGGTAAATTCTGTTAAACCTGACCAAAACTCAGTGAGTTTTAAGCTTGATTACAGTTCACCCATTAACAATAAACTAAAATTTGATGCCGGAATTAAAGTCAAATCACAATTTCTGCAGGACAGGAAGTCTGAACCGTTTAAATACGATGAAAGTATATTTGCTATGTATGGAGCAATCACTTACAATTATTTGAAATTTACAATGAATGCAGGATTACGGGCTGAAAAATCGACTTCAGGTTTGACCAATGGATTTAATACAAATGTTTTTTCTTTATTGCCAAATGCGACATTAAACTATAAAATTACTCCGAAACAAAGCATAAAATTATCGTATAGCCGTACCGTTTACAGACCGAATATATACGATTTAAATCCTTCCATATCTATTGACGACCCTTATTCTGTCGGTAGTGGAAACCCTGACCTTAAACCGGATTTCAGTCAAAATCTGTCGATTGATTACTCGAACAGCATCGGTAATAATTACATTTCATTCAAATTATTCTATAATGACAGAACTAATGCCATTAATCATTATACTTTTATTAATGACACAGGGATTTTTGAAACCAGGGTGGCCAACCTGGGAGATATCCATGAGTTTGGTGTTCAGATATCCGGAGCATTGAGGATTCATAAAGCTATTGCCATAAATCCATATCTTAAGCTATCCAATATGTCAACAAATGGGAATTATCTTGCAGAGGAATATGATATACTTAACAGGCATAAAATTGCTATTGAGTCTGGACTGTCAGCTATTGTGACTTTCAAATACGATATTGTTGCATCATTTCAATTTCAGTATACCAGTCCTAAAATCGATATCCAGGGTTTGACATTCAGTGATGCTCTTTATTTTATTTCGCTTGAAAAAACATTCAATCAAAAATTCAAAGTAGGGGCTACCACTGCTCTTCCATTTACAAAATTGTTCACTTACCAGGGAACAGAAATAAAAGGGGTTGATTTTTATAGTCATTCAGTAGGAGCAGTAAGATTGACTGATATACCTTTCTGGATAAAATTCACTTACCAGTTTAATTCAGGGAAAGTAGTCAATAAAATTAACCACAACAGGGAAGATATCGAAAACATGCCAAAGAAAGGATTCTAGATAAACCTCCAGACGAGCTATTTTCACTATGCTTTTGTCAAGAGCAGTCATGTCAGATTCAAATATGCAACACCTGGGAATAACATTCGTCTATAGATTAAAAAAACGAAACATACTCTCAAAGTTTGACCGATCGATCAGGTTTAAAATGGAATATCATGAACACAGAAATTATGAAATCAATAAAATAGGTTAAAATACGATCGTGCTGACAGGAATTAGATTACAATGATTGAAGAAATTATTTGCAGAAAGTAAAATGAAAGAATATATTTTTGAAAGCATTTCTATTAAATTAGTCATACGAAAGGGATAGGTATTATGTTAGTTATACTTTCTATATTATTGTCTTATATGCTCATTATTGAAGCAGTATTATGGCTCTGCAGTCCCGGGAGACCAAAACCTCTCCTGGATGAGAACAGAAATCAACTAGCCGGAAGCATTTCAGAAAAAATATTTGTCAATATTAATGGCGTGGAGCAGGGGATGTTTATAAAAAGTAAAGATCAACGAATCCGGTGCTGCTTTACCTTCACGGTGGTATGTCTGATTACTTCCTTACGCAGAGATACCCTACAGGTCTTGAGGACTATTTCAATGTAGTATGGTGGGAACAGCGTGGTTCAGGACTCTCCTGCAACGCTTCCTAGCCACAAGATAATATAATGCTGGAGCAAATGATATCCGACACAAAGGAGGTGACAAACTGGCTGCTCAAACGTTTTAGGAAAAAGAAAATTTACCTCATGGGACATTCCGGAGGAACCTTTATCGGCATACAAGTGGCTGCACATGCACCGGAGTTGTACAGCGCTTATATTGGTGTGGCTCAGATGTCATATCAGCTCAGATCTGAAAGACTGGCCTACGAATATATGCTAAAGCAATTCAAAGAGAATGGCAACAACGAAATAGTACGAAAACTTGAGGCAGCTCCGGTCACTATGACGGACGGTACACCGGAGGCATACCTTGCTTTACGAGACAAATGCTCCCAAAAAAGGATTTTACACCTTTGAACAATCTGCTCACAGTCCCCTGTTTGAAGAGCCAGAAACCATGCGACAAATTTTTATGAACGAGGTTCTGAAGAAGCAATAAGATACTTACGCAGTGCAATATCATTATAAAAGACAAAAAAAATGCACCAAAAGAAAGATTAAATCGGCCAGCCTTACCGGTTACCTCGATCTGACTTCAGGAGTCTTATGTACAAGAACATTGAGAAAAGGACAAAGAAATATTAAAATCCAAAAAAAAAGTTCTTTGTCTATTGACTTGATTTCTATTATTTTATAATTTTAATCTTAATTATTACGATCATGGATACAGCTACAATTATCGGTTTAATCATTGCTTTTGTTGTGGTGTTTGGTGGATTTGGGGTTGCAATATGGCTCATTTTATTAAAAAATATTGGCCGGAAAGAGGAACGCCTGGCAAATATAGAAGCCAGAAATAAGGAAAGACTTGCTCTTATTGAAAAAGGAATGGATCCTAACCTGGCGGATCGCAGACCTGAAGGAGCATCATCCGACAGATCATTACTAATTGGGTGGATAATAGTATGTGCCGTCATCGGTAGAATCATAGCCTTTATGTGGGGATTTAATCCCAATGGTAACAATGGTGCATTCATTTTTGTTCTGCCTGCATTTTTTGCCGGGATTGGATTCCTGGTTTTTCATTTTTATCAGAAAGGGATATTTTTCAGGAAGAATAAATAAATGGAAGATAAATATATCTGCGAGATTCTTAATGGTAACACTTCGGGGTACTCTTATTTTGTCTCAAATTATAAGGATATGGCTTACTCGATAGCTTACAGGATTGTCAATAATAAAGAGGACGCTGAAGAAATTGTTCAGGATTCTTTTGTAAGGGCATACAAATCACTTCATAAATTCAGACAAAGTTCGAAATTTTCAACATGGTTCTATAGGATAGTTGTTAACCGTGCTCTATCTATCAGAAGTCAGGTAAAAAAATTCATTATTGAAATTGATTTAAACACTATTCCTGAAGTTCAGTTTGAGGAGATTGATACAGCGTACAGGAATCTCACTCAGGTTGAACGTGTAAAATATATAAATTCAGCATTGAAAGAACTTCCTGAAGAGGATAGCCTTTTACTGACACTTTTTTATCTGAATGAAAACTCGATAGCGGAAATTACTGAAATAACAGGAATTTCGGGCGAAAATGTGAAAATGAAATTGTCAAGAGCAAGGAAAAAGATGTATGTGAAACTGGAAAAATCATTAAAACTGGAACTTAAAAGCATTTTGTAATGGAAGACGCAAAGATTGAAAAGTTGACAAAAGAATGGATGGCTGAAAGCAAATTGGAACTGACCAATCCAATCGTTGAAAACATCATAATGAATCAGATATTACTTGAAGCCGGGAAAAAGAGAAGCCGGAAAAATTTACTTATAAGCTTTCTGATTTTTACTGGCATTGAGCTAATTATATTTGCATTGCTGTTGATCCTCCTGCTCTATTTCCCCGGAATTGACTATTTCACTTCCGCCATAAAGAACTCCATGGTGCTTTTCCAGAAAATCGGGAAGCTGGCTATTGAATATGATTACCTGATTCTATCATTTATCGTGGTGGGACTCCTGGACCGGATAATGGACGGAAAAGTTACAGCTTCTTTAAAATTATAATCTCCTTAAGGATTACTTCCTGAAAAGGTTAATGATGACACAATATGGAAAAAAACAAACTCTCAAGACGGAAATTTATCAGTACTGCCACTGTTGCGGCAGTTGGATCCGCTTTCCTTGGAATAAACAAAATCTATGAAAAGGGAATTGATACCAGATACAAAAAGGAAATTGTAAGTATTGTCAGGGTAAGGGACGGAAACATTTCAAGAGCTGTTGAAGAAGCTATTGATCTCCTGGGCGGGATAAATAGTGTGACAAAAGGGAAAAACTCTATTTTGCTCAAGCCAAATCTTGTGGCTCCCGATAAAAGATGTACAACTAAACCGCAGGTTGTAAAAACGATTGCTCAACTGCTTCAAAAGTCAGGAAAAGAGGTCTTGATCGGAGAGGGTTCTGCAGCTGCTGAATCATTCAATGTAATCGGAGATGAGACCTTTAGAACCAGGAAGAAAGAAATCCTTGATAGAATGCAGCAGCATGTGTTTGAAACACTTGGTTATACGGAAATGGCTAACTCGCTAAATATTCCTCTGATAAATTTACACTCGGGAAATATTATAGAAGTGACATTAGCCAATGGTTTTGCTGCAAAATCGGTGAAAATTCATAAGGTGCTGACTGATGTCGATCTGGTTTGCTCAATACCGATGATGAAAACCCATACCCTTGCAACGGTAACGCTTGCAATGAAAAACCTGATAGGTCTCTATCCCGGCACAGAATACTATTCAGTGAGATCGTGGCTGCATGACAGAGCTGCTGAAAGAGGTTCTGTCGGAGTTGCGTATGAGGTAATTGACATGAACAGGGCTGTTAAAACGGGACTTTCAGTTATTGATGCCACAACAGCCATGGAGGGAAATGGTCCGTTTGCAGGAAATGTTATTGAAATGGGGTTAATAATTGCCGGAACTTCTCCGCTTGCCACAGATATGGTTGGAGCATCATTAATGGGGTTTGAAATAAAAGAGATCCCGGCAATTAGTCTGGCACACCAGGCAGGAATGTTACCAGGAACACTAAATGATATAGAAATCCGGGGTTTGACCATTGAAGAGACTAAACGGAAGCTGGTAAGACCTTCCGTTTCAAAATGGACCGATATTAATAAATTCTGGGGTGTCAAAGAATTATAAGAAGATATCATCGAATACTATAGACAAAGAACGAAACATTGAATAAGTTTACCAGCTGACTCACTGCAACCTATTATTCTTGCCAGAATCAAAATAATTTTTTAATTTTATTCAACTGATTCTGCAATCTTAAACCTAATATTATGAAAAAATCGATGCTAGCTGTATTTATTAGTACATTCATCTTTACATTTATCGGATGCGCCCCTGTACAAATTTATTCAAACAAGGCGCTTACTGAAAAATCAGGATTGAAGTATTATACCGTAAAACCATTTCTGCATGTTGAAAGAGATCCTGAGACAAACAAGATTGTAAAAGCAACTGTTATCTACTTGCCTGATCTGGCTAATCCGCAATATATGGTCATACGCGACGGACTGAATTCAAGAAAGGTGAATCTGAAATTCACAAATGGATCAATAGATAATTTCGGATATACTTCCACAGGAAAAGTCAGTGAGTCTGTCGATGCTTTGGCTTCATTGATCACAAAAAGCACAGATGCATTAACAGATCTGAATGCACTAAAAAGTCTTCAGGCAGTAAAAGCATCTTCCAACGCTGTGGAATTATATGAAGTCATTTTCGGAGCTGATAAAACAACTCTCAGGGAAGTAACAGTCGGGAAAGAGTAATACTGAATGCACAAAATGTCTTGAAGTCTCGTAGTCTTGTTGTCTCTTATCTATTTTCAGTAGAACAGGGCACCGGATAATAATTACTATCTTTGCAATTATATTAACATAACTTTGAAAATGAAAAAAAGAGCTTTATTCAGTCTTATATCACCAGCTAAGAGGGGTAAATTATTTAGAAGATTCATTTTTGTTTTTTCTTTAGTATTCTATAGTCTCTGGGCAATAGCTAATAACCCTCTGGCAACGAAACAACAAATTGCCAATTTCAGGAACACGAAAACCTGCGTGGTGATGGAGAGTGGAGTCAGTTTTTTTAATGCTCCAGTTAAGGATGCGGTTCAAAAGTACTGGAAAGTCACCGGATTCGAGTTCATCGATCAGAGGGAATTTGAACTGCGACGGACTGACCCGAAGTATTCTTTTATTGTACTTATGGATGGAGCTTTCGATAAGGACCCGGGTGGTGTAAGTTATAGTTATATGAGTCTGGTTCTTGGAGATGCATCTGGTAATTTAACAAAAATGCCCGAGTTTTGCAGCGTGCCACTTTCGTACTCACATGATCTCGATGCTGATTACGAGTATGTCATCCCGGCAGTTATCAAATTTATGCAGATACATTTAAATAATCTTGAGAAAGATCGGATGCTCATTTCAATAAATGGGTTGAAATACTATAATAAATCAGGATTCAAAGACAAGATTTTGTTACTGAACAAAGATAAAATGGCTTTAAATGCTGATTCCCCCCAGAAGATAAAATCCGTTTATCCATATTCTATTAAGCTGCTTGATATTAAGCAGATACAAGAAGAAATGGCTGGCAGCCCGGTTAATAAATTATTCCATTTTCATATAGGTCCTGCACAGGACGCCGGAGCAGGAAAATGTTTCGAAATGTTATTTGATGTTGAAGGTAACCTGTATTATTTTAATTCCAGGAAAATCACCAATGATAACCCTGATGGTTTTAATCTTAAGGATTTTAATAATATCAGGTAATCTGATTTACATTATATAACACACCAGAACATTACCTTTAGGAACTTGGTCAGGTGCAGAACCCGTAAATCATGCAACTTTTTCCAAATTATATGTAACACATTCTTTACCAGGATGGTTTAACTTTCTGATATCATATTTAGTATATATCTGTGATAGCTTTCGACGGGAAGATTTGTCCCTGAAAGTTTTTTGTCAATACCAAATGCAAAAGAATATGTTTAATAAAATGATTGTGTATGAAGCACTGAAACGGAGCCTGGCACCAGATTCCAGCCAGAAGTTGAATCGCGAAACCAAGACAAATGGACAAGATAGTATTATATCTCTTCTTATTCATGATATATTTGGAGGCGAGATCTTAAAGACTCATAAGAATAAAGACTGGCACTTTTATAACAGGATTGATGGTGAACGGGTTGATTATTTGGAGACAGAAATGGAAAAATCCATTGCCAGTGAAAAATTTGAGGATATACCTGCTACTCCTGATGAGACTCATGATTATATAGATCAATCAGATTATTCGACATTTTTTATGAGATTTGTAAGGTCATTCGAAGAAGCGGTTGGTCTGGAGAAATACAAGCCTGGTTTTTCTACCTGAAAAGTCCATTTATAAACGACAATCATTCTGTTTCTACAAATTGAGATATACCTGAATGAATATGACAGGATATTGATAATTTTTGTTCTATAGCATATGAATGAAGAAATCATTGAACAAACTGCACGTGCAATCTGGTCGCTTGGAAGTTTATTGATTTAATTGTTTATTTTTGCTAACTTTTCATCGAAACGACCGGTTAACCGAAGTATTCTATCAGACAATTTTATAAATGATCACGACTTCAAATCTAAGTATTCAGTTTGGAAAACGCATTTTATTTCAGGATGTTAACCTCGTTTTTACCCCTGGCAGCTGCTACGGTATTATAGGAGCAAACGGCGCCGGGAAATCCACATTTTTGAAAATGCTTTACGGTGGTGTCGAATACCGCACCGGATCGGTTTCTTTTGGACACGGTGAACGCCTGTCGGTTCTGAAACAGGACCATTTTGAATTTGACGAATGCCTCGTTCTTGATACTGTTTTAATGGGACATACCCGGTTATGGGATAATATGAGAGAAAAGGAACTCCTGTATATGAAATCTGATTTTTCAGATGTTGATGGAATAAGGGCTTCTGAACTTGAAGAAAAATTCAATGAAATGGACGGATGGAACGCTGAGAGTAATGCATCGAGTTTGTTGAGCGGTTTGGGAATAAAAGAGGAACATCACCACAAACTGTTGAAGGAGCTTTCAGGAAAAGAAAAGGTCAAAGTGTTACTGGCCCAGGCCCTGTTTGGGAAACCTGATAATCTTTTACTTGATGAACCAACAAATGATCTGGATCTTGATACTGTAAACTGGCTTGAGAACTGGTTATCTGAATTTGAGAATACAGTATTGGTAGTATCTCATGACCGGCATTTTCTGGATTCTATTTGTACTCATATAATAGATATTGATTTTAGCAGAGTTCAACAGTTCTCCGGTAATTACAGTTTCTGGTATGATTCGAGCCAATTGGCTCTCAGACAGCAGCTTGCCCAGAATAAGAAAGCAGAGGAAAAGAAGAAGGAATTGCAGGATTTCATAGCCAGGTTCAGAGCCAATGTAAAGAAGTCAAAACAGACGACCAGCAGAAAAAAAATGATAGAAAAGCTTAATATTGAAGAAATTAAGCCATCGACACGAAAATATCCCGGAATTATTTTCACTCCCGGACGGGAACCAGGAAATAATATTCTCACGGTGAAAGGACTGACTAAAACAGTTGAGGGCAAAACTCTTTTCAAAGATTTGAACTTTACAGTAAATAAAAATGACAAAATAGTCTTTCTGTCAAAAGATTCCCGTGCCATGACTATTCTTTTTGAAATCCTGAAAGGTCATGAAAAGCCCGATCATGGATCATTCGAGTGGGGTCAGACCATTATAAAAGCCTATCTTCCTCTGGAGAATGAGGAGTTTTTTAAAAAAGATATTAACCTGATAAACTGGTTATCGCAATATTCTGAAGATACGAGTGAATTATATCTAAGAGGTTTTCTTGGAAAAATGCTTTTTTCAGGTGAGGATATTTATAAGAAGGTAAATGTTCTTTCAGGAGGTGAACGGGTAAGATGCATGATAGCACGTATGATGATCAGGAAAGCAAATGTAATGCTTCTTGATACTCCTACCAATCACCTCGATCTTGAATCGATACAGGCATTTAATAATACTCTTATAAGGTTTAAGGGAAATATCCTGATGTCTTCCCACGATCATGCTTTCATACAGACAGTGTGCAACCGGGTCATTGAAATAGCTCCTAAAGGAATGATTGACAAACAGATGGAGTATGATGATTTCATAATTGACGAGAAACTGGCTGAAAAGAGGAAGAGTCTATATTAAGAAAGACAAAGTGTTCAGATCTCTGACAGAGCACATGATTATTGCCTGTATGATAGTTTCAGCTTTATGGTGGTCTTTGTGGTTCCTGTGATGTTTGAATTTCTTTGATATCCATTTCCGCCATATTCTCCGTCCCTGCTGCCACCCATACCTCCTCCTCGCATTCCGCCACCGCCCATTCCACCGCCACGCATTCCGCCACCACCCATTCCTCCTCCACGCATTCCGCCACCACCGCCCATACCTCCGCCACGCATTCCTCCACCTTTCATTCCACTACCATTATTTGAGCTATTATTTGAATTCGGAACCGGGTTAACCTTAATCTGAAAGTTAAATATAGAGCCTGAATCAGAAGGAGTCAGCTGGCTTTTATAAAATGTGGCAAACGGAATTACAGCTTCATAATTCATAATACCATTCATGTCAAAATTTATTGCTGCTGAAATTCCTGAATTGTTTGGACCGGATAAAGAGATAATTTTCCCGAAACCCGGTTTAAATCCAACCAGTTGAATTTCTGTTGCCTGTGCAAGTAGTTTTAATTTATAGGCTGAACGATCAGGTTTTTCACCTGAACCTTCTTTAGATTGTGCTTTATTTGGCCTTATGTCCGTCACCGATATGTTGCCAATCGGGTACTTGATACCGATATCAAGCGATTTTTTCCCTAGAGTATCAATTCTGAATTCAAGACCCGAACGCAAAATTTTTGTTTGCATAGATTCATTCGCAACACTGCAAGCGAAATAAAGATTATAATTGTCGTTAGAAATATTGTAACTGATTCCTGATTCCTGGTCATAGAATCGCAATGGATTTGGCCATTCAGTTAGATTGCCATCTATCGTGACTTTCCTGGTTTGCCAGCTGGTTGAATTATATATTTTGTTTGAACATGAAATGTAAAAACAAGCCATAAAAAGGAGAAAAATTATTTTTTTCATTTCCATTGGTCTGAAATTTTATAAAGCCAGGTTTAATTAATTCATCTATTGTAGTATATGACTTATAGTCATAAAATTGAACGGATCGTGAAACAGAGATCGCTATAGCCAGTTTTAAATACAGATTGAATAAGAATCATTAAGTTATAGACAATGACTTCAGTGCGAATATTCCCAAACCATTGATGTATTCCATGAAAATTATCAATTAACGAGTGATATATTATGAAATCAGAAAATTTGTAATACTTTTGCGCTTCGATCTTCGGGGTGTAGCGCAGCCCGGTCCCGATAAATCACAAATCTCAATTTGCGATTTATCGAGGATCCTCGAAAAACATAAGAATCAGAGATTCTTTGTTTTTCGGGATTAGCGCATCTGAAAAGAGATTATGTATTTTGTATATATTATAGAATCATTATTGAACGGCAGGTATTATATTGGACAGACAAAAGATTTGAGGGAACGAATTGAAAGGCATAATAAGGGAAGGAATCTGTCAACAAAAGCATATTTGCCATGGGAATTGAAATGGTGGAAGGAATTTGAGACCAGGGCAGATGCGATTAAGACGGAAACGACACTTAAAGGGATAAAAAAAAGAGAAGGTATTATTAGTTTTGTAAACAAACATAATTTTCGGGGTGTAGCGCAGCCCGGTTAGCGCATCTGGTTTGGGACCAGAGGGTCGCAGGTTCGAATCCTGCCACCCCGACAAGAGAAAAAGCCTTTCCGCAAAGCGGAAGGGCTTTTTCTTTTGAATCAACCCCGAACAGGATCACGAGCGAACGAAGTAAGCTAGTAATCCTGTCACCCACGATCGAGGCGAATGAAATGGTTTTCTTTTTAGTCACCCCTTGAGGATCACCGGAGGTAATCCTGCAATCGGGATTATTTGTGTTGTTCAATTTTTTTTACTTTCTATTTTGTCTGTAATATTGCAGGCGTTTTTGGCTTAGGCAGAAGCTTAATTCGTTTATCGATGACCTTGTTATTGACGCCGGCATTATTAACTGTGACATTATTGAGATCTCCCATAATCAGGCAGTTTTTTGTAGTGGGATTCAGATTGATGATAAAACCATTCTTCAGGAAAATATTATCCAGAAATTTACAGTTCTCAGTCCATATCATCAAATAATTTGGATCATCAGTCCCCAGCCAGGATCCAAAAATTCCTAAATATCCATTTTGAGCATTTCCAATAATTTTATTATTTGAAAATATAGCACCTTTAAGGCCGAACAAATTCCCAATAGCAGCACCGTCTGCGACACAATTAAATGTATTATGATCCCAGACCATGTTCATCCAATCAGGATTTTCAGGATGATCATACCTCCAGTTATCCCATAAACCAAATCCCCAACTCTTATAAATATTAAAGGTGTTATCACGGATTTCGAAAGTCCCAACCCTTGATGAAGTATATTCAAAAATGCCCTGTTCAAAAGCATTTAGATCTATTCCATCTGCAGAATAATCCGGAATAGTAAATTCATTTTTTATGATTTTTACATTTATCCCAATGTTCTCCTGTACAAAAAGGCTTCCGATGTTTTCAGTAAAGATGTTACAGCCACCTTCTCCAAATATAAAATTACCCTTTAGGCAGCCTCGTACCATTATACCCGTAGATAACTTTGAAAATTTACTATTTGCGACTGTTGCATCAATATTGCTTCTCGTTATAAGCATATTTCCTGATGGGTTCAGCATGTCAGGAGCGAATTTTGCACCGTAAAAGAAATTATAAGGATAATTGAACTGCTGTACACTGGTTAGTTCAATATTATTCAGATTTACACCTATATACTTTTTTGCCGGTGTAAAGTCGGCAGAGTAGTCAGAGAATAACAGCAGATCCATCTCATATTGTCCTATCCAGGATAATCCTTCAGACAACTTGAACGATAAGTCAGATACTGACACATTACCCCCGATAAAAGTTATCAGGGCTGGCAATCTATTGTTCTGTATTGCTACGTCGGGAGTCAATCCCGGGAGGTTGGTGATAATGGTTTTTCCCTTTCCCGAACCGGATAAAGTCCCGTTAAACTCCTTAACTTCAATCATGTCGATTTTAAATGTGCCAGGCATAAGTTTTACAGTAGCGTTTTTCCCAAGGGTTTTAGCCTGAATAAAAGCGTTAATGAGGGCTTGTGTGTCATCAGTACCCGGAGAAACTTTAATCACCGATCCTGATGATAAAACATTGGCATTGCTCAATTGTTGATCGAGGCCCTGGTTATCGTTCAACCTGCTGTCCTTTGAACACGATAATGGCAGGAGGCTCAGAATAAGGAAAATAAAGTACAATTTTTTCATAGCCTATAGATTTTAGTCAACGATTAAGAAATATCATGAAAGATTTTCTTATATTAACGTTCGTGAAAATTGTCCCCCGAAATTGTTTATCTAAATTACCTAAGTAAAAAAACAAAGTCAATTCTATTTTATCAATTTGATTATTTAATGTGTGAAATGAACAAACTTCATTATGAATGCTAAACAAAAACCCACCATTTCTATCGCAGGCCATGCTACGGGGTTCGTGCTAACGTCCCTTTTAGAAATTGAAAAAGATTAATGATTTCTTCCTTGAAAGTGGATTCAAGTTCCCCCAACAGATTATCAACAAACTGTGTTACCCAGCTATCGTGCTTATTGTCTTTCTGACGGTAGCTGATGAAGATATCATATTCGTAGTCTGGGATAAGACTTGCCATTTTAGTAATTCATTGTGATAAATTTAGGAAAGACTATGACACAAGTCAAATAAAAATCCATCCACCCGGGAATGAAATCAGATGGATTGTATATAAAGCATCAATAATTTAACTTAAAACAATCAGGTTTATTTTAATTGGATTTAACAGCAAACCCTGTTGCGGAACAATGAAATAGATCAGTTGGAAAAAGGAACAGATATATTTGGTTTAAGATATTTTTCAAGAATTGAAAATACCTTTTCGGGATAAATCGGTTTTAGCAGATATTCATCGCATCCTGCAATAAAGGCCTCTGTTTTTGCCTGTTCGGATGAATATGCAGTGATCATTATAACAGGAGTGCTTTTTTTCTCTTTCCGGAATATTCTTACACAATCAATTCCGTTTATCAACGGAACAAGAAAATCCATAATAACGAGATCAATGTTTATATTTTCCTGGCTTAAATAATCGACAAACTCTTTACCTGTATGAAAGATTTTAACATCAGCTCCTGTATTTATCAGTAAGGCTTCATAGTACCTGCTCGAAGACAGGTTGTCCTCAACAATAACTATATTTTTGCCTGTTAGTTCTAAATTGATGATATTCAAGGTAATTTATGCTTTTGGTTAACTTATATAAAACAACAATATGAAGTTCTGTAATTCTGATTTGCTTAATTATTGCAAAGCCATACTTTAATTAAATTATGGTTTTACAAAAAAGACATATTTGAAAGAATGCCCATTTTCGTGCAGCCACCGGCGTAATGCTTTGGCGATCTTTCTTCTTCGGAGTGTGACCGTACCTATCTCCGTCGATGTAATCTGATAAAATGGTTTCATTTCTTTTAGTTTTGACAGGTTAGTATTACAAATTTTTAATTTATTTTAAAATCTCTAATTTCCCTGATGCGTTTATTTCTCATATCAATTAATTCTATAAAGTTAATGCATAGATAAATATGTTTCAAGTCGCAAATGCCCATTTAATGGATAAACTGGAGGGTTTACCTCCCGTTGGTCAAAGGAATTGTGCGAAATAAGAGCTTAAATTTTCCACTTATATTAAAAAGAAGACAATTCGTCAAAAATGAGCGGAAATTTATCAGAAATCGGGAGTGAAATTGATTTTTAAAGATATATATAGGATATATAACATTGATTATATGTATTATACGATAGTTTTCCTGATAAGACAGTAGAAAACTTCGATTTTGACAAACAGTTTAATTATTATGATAAAATTTTAATCTTTTGACAAAATTCAGGGCTATTTATCATAAACCTCATTCATGAAAAGGCGATAAACCGGTCAAAATAAATTTGATCTGCTATGCTCAATTGTAATAACCGGCCTCTTTATCGGGTCTGACTGGAACAAACATTAATACGCAGGCATCAGACAACGACAATGATCCGCCAGTTTATCTAAATGGATAACTGATAATTAAAATTTAAATACGATATTTGTAAACCGTCTCAATAGAAAATTTTATTTATTTCTTAAAAATTCTTATCAATGAAAAACTTACATTTCAAAAATCTGGTTATAACAGGATTGGTTCTGGGATTGTCAGGGATATGTACTATCGGCTATTCTCAAAAAAAATCTGACGAATCTTTGCAAAAAGGAGGTATAAAACTTGAATACAATTATCCGGCTGATAAATATGTCAAATACTTTTCAGACACAAAAGTTGTTCAGGATATGGATGTCAATGGACAATCAATGCTTGTTAATGTATCAATCACTCTCGGATGCGAGGTAAAATCTCCCGGGAAACAGGGTGAAAACCTGAATCTGGAAATAATGATAGATTCAATGGCACAAAATATTGAATCACCACAGGGAACCGCAGGCGGGCCAATTAATGATATCAAAGGGAAAGTATTTAATATGATAATTGCACCATCGGGCAAAATAGTAGACCTTGCCGGTGCTTCTAAAGTTGTTTATAATGTTGAGGGAAGCGGAGAAGGCACTATGGCCCAGACATTTTTAAGCTATTTCCCGGCTTTGCCAAAAAATCCTGTAAAAGCGGGGGATACCTGGACTACAAATGATACTGTTGACAGCAAATCTCAAACCAATACGATATGGATGCCGGTTGAAGCTAATTATAAATTTGAAGGAATCGAAAAAAAGGATGGTATTGACTGTGCCAAGATTTCTGCAACACTTTCAGGCACCAGAAAAATGATGACTCAGTCGCAGGGAATGGAAATACATACAAGCGGACCATTTACAGGAACACAAACGTTGTTTTTTGATGTAAATGAAGGATATTTTATTAAACAAACAGTTGTTTCCAAAATGACAGGTAATATTGAAATACCCGATCAGAATATGTCATTCCCTGTAGTTATGACTGTAACCTCAACTAATGAAATTGTAAAATAGAAAGGCTATATTATCTTATCACCTTTATTACAATACCACTTTCCGGCGTCCTTCCTTTCGTATTGATGGACGCCGGTTTTGTAATCTCTTTTTTATCGGAGAAGATCTGAATATAGTACAATCCTTCTTCAGGGAAACTAAGTGGGATCTCATAATCAGCTCCGTTCCTGTATCGCCTCAGATCCCAGGCTGATATATCTTTGTATATCTGATCAGTAAAATCCAGATAACTTCCTTTTTTACTGATTTGACCCGGTGTGAGATGATGAGGCCAATTCTCCCTGTAGATAATCAGATAGTATAAAAAGCTACGTCCGTCTGTTCTGACCGTGATAGTACACCGATCACCTGTTTTTAGCTCTGCCGGAATGTTTTCAAATTCAAGATACCTGTCGATAAACTCTTCATAATATCTGAACTGTTTTCCTGAAAGACAGAAACCAATCCCCACAAAATTATGTGATTTGTCAATTATGTTTTGTTTGTGGCCGTCATGAGGTGACCTTTCAGCCATGAATTTCTCATGACCTGTTTTCATAAGTGAGCCTATAAGGGAAGCCTTATAATTGTCGGATGACCATTCCCCGTAAGCGTTTTCAGAAACATGGTCATATCCACCGGCAAAAGCATACCTGAGATATGGCTCTTCACCAGCCATATTCCAATGTCCGATATATTTATTATCAGCAGCCTCCATGCACATTTTATTTGCCATCCTTGAGGCCAGAATATCAAGCCTAACAGGGGAGGCATTGTTTTTCTTTCTGCTTTTATTAATGATTTCGAGCTGAGCTGATTTTAGTTTGAGCGATTCATCAGTATCTTTAAATTCAATGAGCCTATGTTCATTTTCATTCAGCTTCTTATAGTATTCCAGATCATATGCTCCTGAATCATCTGTCACTTGTGAAAGTAATGAATGAGGAAGAAAAAGAAAAATTAAGATAAATATTGTACACATTCTTGTACGTTTCCATATTTTTTTGAACATAACACTACTCTTATTGTTACAATAGCAAAAATAAATTATTGGATATGAAAACAACTAAACTAAACTTACTATTTTCCATGATGATTTTTTCTTCTGCAGTTTTTTCACAGACTTCAGGATTCTATGACTTTAAAGTTAAGACCCTTGAAGGAGCCAATTTTGATTTCAGTTCTCTTAAGGGGAAGAAGGTGATGATTGTAAACACAGCTTCAAAGTGCGGGTTTACGCCACAATATAAAGATCTTGAAGAGGTATACGAGAAGTACCGTGATAATTTTGTAATAATAGGTTTTCCTGCTAATAACTTTGCTGGTCAGGAACCGGGAACAGCTGCTGAAATCAGAAAATTTTGTACTGAAAACTACGGTGTTACATTTCCAATGATGGAGAAAATATCGGTCAGGGGCAAAGACATTTCTCCACTCTACCAGTGGCTCACTTCCAAATCGAAGAACGGGGTAATGGATTCAGAAGTGAAATGGAATTTTCAGAAATACCTTATTGATGAAAACGGGAAACTTATCGACGTAATATACTCAAAAGATAAGCCTACTTCAGAAAAGATCATTTCCTGGATTACGTCAAAATAAGAAATTTATAGATGAGAGTAGGGGAGAATGGGAGAAGAGGAGAAATGATCATAATCTGCAGACTGCAGGACTGCAAGACTTAAAGACTGCAACAGAACGAAGCAGGATATTCAGACAATAAACGGAATAAACATCTTAGTCTCTTTCATATAAGTCCTATAGTCGTTTCCGAATTTCACAATCATCTCATTTTCTTCAATGTGTGCAGTGATATAGACTGCTATCAGGTCAACAGCTCCCAGAATCAATTGAGGAGTCTCTGGATTTTTTAACATTACTCCTGTTCCAAGAAGGAATATTGACAGGTACAACGGATGCCTTATATAACCATATATTCCTGATTTGACAAGCAGTGTAGTATTTTCAAAGTTGCTGTCGGGTTTTCCTCTTTTCTTAAGTAACAGATAACCTGCAATAACGACATAAACTGAAAGAATCAGGAGGAACCAGGAGATAATTTGATACATGGAAAACGGATTGAGGAACCAGACCTTAAAATTCAAAAGAACTAGAATGAATACACTTTCAAACGCGAAGAACCTGGCAATCCCATGATATCTTTTATATCGGAGAGATAGAAACCAGGAAAAAAGCACGATCAACATTGTTCCTGTAAAAAGCACGTAGTAATTCATAAGTTTAAATTTAAGACAAAATACAAAAACAAAATAAGTTTCTGGTTACTTGTCACTGGTTGTTGGTTTGGTCATAACAAGCAACGAACATTTAGATGACAAGATGAAGTTCCTAAATGGTCTTTTCATTACTCTTTTTAAGCCATTTATAAACCTCAACCTGAGATCGGTTTATGATATTTTTTCCAGGTTTGACAAATGTATTAGACTGTTCGGCATCAAATATTCTTGCCTTGACATTGTCTTCCCACTGGATATCAAATATCTTTCGTATTTCGCATTTTATATTTTTATCATAGATGGGGCAGGTGACTTCGATCCGGTGATCAAGGTTCCTTGTCATCAGGTCTGCTGAAGAAATATATATCTGATCGTTTCCCCCATTGCAAAAAATAAAAAATCTTGAGTGTTCGAGATACCTGTCAACGATTCCTATCGCTTCAATTTTATCACTCAGTTTCTTCACTCCGGGGATTAACGAAAACATTCCTCTTACGATCAACCTTATTTTGACACCTGCCTGACTGGCCTCATACAGGCGATCAATTATTTCACTGTCGGTTATGTTATTAAGTTTGAGGTAGATAAAAGCTTTTTTTCCGGCTCTGGCATTTTTGATTTCATTGTCTATCAGGAGAATTATTTTATTTCTCAGGAAAAACGGAGAAAGTACGAGGTGATAAAAATTGTCTTTTTTATAGTTTACACTGAAAAAGTTAAATGCCTTATAAACCTCATTGGTTATCTTTTTGTCGGTAGTTAATAGAAGAAGGTCAGTATATACCCTGGCAGTATCTTCATTAAAATTGCCTGTACCAACAGCTGCGTAGCGTTGAGCAACATCATTTTTTATACGTGTTATAAGACAGAGCTTTGAATGCACCTTCAAACCCGGTACTCCATAAATTACTTTTACACCTTCTTCACGTAGTTTATTGCCCCATAGAATATTGGCTTCCTCGTCGAACCGGGCCTGAAGTTCCACAACTGTTATAACCGACTTACCGTTTCTGACGGCATTTAAAAGAGCATTTATAACGCTCGAGTTCCTTGCAAGTCTGTAGAGTGTTATCTGAATGGATGATACATATGGATCAATTGAGGCCTCCCTGAGCAGGTCAATAAAATGGTCGAAAGGGTGATATGGAAAAAATAACATAATGTCTTTCTTCTTTATCGCCGACAAAATACTCCTGCCTGGTTGAATATCACGATTAGGAATTGGAATAAGGGGTTCATTAAATAACTTCTTCCGTCCCGGATTAGGAAAGTTCATGAAATCCTTAAAATTGTGATACCTGTTACTGGGAATCGTTACATCATCCGGTCCGAAATTCAGTTTTTTAGTTATTATTTTCAGAAGATCCTGAGGTATTGTACGATCGTAAATAAAACGAACAGGTGTACCTCTTTTACGTTGCTGTAAACTCTTGGATAATTTATCAATATAGCTCTCGGATATATCGTCTGCGATCTCAAGTTCAGCATCTTTTGTAAGTTTAATGGTATAAGCAGAAATATCATCGAAATCGAAAATAAAGAATATTTCGCTTAAACCAAACCTGATTATATCATCAAGGAAAATAATATACTTACCATCATCTTTTTCAGGAAGTATTATAAACCTGGGCAGTACATTGGATGGAATCTCAAGGAGCGCGTATCTTCTTTTCTGTGTATCGGTTTTTGCCAGGTATATTGCCAGGTAGATTGCATCATCGGTAAGATTTGGCAGGCTGGTATCCTTTTCAATTAAGAAAGGCATAATCCTTGTTCTTACCTCTTTATGAAAGTATTTTCTTACAAATTCAGCCTGTTCCTGGTTAAGCTGTTTCTCATTTATAATATAAGTATTGTACTTTGCCAGTTCATGAAGCAGTCCGGTATATATTTTTTCAAATTTTTCGTTATGGGCAATTACAATTTTCTGAATTGTCTTTAGAGTTGTTTTTGGATTGTACCCAAGTATTTCCTTTGATTTGGAACCAAACATCGACATCCTTTTAAGAGTCGCAACCCTCACTCTGAAATATTCATCAAGGTTGTTGGAATAAATACCAAGAAACTTGAATCTTTCCAGAAGGGGCACCTCCTTGTTTTCAGCTTCCTGCAATACACGGTCATTGAAAGACAACCAGCTGATCTCCTTCGGAATGTATCTTTTATTCATAATATTTTTCGGGTATTAGAAAATATTCCATCTTTCCGCTGTTACGCCCGATCTCCGACCAATTCGTAATACTGAAGGAGATACAGACTACACCGCTTTTTGGAATAAAATCGCAACCTTCTTTATTCAGGCTGTTTGCTATTTGCGTAAATGAAGGGTTATGGCCAAAAAGAGTAACAACTTCAGCATCTTCAGTGATCACTGATAATACCGACGGCAGATTCTGCAGACTCATCCCGTAATAGAGGTTGCTGTTAATTATAAGATTATCAGTACTAATACCATATTCATCCGCAAAGATTAATGCTGTTTCAAGAGCCCTGAAAGCAGGGCTTGTCACAATTATGCCGGGAGATTTTTCTCTTTCCATAAGTTTGCGGGCCATAAGTCTCGATATCACTTTCCCCTTCAAAGTCAGAGATCTTTCGAAATCAGAAATCTCCTGTGACTCATCTTCTGCCTTACCATGCCGGATAAATATTAACCTTTTCATTCTCTTCAACCTATTGAATAAAAAATATGAAATGAGCTATCAAATGCCAAAACTTGTTCCCATTTTCTGAGCCTGGATCACAAGAGGATCTTTCGGATCCACAAGCTTTGTTTTTCCTGCAGCTTCAGAGAGAGGAACAGATATAATTTCGGTATTTTTCAGAGCAACCATTTTTCCAAAGTCGCGCTCTGCTATCAAATCAGCGGCTGCAGATCCATATCTTGTTGCCAGCACACGGTCCATTGGGGAAGGAGTGCCTCCTCTCTGAATATATCCCAGAACTGTTTCTCTGGTTTCAAGTCCTGTCAGTTCATTTATTCTTTTACTTAATGATTGAGCCGCAGAACAACTATCCTTTATCGGATTCTTTATACCTTCAGCAACAACAACTATTGAATATGGTTTGTTCTCTCTGACACGGTGAAGAAGGTATTCCCCAACTTTTTTATCATCGTATTGAATCTCAGGTATTAAAATCACATCTCCACCTCCCGCAATTCCCGAATACAATGCTATCCATCCGGCATTGTGTCCCATGACTTCAATAATCATTATCCGTTTATGTGAATTGGCAGTTGAATGCAAACGATCAATAGCTTCTGTTGCAATATTTACGGCTGAATCGAATCCGAATGTCAGATCTGTACCCCATACATCATTATCTATAGTTTTTGGGATTCCCACAACATTCAGCCCCTCCTGAGAAAGGAGATGAGCAGTTTTTAGAGTACCGTTGCCACCAATACATACCAGGCAGTCGAGTCCCATTTGTTCATAATGCTCTTTAATAAGCACAGGTTTACTTATTTCATTCTTTCCTTTCCCGATTCCTTTAAAGGGTTTCTCCCTTGATGTTCCCAGAATTGTTCCGCCAAGAGTAAGTATGCCTGAAAGGTCGCTTTCCGTCAGTTCTCTGTATTCCTTATTTATCATTCCGGAAAATCCATCGCTTATCCCAACAAGAGTCATCCCATATTTAACTATAGCTGTCTTTCCCACTCCGCGTATGGCTGCATTGATTCCCGGACAGTCTCCTCCGGCAGTTAGAATCCCAATCCTCTGTCCTCTGGTAATTTTGCTCATTATATTCCCGTTAGAAA
This sequence comes from Bacteroidales bacterium, assembly GCA_049792755.1. GTDB lineage: Bacteria > Bacteroidota > Bacteroidia > Bacteroidales > VadinHA17 > LD21. Next base: position 72,470 of record JBARBF010000009.1, on the reverse strand, counting down.
TTAGTTTAAGCAAATTTAATTCTTTATAGTTGAGTGAAGTCAATATATTGTTACATTGTTTAAGTTCTTTTTTATTTTCCCGTTGATTTCACATGTTAGCACAGATAATTTGATTTTAATCTTCGAAAATCAGCTAGATCAGCAGGAAAAATCTTTTTAGATTCAGTGTGAGATCTAAATCAGAAAAATTCCTGAATATTAATCAACTTATTAACCTTCAGAGAGGCAATCCTGGTTAATATTGCTAAATTCTTAACTGTTTTGACGAGATTATTAATATTGTTTAACTTTATAGTGTTTAGTACTAATTGAAAGAAGATTCTGATGGAATTGGATTATGTGAAATTGAAAGAGATAAAACCTGCACTTGCAGCATTTATCATAGAATCGCAGGCTTTACTGAAGAGATCTGTAATACCTGATGAGAAAGCTGTTCATGATATCCGTGTCCTGATGAAAAAAACAAGAGCAGTTTTGAGACTTGTATCTCCTCAGCTTGAGAATCCATTTTACGAAAGAGATATAGCTGATCTGAGAGAGGTTGGCAGAATATTGTCTTACAGGAGGGAAACATCTGTCCGGAGAAAGATTCTTAAAGAGTTCAGAAAAAAATTTCCGGAAATATTTTCAAAACTTCGGGAAAATGAAATGCTTACCCGACTTCTTGAGAAACAAGAACCTGCACCGGAACCTTCAGAAGAGATAAAATCTGAATTGGAACAGATTAATTCTCTTTTAAGTAAAACCGGTTACAGGATACGATTTCAGAGGATGAAAATAATTGATCCTCAGCTTCTTATAAAAGAACTTGATAAGACATATACAATAGCTGCAGATGTTTATCTCACTTGCAGGAATAATCCCAGACAGGAAATGCTTCATAAATTCAGAAAGAGAGCCAAGGATTTCCTGTATCAACTTAATAATTTCAGGCCATTAAATCCTTCAATAATTAAGGAACTTGGGAAGAACCTTGATAGTATGACCCAGAATCTTGGAAAGTACAATGACCTTGCCATGATAATAAAAGATTTAGGTTACAACTATAAAGATCAGACAAATCTGGCTGCAATGGATGAATTAATTATTAAGTTCCGTGAGGCCCAGGACAGTTATCTTGGCAAGGTCTGGCCGACAGCTTATAAGGTCTTTTGTCCAGGTCAGAAACTCGTAAATGTTCTTGGATTCAAACTTCTGGTGATCTAGTTTAAAATGAGTCATTAATTCTTCTTAGGTTCAATACCGAATTTAAACCCCATTTTCACCCGTTCTATTAATTCCGGTACTATATCAGTGTATTCACCTACAATTCCAAAATCAGCATAATGGAAAATGTGTGCTTTAGGATTATGATCTATTGCAATTATTTTTTCAGATTCTTTCATGCCCGCGATATGTTGAATAGCTCCTGAGACACCAACTGCAAGATATACCTTTGGCCTGATAGTTTTTCCGGTTTGGCCGACTTGTCTTGCATACTCGGCAACTCCTTCGTCTACAACAGGGCGACTACTGGCCCATTCTGCATTAACGCCCTGATTTTTTAATGCCTCGGCTAGTCCTTTTATCAGGCTTAAATTATCAATAGTAGTGCCTCTTCCTCCTGTAATGACAATATCAGCTTCGAAAAGGTTCTGTAATCCACTTTCCCCTCTGACTGTTTTCACAATTTCAACAACAAAATCTCTGTCCTTCAGAACCGGGTTGAAGCTTGAAACAATGCCTTGTCTTTCTTCAGTGCGTTTGGGAACCTCAAATGTGCCGGCCCGGGCTGTTGAAATCTGGGGGCAGACAAAACCAAGAATTGTTGCCAGTTTGCTTTCGCCATAGGTTGGACGTCGCGATTCAAGAACAGGAGTATAGATAACTTTTTCTTTTTTGTCAATATATTCTCCAATTGAGAGTCCTGTACAATCAGCGGTTACTCCGCTGTCGGTTTTCATGCCGATTCTTGGAGCTAATTCCCGTCCCGATGTAGTTGCCGCAAAAAGAGCTATTTCGGGTTTTCTTTCTTTAATGACCTGGGCGAAAATCGAAGAAAATGGGAGAACAAGATATTCCCCGAGCTTATCATTTTCCACTATAATGACCTCGTCAGATCCATGTTCTATCAGAGTTTGAGCTAAAGGTCTGACATCTTTTCCGATGATCAGTGTCATTACTTTCGTGTCGTTTCCCAGCTGTATTGCCAGGTTTCTTGCCGGGGTAAGGATTTCGAGCGATGGTCTGGATATTTTACCGTTGGTTACTTCAGCCCAGGTAAGAATTCCACGTGCTCCATTTCTGAAATCTTTTTCAGGAAAATCGGGATGTTCAACTTCGCTTTTAGCCGTTTTCTCCTTTTTTTCCGGAACATTTCCGCCTTTCTTCAGGTTAGCAATTAAACTGTCAACCAGCTCAGTTTCATTATGACCCTCCGACATTGTTACAGGTGGACGTTCGCTTACAATATTAACTACTTTTACTACAATAGTAGGAGACCCATTGATACCAATTTTCTCCGTTCCTAAACCAATATCATCAATTCCAAATGTTGTAATTTTCAAATTGCGGGCTTTGACTGCTCCGCTTAATGAGGGTTTCCGGGGAGGAATTCCGGTTGGAGTCAGCGATATAACACATGGCATTGGTAATTTCAGCATCTGATATCCGCCTTCAATGATCCTTTTTGCGATTACCTTACCGTTGCCATCAGCTTTAACACTCTCCACAAAAGTGGCTTGCGGGATTCCGATATTTTCAGCTACCTGAGATGGTACATGTGCAGTATCTCCATCACTTGTCTGCCGGCCGGCAAGGATTATGAACGGATCTTTTGAGTCTTTGGTAAAACCAAGGTGTTTAATCATAGTAGATATTGCCAGACCTGTGGCATATGTATCACTGCCGGCCAGTTTACGATCGGACAGGAGGTAGGCTTCATCATAGCCCAATGAAATAGCTGTTCTTAAGGAAGTCTCGAAAGATTTGGGACCCATTGAACAGACAATTAATCTTGCATCAGGATATTGCTTTTTAAGCTGCAACCCGGCTTCCAGTCCAAACTGACAATCAATATTAATTATTGATTTTGCTTTTGTCCTGTCCATTAACCCATCTTCCCCCATTCTCATTTCACTCGGGATCGGAACTTGTTTTATTAAACTTATTATCGTCAGAGCCATTAATTTCTTATCTTTTTTTATTACATATTTTGAAAATCAGGGCCATTACCGCCATTTGGTACTATCCAGGTAATTCCCTTTCCGGGTGATTTTATATCACATGTTTTGCAATGCATGCAATTTTCAGCATGGATTCTGAGTTCTTTTTTTCCGGCCTTGTCAGTATGAAGCTCATATACCTCCGATGAACAAAAGAATTGCTCCGGTGCTCCATACTGTTCTATATTCACTGCATTAAAATTCTCCGGGTCGTTGATTTGAAGATGCACAACCTGCTGCTCATCATGATATACCCCGGAATGGTAGACATCTGTTGATTTATCAAAAGTCAGCACTTTGTCGAATTCTAATTTCCCTTTGAATCGCTCTTTAAAAGGTTTCTTTTTTAATTCACTCAGTTTGAGTGTTGTCTGAGAGTCGGCAAGTGATCTCAATCTTCCAAAGAAACCTGCTCCGCCGGTTATTAACTGAGTTCCAAAATGCAGTCCCCCAATAAACAGTCCATTTGCAAATCCCTGTCTGAAATTACGAACTGCAAACAATTCTTTATAGATATCACTATTATTTAAAAGTGTCTCATATTGCTTAAGACTTTTCTCTGATGTGTCGTTTTTTGATAATGCATCCGCAGTGGTTTGAGCTGCCAGCATTCCTGATCTTATTGCAAGATGTATCCCTTTTAACGCCGGCATTGCAACCAATCCGGCGCTATCACCAACTATTAAAGCATTATCGACAAACAATTTAGGTACAGCATAATAACCTCCTTCGGGAAGAGTCTTGGCACCATATTCAACCATTTTTCCCCCTTTAAGTATTTTTGAAACAAAAGCACTCGATTTCCATATCTGAAAAGCATCATGAACATCAAATGAAGGATCGTGGTAGTCGAGCCCTACAACAAGACCGACAGCAACTTTATTATTATTCAATCCATAAATAAAACCTCCTCCAAATTCATCATTGTCTAATGGGTAACCCATTGTATGATAGATCTCGCCGGCCTCAATATTGCCCGGAGGAACTGACCATAATTCCTTACAGCCTAAAGAATATACCTGTTCATTTCTATCTTTGTCGAGGTTAAATTCTTTGATAAGCATTTTTGTAAGACTTCCGCGTGTTCCTTCGGCAAAAATTGTAAGCTTAGCTTCAATCCTTGTTCCGGCCTGAAAGTTCTCCAAGTGATTACCATGATGATCAAGACCGGTATCTTTTGTTTTGGCACCAGTTACTTTTCCATCCTTGTATAAAATTTCATCAACGGCAAATCCTGTATATATCTCTACACCTTTTTCCCCTGCTTTCTGAGCTAAATATCTGCATATCTCTCCCAGTGAGGCTGTATAATTGCCACGGTTACTCATATAGGGCAAATGAAATGGCAAAGTAATAGCTCTGTTTTCACCAAGCAATATGGTTTTGTCTTTTTTTACTTTAGCATTGAATGGGATGTCAGATATATCTGCCTCAGGTAACAGCTCTTTGAAAACAGATGGTTTAATTATAGCTCCTGATAAGATGTGACTGCCTATTGCACGTCCTTTATCTATCAGTAAAATCCTCTTGCTGAGGTCTCTCTGTTTTAATAAATCAGCCAGGTGAATTGAAGCAGCTAAACCGGAAGGACCACCTCCTATAATTAGTACATCTGTTGAAATGGTATCAATATAACTCATTCTTTACCCTCCAGAATTAATGTTTGTATTCTACTGTTATTCATTAAACATGAATTGTTATGAAATTGTTCTTTCTCATAAGGAATAACAGAGTAAAACCATTATCAGACAATCAGGTAAGTAATGCAACGGTTGTAATAACCAATGATTAAAGTTTGTCAGATGTAAAATCTGTTTTGAGCACTGCTTTTTATGATGAAGCTTTTTTGTAAGTAAATGACAGATGTTTTTCACTCAGTCGAGATTAAACCAGTCTGAATGAGCGGTTTTGTTTTTTTCAGAGAATTTGCAGTGAGAGAATTCATTTGTATGACTATCATAACAGTAGTCTTTTTTCCACTCATTTGCATTATCTGCAGTTTGTTTTATTGCATCAGTTATATAAAGTAACTCTTCGTTGGTCATCGTAGGATGCAGGGATAATCTGATCCAGCCTGGTTTCATTGAAAGGTCTCCTGCATCAATTCTGTCGGTGATCTCTTTTGACATTTTAACATCGACATTAAGAAGGAAATGGCCATATGTGCCGGCACAGGAACATCCTCCCCTGACCTGAATGCCAAACTTGTCGTTAAGAAGGATGGTAAAAAGATTGTGATGTATATTATCGACGAAGAAAGAGAATACACCCAATCTGTCAATAATATCAGGTGCAAGAATGTGCAGATTCTTTATGCCCGATAATTCCCTGAAAGTTAATTCTATAAGTTCGTTTTCCCTTTCATGTATCTTTTCGGTTCCCATATTATTCTTTAGAGTCACGGCAAGGGCTGCTTTAATACCCTGCAGGAAACCGGGTGTTCCTCCATCCTCCTTAACCTCAATATCAGTTATATAGCTGTAACCTCCCCACCTGTTGGTCCATTTCACTGTCCCGCCTCCGGGAGAATCGGGTATGTCATTCTTGTAAAGTTCTTTATTAAAGATGAGTACACCTGAGCTCCCCGGGCCGCCAAGAAACTTATGAGGAGAGAAAAATATTGCATCGAGTTGTTCCATTCTATCCCTTGGATGCATATTAATATCAACATAAGGGGCCGAAGCCGCAAAATCAACAAAACAATATCCATGATGTTCATGCATTATTCTTGCAAGTTCATGGTATGGAGGGAAATAACCGGTCACATTGGAGCAAGCTGAAAATGAACCCACCAGTAATGGGCGGTCCTTAAATTTAACTATTTCTTTACGCAAAGCATCGGGGTTCACTTTAAGATCAGATGTCGGCTCCAGAACGACAACATCTGCAAGTGTTTCGAACCAGGAAGTGTGATTGGAATGATGCTCGGTATGAGTTAAAAACACAACCGGACGCTTATTATTCGGAATGTCCTTGCAGTTTCTGTAGTTTCCATTGGACCAGGAACAAAACTTAATCGCCTGCTCAGGAACCTTTAGTCCAAGAAGTCTCTGAAGCTTGGCTATTGCCGACGTCATTCCGGTGCCGGTAAAGATCAAAATATCATTTTCATTGGCGTTCACATGGCGCTTAACAATCTTCTGGGCGAGATGATAAGCATCTGTCATGGCCTTTCCTGTAGAAGTTGATTCTGAATGAGTGTTCCCAACCAGAGGGCCTATATCTTCCGAAAGACGTTTCTCTATTTTTGTGTATAATCTTCCGCTGGCTATCCAGTCAGCATAAATAAGTTTCCTGGTTCCGTACGGTGTATTTATTTCTGAGTCAATACCAATAATATTCTTTCTGTATTGATTAAAATATGTTTCGAGATCTGACATAAATAATAATAGTAATTTTTAACCGGAAGAAATTCTTAGACCTATGGATGACAAAGGTAATCACTTTCCAATGTAAAAAAAGAGACATTGGATGCAACGTCTCTTCTGATTATATTAAATGGTCTGAATCATTTAAGTAAAAATTATCTGAGACCCTTCTCCGCCTGCATGTGCATAGAACTCACCAACAGTAAGAATACCACTGACATGCTCTGAAAGATCTTCTGCCTTAAATTTGAACATATCCATGGCAAGTTTGCATGCATATATCTTCCCTCCCCCGGCGGTTATAAGATCGAGGAATTCGCTTACAGGAGGAATATCCAGCTTGGCCATTTCGCCCATCATCATCCATGACGTGAAAGATTCCATTCCCGGAATAACTCCAAGAAGCGTCGGCATTCTTAATCCACCCGGTAACCTTAAAGCAGGGTTGCCCACCACACCAGTATGAAGTTTATCCATCCGGTTTTTGACAATGGCATCGAGTCCAAAGAAGGTGAAAAAAATATTTGTTTCTATGCCTTCCATAACTGCCCCGTTTCCTAATATCAGAGTTGCATAAACATCTTCTAATGCACCCTTGGCACAGATGATGTTAACTTTTTTAATTGGATAGTTCTGTTCGTTACTCATCTCATTGTTTTTATCTATTTAAAATTATATGACTATCAGGAATGAATAATATTTATCTGAGAAATACTTTTACCTTGTATGTACTCATCCTCCTGCCCCGTTGACTTCGTCGATCCCGCAAGCGGGATTCTCTTGCAGGCAAAAGAAGGGGGAGATATCCTTCTTAGCCCCTCTTTGCAGAGCAGCTACCCTTTATATACATCTTTTTCCCGTCGTTGACTTATGTTTTAAATAGCTCTGAAAGAGCTAAATACGAATAACCCCCGGCACACATTGGCACCGGGGGTTATTCATATTTATCCACTTCGTGGATAATGCTATTTGCAAACTCTAATTTAAAAGATGTGTATAAAGGGTAAGCAGAGCAGAGAGGGGTTGGGGTGAGTTCATGAGATTATATGATTGAAATTTAATCACTTAAAATAGTTTATTATTGAATGCCGATACTCATATTATTAATTATTGTAAATGAATCTTATTGACATCTTTCACAAAAAAAAAGCCCCACAGGTTATAAATCCTGTGGGGCCTAATACTTTGACTTTCACATCATATGCCTGTAGATCAGCGCATAATCCTTTTTTACTATTTTAATTCAACGACAGCATACTTTGAAATTTTCCAGAACTCGTCGGGATCTTTAATCTCAATGCTGGCTATTTTGTTGTCTTTGTCACGAACCAATTCGTAAGAGCTGCTCGGGTGACTGGTAATAAGCTTTGCATCTTTTGAATTTACAGGAATGCTTTTCGTTTCCTTAATGTTGACCTGTGTGAACAGATTGTCAGAAAAATCGCGGTGTAAAGATTCTTTTTTTCCAAGTCCGAGGAATCCGCCTTCCTTAGAAACAAGGCCCTTAGCTTTCAGTGCTTTGTAAGTTCCTGAAGTAAAATAACCTTTATTCAGCTCAGCTGTCTGAGTGGTGATTTTCTCATCTTTCTGTGCAATTGCTACCTGTTGTTCACTCATACGGGTATTTAGTTGTCCGATCTCAAAATCTTTTTTGGTAAGTGTGGTTTTCAGGTCAGCTATTTCTGTTTCGCGTTCTTTCATTGAGGCTTCCAGTTCAGCAACCTTTACCTGGAGACCTTTAATAGTTCCACCAGAGGCGTTCAGCTGTGCTGTTAATGATGCTATTTTCTTTTTATTCTGATCAAGCAGTGTATTAACATACTCAATATCCTTCAGGATCTGTTGTTTTTTGTCTTTTGAAAATTCCTGATCCGAAGATTTCATAGTGATAATGTTTTCTTTCTCTTTTACAGTGCTCAGATCTTTTTCAATTTCATCGAATGTTAACATCCATTCGTTGATAACTGAATCGCGGGAAGTCAACAATTGTGTATATGAGTGTTTTTGATTCTCCACAATTGCAAGGTGTTTTTTCTGCTCATTTTTATACATTGAATTAACGATAAAAGCTGCAGCAACCAGAAGAATAAAACTGATAATGGCCGTTGTTAAAACGCCTTTTTTCATTCCTTCTTTCTTTGCCTTTTTCTCGTTATTCCGTGAAACCGCATTATCATTTACGACATTTCGGTTACCGTTTACTTCATTTGTCATTTTAATTCCTCCTTAATTTAATTAATTGTTGTAGTTTTTATTTTGATAAATCATTAAATTCAAACTTATTAATTTCCTAATCCGCAAAATGTTTAAACCTTCTTTATCATATTATTGCATACCTTATTTCAAAAGTTATGCCTTGAATCAGAAATGATATTAAAATACATTAGATTAGCCGATTACCTTTATAAGAAATTTGATGGAATTGTTCATTTTGAGAAAACAATTCTCATATTGAGAAATTATTAAGTGGAGATTGAGAGTTTAATTGAAGGATTTATGGATTACTCCTTTTCTTCTTTTAAAATACGGTAGATGGTCGAAATTCCAATATCGAGCTTTTCAGCAGCCAGTCTGATATCATTATTGTTTTTCTTCAGTGTGGCCTTTATGATTTTCACCTGGTATTCACGCAGGGTAAGATTATCACTGGCAACTTCTGATAACGGATCACCCCTGTCGACCACAAGGTCAGCAGGTTCTATAATATCATTTGCAGATAATGTGACTGCGAGTTCAACCACTGATTTTAATTCCCGGACATTTCCCGGAAAAGAATAACTCATAAGTTTTTTTTGTGATTCTACAGCCAATTTTTTTAAAGAAATGTTATTTTCGTCACAAAATTTCCCGATAAAATATCTGGCCAGTATCAAAATATCATTTTCCCTGTCACGCAAGGGTGGCAATTCGATAGGTAAGCCCAACAGCCTGTAATACAGATCTTCCCTGAAGTTTCCTCTCTTTACTTCCTCTTTCAGGTTTTTATTTGTAGCAACCACTATGCGGCAATCAGTTTTCACAGGCTTATTACTTCCAATCCGGATAATTTCTTTTTCCTGCAGAACACGCAATAATTTTGCCTGTAAATTCAGTTCCATTTCACTTATTTCATCAAGGAAGAGCGTACCTCCGTCAGCTTCTTCAAAACGCCCGATCCTTCTGTAGACTGCTCCGGTAAAAGAACCTTTTTCATGACCAAATAATTCACTCTCGATCAGCTCTGATGGAATTGCGGCTACATTGACAGTGACAAATGATTTGTCTTTTCGCTTCGAGTTGTAATGAATTGCTTTAGCCACCAGTTCTTTTCCAGTTCCTGTATCACCTGATATTATAACTGTTATGTTTGTACACAGTGCTTTTTCAATAAGATCGTAGACGGTCTTGATTGCAGAACTTTCACCAAGTATGCTTTCACGAAAGCTATATTTTTTTTGAACCTCCCTGCGAAGTGTTGTTATCTCTCTTTTAAGACCGATACCATTCCGAATATTCTTGACCGTGTTAAGCAGCCTGTCCTTAATATCTTCTGACTTGCTTATATAGTCGTAGGCTCCCATCTTTAGCAGGCTTACCACCGTGTCGATATCGTCCTGTTCCGAGATCAGTATAACCTGAACATCAGAGTTTTCCTCCCTGATTCTTTTAAGGACCTCAAGACCAGTAAAATCGGGAAGCCGGTAATCAAGGGTTACAATGTCAGGTGATTCAAACAAACAATTTAGGAAGTCTTTTCCGTTGAAGAAGCTTTTTATTTCGAAGTCAGGATTTAAAGATAAAGTATGGACTAAAAGCCTGTTGTACCATTCGCTGTCTTCAACAACAAATATTTTAAAAGGCTTTTCTGACATATCCTGTTTAATTCTGGTTTATGGTTTTTTAGCGCTTACAAAGTAAAGTAAAAATGGCATTATTTACCAGAGTTTTAACTGATTTTCGCCATATGTTCTTTAATTAGTATGCTGACGGCTTCAAATTCAAGAAGTGCTTCTTTAGCCAGAATTTCAAGACCACCAGGTTCTGCCTTACTGTGAATATTTTCTTCAATTTTCTTAAGCAGTAAACAGAGGTCCAGTGCCCCAATATGTCTGCAGGGAGATAACATTTTATGTGCCAGATCTGCAACTGAGGCCAGGTGACTCGATCTGACATTCTCCTGAATATCATTAAGCCCTCTTTTTGTTGAATCAATAAAAGCAAGAAGCATCTGTTTTACAAATTGATCATCATTACCTGAAATATGGTAGAGATTTTGTAAATTAATTTTATACGTATCAGGAGAACCAATCTTTTCTTCACTTACCCGATCAGGTACAGAAACGGGATTAGAATCCTTAATCACAGAAAGAATTGTTGTCAGTAACATTTTTTCGGTAAACGGTTTTGAAAGAAAGGCGTTCATCCCGGCTTTTTGATACTTCTGCCAGTCTTCATTTATTTTAGCAGCCGAGATACAGATAACGGGCATTTCTGATTTCCCTATTTTCATCTCATCGCGAATAATCTGTGTAGCCTTTAAACCGTCAATTCCCGGCATTCTGGCATCCATAAACAGCAGGTCGAAGTGATTTCTTTTTAACATTTCAAGTGCTTCCATTCCATTTGTAGCTACATGGCAGGCAACTTTCCAGCGTTCCAATATCGTTTTGAACAGCAGACGGTTATACTCCTCATCATCAACTATCAGGATTTTCATATTTCTGATTTCTTCAGGAATATATAGTGAATGTTCGACTTCTTTTCTGACCTGTGTCTCGTCGCCAGTATTATAAGGGATATTACAGGTAATTTTTGTGCCCTCGTTTTTCCTGCTTATGCACTCAATAGTGCCATTGTGTAATTCTATGAGCTTTTTTACTATTGATAATCCCAATCCTGTTCCGCCATATTTGCGGGAAGTACTCATCTCCTCCTGTGTGAAATCTTCAAAAATGAAATTTATTTTATTTTCCTCAATACCGATACCCGTATCAACAACCTCAATGACCAGCTCGATTTCTGATGAGTACATTTTAATGCAATTCACACTAAAATGTACTTCTCCGTTCTTAGTGAATTTGACAGAATTGCTAACCAGGTTGATCATTATTTGTTTAAGCCGGTATGGATCGCCCAACAATACAGGAGGAGTATCAGAACCTATCGAATACTCTAAGCGGGTATTGTTCCTTATTGCCTGTCTTTCAAATAATGCATATACATCTTCAAGAATTTGTACAATTCTGAAATGTACCTTTTCCAAAGATAGCTTGCCATTTTGCAATTTGGAAAAATCAAGGATATCATTAATTATGTTTGCAAGGTGATCGGAGGATGATTTAATAATTTTCAGCGTATGGGTCGTGTTTTCATCGAGTGGTTCGTGCAAAAGCTGTTCGGTAAAACCTGAAATAGCTGTTACCGGCGTACGGATCTCATGGCTCATGTTTGCCATAAAAAGTTCTTTTGTACGGGCCAGTTTTTCAGCTTCATCCTTTGAATTCTGAAGAGCTATCTGATAAACGTGAGTTTTTCTGGCATATCGTACAATAACAAACATCACCAGAATTGCAAGAAGAGTACCTGATACTGAGAACATAGCCAGCCAAATGTAAGTTTTTGCGGCCAGCTTGTCCGCTGCCAGGGCTTTTGCGTTAACTAGTTCTGAAATCTCATTTTCTATTTTGGTAATCAGGTCATAAAACTGTTCTTTGATCTCACTGCTGGTAACGGCTAACTTCGACTCTCTAATTGTCAGTTTTACTTTTGTAACACTGTCCTGATGTTCTATTTCCTTAAGATCGGTGATAATATCTTTTTCATTCAACCTGTTTTTATTAGCCCTGCTGAAAACACGTTTAAGTATACTCTTATCAGTTTTCCTGTCTTCAATTGTATTACTATCGAGCCTGACAGACAACTGTCTGAGATTTTCAACAACCGTATAATTATTCTGAAGATACAGCAGCTGGTTCCAGATATTAATGTTTTTTTCAATTAACTTACTTATAGTGTCAGTCTGTCGGATTAATAAAGAATCACTTTTACATTCGGAATGTAATCTGCTTACTTTTTCATCAATGTTGGAGATTATCTTATAATAGGGTCTGAGATCAAGTGTATCGTGGGTATTTGTATAAATACGGATACTGTTTTGAGCTTTTTCCAGATCCATTGAAATCTGCCGTATCGTTGATAATCTGAGGTCAGGTTTTAAATCCATCTGAATTGAGGCAACAATTGATGAAAGGTTACGATAGGACAAATATCCGGTTGCTGAGAGTAATATTACCGCCAGTATCATTAATAATCCAATCTTTACCTGAATTGAAATTTTCCTCACGGTATGTGCCAGAATAAATATTGCCCAAAGCTATAAAAATTTATTTTCAATATATTGATCAGGCAGGAGTCTGAAAGTTACCGGGATGAAAGTGTGAAAAATTATTAAAAGATACGTTCTACTCTTTATTGTGATCTGATTCTTTGTTCTCTGTCTCTTTTACTTTATTATCTTTCTTTATCGGAGTTGCTGACTTAGTTTTATTTATATTCTTTCTGTTTGAATTCACAACGGGACCTTTTGTTTGTTTTTGTACACTGTTTGTACCTGCATTTTGTCCGGAAGGATGATTTATCACCGGCTTGTCGGTCACTTTGGTGGTTGTCCTCCTGTTTATCCCGGCATTGTCACCGGATGGTTTATCTGTTACTGATTTGCTTGTTGTAACAGTAGTTGATCTCCTGTTTAATTCGGGATTGTTACCTGAAGGTTTATTTGTTACAGGTTTACTGGTTGTAACAGTAGTCGATCTCCTGTTTAATTCAGGATTATTGCCTGACGGTTTATTCGTTACCGGTTTACTGGTAGTAACAGTACTTGATCTCCTGTTTAATTCGGGATTGTTATCAGAATGTGGATTCGTAATTGATTTATTGTTTGTTGTTGTATTTGTCCTCCGTGTTACATTGGAGTTATTCCGTGAAGAAACTGCTGAGGATCTTCTGTATTGCTCAGGATACGCTTTTGCAAACATTGCTTCCCCATCTTTTCTCTGATCGGGATGAGAATATGTTGTTTTATAATAACCCATCTCAATTCTGTGATGTATGTCAGGAGAATATGAACGTCGACCGTTGTAGTAAAAGTCGTTCCATCTTGAATATCGATGATAATTCCATTGGCGATAATGTCTGTAATAATAATGATTCCAGTTATATTGATATCCATAGTAGTAATCCCAGGAGTATGTATGCCATGGATGCCAGTAACCCGGATAATAGCCCCAGTACCACGATGAGCGCCATATTACATAGGATGGAAGGAAAATAAATCTGACCAATGGCCAGGCAGCAATCTGAACAGGTGAAGTATTAACATAAGTAACAGTCTGTCCATTGATTACCCTTGTATTCCCTGAGTACCCCGGATTTGGAGTACCTCCGGAATTAGCATCATCATATATAGGTTCAATTATATAATCCTTACCATATAATTGTTCGTCACCCGTAAGTTGGATCTGCACTTGTCCATTCTGAAAACGCTGAACGGTAAAAACAGCAACATCCTGATTCTCCTTAGGGCTGATTGCATCCTGAAGAACAATATTATGAACGTCGCCGTCCACATTATCAATTACTTTTATGTAGTCTACCAGATTATCCCCATTCAGGTCAAGATTATTGATATTAGAGTTGGGATCATTCAGATTTTTTTCAAATTCTTCGAGTGTTTTTGATTCCTGGAATAACTTCATAACAGCATAAAGATTTAGATTATCCCCGGGAAGACCCAGCTTTTCCTCGTTATTATTCTGCGCTACGAGTGTGCTACCACCGGCAAATAATACCAACAGAATTGAAGTAATTATAAATTTTTTCATAAAGTAAATTTTTAAAGAACAAGTTAGTACAAAAAAGTAATAACAAAACTTATACCAACTTTTTTTTGGGGATTAATTAATCATCGTTTCAGAACTGATAATATGACTGATATTAACCCGGATAAAGCATTATCCATTTAATAGTGGTACTATTACATAAAATTGATGTTTTAAGAAATATTCAATACAAGTGAGTTTATTTAATTACGATAAGAAAGGAAATTAGCATGTGTTTTTCTGCGGGAGCAAGTTTTGCAGGAGGTATTATTATAACAGGCATCGGAGTAGCAACTTATCGGGAAGTTCATAAACCATCACAACTGGTATTTGCCAGCATTCCTGTCTTTTTTGGGGTTCAACAAATAGTTGAAGGCTGTTTGTGGTTAACGTTGCCTTATGCAGATTATGTCAACATCCAAAAAACTGCCACATATTGTTTTTTAATTATGGCTCAGGTTCTTTGGCCCGTAATGATTCCTGTTTCAGTCCTTTTAGTGGAAGAGGATAAGAAAAGAAAAAGGATTCGCAGAATCCTTTTAATTTTGGGTTTATCTCTATCATTGTACTATTCTTATTGCCTAGTGTCTTTCAATGTAACTCCACAAATAACGGGCCGTCATATCGAATATAAAACTAATTTCCCTGATTCGTTTGCTATGCTTGCTTTTATCGTCTATCTGATTGCGACAATAACTCCTCTCTTTGTTTCAGGTATAAAAAGAACTCATCTGTTAGGTATGTTAATGTTTTCATCTTGTCTGGTTACTGCAATATTCTTTACACAGTATCTGATTTCAGTATGGTGCTTTTTTGCTGCATTGATAAGTGGAGTAATCTTCTGGATCCTCAGGGATTCAAAAAAAGAATTCAATTTTAAAAAAATTGCATTATTAAAAATCAGTTCAGTTATTTCTTCATATAAATGAAAAAATGACGTGTTGCTTCAACGCAGAATGATATTGTATGAACCAATATTGCATTTGGGAAGTTGTTATCATAAATGCATAAAATCGCGGATGCATAATTCAGTCAAAATATTCATTATGATTTTTTTTTCTGTGCTGATAGGTGCTGGCAATAAACCTGCAACAGAAGATATTGATATTCACCAGCTTTGGTCGGTTTGTAAGTTGGAGGAGATAATTTCATTTGAAGTCTTTAAAACTGCAGTTCTTGGTCAACAAAAGATAAAAAATCTTTATAAAAAAAACCTTTTAACTATTATTGATTTTTCAAAACCATCTACTGAAAAACGGTTCTTTGTAATTGATCTGGAGAATAAACGACTCATTTATAAATGTTTTGTCGCCCACGGGAAAAACTCAGGTGATATTTATGCAAAAAGTTTCTCAAACCAGACAGGATCACTTAAGAGCTCACCGGGCTTTTTTCTTACTGCAGAAACTTACTTTGGTGTTCATGGCTATTCACTGAGGCTTGAAGGTCTCGAAAAAGGTATCAACGATAATGCCAGGGCCAGGGAGATAGTAATTCATGGGGCAGAATATGTAAGTGAAGAATCAATTAAAAAGTACGGCAGGCTTGGTCGAAGCTGGGGATGTCCTGCCTTACCTGTCGATATTTCAAAAGAAATAATTGATAAAATATCGGGCGGGAGCTGTCTTTTTATATATGCGGATGATATTTACTACAGAGAGAATTCTGACTTTTTTAACAGGAAATAAACTTTACCTCACACCTCACACCTCACACCTCACACTAGTCTATCTTTCATCCGCCTCTGATGCCTCTTTTACTACATCGAGATTATGCCTGGCTTTGCCTGCAATTGCAGGTTCGGGATTTCTCACGAGCTCATCGAGGAGTTCGGTTGCTTTATTCCAGTTTTTGGCAAAAATAAATTCGTTGGATTCTTTAAAAGGTTTACCTGTAAACAGCTGTTGCGTATCGTGAATTATTTCAGGATAAAATTTGGCCAAATAATCCTGTCCGGCCTGAAATGCCAGGTTTCCAATCTCATTTGTTGCTCTTGAAATGGATGGCACAAGTATAATTTGTCCCGACATAGATGATCGCGGAGTGAACATTGAAGACTGCTCAACTTCACTCCGGTCAATTAAACGTCCACCAGCAGAGTACAGAGACAGAAAAAACCTCGTATTAAGCTTGAAATTAATTGTTCTGTATTCTACTCCATAATAGGAGTTAATTACAGTGTCCCGCTCAAAAAAAATACTGGCCGAATCAAGTGTCAATAACAGATTTGAACTAAATCTCTTACAAATATTATTTATTGTATCAGCCGGCAACAAAGTTGTGAGATCTCCGGCTTTAATACCTTTTTTAAGGGTATCACCTGTGAAAAAGCTAAAGATACTATCACTTGAAATGAATGTTAAGCCGTCTAATAAAGCCATTACTCCTTCATGGTAAGAATTCCTGTCTTTTTTATTTACATTCAGAGGTAATGTGTAATTGAACAAATTGACAAATACAACACTATGATGTCTTTTTTCAAGGATAATCTCAGGGTCATTTCTCTTTGTGATGTAAACTATTCTTACACAAGAAGATATGATTATTACAATGGAAATTGGAAGCAGAAGTCTGATAAGTACTTTCATTTTTCCTCTTTTTCAGTTTTATAATTATATACTTATAACCCATAAAAGCAAAAAATGTTATTAAGGATAAATGATATAATTAATTTCTCTAAAACTAAAAGATATTATAAACGTGAACGGGAAGGATCAAGGACTTAATTATTAAATTAAAAAATATGAACAGACTTAATATTGAAAAGTTTATGTATTCTAAACGCCATCATGATGTTTAAGCAGTTCCTTGACATCATCGAGTTTAAATTTGTTAAGCTGAGATATTTTTGTATCTTTTCTATAAGCCGGTGGAACCACCATTATTGCCTCATCTTTACTGTTTGCCTCCATAAAGAACCAGGCTTTATGAACTCCATCCAGGCAACCCCAATCTGCATTTGTCAGAAAATGTGAACCTGAACTAAGTAAGATTTCTGCTGACCTCAGACATTCGATCTTATCCGATCCATGAGGAATTTCTATCAGATATTTTGGCATGACTACTGTATTATTAAAGATTTAACAATTATTTCGCTCAGATAAAACATTAACTATGCTGTTATTAGAAAATTAGAATATCCTGTAATTAAACAAGTAATAAATGTTAATGTTCGTGTATAATCAGGATTGCAGGAAATATTAAACTACTGGTAAAACCGGATTTATATTCCAAAGGGATTTGTATTGAATCATAAAAAGTATTTAGAGTCATTAAATTTTTAAATTTGTAAAGTATAATAAATCTTTAGTGATATGAAGGAACTTGTACGTTGCCGCCCTTGCGGGTTTGTCATTGAAGCAGACAAACTGGGGGATGTTTGTCCGGCTTGCGGAATGCCCAGAAAGGTATTTGAACCTTACAGGGAAAGAGTTGCCCGCAACAGGTTAGTTTTGCTTAATTTTGATCTTCATCCTATTGCCATTCATCTTTCTCAGGCGCTTGTAATAGGGATTCCTGTTCTGGTAATCATGACGAATCTTTTCAAACAATTTCATCCGGAAGTACTTAAAAATGTTTTATTATTTTCAGTGTTTATTTTCCCATTTACTCTTATTCTGGCAATTATCACAGGTTTAATTGACGGATTGACACGATTCAAAACACTTGCTACGCCTATATTAAGAGTTAAAATTATTTTCAGCCTGATTATTCTTTCATTATCGGTCGCTCTGTTTTTTATTGCGCCGCAGGGGAAGCTTACCTTATTAACTATTGTGTTGAGTATCCTGGCTCTTGGCGCAGGTTTTCAGCTTGGTCTCTGGGGCAAGAAGCTGATAAATGTGATTTTACCGGGCTCATTTCCTCAGAAGAAGGTCATCAAAGAAACTCAATCTAAGCTGCCGGACGTTCAACCGGAATGATATTTATATCAACTATTTTAGTTTGTCGGAGTACCTTAATATTTGTCGACTTCGATATAAGTTTGCTGCCTATTAAGTGCTTTGTCAGATCAACTGATTGTGAAATAGTTCCACCGTCAAATTCGATGATGATGTCTCCTTCATGGAGATTTGCCCGTGACGCCGGGGATGAATTTTCCAATCCGGTTATTATCAGTCCTTTTTTTGAACTGAGTCTGTAAAAGTTTTTTATTCTTGGATGAATCTCAATTTCGTTGGTCATTAACCCAAGATATGCCTTAATCACTTTACCGTCACTAATCAGATATCGGGCAATCTCTTTTGCAGAATCAATACCAATTGAAAAGCTTAAACCCTGAGCGCTTGGGATAATTGCCGTATTTATCCCTATTGCGTCACCATCTGTATCAATCATTGGGCCGCCCGAATTCCCCGGATTCATAGCTGCATCTGATTGAAGTATGTCATCGACCAGCTGACCACCCTGGGTGCGCATGGTCCTTCCCACACCGCTTAGTACACCTACAGAAACAGAATGCTGATAACCTAAAGGATTTCCTATTACAATTACCAGCTGCCCTATTTTCAGCTCGCCGGAAACTCCTAGTTTTACCGGAGTATAGCCACTTCCGAATATTTTAATAATTGCAATATCAGTATCTTTATCTGTTCCAATTGTTTCACCTGTGAATTCATTTCCGTCCAGTAGCGAAACATTTAGTCTGTGTGAGTTTTCGATTACATGTGCATTTGTCAGAATCAGTCCGTCGCTAGAAAAAACAAAACCTGAACCAGAACCCGAAAGTCTTTGATTGCCCATGACCTGAGTATACTTGTCAATTTTTACTACTGCATTCTTCGCTTTTTCAACTGCAGTGACAATTATTTCAGAAAAAACATCCATAATACCTCCTCATTTAAAACCCATATTACAAGATTGAAGCCATTCTGAAATTCCCCGGTCAATACGACAAAATGTCTGTTTAAAATGGCATAACGGCATAACGGCGCAAAGGCATATTCAAGTTTCCTAAAACAAGCGCGTACCGCAAGCACAATTCCGGACCTTTACACCTTTGTTTCATTCATTGCAAATATGCTAACTTTGGATTCAAATAATGACTATGAAGACTGTCACAATTAAGGATCTGAAAGAAGAATTGTCCAATTGTACACCTAAAGAAGTCAGGGAGTTATGTCTGCGCCTTGCCAGATTTAAAAAGGAAAACAAGGAATTGTTGACATACCTCTTGTTTGAATCATCGGATGAAGCTTTTTATATTGAAGATGTAAAAAAGGAGGTTGATGAGCAATTTGAGATAATAAATAGGAAGAGCTATTACTTAATTAAGAAAAGCTTTCGGAAGATTTTACACACTATCAGGAAATATGCCAGATATTCACAAAAGAAAGAAACGGAGGTAGAATTATTGCTGTATTTTTGTATAAAGCTTAAAAAAATTACTCCATCCGTTCTTAAGAATTCCGGACTTCAGAATCTCTATAATAAACAAATAGAGGCGATAAGGAAAAAAGTGACACTATTGCACGAAGATCTTCAGTTTGATTATAATACTGAACTTGACAGGTTGACCAACACATAACCTTATTTAATTGGGAATTAATGCATTCACATTTCGTACTTGTAAATGGTTTACAAAACATTAAATAGCTGAAATCGGTCAGAAAACAACAGACACAAAGCATTGTTTTATTAATACTTTCATAAGATACTTTGCGTTTATATTGACTCAGGTTCATGAGAAAAGGCACTAATATTCTTACGTCTGTCAAAAATCATTAGATTTGTTGAGTACATATAAGTGATAGTCATGAAAGCAATGGTCCTAAATTCCATAACTGACCTTGACCATAATAGTGAACCATTGGAATATAGTTCTTTACCAAAGCCGGTTCCTGCTGATTATGAAGTACTCATTAAAGTTCAGGCTTGTGGAGTATGTCACACTGAACTTGATGAAATTGAAGGCAGAACCCTTCCTGCTAAATTCCCGATAGTTCCGGGTCATCAGGTAGTAGGAATTGTTGAGAGTACAGGTAAGCAGGTGACAAGCTTAAAACTGGGGGCGAGAGTTGGTGTAGCATGGATATTTTCCTCATGCGGGAAATGTTCCTTTTGCCTGTCCGGACGAGAAAACCTATGTCGCGGATTTATTGCGACGGGAAGGGATGTAAATGGTGGCTACGCTGAATATATGACTGTTCCTGAATCGTTTGCATATGCGATTCCTCCGGTTTTTTCCAGTGCACAAGCCGCACCCCTGTTATGTGCCGGAGCAGTTGGTTACCGGTCTCTTAAACTATCCGGTATTAAGGATGGTTGGAATATAGGTCTTTCCGGATTTGGAGCTTCAGCTCATCTTGTCCTTCAGATTATTAAATTCAGGTTCCCTAAAACGAAAATATTTGTTTTTGCCCGGAGCGAAAATGAAAGATCATTCGCACGAGAACTGGGGGCATTCTGGACCGGAGATATAACAGATAACATATCGGATCAAATGGACAGCATTATCGATACAACACCTGTCTGGAAACCTGTTATAGATTCTTTAAAGAAACTTAAAGCGGGAGGCAGGCTGATAATAAATGCTATAAGAAAAGAGGAAAGTGATAAAACTCAGTTATTAAACCTCGACTTTGCAGAACATCTGTGGATGGAAAAAGAAATTAAAAGTGTTGCAAATGTCACTCGAAATGATGTAATTGAGTTTCTTAGTCTGGCAGCTGAAATTCCTGTTCTTCCTGAAATTCAGGAATATAAACTTGAAGATGCAAATATTGTACTTGCAGAGCTGAAGCAAAGAAAAATCAGAGGCGCGAAGGTACTTGTTATGGAATAGAAACATTTTAATGAACTAATCCGATATAGAAAGCAGGTTTCCGTCAGGATCCTTGAACCAGGCAACTCTTGTGCCTCCCGGTGCAGTCCAGATTCCTAAGTCATCCTGTTCGATAAAAGTATATCGTTCAAATGAAATACCTTTTTTATTGAATAACCTGATAGTTGAAACTATATCTGTTGTGTTCCAACCCAGAATTGTAAATGGCTGGGGAGTCAGCTTTTCTACAAAACTAATCCTTAAATGTGTCCCATTCGCCTCAAATTCAATGCCATAACTATCTTCTGATAAATATTTTAGTCCAAGTTTTTCTTTATAAAAATCACGGGCTTTATCAGGCTGAGTGGTTGATACAAATGCCTTTATTCTTAGGTTTAAGCGCATAATTTTGAGTTCTGTTTTAATTTTTGTCATTCAGGATTTATAAAGATCTTTTCCATTATTTTGCTCTTGGCCTCCTTAATTTTCTTAATTAGTGCCATAAAATCTTATTATGCGGAAAATTAAAACAATCAGGGCATATTTTTGTTTACTTTTCAATTAATTCAAAGAGTTTCGATGATATTCAGGGAATTAAGGATCGCTCATAGTATAAAATTTGTATGATTGATTAATAGGTAACATTTACAGAATGAAATATCGACAATTAGGCAAAACCGGTTTTAGTGTATCTGAAATCTCTCTTGGGACCTGGCAGACTGGTGGAAAATGGGGTTCATCCTTTGATAACAGAAACGCAGATCAGATAATAAACAGTGCTATCGACAGAGGTGTTAATTTTATCGATACAGCAGATGTTTATAGTGGAGGATTAAGTGAAGTTGCAGTAGGTAAAGTAGTCCGGTCCCGCCGGGAACGTATCTATACAGCTACTAAATGCGGGCGCCAGATATATCCTCATACTAATGAAGGATATCAGCCAAAGGTCCTGACAAAATATGTCGAGGATAGTTTAAAGCGAACCGGCCTTGAAACACTGGATATAGTTCAATTGCACTGCCCGCCTACCGAAGTCTATTACCGTCCTGAAATTTTTGAAACTTTCGATCGTCTTAAAGATGAGGGTAAGATCCTGAACCTTGGTGTAAGCGTTGAAAAAGTTGAAGAGGCACTGAAAGCGATTGAATATTCTAATGTTTCTACTGTTCAGATCATCTTTAACCTTTTCCGTCAACGACCGGCAGAGTTATTTTTCAGGGAAGCTAAAAGACGTAACATCGGTGTTATCGTGAGGGTACCCCTGGCAAGTGGTCTCCTGACAGGATTATATCATAAGAATACTGTTTTTGAAGTTCAGGACCATAGGTACTTCAATCGACATGGTGAAGCATTTGATAAAGGCGAAACATTTTCAGGAATTGATTACGAACTTGGATTGAAAGCGATAGACGAATTAAAACTCATATTCCCGGGTATTAAGAACCTGGCTCCGATGGCCTTACAATGGATACTCAACTTTGAAGAAGTGAGCTGTATTATTCCGGGTGCATCTAAAGTGGATCATGTGATTT
Source organism: Bacteroidales bacterium (assembly GCA_049792755.1). Classification (GTDB taxonomy): domain Bacteria; phylum Bacteroidota; class Bacteroidia; order Bacteroidales; family VadinHA17; genus LD21. Next base: position 49,745 of record JBARBF010000009.1, on the reverse strand, counting down.
CAAATCTGTCAGTTTATGATTTACCGGCTTTAAGTGATGACACGATTGCAGCTATGAATAATATTTATAATAAATACATTAAGAAAGAAGTTCACCATTTATGGTAAGGGAAATGTGTGGTCATTTGTGAGTCAGATATCCTAATGAAAATAAGAAGTAATGAAAATGGTACTTTTGCATTTTTTGTTGAAAAGAATTACTTTTGACAAATGTTGAATACCAGGAAAAATATCAGAGTTTTTAATTTTGATTCAATTATTGTTGTTGTAATTGTTTTTTTCGCTCTGTTGATCTACAGCAACTCTGTCGGTAAAACTACTGATTTGAAAAGGAAACCTGCTTCAACTTTCATATCAGTAAGTGAAAAAAACGCTGTTTTCACACCAATTATCCGGTTACAGGTTTTTCAGAAGACATGGATATCAAATAAGAATCATTTCTGTTTACTGGCATTTAACAGAAATCAGATATCTGAAAACAAAAAAACTGATATTAAAGTAAATCATCTGGAGATTTTAAGAGAAAATTCACACAAAATTCCCCGATTTATTCTCAGATATCATCTGTTTCCTTTAGAAAAGGATGAGCCGCCAATATTAAGTTAGTTATCCGGTCTGTATTTTTACAGAGACCGATTTTATTATTAGATTAACTTAATATTATAAAATATGAAAAGCTTAATATATTTTTTTATTTCTATTGTTATTTCAATAACCCTGGCATCTTCCGTTCAGAAACCAATTGATACCGGCAAAAGTATCACTCTTCAGTCAACAGGTATAAATGTCGGCTCAGTATTATTGAAACAATCGGCTGATATTATTTCCACACGGTTGAAACTGTTCGGTATTAATATTTCTGAAATCAAGGTATCAGCAGAGAAGGGACAGGTCATAATCTTATTACCTGATAAAACCGACATTTCTGAAATTGAAGGACTTCTGACCTCCAAAGGTGAACTCTCTTTCTATGAAACATATACCCCTGCTGAAATTTTAAATTTGTTAAAACCTGATAATCAGCTTTTTAAACTTTTGAACACCGATCAGGATAAAAGAGAATCAGCAGATCCAAGAGTGGGGTGTACAAATAGTGAAAACAAGCTTAAAACCAATGAATACCTTCAATCTGCTATTCCTCCGAAGAATTGTAAATTATTCTGGGGGAAAAAATCAGAAAAATCGGGATACTGCCTGTTTGCATTAAAAACTAATCAAGATGGTAAGCCTTTGCTGATTAGATCGGATGTTGAATCTGTTAAAATTGTATCAGGTACAGATCCGAAAGATCAGAAGATTCAGATCAAATTAAAAGCTGAAGCAGTTAGTGTTTTTGCTGATGCTACTGAAAAGAATATAAACAAAGCAATTGCTATAGTCATTGATAATCAGGTATATGCCTGGCCTGTGGTAAAATCTGCCATCAAAGGTGGAGAAATAGAGGTTACCGGAAATTTCACCAGAAATGAAGTGAACTATTTCCCGGCTCTCTTTAATTCTGAGCAACTTCCGCTTAGCTTTAAATTACTTAAGTAGGCATATTCAGAAGAGGCTGTTTCAGGGCAGCCTCTTCTTTATTACTTATTGTCTTCTTCTGTTACCAAAAAGACAACCTATGGATTTAAGAGCTAATTTCCAAAAACTTTTTTAAGCAGCTCCGAAGTTCTGGCCATCGGGTCTTTACGTATCTTTAACTCTTCCTTTGCAATCATAATAAAGAGACCATCAATGGCTTTTTGGGTGACATATTGGGGAAGATTGGGATTTAATTTTTTTACCAGGGGGATCTTATTATAGATTGTAATAAGATCACTCCAGTATTTTGTGGCATTAACATTATCGAGCGAAGTCTTTATAATTGGCTGAAATTTAGCAACGAGCTCAGGTGATGTGTTATTCTTCAGGTACATAGTAGCTGCATTATCAGCTCCTTTCACAATATTTATAGCATCTCTTACAGTCATACCTTTTATAGCATTTATAAATATAGGTTTTGCTTCGCTGGCAGCTTTTTCGGCAGCCCGGTTCATGGATTCATTAAATTCATCCACTTTTTTACCCATTCCGATTGCCCTCATTTTAGACTCCATCTCTTTTGCTTCAGCAGGAAAGGGAATTTTAATTTCCGGGTTGCCCCAATATCCATCGGGAACAGAAACCAGTTTAACACTTACACCGGTACCATTTACCAGTGCCTCCTTAATGCCGTCGGCTGCATCTTTTTCAGTCAGCCCCTTACTCTTAGAGCTAAGTAATTTTTTTGCATCTTTTAAAAACTGAGCATCAATATATTGCATACCAAGAATTGCAATGCAGAAAAGAAAACAGATTTTTTTCATTTATTCGGTTATTAAAAGTTTGCAGTTAATGTGCAAATATCCTGCCAAAAGATATTATCCCGAATTTCCAGTTTATTGTTTTCCGGAAGAGAGATATTTAGAAACTAGTGCAAGAAGTTTTTCTTTCTTAAACGGTTTTGCTATATAATCATTGCTTCCGGCATTAAATGCTTTTAACATTTCATTGCTTAAAGCAAAAGCAGTTTGAGCTATTATCGGCATGTCGGGGCGAAATGCTCTGATCTTCTTAATTGCATCATAACCATTCATAACAGGCATTTTTATATCTATTAAAAGAAAGTCTATATTATTGTTGTTTTGACAAATTTCGACAGCTTCCTTTCCATTTATGGCATGTACCAATATAGCGCCTGTCCCTCTGAAAATTTCTTTTATATAAAGATAATTGATTTCATCATCCTCCGCAACCAGAATCGTAAGGTCATTCAAATCCTTTATACTTTCAGTTTTTTTTATCCCGACTATTCCTTCTTCCAATACTGGTTCATATGGAATTGTAAAGATAAACTTAGAACCTATACCGGGCTCTGATTCTAACCATAGTTTGCCTTTAAGTAAATAAATGTTCCCTTTGCAGATAGCAAGTCCTAATCCAACTCCATCATACAGCTTCATGTTTTTCTGATCAATTTTCCGGAATCGTTCGAATATTTTGTCGTGATATTCAGGATTAATTCCTATTCCGGTGTCTTCTATAAACATTTCCAGTTCATTATTTACCAGTGTATAACCAAACCTGATATGTCCTTTTTCAGTGAATTTAATTGCATTGTTTATAAGATTATCGAATACTTGTCTGACTTTGGTAACATCCGTAAGTATCTGACTTAAATAGTCTGACAGCCCTTTGATTACTGAAAATGAAATATCACTTTTAATTAATGGTTTATAATAAACATACAACTCATCCAATAAGTTATTCAGATGCAGTGGCTTTTTATTTACTCCTAAATTTCCTGTTTCGATCAGTGAAATGTCTAAAATTTCATTAACTATATTAAGTAATTGATCTGAACCTTTTCCAATCAATTCCAGATATTCGGCTTTTTCAGTCTCTGATGTATTCTTGTCTTTTAAGAGTCCGGAAAAACCAACAATGCTATTCATGGGGGTACGAATCTCATGTGAAATGTTTTGAAGAAATGCAGTTTTCAGCCTGTCGCTGTCTTTAGCTTTTTGTTCCGCGTCTCGCACTTTAACGAGATGACTCTTTAATAACAAGTAGAAAAGAATTGCCGTAACAAGTACATAAAACCAACCTTTAAAAGTCTGGATCCTTGTAATTGCATCAGGGTCTTTGACAAAATAGTTAAGAATTTTGTCTGAAAACACAATCCAAATACCACCAATAATTACATAGCCAGCAATGATTCGATATTCAAATTTCAGTTTTTGCATTCTTGGTAACAGTCTGAATAAGTAGTTATCCATTCCAAATCATTATTTTTTCCTTTAATCTGACAAATGTAGGAAATGCAGCAGAAAAAGGTGACTGATCGGGTATTAATTTGAGATAAACTATGAATTAGACATCAACATTTCAATGTATTATCTTTCTAGTGGACAAGTTGCCTGCTGGATCAGATTACAAATTTTACAAACTATTCATCCTGTTGAATGCCTTTTGCAAATCCTCCGGTCCCGATTTGGTCATGGCTTCACTGAATCCATAAGAGAGTTCAGATTTACCCTGCTTTAACTGCACAAAGACAGCCTCAATAAATTCACTTACCGGGGGAGCCGTATTATGTAAACCTTTACCGCCGAGGTCAGTATTAAGAGCAGGAGGGATCATTTCTATAACCTCAATATTCTTTGATTTCAATAAATGTCTCAAAGAAAGAGTAAAAGAATGAAAAAAAGCTTTTGATGCGCAATATACCGGCATTCGTGTTAGTGGCACAAAAGATAATCCGGAGGTTATGTTTATAATAGTGTTTAATGATTTCAGATTTATAAAAAGCGATGTCAGATGTATCGGAGCCTCAATATTTATTACAATTTCCTCCTTAGCACGTTCAAAAAAATCATTGTCTGTAACCGACATCCATTGCTGAATGCCTGCGTTGTTTACCAGAACATTCAGGTCAGCATGTTGTTCAGAGATCCACTTGAAGAGATCTTCCCGTTCAACTGCGCTTGAAAGATCACATCTTCTTGTAACCACTGATGGATATTTTCCGGAAAGTTCTTTTAAAAGAGACTCTCTTCTGCCGCAAACAATTACTGTATTATTTTCTTCAATAAATCTTTCTGTCAGGCCAAGGCCAATTCCTGAGGCACCTCCTGTAATGAGTATTTTATTATTTGAAATTTTCATATCTTCTCCATTCTTTAAATACGTTTTTCTTGAAGATCTGTCGATAAACAAGGCTATATGCTCCTTGCATCAAAAGTAATATATATCCGAAATGTCTGTATCTTCTCGGAGATTCATAAACAACCAGTTTTGTAAAAAAATGAAGTTTTCCTATTCTGCGGAGTCTCCTGAAAAAATCAGAATCTTCTCCATGGACAATATTGATGTTATAACCATTTACTTTCCTGAAAGAACTTTCTCTAACAATCTGACATTGGCCCCCGCAAATGGGCACCCTGGTCCAAAAGCTGAACCGGACCATCCTGTTAAAGAAATAATGAAATACTTTGTCTTTCAGAATTGTTTCTTCAGGAAAAATGCTTAAACTAGGTGCTCCGCCAATGATTTCTTCATCCTTGAATACTGAAAAAACTACAGATATAAAGTTATCTGGATCATTGATTATGGTATCCGCATCACAAAAAATAAAAATATCCCCGGTAGCAATGCTTGCCCCTGTATTCCTTCCATGTGCGATTGTCTTTGGAGCTTCTTTGCTTTCTTTGATTACAATAGCTCCCCTTTCTTCAGCAATCTTGGTCGTTTTGTCAGTGCTGTTTCCGTCTGCTACAATGATTTCAAAATTGTAGTCATTGCTTAGCAGGTTGATATTATCAATTACAGATGCTATCCTATTCTCTTCATTTAGCGCCGGAATAATGAAAGATATTTTTGATTTCATATTGTCCATAAAAGCCCAATGTAGGAAGTAAATGTATTATCTTTTGTCAATGTATGGCCAAAAGAAAAAATGAAATGAAATTTTTCAGTCGGATTAATTGACCCTCCCAGATTGAATCCGGTACCTGCACCGGTGGTTTTAGTGTCGGCAGTATGATAATAAAGTTCTCCACCCAATGTAATAAACTTTGAAAAGTCGTATTGGATTTCCCATCCTGAAAATATCCAGTTTTTGTTATTTGTTCCGGGATTTATCCAGTATCCGGCGCCACCGTAAGAAGTCAATTTGCCCCACGACTTCTGAAGCCATACCGGAAGATAGATTTTTGTTTTTCCATCACTGAATTCATTGTTTTTTATTGTGGGTATTTCCAGAATAGGGAATGTGCCTATCTGAGGTGTGTTATCCGTTTCCTGCACAAAACGGTATTTTATTCCAAATTCAGTATCAGAGTATCCGAAATCAGAACCCTTGTTCCTGGAATAACTGTAATTCATTGGCAATAATAAATGTACCTGCACATTTTGGATAAGCCCATAATTTAATTCTATGTGAGGGGCGGTTCCTGACCACAATCCTGATTGATTATTGTTTATTGATGAAATATAATACTCCCAATGCTTAAATCTTACTGTCTCCGGGTCGTCAGTATCAAAAGGAGGACCTGCATATATTAAATGAGAATTTAAAAGAATTAATAGAATAATAACTGTTACATGTATTTTATTAATTACGAGCATTTTTTATCTTTTTATTACTGCAAGGATTTTTGAATCAACAGACCAGTTTCCGGCGCCATAGATCAGAAGATACACAAGGAGAAGAGTCATGGCAAAGTCAGTACGATATTCATGTGCCCAGGGCCAGATACCTTTATGGACCAGAATTGGGATTTTGGTGGAAATAAAGGCGATAATCATTATAATAATTAATGGTATTGATGCCAACCTTGTAATGAATCCTATGATTATAAAAGCACCGCATATAATCTCAAAAGTACCGGTGAAATAAGCCCAGAATGCCGGGTGACTGAATCCGATTGTTAAAAATCTTCCGGTTCCCAAAAGGTCCGGGAACAGATATTTTTGTATTCCTTCCGTTAGAAATATAAGACCCACAGTAAATCTTACCAGAAATGCCCTGTTATCGTTTCCGGTACTAAGGATATTTTTTCTTAATCCTGTATTTGTTTTCATTTTTGTCACAAATTAAATTATTCCTGTTTGTCAAGCTTCTTTTTTAAATGAATATAACAGAAAAAATGAGATTTTGTTTAAACGGGGTTTATCATTAAATCCATGGCCATTCCTTCAAAAGATAAATACAATAAGCCAAATACCTCAGACCTGATTACCTTAAGATTTACCCGGATTTTAAAATTCATTGGATGCAGACCCCCTGATCAATAATGTAAATTTATTGTAAATTCGGGGTTATGGAAAAGCTGTTTCGTATTATAGAAATAACAAAAGAACTGGCAGAGGATAATGCCTCAAAAGAATACCACGCCCATTTTCATGATTTTGAAGAGCTTATCATTGTAAGCCAGGGCAGTCTGACGCATTTTATTGATTTCAAAGTCGAGGTATTAAAAGCTCCCTTTGCCTGCTATATTTCCATGGGAAAGATGCATCGGATAATTCCGGAAAAGGATTTGAGGGGTTGGGTTATTAATTATAAAACCGAATTTATACCGGATACCAAACTTAATTTTTATTCCAATTTTTTTACTTTCACTAATATAACTCTTTCACACGGCTTGTGTCTGGATAGGGTTATTAGCCTGTGCCAGATAATATATTCCGAATACCGGCAGGAATTAATTGACTTAACAACTATCCGGCACCTGGTTAATGGTCTGATAGCAATGGTAGAAGCTGAAAAAAAACGAAATATTCCCGTTGGGAATGAAATAAAAACATCGCAGAATACTGTATTTAATAATTTTCTGAGGATACTGGAAGATAATTTCCGTCGTAATGAAGGTGTTTCCTTCTATGCTGACAAAATGAATATGTCGGTAAGGAACTTAAACATTATCTGCAAAAATAATTTTCAGAAGAGTGTATCAGAAATAATCGAAACCCGAAAACTCATTGAAGCTAAAAGGTTGCTTTTATACAGTGATAAAAGTGTTTCAGAAATAGGATATGAATTAGGTTACAATGAGAAATCCTATTTCACGCGTGTTTTCCATGCCAGGATGGAGATAACCCCTACGCATTTCAGGGAAATGTCAAAGAATATGGTTTCCTAAAAATACCACAACTTTTCCAAAAACTGTTACTGACATTCTTTCACGATGATGTAATTTTGCAACATCCGATTGATATATCATTGAGGAACAGTATTAAACAGATATTAATTTACACATAAATCAGAACAAAAATGAAAACACAGGAAAAAACTAAATGGGCTATAGACCCGGCGCACAGCAAAATCGGATTTAAAGTAAAACATCTCATGATTTCAAATGTCCTGGGTAATTTCAGAGAATTCGAAGGGCATGTGATAACCAATGGAGATGATTTTTCTACTGCAGTTATATCGTTATCTTTAAACTCAGCCTCAGTCGATACAGAGATCCCTGACAGGGATACTCATCTAAAAAGTGCTGATTTCTTTGATACCGTAAATTATCCTAAGATTACTTTTGAAAGCAATGGATTAAAGAACATTGGCAATGATATTTATGAACTAACAGGAAGTCTTGTTATCAAAGGAGTTAAAAAACAGGTTGTTATGTCAGTGGAATATGGAGGGTTAATGACTGACCCCTGGGGCAATGTTAAGGCCGGATTCTCAATTACAGGAAAAATGAACCGGAAAGATTGGGGATTGAACTGGAATGCAGTTCTGGAAGCCGGCGGAGTTCTTGTTGGTGAAGAACTGAAAATTCAGTGTGATATTGAATTACTGAAAGCTTCCAATTAATTTATTGTCCTGACAAATTTGTTACTTGATAAAATCAGGGCCATGAATCAAAAAAAGCTGAAAGACTTATTTTCATCCGGCGATAGCACAGAGCTGATGCCTGTGCTGTTCGTCGGACATGGAAGTCCGATGAACGCAATTGAGGAAAATGAGTTTGTGCTCTCATGGCGTGCACTTGGAAAGATGATTCGCAGGCCCAGGGCAATTCTCTGCATCTCGGCCCATTGGGAAACTGGTGGTACTTTTGTTACTGCAATGCCCAGGCCTTCTACAATTCACGACTTTGGAGGATTTCCACAGGAATTGTATAATGTGCAATATCCGGCTCCGGGAAGCCCTGAATTAGCTTATGATATTAAACGCATTGTAATTTCAACTGATGTTGGGTTGGATGAAAAATGGGGACTTGATCATGGAGCCTGGAGTGTAATCAAAAATATTTATCCGGAGTCAAATGTTCCGGTAATTGAAATGAGCCTGAACTGGCATCTGACTCCGCAAAATCATTATGAACTGGCAAAGGAACTTGCTCCGCTACGCGAAAAAGGTGTTTTAATCATTGGAAGCGGAAATATTGTTCATAACCTCCGGTTGATCGCATGGGACCATGTTAATGAGCCAGATTATGGTTTTGACTGGGCCATCAGGGCTAATGAGATCCTTAAAGATTTAATTCTTGACAATAATCATAAAGATCTTATCAACTATCAGGGACTTGGCAGTGAGGTTAAGATGTCTGTCCCTACTCCCGATCATTATCTTCCATTGCTCTACTCACTTGCACTGAAAGAAGAAAAAGAAACTCTCACATTCTTCAATGATAAAACAGTGATGGGTTCATTATCAATGACATCAATCAGGATCGGCTGAACTAAGCTGATACCTTTAAAATTGAGGATTTAAAATCAGAATGATAACTCCTACATATAAGTAACTTAATAGTTATACCGGAAATAAAACCTTATCTTTGAGCAAATTCGGAAGATAGGATTATTATTAACGAACCAAATATCAGTTTATGGGCAGATCGCAGGAAACGTCAAATAAAAAAGAAGTAAAAAATAAGAAGGAAAAAAAAAGAAAAGATAAAGAGAAAAAGCGGCTTATCAGGAAAGAGAGTGGAAAAAGCAGCTTTGCCGATATGATAGCCTATGTTGATGAATTTGGAAAGATTTCCTCAACACCCCCCGATCCAAATAAAAAGATTGAAGTCGAAGCAGATAACATCGAAACCGGAGCTAAGAAAAACATTCCTTCCACAAAAGCAAGTTATATACGAAAAGGAGTTGTAACCTTTTTCAATGACTCCAAGGGATTTGGATTTATACGTGATATGGAAAATAAACAAAGTGTTTTCGTTCATGCAAATAACCTGCAGGAACCAATCAAAGAGAACAATATTGTTACTTTTGAAATAGGGAAAGGGCCTAAAGGCTTGACAGCTTTAAATGTAAAGTTGTTTAAAGAATAATATTTGTATCCTCATTGTATTCGGTTTTTTTGCTCCTCCTAAACCATGGGATTAATTAGGACTTTTTAATAAGCCCAAATGGAGACAGTCATACCAGGGCGGAGCATCCTGAAATCATTCCTATAGTTGTTTCATAGCTTTTTTTAAACAATTCTGGCAATTCATTGTTCTTATTACAATGATTGACTTGTTATTGTATATGAACCTGACCTCTGGTTTCTCTGCAGAAAGAGAAATCTCGTGCTCACATGTTGTAGCTAATGCAACAACCAATCGTTTAGTTTATTACTCACTTTTTTTGATTGTAAAATGAAAAGTATAATAAAAAAGATAGTATCGATTACATTATTGCTGATATTGGCCTTAAAAGTTTTTGCACCAACCAGTGAGTCTATGATCCTTGTCAGAACCACTCCTGTTGAACCGTACAAAAGCCTTATTCGCGCGATAGGCATGGTAGAAACTCAATATGATACACTGGCTTATAATCCTCTGGAAGAGGCAGTTGGTTATTTTCAGATTCGTCCAATTCGTCTTGCGGACTATAACAACAGAACGGGTAGCGAATATTCAATGAACGACTTATTCAATTATAAGATTTCTGAGAAAATATTCCTGTTCTATGCTGTAGTAATAGGACCATATAATCTTGAACGGATAGCCAAGACATGGAACGGTTCTGGGAAAAGTACTATTCTTTACTGGGATGAGGTAAAGAAATTTCTGTAGGCAACCTGGAATAGAACATGAATCCACCCTCCTGATTTATAAATCTGCAGTCGGGATGTTTTTCGAGCAGATATTTTTTTGTCGATTGAATGACAATATAAACAGGTTTATCAATTTTACCATTTAATAGCCAGTCTTTGTTACTGCTTTCAATGTTACCGCCAGGCATCTTCTGAAAATAGAAATAAGGAGCATAACTGTAAAATCCGATGGTCGTAACATACACATCCTGACCGGAAATACTTTTATAGAAGTCAATCGCCGGTGCCTGGGAATATCCCTCAATTTTAGGAACAACTGCCTTTAAATAGAAAAATATGCACAGAGCCGTTGCATAAAACAATGTAATAACTCCACTGAAGAACTGCTTTCTCTTAATCAGATATATTGAAACAAAAATGAAAAAAAGGTAACAAACACCTATCAGAAACTCAAAACCGTTCCATTTTACAGGCGTATTAAGACATGCTATGGCAAAATCATCTTTTATAAATGGTGTAAAGAGATCTTTGAACTTTGGTATCAAAGGAAGTCCTGTGAGTATAATTGAAAATAAAATTCCCGTTGTAACCATGATCCAGGTCAGGTACTTCTTAAAAGAATTAGTTTTATTCACAAGTTCATTAACATAGTAAGCTGCAAAGAAAGAAAGCGGGAAATATGCTAGAGATGAGTAATGCACAATCTTTGTTTTGACAATTGAAAATAATATCATTACGACCCAGAACAGAATGAGCATCCATCTTAGAATATATTTGCCTTTTTCATCTGAACCGGCATTTTTTCTGAAAAGAACCGGTAGGGCAAGAATCGAAATAGGAAAACATCCAAGGAAAACAATCAGGAAATGATAATAAACTGGTCCCGAATGTCCGGCTCCGGGTTTAAGAAACAGATTCGCCTGGTATTTAAGAAATTCTCTTAGAAACCAAAAACCGTTATTGATCATTTCAGGGACAAACCATAAAGAAGTGATTACTAGGCAAGAAATTGAAAAAATAAGAACATTCTTCCAGTTTGAAATTTTTTTGAATTTCATTGCCGACCAATAGATCAGGACAGAAATTCCAGTAATCAGTAAACCAACCGGACCTTTTGTAAGTGTCGCCAGTCCGATCGAAATACCGGCGTATAATGCAAATATCAATCCTTCTTTTTTTCCGTTTTCTCTGATACTTTTTGCTAAAAAGATAACAGTCAGGAAAATAAAAAAGTTAAAGAACGGATCAATAATTCCCGATTTAAAATATAAGTGAGGTAAAAATGATCCCAGATACGCAAGTGCCCATAATAAGCCAAATTTTTCATCAAAGAGTCTCTTTCCAATAAAGTATAATGTTAAAAGAGTAAAAATTCCTATTATGGCATTTGGTAACCGGGCAGCAAATTCATTAATTCCGAATAGCTTCATACTTAATGCCTGCATCCAGAAGAATAACGGTGGTTTTTCCCAGAAAGGGTGGAAATCGATTTGTACCTGGCTGTAATTGCCGGTCACTATCATTTCTCTGGCCGACTCGGCAAAATTGATCTCATCCCAGTCAAAAAGATGGACAGAACCAAGGAAAGGAATAAAAAAGAGAATTGCTGAAATGCCAACTATTATCGGATAGAATTTTTTATTCATAAAACTAATTGACCAGGAGTCTCCATTTGTAAATACCGGTTTTAGTTAAAAAGTACAGGATCGAAACACCTAGTACTCCAAAACCGTACCTCAGGCTTCTTCTGAAATTAATGCTCGATGCTTCTTCAAAATACTTTGTAGGGCAGGTTATCTCAGCGATTCTGAATCCTTTATAAAACATCAATGCGATCATTTCATTATCAAAGATGAAATCATCTGAATTCAAATCAAAATTTATGTTTTTTAGCACTTCAGCAGAATATGCCCGGTAGCCGGTATGATATTCGGTGAGCTTCTGATTCATCAAAAGATTCTGTATAAATGTCAGGAACCTGTTGGCAAAATATTTATAAACCGGCATTCCACCTGACAATGCGCTTTTACCTAATATCCTCGATCCAAAAACTACGGGATACAGACCACTACCTATAATACTTACCATAGCCGGAATCAGCAGTGGCGTGTACTGATAATCGGGATGCAGCATAACCACAATATCCGCTTCCAGGTCGAGCGCTTTTCTGTAACATGTCTTTTGATTACCCCCATACCCTCTGTTTCTTTCATGATGGATAAGATGCTTTATTCCGAGTTTTTTACCTAACTCAAAAGTACTGTCTTCACTGAAATCATCAACCATAATTACTTCATCTACTATATCAAAAGGAATTTCCCGATAAGTCTTTTCCAGAGTTAAAGCTGAGTTATATGCAGGCAGCACAACAACTATTTTCTTCCCATTATACATCTTTCACGATACCAGATTATGAAGATAAGCAGTAATATGGAAATAAATGCTAAACGCCAGGCCCATGTTTTAAATACATTATAAACAGGGGAATAATCACTTAACTTTTTTCCATCGTACCTGAAGAGAGGATTGAGAAAATAGAAGGTGCCATCATAGCATTCAACCTCGGTTCTGATATAAGTATCCTGTTGATTGAAATAGCATGAGCCTTCCGAATGATCAGATATTCTGCTGATTTCAATTCCATGCTGACCTATGAATTTAATTGTTTTCACAGATTGACTCAATCTGACAGTAAGCGAGTCATTTTGAAATGTTATTGCATTAATTTCAGGCAATTTCATTAAAGCCGCTCTTTTCTCTTCGTTCGTTTTAAAAGTAGTGACATTAAATTTTACTCCAATTGATCGTCCACAACTGAGTGCTTTCAAAACAGAATCCTTAATCAGATCAGAATTTATCTCATTGAAGCTGTTGCAGATCTCTTTTATGCTGTTAAGTTCATGCGAATCATCATCGGCCATAATAAAAACCGGATGACCATATGAAAGGATAGTGTCATAACATGCTGTAAACGTACGTTCATGATTAGCAATTTCAAGACAGTTATAATTGCCCAGGTACTTAAAATCCCTGCTGGAATAAGCTCTTCTGTAGATGGGATGCACTATTGTAATTAGAACTGAGGTATCTCTTTTCAGTTGGTCGATAATTAATTGCTTATTACTTAAAGTCTGTCGGAAAGGAAAATCAAGCCAGCACACTTTTTTTGAATTTATTGCCAGTTGATGATTCTTATAATACTGATATCCATGCTCATAGACCGGAATAAACCAACTGTTTTTGCTTTCATACCGGTTTATGAACTGGTAATCTGAAATACTGATTATATTGAAGTCAAAAGACTTATATAAGCTATCGATTAGTGTAATGGATCTTGTTGCTTTATCGGAGTGTTCAAAAAATTTTCTTGTATGGGCATGGAAATTTGCTCTTTTCCATTTTTTTAAGTCGGCATTCCGATATGGATTGTATATATATTTACCCTGAAAAGCATGTGGTTCGGGGAATGAATATTTAGGATTAATTACAAACTGAAAAACAATAAGGATAAAAATCAGTATACTGATACCAATAAGGAACCTATTAAGAATTTTAAATATCATCACAATTAAAAATTATTGTGTCAGAAATTAAAGGTCTGGTAGCCTGTTTTTGAAATTTAAACTAATCATATTATTTCAAATTTAATCAGATATTCCGGAAAAATGTTAAATTATTAATTTTTACTTCTCTTCATCGAAACAGTTTCTGTTGTTAACAATAATCAAATGTTCTTAATCTTTTGCTTTTGGACTGATGCTTGTGATTCTCAGTTCGTGGTAAATCATGTTAAATCATGTTAAATTCCCATTCTTATTTACTAAAACAAGTTAATAAAATGCTGAAATTTTGTTATGAGTTAAATGTGGTTTGATTGAACAAGTATACTTAACTTCACGTTTGATATAAAAACTATATGGAAAAATATATCCGGAATGGCTGGAAAAAACTCCTGACAGGATATCCCTGGTTCAGGTGTAAAGGATGTTATCAGATAACTGCATATTCGGAGTTTATGCCCCCGCCACATCTGGCTTATAAACCATATGGCAGACCCGATAATCTTATTTTGCAGGATGATGATCCTTTTGGATGGAAGATCTCCGAAATGGAAGAGGTATATGAGCTTAAACCCGGAATTGAGCACACCGGCCATCAGATAATGAGTAGTATCCTTAAACTGAGCAAAGGACTTCCTGAACATTTTATCAGCGGCCATGGAGGAGAGAACTTATATAATAATCCTTACTGGCCAACAGAACTGGCCTCACGGGCCGGATCCTTAGTGCATGAGAGATTTGTTACATTACTTCCATTAATGCTTTCCCGCACTCAGGATGACAAAGGTAGAGTGATCTGGACTTTCTTTGGAAACAGCATTGATGAACCTGAGCAGGCTTTCTGGAAAAACTTTCTTGTTGAACCTGGCACCTGGATATCTGATACTGAATCACTATCTTTTTTTACTGAGTTGTTATCTCAAGTCTATGGAGTAAAACTGACCGACGGGGAATCTCTTTATAATGCAGGATTCAGGATTTTGACTTCTGAAAAATCTTTGCTCCCGCCTTGGACAAAAAGATTTGTTGAAAAAGAAGATTCATCATTCCTGAATATCAAATATCTTTTGACATTCAGGCCTTTCAGTCAGCTGCCGTCGACAGTAAAAAAGAATTATCTGAAGGGAAGCTTATTTCTGATTCCGTTTCCGGGGAGTCTTGTATTCTGGGGAATGCCGGGATATCTCCGTTTAAGAAAAGAACTTCCGGTAACTGCCCAGATCCCATTATTGAACCTTGTTGCACGAAACAGGGGGATTGGTGGTTTGAGAGTAACTCAATCGGGATGGATTCATGAACCGCGCCCGGGAAGTAAAGACCTTAAGATGAACGAAAACCTTATAAAAGACACTTACCACCGTACCCATCGTTGGCAGCGTATTCACCGATATCAGGATGAATTAAATGAGATTGCTCATAAAGTAAGATTGATAAAAGCATTATTTAGTACTGAACCTGATGCTATGGGTTTGTATGACAAGCCATTAGCATGTAATAGCCAAATTTGGAACCATAAATTTGAACTACTGTTAGATGGTCCAAAAGCAGGAAAGAGAAGAATAATGGATATTGAAAAGACTCTCTTAAAAGGTGGATTATTTGGTTACAGGTTCTTTTATCCGCCAATGCGTGTAGGAGAGTATGAAATATATCTTCACAGACCTCTCGTGGCTTTTGTCAGAATGGAATCTGATAAGGTAGAGATAGAGGCTGATTCGCTCTACGGATATATCACCTGTTATCACGATACCGATGTTGAGATGTCAAATCCTGTCGAACTCTGGCCAAGGATGCAGAAACGTGACCTTTATCTTTCTGCCCTTCACGATTTCAATTCGGTTAATGATCATTATGCTCACCAGACCTCTTTTAACATTCTCTCTTTGCTTGATAATTGGGAGTTGCAGAAGCGGAAACGCTTAAAAAGATCTTTTGCACAAAACCTTTTAAATATAGCAAAACATAAAACCCTGGAACTCTGGTTTGAAGAGTTGAATACTCATTTCAATCCGACCGGAAAAGCCGGACTGATGCAAATGGCTCTTAACAAAATAATAGAAGAGCAATACGATTCAAATCTTCCTGAACCACTTACCTTTACTGAAACATCTACGCGAAAATTTGAAGAGAACTGGTGGAACGATATAAAATTCCTTGCACAAGGCGAATTCATCTATAAAGATAATGCAGATATAATGCTTGATGAGTCGACTCTTTCTTTGGTACTGAAACAACAACGCGATCTTGAGCAGCTTGGGGATTATTTAATTGGAAGACATCGAAAAGTGATAGCCGGTTCAGGGATGGAAGGTAAGGCAGCAGTGGGAGAACTGGCGTTCAAATGGAGTACTTTGTTCGATTTCACGCAATATGGAGGCTGGCTGGGAAATCAGAACGGCAAAATTCACGAACGAAACTTACTTGTAATTATTCCGGGGAAAAACCGAAAGCAGGCTGTTGTACTTGGAGATCACTACGATACCGCTTATATGGAAGATGTATTTGAAAAAGAACGCGGTGGCTCCGGAGCTAGATTAGCAGCGAGAGGTGCAGATGATAATTATTCAGCGAGCTCAACACTTTTACAGGCAGCCCCTATCTTTTTAAAGTTGTCAAAGGAAGGTAAACTTGAACGCGATATTTGGCTTGTTCATCTTACCGGTGAGGAGTTTCCTTCCGATTGTATGGGCGCACGCAGTCTGTGTCAGTCGCTGATAGAAAAAAACCTGAATCTGACATTGGATAAAAAGAACAATATTGACCTTTCGGATACAGAAATTGTTGGACTTTATGTAATGGATATGATAGGACATAACCGCGATAATGAAAAGGACATTTTCCAGATATCACCCGGGAAAAGTGCTGAATCATTGTTTCTTGCCTACCAGGCACATCTTGCCAATATGATCTGGAATGAGTGTTCGCATAAATGGAACAGGCAACCCGAAAGATTAAATCTGAACCGCGGCCGGAGGATCAGTGAAGGACAGCTGATACCTGGTATCGCTAAGCATCTGGCTTTAAAGGGAGAGGTGCGTACTCAGTACAATCCTCATAGTTCACTCTTCAATACCGATGGACAGATTTTTTCAGATACCGGTGTTCCTGTGGTGCTTTTTATGGAGAATTACGATATCAACAGGACCGGTTATCACGATACCAAAGACACTCTTGAGAATATAGACCTCGATTATGGTGCCGCTCTTGCTGCTATCGCTATTGAAACTGTTGCACGTGTTGCAATGTTAAAGGAACTTGAATTCTGATGACTGATTTTTACAACTTAATTAAAATTAAATACCATGAATATTACATTCAGAACTATACCCGAAAAAAGTGATATACAAAGTGTCATGGAAATTGTTGAGTCGACAAAATTCTTCTATGACCACGAAGTTGAGATAGCTGCAGAACTTGTTGCAGAGAGACTTACTCACGGTGAATCTACAGGATATTTTTTTGTTTTTGCAGAAGTTGACGGCGTTACTGCTGCATATTCCTGTTTTGGCCCGATAAGCATGTCAAAAACTTGTTTTGATCTTTACTGGATAGCCACTCATAATGATTTCCGCGGAAAAGGAATCGGAAAAAAACTTATTGAGGAAACATGCAATCAGGCCAGAAAAATGGGATGCAAGATTCTTATTGCAGAAACGTCAGGGCTGGAGCATTATGCACCTACAAGAGCTTTCTATATTAATAATAATTTTGTACTTGAAGCCACATTGAGAGACTTCTATACCGATGGCGACGATAAGCTCTTTTATACAAAAAGAATCGGCTAAGATAAGGGTCATGCCATGGCATTACCCTACAGTATTACCTTTATATTCTGTAGAGCCACGCCATGGCGTGGCCGATATATTTAATTCACTATATCTACTTTCACCGTTGAAGCTTTCAGCCCTTTTGATTCAGCTTTAACTGTAAATGAACCCGTTGCTCCTTTTTCAGCAGCGACAATTACAAGACATAATCCATTATAGGCTTTCTTTGACTTAGCCTGAAATAACTCGTGACTTGTTGCATCACCATTATCGGTTGCAACTATTCTTCCGGGCCCTTCAATGCTGAAATTGAGCTGATTGTTGCTTTTTGGAACAAGAAGGTTATTCTTATCTTCAATCTTTACAGTAATAAATATAAGGTCGGTACCATCAGGGTGGATCACAGTTCTGTCGGCAGCTAAAGATAATACAGATGCTTTATCAGTAGTTCGTACCACATCTTCTGCCCATTTTGCTCCATTCCTATAAGCAATCACTTTTAGTTCACCTGGCTGGTAAACGACATCATCCCATTTGAGCCTGTATTCAAATTCTTCTTTTTTCTTCCTGCCCAGAGATTTTCCATTCAGGAAAAGTTCAGCTTCATCACCTGATGTATAAACATAAACGGGTGTCACCAGACCTTTTCTCTCGGGCCAGTTCCAGTGCGGAAGAATATGAGCCATTGGAAGTTCGGATCTCCATCGCGACTGATACAGATAAAATCGATCTTTTTTAAAGCCTGCCAGGTCCATTATGCCAAAATAACTGCTGCGCGAAGGAACCTCTTTTACACCCTCCATCTCAAGCATTTTAAGTATTTCTTTGTATCCCCATTGATTTGGCTTCAGACCTGTCATATCGCCATCATAAGGTGTGGGTTCTCCTAAGTAATCAAAGCCAGTCCATACAAATTCGCCATAAACGGCAGGATATTTATCGAGCATGGTCCATTGCTGGTCAACCGTAGATGCCCAGGATGGGTAGGCAACATCATAGGATGTTATCTGGAATATTCCTTTGCCCGGAATGTTATTATACAGATCGCCTTGTTTTACCGGGAAAAAGTATTCACCTCTTGAACTTAATGTTGAGGAAGATTCACTTGAATGAATCCCGAGGTTTGCATTATCCTTCAGGGCAAAGAATTTTTCATATTCATCTCTGTATACATGATAATTTATACCAAAAACATCAAGAGACTTCTGGAAACCATCTGTACCGGAATTAGGATGATCACAACCGGATGTTACGGGACGGGTATCATCTTCTGATTTAACTATTCTGTTAAGGTCCAAAGCCAGATAGGGATTTTGCTGATCCGGGACTTCGTTTCCTATGCTCCACATAATCACAGAAGGGTGATTCCTGTCGCGGCGTACCATTGCTCTCAGATCTTCTTCATGCCAGGAATCGAATAAAAGGTTGTAATCCTGTTTTTTCTTTCCTATTTTCCATGTATCAAAGGCTTCAACTTCCATCATGAATCCCATCTTATCGCAAAGTGCTACAAGCTCTGGAGCAGGAGGATTGTGGCTGGTACGGATTGCATTGCAGCCCATTTCCTTCAGGATTTCGAGTTGCCTGGCAGCAGCACTTGTGTTGAATGCAGCTCCCAGTGCTCCCAGATCGTGATGATTACAGACACCCTTAATCTGAACTCTATTGCCATTGAGAAACAATCCGTCGCGAGGTGTGAAATTCAATGTTCTGAAGCCGAAATTGGTTTCATATCTGTCAGTTACAGTTGTTTCATGCATAACGGTGACAGCTACACGATAAAGTTCCGGTTTGGTTATATCCCACAAAACAGGATCCTTTACCGGAATATCAAACCTGAAGGTATGATTCTTCATTCCCTCTATTGTAGCAGTGGCAACTACCGATTCAGCAACAGGAGAAGCAACAGGTTCAAATTTTTCATTCAATTTATAAACAACAGCCTTTACTGTAACAGGTACCGGTCCATTAAGATGATTTTCAACTTCAGCCTCCACACTTAATATTCCTCTCTCTTTCTTAATCTCAGGAGTGGTACAGAAAACGCCATTATTTGCTATATGCAGCTGTGAAGTTTTTACCAGCCAGACATTCCTGTAAAGACCCGCCCCGGGGTACCATCTGGAATCCCAGTTCTTTGTGTCGAGTCGCACAGCGATAATATTTTCTTTTCCGGTAATAATATATTGGGTGAGATCGAGACGGAATGAAGTGTATCCATAAGGCCATTCTCCGACAAAATTCCCGTTCAGCCATACTTTTGCGTTTGCCATTGCGCCATCAAAATCAACATAGATTCGTTTTCCTTTATCATTGTCACTTATCGTAAAACGTTTCCTGTACCATCCGATACCTTTCCATGGTAAAAGTCCGGTATTGTTCTCAAGCGTATCACTGAACGGACCCTCAATGGCCCAGTCGTGCGGCAGATCGAGTGACCTCCATGTATTGTCGCTGACTGAAGGTAGCTGTAGGTTTTCAGGCTCCTTATCTGTTGTAGTTGCTTCATTTGAAGCATTAAAGTATTTTACGAACTTCCAACCCTGGTCGAATGATTCGCGTGATCTTGGTGACTCTTGTGCAAGTAAAGCGTCACTGATACAGATTGTTAAAACAATCATAAAGAAAGTTAAAATAGATGTTCTTTTCATTTGGATGTTTTTAAGAAATTATTGCTAAAGTAGTTAAATACCCTGTCTTTTCACTACCCTTGTCACAGCTATATTCCCATTGCTGAAGATAATTCTCGTAATATACAATCCCGGATTCAGACTGGTAACATCAGCATTCACGGAATATTCACACAAATCGCTTTTTATCATGACAAGGGCACCTGTGATATTATACAATGCTATACTATTAATTTCATTATCAGATTCGACATATAAAATATCTCCGACAGGATTTGGAAAAACCCTGCATTTGACAAGATCGGCAGGATTCTTTTCAACTGAAAGAACATCAGAACCCACCATATTTGCATCGAGCCAGGCAAGACGTGTTTTTATCCAGTCTTTAAACTGTGCAATTACCACGCTAAATGTTGCAGGTTGTATTCCTGATTCAGGTGTTCCTGTATTGATCCCAAGAGTATTCCATTTCTGAAAATGACGCGATTGAGCTTCATTCAGCAGAGTTGCAACAGAATCAATAATGTTGTCTGTGTATGTCTGACTGAGTATTGTCTTTCGCAAATCGAAATAGCGTTTATGTATCAGGTCAGCAAATTCATTATCTTCCAGCATGCGCACTTCCCATGACGGAGGTACCGGCCAGTCCTCACATTCATTAACTTTATATGCCCAGCCTGAACCATCAGTCTGGTTGAAATGAACACAGTTTTCCAGAAGGTTTCTCCAGGCCCAGTCGAAATCCCAGGAAGGACCGGAATGTAACAAACCATTCTTGCTGTCTTTATCTTTATAATAAAAGCGGCTCTTTTTATAGGTATCGACGTTTCGTGTAACTTCCCCCAATATGAAATAATCAGCGAATGAATTTATATCAATGTAAGATTTGTATCCAAATACGGATACGATAAAAGCAGGACTGTACAAAACTGTTTCAAGAGTGTTTATAAAACCCTGGATATAAGCTTTTTGCTGTTCTGTCAGAACTTCAGGTTTTGGGTCATCATAGACAAAATATACCTCAGCGCCCGGTTTATTCAAAGGTGAAAAATTACTTTTCCAGCTGTCTGTTTCAGTATAATAGTCGTTTTTAATTATATACCCTCCGGTAACGTTATCACCGTAATTATCTTCAGGTTTAAGTTTGGCAATGTTCACCCTTCCTTTGTCTTGTTTAATTTTTTCACCGAACCTGTAAATTCCTTGATATTCATTATTTAAAACCACCTCACAGAATTTCATCCGGGTTGAATAATGCCCCATTTTATTAAAAATATCAAATGCAAGAAGATCCCTCAAAAATGTTTTATCATTATAATTTGCCAGAAGCACCCAATCATTTTCCGATGGCATGCCAAAAAGTGATACATTCAGTTTATTACCTGCATTGTCGCGGGTCTCAATACCATAAGGTTTCTGTGGAAGTGAAGCAGAATACATTCCTCTAATCTCAATACCCATTTTCCCTGTATAAACATTGCCGGAATCTGAAACATTATTTCTTCTCCCGTCGCCATGATCTATTATCTTCAAATCGGCAGTGATCTTCGGTTCATCCACTATAGCTTCACCCTGATTCGTAGTTATAACAACAATCGGGAGGTTCGATGATGTAAAATTAACCTGAGCCAAAAGCCGTCCGGGATAAACTATAAATACTAAAAAGAGGATGATGTTGCAAAATATATAAAATGACTTCATTAATAGAATTTAAACGTGTTTGCGGGTAAAAATACAATTTTATCTTTTTACTTTTGTCTTTTATCTTAATACTTTCTTCAATGAAAAAATTATCCATTTTTTATCTCATCCTTCTGATTTCGATATTGCAATCGGTTAACGTTCGTGCTCAATATCAACCTCCGGCTGGAAAGATATTTACAAGGCAGGATACTTTGAGGGGATCGATTACTCCCGAAAGAGCCTGGTGGGATCTGACCTATTATCATCTTGATATTGAAGTTAATCCCGCTGATAGTACGATAAACGGTACCAACACAGTAACCTACAGAGTCATTAAACCTGCCGTCTTGATGCAGATTGATCTTCAGGAGCCATTGAAAATCATAAAAGCAGTTCAGAACGATAAGCCTCTAAGTTTAAAAAGAGAAGGTAATGTCTACTGGATTGAGATGGCTGAGAAACAGGAACAGGGAAAAATCTATTCCGTCGTTCTGACTTATGGGGGCAGACCCAAAATATCAACAAGACCACCCTGGAGTGGTGGAATAACCTGGAAGAAGGATAAAAACGGACTGCCTTTCGTCGCTTCTTCCTGTCAGGGTGACGGAGCAAGTCTTTGGTGGCCCTGCAAGGATCATATGTACGATGAGCCGGATAGTATGCTTATTAGCATAAATGTTCCTGGAAACCTGATGGATGTTTCAAACGGGCGGTTAAGAAGCGTAGTGAAACAGAAGAACAAAACAAAGACATACAACTGGTTTGTTGCAAATCCCATCGATAATTACGGAGTGAATATAAATATTGCTGACTACGCTCACTTCTCCGAAATATATAATGGAGAAAAAGGACCACTTGATTGTGACTATTATGTGCTGAAGGAAGATCTGGGAAAAGCAAAACTTCAATTTAAACAGGCACCTATGATGCTCAAAGCTTTTGAGCATTGGTTTGGTCAATACCCATTCTATGAAGATGGATACAAACTTGTCGAGGCCCCATATCTGGGCATGGAACACCAGAGCTCTGTTACTTACGGCAATGGATTTAAGAATGGTTACCGTGGAACTGATCTGAGCAACAGCGGATGGGGACTAAAATTCGATTTTATCATAATACATGAGTCGGCACATGAGTGGTTCGCAAATAGTATCACATATGAAGATATTGCCGATATGTGGATTCATGAGAGTTTTGGAAATTATGCCGAGTGTCTCTATGTAGAATATTATTTTGGAAAGGACGCAGGGAGTGAATATGTCCTTGGTACGCGAGCCAACATTCTGAATGACAAACCAATAATTGGTGTTTATAATGTCAATTATGAAGGGTCTTCTGATATGTATTATAAGGGAGGAAATATGCTGCACACACTTCGTCAGATCGTCAATGATGATGATAAATGGAGAAGTATCCTTCGCGGTTTAAATAAAGATTTTTATCATCAGGTTGTAAAAGGTTCACAAATAGAGGATTATTTAAGCGAGAAAACCGGAATTAATCTGAAACCATTCTTTAATCAGTATCTTAGAGATATAAGAATTCCTGTTTTTGAATATTCTGTTAAAGGAAACAACCTCTCTTTCAGGTGGAACAACTGTGTCCCCGGATTTGATATGCCTCTGAAAATTTGGGTATCAGGGAAAGAGCAGATAATAAAACCTACTCAGTTTTTTAACAAATTATTATTAGAAACTGAAAATGCTGAAATAAAAGTCGATCCCGGGTACTATGTCGCAACCCTTAACATTACAGGAAAGTAAGAATCTCACGCCTCACGCCTCACGCTTACACCCCATACCTCATACCTATTTTACCGGATAAGGTGGATGATTCGGAATCTTATTTGCCTTTGTCTTCAGATCATCCAGAATAACCTCAATAGCTTTGCTCAATTGCTGATCAGTTCCGGTATATTCAAGATACGGATCATTATCAACTACTATATCAGGTTCTACTCCAACACCTTCGATAATCCACTTTTTGCCTTCCAGATCATATATTGAAAACTCCGGTCTGTTAAGGAATCCTCCATCAACCAAAGGCAGGGTTCCTCTTATTCCGGTGACACCTCCCCAGGTTCTTTTTCCTACCACCTTGCCCATATTATAGTTCTTGAACCTGTAGGTAACAATATCTCCGTCGGATGCAGAGAATTCATCACATAACATGACCATCGGACCATATAATGTTCCCTCAGGATCGATACTGGGTTTTGAGTTGCGGGTAACACTGATCATTGCAGCAACCCTTCGCAGGTTTTCAATTATGATAGAAGAAACAAATCCACCACCATTACCTCTGACATCTATCACTAATGCTTCTTTTTCAAGTTGCGGGTAGTAATATTTGATGAACTCATTCAGACCGTCAACTCCCATATTCGGGATATGTAAATAACCTACCCTGCCATTGGTGGCGTTGTTTACTTTCTCAATGTTTTTGTTAACCCAATTTAAGTAATACAATTGCGATTCATCTTCAATTGGCATAACTGTAACATCATGTTTTCCCTGTTCTGACGGATGAGAGTTCAAGGTAAGGATAACCTGTTTTCCGTCTTTATTTACCAGGACTTCATAAATATTATTCAATTTATCGACCGGTTTTCCATCTACAGCAAGTATATAATCACCTTCGTTTGCATTAACCCCAATTTCAGTTAAAGGCGATCTAACCTGTCCGGTCCAGTTCTGTCCTTTTAAAATTTTATCGATCCTGAAATAGCCGCTTGATTTATCTTTTGATATTTCTGCGCCAAGCAGACCTGTTTTGATCCTCTCTGGTTGAGGTCTGTCTCCTCCTCCGACATATGCATGCCCAATATTCAGTTCGCCAATTAATTCTCCTAAGATATAAGTCAGATCGTTCCTGTGGTTTACATATTTAACCAGTTCTTCGTATTTATCTCCCTGGGCTTTCCAGTCAACTCCGTTCATGTTAGGCGCATAGAAAAAATCCCTCATCTGACGCCACGATTCTTTATAGATCTGTTCCCATTCTTCCTGTTTATTAATTATTATCTGAAGACCCGATAAATCTAATTTGTCACTCACTTTTACCTCCGAGGTCGGCAGGTTTATAATACCATAAGTCCCATTTTGCTCCACAATCATTTTTTTCTTATTCGCTGATATTTCATAGCCATTAACTTGCCCGAGATTCTTTTCTTCCCTTTCGTCAAAATCGTACATTAACAGAGCTGGTTTATCTTCTTTATGACCTCTCCGCTGATAATAAAGTTTGTTTTCAACTGAGTTCAGACTGGAATAATTAGAGGCTTTAATTGGCAGTTTTCCGATTCTTTCCCGTATACCCTCAATATCAACTTTCATATCAATACTTTTTGGAGGCGTAACGGATTCCTTTTTTTTATCATTTCCTACAGGGTTAACTTCGGCATGTGGTTGTTCTGCCTCATCACTTTTAAGCCTGAATAATGACGGAGTGTCTTTACTTAAGGTGACAAAATATATGTTGGTCATATCGGAATAACTGATAGTTGGACCTACATTGCTGAATTCGGGATTAAAATCGCGTGAAGAAACGAAGAAAAGATACTTTCCATCATTACTGAATGTACCGCTAAAAGCATTATACCAGTTTTCTGTGACCGGGTTTGATTTCTTTTGTTCGAGAGAGTACAGGAAGATTTGCGCTGATCGATTGTCACTGTTTTTTGTATAAGCAATCCATTTGCTGTCGGGCGACCATGCATATTCCTGAATTTCAAATATGGAATCGATATCTATATTGGTGGTCATCTTAGTATCTATATCGACATAATGAAGCATTTGATTACGATCGGACCATAGAAGTTTTTTGCTGTCAGGTGACCAATATGGCTGATATTTGTAGTTGGAGCTTCCGGAGGTGATCTCAATAGCTGGCTGACTTCCATCCTGGGCCTGGATATAGATCTCATCTTCACCTGTTTTATCTGAAATGTAGGAGATCCACTTTCCGTCAGATGACCATTTTGAATCTCTTTCATGTATACCTGATGATTGTGTCAGATTTCGTGTCTCTCCATATTTTTCAGGTACGGTAAATACATCTCCATGGGCGCCAAACAGAGCACGTTTTCCATCGGGGGAAATGTCAAAATTGCTGATGCTTTTGCTTACATCTTTCAGCCCTGGTCTGCCCGAAACAAAATCTTCTGCAATAATTATTTTCACTTTAGTGGATATTTCACTTGACAGGTCCATTTTATATATATAACCACCATCTTCATATACAATCGCCTTATTGCCGAGTGAAGGAAATTTAATGTCAAAGTCTTTGTAATCAGTCAGTTTCTTTGTTTCCTTTGATGTCAGATCATAAACATACAGATTCATCCTCTTGTTTTCATCCCTGTCAGACAAGAAATAAATTTTGTTCCCTGACCACATCGGAATTATATCCTGTGCAGGATTATTGGTTATGTTTTCAGTTTTATGTGTCTTGAAATCGAAGATCCAGATATCATCTGCCATGCCGCCAAGGTATCTTTTCCATGTCCTGAACTCTCTGAATATCCTGTTGTAAGCCATTTTCTGATCATCAGGTGAAAATGAGCAGAAACCTCCCCTTGGAACAGGTAGTTCTTCAGGTAATGATCCGTCTGTATTAACGGAGTAAAGTGAACCGTTGAAATCATTGAAAGACTTCTTCCGTGAACGAAAGATTATGCTATTGTTGTCATGTTTCCAGCCAAATACAATATTATTTGGTCCCATCCTGTCGGAAACATCATCTCGTCCCAATGTTGCTGTGTAGGTAAGTCTTTTAGGAACACCGCCCTGCGAATTCATCGTGTACACCTCAGTATTCCCATCATACTGTCCGGTAAAGGCAATAGTCTTGCCATCCGGTGAAAATCTTGCAAACATCTCATATCCGTTGTGATTGGTCAGTTTCCTGGCAATCCCTCCATCCGCCGATACTGTGTATAAATCACCTGCATAGGTAAATACTATCTGATTGTCATAGATAGCAGGAAACCTGAGCAATCTGGCTTCATCCTGTGCACATATGCTTATCTGCACAAGAAACATTATTATCAGAAATGTAAAAGCTCTCTTTTTCATAGAAGATGCATTAAAATGTTTTATTAAAAATAATTTTATAAACCGCAAAGGAATACAATCCTGAGTACCCGGGATCACAAAGTAGCAACAAAAGTAAAACATGGTAATTATGGTTTTACCAGTATTGGCTTTCCGAATCCGATCTTTTCCAGCGGATTCAGCTGAGTGGCGGCATCGCCGACAATCACATAGTACATTTTATCAGGGATAATATATTTATCTGTAATTGCTTTATGATCCTCAATTGTCATATTCTTAATTATGTTTTCTTCTTCCATTATATAATCATCAGGCAGATTATACTTAGACAAAGTCGACAACATTTCCACCAACGCACCGTTTGTCTCGAACCGTAGGGCATTGGAAAGGATCATACAGTTTTTAATAAATTGAAGGTCATTTTCATTAATTCCGTTACGGTATTTCTGCATCTCATCTTTAATTATTTTTACAGATTCGAAGGTGGCGTCTGATCTTACGCTGGTGGAGACTGCAAATGGTGCTTTAACTTTCATTTCCTGGAAATAGCTTGAAGCTCCGTAGGTGTATCCTTTTTCTTCACGAAGTATCTGATTCAGTATACTCGTAAATGCCCCACCAAGTCTGTAGTTAATAAAATCTGCCTTCACAAAGTCAGGATCATTTCTTGACAGGGCCAGGTATCCGATGTATATTACTGACTGTCGCGATCCGGGGATGTCTACAAAGTAGATCTGCGATTTATCCGGGTTTGGCGGAAGAGGATAAGTATTCAATTTTAACTCTTTCTTCTTCCATTCCGTTTCAAATGGTTTCAGAGCTGCAAGAGCTTCTTCCTTTGATACATTACCTGCGATCAGAATTTTTGAAACATCAGGAGAAAAATTCTTGTAATAATAGTTCTTAAGATCATTTAATGTTATCTTAACTATTGATTCTTTTGTTCCGCGTGTATTGTAGCCGAAAATATTGTCGGTCCCATACAGAAGTTTATTAAAAAGCAGGCTGGCTACTCTTCCGGGTTGTGCCTCCGACTGAATTATGTTATTTTTAGTACGGGTTTGTGCCATTGTAAACTCAGCCGTGTCCCAGCGTGGCTCAAGTATAATCTCTTTCAGCAACCCTGCTGTTTTTTCAAAATTCCTTGAAAGCGAGCTTGCAGCTACAGTCATTTCTTCACGTCCGGTGTACATATTAATGCTTGAGCCTAAGAGCTCTGTCTGCTCTTCCAACTCTTCCGGCGTTTTGTTTCTTGTTCCCTGCGGAAGCACACTTGCGACCATACCTGCTACCCCCGGAAGTTCCGTTTTATCCTGGAGAACTCCACCATCTATTACCAGGCTTAGCTCCACCAGAGGTAATTCCTTATTCTGAATTCCAAAAACCTGGATGCCATTTGTCAGAGTTGCTTTCCATATAGCTGGTATATTAACTTCAGGCGCTTTTCCGGCAGGAGGTTCAACTGTTCTG
This sequence comes from Bacteroidales bacterium, assembly GCA_049792755.1. Taxonomy (GTDB): domain Bacteria; phylum Bacteroidota; class Bacteroidia; order Bacteroidales; family VadinHA17; genus LD21. The sequence continues at coordinate 21,066 of JBARBF010000009.1, read as the reverse complement.
TTTATTGAGGAAGCACTCTTCTCAAATTTATCTTCTCCGGCATTAGCTATCTCAACCTGACTGGCTTCCTTTATATTCTCTTCTTTTACACCAGCCGGGAGAGAGCCATCAGCTATCATATCCGTCTTTCCCTTCGGAACAAAACTGGTGACAACGTGCGGTTTATCCTTAATATATTTGTCATATACCATTTTGACATCATTCATGCTGACTGCCTTGATATTTTCGATATCTTTTTCGATATATCCCGGATCGTTAAGAAATGTGTTATAGAACGCCAGTTGAAATGATTTCCCTAAAACGCTTGTAATTCCCTCATAAAAAGCCTTTTCGCTAGAAGCCTTTACCCGTTCAATATCTTTTTCAGTGATACCATCCTTTTCGAAACGGTCAAATGCTTCAAAAATGGCATTTTCAATCTCTTTTAGCGATTTTCCTTCATTCGCCCTGATTGTAATGGTGAATTCTCCGGCTAGTTCACTGGAGTTGTTATAGGCTGTGGTAATTGAAGTGAGTTTCTTCTCTTTTACCAGAACTTTATATAAAGGTGCCTTTTTACCATCTGCAAGTATTTTTGCAAGGAAATCAAGTGCATATGCATCTTTCTGATATGCTTGCGGAGCCGGCCATACCATGGTTATTTCGGGGACATTTGCGAAATTGTCTTCATGATAAAGTTTTACAGTTTTCTGTAAGGTTGGTACCATGGCTGAACGCTTTGCAACTTCACCATGAGGTTTTATTTCACCGAAATACTTGTTTATCATAATCTTCACCGAATCCTTGTTGAAATCGCCGGCAAGCACAAGTGTAGCATTGTTTGGTCCATAGAAATGTCCGTAGTAGGCTTTGACATCTTCAAGCGATGCATTCTTAAGGTCAGCCATTTCACCAATCACTTCCCAGTTATACGGATGATTAGCAGGGTACAGGTTTTTATCGACAACATAATCCGTAAAACCGTATGGTGTATTATCTTCTCTTTGTCTTTTTTCGTTTGAAACAACATTCTGCTGAACTGCAAGCGTATGTTTGGTTACGGAGTTTATAAAAAATCCCATCCTGTCCGATTCAAGCCATAATATTTTTTCCAGGGCATTTTTTGGAAACATTTCATAATAGGTCGTAATATCCCGCTGTGTAAACCCATTGTTTGTTCCGCCCACTCCTTCAATTATCTTATCAAACGTTCCACTCGGGACATTCTCGGAACCTCCGAAAAGCAGGTGTTCGAAGAGGTGCGCAAAACCGGTTTTTCCGGGTATTTCCCTGCTTGAACCGACATGGTACATTATGGCATAGGAGATCATAGGATCCGAATGATCGGTGTGAAGTATCACCTGAAGGCCGTTAGGCATAACATATTTCTCATAACTGATATTCAGCTTGTCTGCTGGAGGTTGCGGAGTATTTGTGCATGATGTACCGGCCGCTATCAAAGCCAGTATGGCAAAAAACCTGTAGAAAAAACGGATCTTGTTCATATGGAATGATTTAATGTTAGTAAAATATTTTTTAAAATAGTAATGTCAAATCCTGATCTCATAAACTGGTTGAAACTATCCAAAATTAAACAAATTTTATTCCTAAAAATTTTCCGGTAATGAATTTAAAGACATTTTTCCGTTTATTTCCTAAGTATTCTGAATCTTTTAAACCGAATTATTATGAAAAAAGCTATAATAAGCTTTCTTGTCTGTTTGGCAGCATGTAAAATTTCTGTTCAGGAGAACTATCTGACTGAAGATTATGGTATCGGTCTAGAATTCAAATGAACAAAATGAAGGTTTATCAGTTATGATATTTAGTTCAAAGATAACAGGATAAATAATATTTAAAGTATGAAAATTGCGATAATAGGAACTGGAACTGTTGGCAAGACCATAGCTTCCAGACTAGTGGAACTTGACCACGATGTAATGATAGGAACACGGAATATTTCTGAAAAGGTGGCAAGCACTGCCCGGGATATTTATGGTAATCCTCCATTCGGTGAGTGGTTAAAGTCAAATTCTAAAGTCAGATTAGGATCATTTACTGAAGCAGCTGCTTTTGGTGAACTGGTTGTTAATGCAACCAATGGCGGCAATTCTGTAACGGCGTTGATTCTTGCAGGAGCAAAAAACCTTGCCGGAAAAGTGCTCATAGATATCGCAAATCCACTGGATTTCAGTAATGGAATGCCGCCAACTTTGATTCCGGCACTGCATAACACTAATTCCCTGGGCGAGGAAATTCAAAAAACATTCCCCGATACCATGGTTGTAAAAACTCTGAATACAATGTGGTGCGGATTAATGATTAATCCCGATTTAATTGGCAACGGGAATCATGTAAATTTCATCTCAGGCAATAGTGAAGAGGCCAAGACCAAGGTTAAAAAGCTTTTGAATGAATTAGGCTGGCCCGATAAAAACATTCTGGACCTGGGCGATATTACAGGAGCCAGGGGAACGGAGGCATTGCTACCTTTATGGTTAAGGGTGAGGGGACTTTTAAACACCGGAGCCTTTAATTTTAAAATAGTCAGGTAACCGGAGATTCCGGAATCAAACCCTATTTATAACATACAAGCCGGGCTTTCATGATCTGTAAGGTTAGATCCGGTGAATTGTAAAATAGAAATGTTTTAGGTGCTTCATTATTATCAGTGCAACAGGATGACGGAGGACCGATATGCAGGAGCAGTATATAATAAAAGAAAATCAGTATGCCAGGAGTTTTTCAAACTGCCTTAGCATACTGAATTTCAATGGCTTTTAATACAATCTGTTTCTTGTTAATCAAACATCAGTTATTACTTTAGGTGTTTGATAGATATCCCCGGGATTGATTAATATTACTTACTTGCTGTAGCTCCCTGAAAATTGAAAGAAACACTTCTTTTTACATTATCTTTCTCAAGAGTTACACGGAAATGTTGTTCTACACTGCTATTATCATGATCGTGATAAAATCTGATAATCTCTTTATCTCCCACTATTTTCCAGTCCTTGTACTGACTATTCGCTAGCTTTTCCATTACATTGGCAGGAACAGAAATATTGGAAGAAGCTTCCCTGCTTTCCACTAGTTCTCCTTTTGCAGTATAAACAGCCCAAAGGTCGTGTCCGTCTTTAGTTTTCATGGTGACTTCATAACGATCGAGCTTAACATCTGATGCACCGACGTCATATACCCAACCATACTCCTTTAATGCATACGGAAACTTCGACCAGGTCGCTGTGTTAGCTATGTCAAACCTTGTCTCGGCAGCTTTTAATACAGCAGCAGGAACCTGTTCCTTCGTAATTTTAGCATTTATAAGCGGGACCTTATCATTTTGACTGAAATCATGATCTATTTGTGCCAATAACGGGAATAAGAATCCTGACAATGCTAAAATTGAAATCAATAATCTTTTCATAATTTTTAAAATTTAGTTGTTAACAAATTTATTGTAATATAAACAATTTCGTTGATTAAAAGTTTAACCTGGGTTTAATTATTATCTGAAAAACTCAATTTAAAAGATTTTATTAATCGAAGACTAATTTACTAAATATTTTTAAAATCAACAAAGGGTTATTATATATCAGATAAAAATATAAAAGATTGACTTTAAAATTATTTTCCCATGTTATAATAAAATCTCTCATGTATGATCTGGTCACCTTTCCATTTTTGAACTGCCACCTCTTCCATCATATTCCGTTTTCCGTCTTTCATTGTTACATCCATCCATGACTCTACCATGGTTGTTGCATTTTTTTCGTCGGATGTAATGGATTTTACACCACTGCCATGCATATCTTTGATCATACTCATAAAATCCAGTTGAAATTTGCGGTTAGCTTCTTTTCCTTTCCTGGTTTCCCCTGTGGCCTCTTCCATCTCAACATCTTTATGATAATATTTGTCGAATGCATCAAGTAATTTTCCCTGTGCCAACATATCATATATGTCTTTTGCTTTGTCGTAATAGTTCATTTTATTTTTTTTTGAATTAATAATATAGCAGGAAACAATCAAAACCGGGATAAAGTTTAATTAAGAGTATTCTTTTCTTTACAATATCTGCTTTTTCATACTCAAAGATTTTTACAGACTTTGAATTTTGACTTTTATTTTATGTTATTTCCCGTTCCCCCCAGCCACAACAAAGCATTTATAACTAATCTATCCTGTATTTCGTTATTAAATGTAAATGAGAGTTCCTTATATGTTTTATTATCATAGTCTATGTCATTGTGTCCCATGTTGATATAGATCATTTTATATTTAGTGTTTCTCCATACAACAGGGTAGAAACCGCTATGCCAGATTTCATATAGTTTAGGTCCCGTTCCAAGCGGAAAACTGGTTGAGTCTATTGATATAAGTATTTGAATATCAGGGTTTTTACTTAGATCGTTTTTCCAGCTGTACCATTCATTTGGTGCTGAAGTAAAGGTATCCGGAAGATTCCTGGTAGAAGGGTGCGTGTGGTTTTCCACCCTTAAAACGGCTGTTGTCGGATGCCAGGTATTTCCTTTATATTCTCCTGAACCAAGAAACTGGTTATGATACCAGTCCCAGTTTTGTGGATATGCTGAAGGCGTAAGTGCAAAGCCTGCAAAATGAAATCCAATCCAGGCCCCGCCATTTTCCATATATTCTCTGAAAGCTATTCTCTGGGGCACAGAATCAGGCCTTGTATCAAGAAAAATAACTACCTGATAATTTGAGAGGAATTGAGCATTCATATTATTCCAGTTATTTGTTGAATCATACGTGAAATCATATCTGGCAGCTATTTTAGTAAACCACCTGTTTGCTTCATGCACGAAACTTATATGTGCCTTGTCGTTTACAGCACTGTAAAAAGCAATTACTTTGAATTTTGTAGTCTCTTTGGGTTCAATAGCGGAAAGTGCCAGAGTAACGGATAAAAGAAAGAAAACAATTATCAGTAATCCAGATTTTTTAATTTTATTAAGTTTAATCATTCCGTGTAAGTTTTGAATTATTATATGAGTGGAATCAGATTTCTTTTTAATATGACCAGAAGGAAGGACCACATTCAACAAATTGTATTGGTATATCTTTGATGAAGGTCTTCAACCATTGGGCACAATAATTCATTCCGGATTCTTCCGAATTAATGTGTCCAAGGAATATGACGGCCTTTTTTCTGTCCTGGTCAACAGCATCACGTATATATTCATATGTTTCCCATTGCGGTGACTCGCCTGCCAGTATGACATCAACATTTTTTTCTTCCAATAGCCTTATGTGTGTCGCACTTCCTGGTGCTCCTTCGGCAAGCCTGACGTTAGACAGTTTCATATCAGGATTTCCGACAACATAAAATGCATTTTTAGGAAAAGTCTGTTTCAGATTTTTTAGCAGGTCATGCAGAGTTGTTTCAGGCAAAACAAACTGGTTAGAAGTTCCTTTTACCAGATATTCTTTCCAGCCGAGTTTAGCTATCATACCAGTTTCAATGCCATCAGGTTTCATGGAGTGTATATAATCGTGAAAACGCCATATCACCAGTTTGTGATCAGTGATAAAGCGCTTCTTTTCCAGATATACCGCATCATTCTGAAGCGCTTTGGTATCATCCAGATGATTATAGTACAGAGGTTCATGCACAATAAGAAGGTTGCAGTTTTTATTAACTGCCTGTTTCAGAACATCCATTGTTGCAAACATACATGTGATTATTCCTGTGACCGGAGTCTGCGGATCACCTTCTTTAATCACATCTACTGTTTTAGGAATCGGAGAACATCCCGTATTTTTAATAATTGATTCAATTACCTGTTCAGCTGTAGCATAGTTAATATTCCGGGAATTTTGTCCGATCATCAATCCCAGGTTGATAGTTAAAAACATAATTGCAAAGATTATTGATAAAGCTTTCATAAAAGGGTATGATTAAATTGTTTTGATCATATGTAAAAATAAGATAAAAACAGGAAACTCCAATGTTCGATTTTGAACCGTTACGACTTTAAGTTTTTACTTTTTTTACCTGATTTCGTCATTACCTTCTTACGCCTTTACGCCTCTGATGCTACTCCTTTAGGCAAATACACCATTTAGTTATCCGATGACTTCTTCCACATTTTTTCCCCTTTTCGTTTGATTCTTAGTCAGACTTTCTATATTTACAAATTGGCTTCCTAATCAGTACACTTGTAATGGTATATGATTATATAGTAATTGGTTCGGGGTTTGGTGGCAGTGTTGCCAGCCTGCGCCTCGTTGAAAAAGGTTACAGAGTGCTCCTTTTGGAGCAGGGGAAACGATTTAATCCCGAAGATTTTCCCAGGACAAACTGGAATATTCCAAAATACCTTTGGGTGCCGTTTCTAAGATGGTTTGGGTTTCAGAAACTATCATTCTATTCCACAGCAAGTATTTTGAGCGGAACAGGTGTCGGTGGAGGAAGCCTGGTATATGCTAATACCTTATATATTCCTCCCGATGAATTTTTCAAAAATCTGTCCTGGCACAGATTCGGCGACTGGAAAAAAATCCTTGAGCCGTTTTTTGACAAGGCATCATTTATGCTTGGAAGAAAAAAATATTCTAAGCTGAACACAGAAGATAAGTTTCTTGAGGAAGTTTCAAAAGAGATGAATGCTCATAATACATTCGAAACTGTTCACGTCGGAGTAAACATTGATGGAGAGGAAAAGGAGACAGATCCATATTTCAACGGGCTGGGTCCGCTTCGTAAAGGCTGTATTGAATGTGCAGGATGTATGGTTGGATGCAGGGAAAATGCTAAAAACTCTCTCGACAGGAACTATCTGTGGTTTGCGGAAAAAATGGGACTGGAAATCCTGCCTGAGACGAAAGCGGAAAAAGTTCTCTATCAGGATAGTTTATATCACATTGAAACAAAAAATATAACATCTTTATTAAAAGGCAGAAGGAAGGTTTTCAAAGCAAGAGGGATTATTGTAGCAGCAGGTGCGTTAGGAACATTGGAACTCCTGCTTAAACAGAAATATAAATATGCCAGTCTGCCATCTTTATCAGATACTCTTGGTTATGGACTTAGAACCAATGCTGAAACTCTTTGTGCCGTTTCCGGCGGTTTTGAAAAACTTAACAATGGCCTTGCTATCACATCAGTCTTCAGCCCTGATCCCTTTACACATGTTGAGATTGTAAAATATCCTGATAACTCAAATGCCATGAAATGGTTTTTCGGTCTATCAGTGGCGGGTGCCAAAACTTCTGCAGGAAGGAGCTGGAGACTGTTTTTAAAGACTATTACCCATCCCCGGATGTTCCTTAAAACGGTTTTTAACTTTACCTGGTCTACCAGGACCGTAATATTCCTGGTTATGCAAACGACAGATAATGCCATGAAAATGGTATGGAAAAAAGGAATTTTTGGTGGCAAAATGAAGATAGATAACAGAGGAAACAAAAAAGTACCGGCCTTTATCCCTGTCGGACAGGAAGTTATGGAACGCTATGCAAAAAAAGTGGCCGGAATACCTCAGAATATATTATTTGAGGTGTTTTTCAACAGGCCCACAACGGCTCATATTCTTGGAGGATGTCCTATGTCAGATAGCATCGAAACAGGTGTTGTGGATAAACACCTGAAAGTACATGGATATCCCGGTTTCTATATTACCGACGGTTCAGTAATTCAGGGCAATATCGGAGTCAATCCAAGTCTGACAATTACCGCAATGGCTGAATATAGTATGACCGGGATTCCTTCTAAGGAAGGTGCATCAATTAAAGATATTTCTAAACAATTAAAACTTCTTGAAGAGGAATGGAAAAAGAAGAAATTGGGCTGATTTTAGAGTCTCAGCGAAAATTTTTTGCGACAGGCAAAACATTTGATATAAAGTACAGGATTGAAGTTCTGAAAAAGTTAAGATCTCTTGTTATAATAAATGAGAAAGAGATAGTCAATACATTATGGCAAGATTTGCACAAGCCTGAATTTGAAGTTATTGGTACGGAAACCAGGCTTGTTATAAAGGAACTTAATCTTGCAATCCGCAAATTGAGAAAATGGTCAAAGCCCAGAAAAGTCTATACCCCGATAGTACATTTCCTTTCCCGCAGTTATATTGCTCCACAGCCATACGGCCAGGTTTTGATATTATCGCCGTGGAATTTTCCTTTTTTGCTTGCCTTTATGCCATTGGTTGGGGCAATTGCAGCAGGTAACTGCATTATACTAAAAGTTTCGAGGCAGGCACCAAATATTATTACAGTCATGGAAAAGATTCTCAGCCATTTTCCTCAGGAACTTGTTGCAATGACAAATGGTGATCATAGCATTAGTGGGTATCTTCTTGAGCAGAAGTTCGACTACATCTTTTTTACGGGAAGTTGCCGGGTTGGTAAATATGTGATGCAAAAAGCAGCTGAAAATCTTATTCCCGTTTCGCTTGAACTCGGTGGAAAAAACCCATGTGTTATAGCTGCTGATGCCAGGCTTGATTTTGCTGCAAAAAGGATTGCATGGGGAAAATTCCTGAATTGCGGGCAAACATGCATAAGTCCTGATTATATACTTATTGATAAAAAGGTAAAGGAACAGTTCCTTGAGCTTATTTCGATGGAGATCAAGTCGTTTTATGGTGACAACCCGGAAAAAAGTGATGATTTTGCCAGAGTTATAAATCCTGAGAATGTACAAAGGCTGTCAAAGCTTATGACGTGTGGTCAGATTGTAACAGGTGGCATTACCGATGCAGGATCAAGGTATGTTGCCCCGACTATTATAAAGGATGTAAAAGCCGGTGACCCGATAATGCAGGAAGAAGTATTCGGGCCGATTCTGCCTGTAATTGACTTTGAAGATTTCGAAGATGTGTACAGTATAATTGAACAAAATCCTAAGCCACTTTCTACTTATATTTTTACGCGGAGTAATAAACTTGTCCGTGAATTTTTGCAAAGAACCCGCTCCGGGAACTCAGCAGTCAATGAAACGGTTCTGCAGATTGCTTCACCTTATTTGCCTTATGGAGGTGTAGGAAGCAGTGGAATGGGACGATATCATGGAAAATCTTCATTTGATACTTTTTCGAACCTTCGTTCTGTTCTGATAAAATCTAATATGTTTGATATCCCGGTTCGTTATCCTCCTTATTCAGCTTTCAAAGCAAAATTTCTCAGTTTGCTTATACGATAGAGATTATTATACTATCGGCCGTTTAACGTATTGAATTGTAACCTCCGGGAATTCCTTTTTTTGAAAGGACTATCTGCCAAACCTGGCTGCGTCTTCTTGATCGGAACGAACCGGCTGAAGAAAGGAGAAAATATTTCCACATCTTGTAAAAACGTTCAGAATATTTATTTTTAATTTTCTCCCAGTTCTCATCAAAGTTATGATACCAGGCCATAAGAGTCTTATCATAATCCGGACCAAAGCTATGCCAATCCTCCATTACGAACAGGTCTTCGATTGCTTTACCGATTTGAGCGACAGAAGGCAGCATGCCATTTGGGAAAATATATTTTTCTGACCATAGATCAAGAATGTCTTCTGAAGTATTGGTTCCTATAGTATGCAGCAGAAATAATCCGTCCTCATTCAAACATTTATTTACAGTTTCAAAGAAAGTTCTATAGTTCTTATAACCTACATGCTCAAACATTCCAACGCTGACAATTCTGTCATATTTCTCATTCAGATCGCGATAATCCATCAGTCGGATATTGACAGGAAGCCCTTTGCATAACTCTGTTCCAAGTTCCATCTGCTCTTTTGAGACTGTTATCCCGAAAACTTTGACATCATATTTCTCAACTGCATATTTCCCAAATGCACTCCATCCGCATCCAATGTCGAGAATATCCATTCCGGGCTTAAGACCGATTTTACGGCAGATTAATTCAAGTTTATTCTCCTGTGCCTCATCTAAATTACTGGCATTCTTCCAATATCCGCAACTGTAAGCCATCCTTTTATCAAGCATATTTTGAAACAGATCATTGCCCAGATCATAATGCTTTTCTCCGACGATAAATGCTCTGCTTTTTGATTGAAAGTTGAAAAGACGGGCCGATAAAAGTCTGAGAAGAATTGAAATCTTCCGACGGATCTTCTCGTCAAGTTGAGCTTTTAATATCTGAAAGATAAACTCATCGATTTTTTCAGAGTCCCACCAGCAATCCATGTATGATTCACCCACACCCAATTCTCCTTCAGTGATGGCTCTTCTGTAAAATTCATCATTATGAACCGTGATATCCCAGGGATTATCTCCGTTTATCTTCACTCCGGCGAGTGCCAGGATTTCTTCCGCTATCGTTTTATAGTTGTTCTTCATAATATTTACCATGTTAAAGAATAGATAAATCGATCAGAACAAATTATTTCGTTGCCAGGGAAAATTTTAGTTTTAGTTTTGTTCAATGCTTAACCAAAATTAATACCTTATTCAGAACTTGTCAACTATTTTTTTATATCAGTGAGTCTTGAAGCCCGGGAGCCTTGAAGTCTCCATTAATTCGTTTATTTTTGATAGATAATCGAAATATCTGGATAATGGAAAAAGAAAAAGCTATTGTTGGATTCATAGGCGCAGGGGGTATAGCACACTCACACGCATATTCACTCAATTCATTGAAGTATTTCTATAATGATGCTCCGGTGGTTGTAACTGATGCTGTTTGCTCGGCCACAAAAGAAAGCAGGAGTTTATTCGCCAGACGATTCGGATTCAATAAATCTTATGATTTGGAAGAGTTAGTTTCAGACAGCGAAATAAACACTGTATTTATTATGGGTCCAAATAAAGTACACTATGAACACCTGAAAACAGTTGTCGGAATGGCCGGTTTAGAGCGGATATACCTGGAAAAACCAGTTTGTTCAAATATTGAGGAGGAAAAGGCAATTGCCTTATTGATTAACAATCATCCAGACATAAATATTCAGGTTGGTTTTCAGTTCCTTTTTTCAGCAACAGTCAGAGATATGCTAAGTCTCTGGAAAACAGGTAAACTGGGTATACCTCTCCATTTCGATCTGAAATACTGGCATAGCGACTATCTAAGGAAGGAGTATCGTGACAGGCGTCGATCGCGTCTGACACCTGCGCCAGACGGTGGTGCTATGGCCGATCTGGGTTCTCATTCATTAAGTTTGTTGATTGCATTTCTTGGGAGCAGGTTAAGAATCATCGGCGCTTTACAGGCAGGCCGTTTTGAAGATGTGGATGAAGACTCGGACTTGTTCAGCCTTGTTTCTATTTATGACGAAGCTTCAGGAGCAGCGGGTACACTATCGGCGAGTCGCATCAGTTCGGGAACCGGCGATCATTTCACAGTTGAACTTTATGCCCGCGAAGGTGCATTGCGTTACTCGTCTTTATCCCCTGATTCTTTTGAGTTTTATACTGAAGAATCTGGTATATGGATCAGAAAAATGGTTGGAAGCAATTATCGGCCTGTAAGTAGCTTCCCTTCAGCACATGTACCTCCGGGTTGGCTGCGGTCTATGATTCATGCACAATATGTTTTCCTTACCGGCAATGTCGATAATGAGTTTATTCCTGATATTAAACATGGACTGGCTGTCCAGAGAATGGTGAGAGAAACGGCAGAGCAAATGAGAGTGTTTAGGGATTCGAGAGGAAAAACATAGTTTGTTGCTGGTTGCTCGTTGCTGGTTGCTCGTTGCTGGTTGCTCGTTGCTAGTTTCTCGTTTCGTGTCTCTGATCCCTGATCCCTGATCTCTGATCCCTGATCTCTGATCCCTGATCCCAGATCTCTTTTCGCTCTCTAAAATATATCAAGCTTCTTTTTGCGATCTTGAACATTCTTGTAAAAATCAAGGGTAAAGAATTCATTTGCCTCTGTCAGCAGATAGATTTCTGTACCTGACTCCCTTGCATAGGGATTTTCAACAACGCCTGTCAGTTTACAGTCTTTAAACTGACCGGTTATCTGCTTACCGGGATTTTTCCCCACTAACAGTATATTCTGAATCTTCTTTAAGTTGGGCAACCAGTAAATATAATCTGTGTTATAGGCGTAGGCTTCCGGCATTTTCTTCCTGTTGAAATAATTCAATGCTCCCGCCTCACCATAATTATAACAGATAATCAGTGTTTTTTCACGCTCATCGGCCGGGATCATATTAAATGCTGTAAGCGCCTTATCTGCCATCTCATGCCAGCCAAGCATATCTGCAAAGTCCTGTGGCAGATTATGGTTTTTACCATCTTCCCACCGGAGCATACCCATCCTTTCAAATGCCTTAGCGTTTTGTCTGATCTCAGTTGGTGAATAGATTGGATAGACTACTTTAAGTGTAATCAGAAATATGAAAAGATTATTGGCGATTAACAAAGGAAACACTATAGATCTCCATTTTTTTGATAAAATGCTATCAAGATATACACTTCCAATAGCAATTATTACCGGGTATATTCCTACAGCGTAATAGTCCTTTGCTTTCATACAAGCAAAGAGGGTTAATACAGCTATAAAACTGCACCCGATAAACCTGTAAGGTCTCACAGGTTTGAAAAAGATAAAAGCAATAATAGCTCCAAAAGTGAGGGGCCAGGAACCAAAAAAGTAAAAAGTCTGACTTTTCAGAAACCCTAATGATGAGTTATTATCAAGCTGATTGTGCTTCAAAACTTTCATGTGCTGAAAAACAGGGAAGTGATTTATTACCTGCCATATAATATTTGGAGACAATAATATTAAGCTTATTATCAGAGCTTTCCAGAAGGCAGGGCTGGCGAAAACCTTCTTCTGGTCTGTAAGCAAAAAGCCAATAACCAACCCGGAAAGGAGAAAAACAAGATTATATTTGTTGTAGAACCCGACAGCTATAATAACTGCTAAATAATAGAGCCACTTAGTCTTTTCAGATTGAATATATTTGATCAGAAAATAGAAGATAATAGTCCAGTCTAAAATGTCAAAAGAAGTTGGCTGATACAATATATTGATTCTTATCAGGGCTGAAAAAACTATTGCGCCCGAAGCAAGTATCATAGAGAATAAACTGCCTCCCAATGTCTCAACAATCAGCCATGTGAATACAAGGGTAAGTACACCAAAAAGCGTCGGAAAAAGTCGGATCCAGAATATCCCTCCACCCAGAAGCCAGACTATTTTAGAAATAACTGCCATTAAAGGAGGCACACAAATATATCCAAATGCAAGATGGTCAGCCTGGTTAAGATATAGAAACTCATCCCTGTGGAGCTCATAAACCGGATTCACCAGGACATATTGTAAAATAAGTTTAATGGAAATCAAAAATAAAAGAATCCAATACTGGCTGATAAATCTTTTGAACTTTATTGCCATATGATTTTTTATTCAGAAAGATAAGCAGATTTTATATAATTCTAAACTGCGAAGTCATGGTTAAATAATATATTGTATTCGAATAGAATATTTTTTTACCTTTGATTGTAAACAAGTAACATAATAAAATGATATCAAAGATTTTGTATTGGTTCCCACGGATTCTGGCAATATTTTCAATCCTTTTTATGACGATGTTTTCATTTGATGTATTTGGTGGAAATGAGTCTTTCGGTATGCAGCTGCTTGGTTTTCTGATGCATAATATCCCGGTTATAATATTAATCATTATTTTAATCATTGCATGGAAATGGGAGATCCCCGGAGGAGTTCTTTTTATACTTGCTTCAATATCCGGAACTGTTTTTTTTCACTCTTTCTCAGGAAACCCCGGTTCACTTATAGTTATTGCACCTTTTTTAATGACAGGTCTGCTGTTTATCGTGCATAATGTTCTTTATCCTGAAAGTAAGAAGGAATAGATTTTGTTTTGATAAGATCTTCAATAATACTGACTGAATCTGAAATGCATTTTTCACAGACTGTCTCAAAAAGACTGTTCTCTGTTGCATAACGATGTCCTTCATCTTTTTTTAAATCACATTTTATAAATTCAATGCTATTGGTACTAACATTGATCTCCTAATTTTTTCTCTCTATATCCTTTATAAAAACCACCCTGTCTTCATTAATACCTGAGTAGTTTTTTACCACATTGATCCCATTTTTATCAGGTTCGCCAGACATTGTCATTCCGATCTTCTTTGTGTGGAAATTGATGGATTTTGTATTAATTGGTTTGGTTATTGCTTTTATTTCTTGAATCTTATGAGACCTGGCTATTTCAATAAAATTGTCATAAAGCAATTTCCCCAATCCCCTTCTCTGATACTTTTCTCTCACTCCGATTAAATGTATATAAGCCTGATTTTTTGTCTGAGAGAAAAAACCAAATAGGTATGCTATCACGATTCCCTTATCCCTTATCACAAATGCGGTATTTCCGAATTCATAGATCAGGAATGGTTGATGTAAATGCAATGTCCTGTCGCTTCCCCAAAAATCAGATATATCTCTTATGATTTCATTGAAGTCATCTTTAGTACACTTTTCAATTTTCATAGTTTAATTAGTTTGTTTTATATGTTGCAGGAATCTTACTTATCAGCCTTTAAGTTTATTTTGTCTTTTTCTCCGTCTTGTAATGAGGTTAGTTCATAATCCTTTAACAGAGCAAAAGTGTAACCCATCTGTCTCAGTTTCGGGACAATTTTCTCCATAGCTTCTTTTGTATTCCATTCAGGATGGTTAAAATGCATTATTATAATTGCTCCCGGAACAATCTTTTTAACGACATTTTCTTCAATCACTGTAGCAGGGGCAAATGGAACGGCATCACCTGACAACACCAAGTAGCTTATTGGTGTAATACCTAATCTTGCAGCCATGCTTGAGCAGGCTTCATCAATAAAAGCAGTTGCTGAACGGTAAAACCGTGGTAAATGATTGGTAATAGCTTCTATTTTGCGGGCATTTGCTTCAATTTCGTCAAATGCTTCTTCTATAGTTGATGTACCATGAATGCCGTATGCACTTTCTCCTTTTATCGAACATGGTTTATGGTTCAGGCCATGGTTTTCGATCTCAAACAAGGTATCACGTGAAAGACTGATAAATAAGTCAAATTGTTCATCAATCCATTTTCCGGTTACAAACAATGTTGCCGGAATCTTTTCATCTCGCAGAAAATCTATCAATTCCTTATCAAATCCATTTCCATTTTTACCGCCACAAGCATCAAAGGTAAATGCCACAATCTTCTTACGGGTAACTAGTTTTTCATCTACTCCGGTAACAAATTCTCCCCAGCGACCTGCCGGAGTGCCGGCAAATGAGGCAATAATATCTGACTTTAATTCAGTATAGGATTTGTCAGAATTCAGTTTTTTAAGGAAGGTTCTATTTGTGAACTCTTTTGCATCCTGGGGCAAAGCATTATCAATAAGTCCAAGAACAAAGCAGGCTAAAAGAAGATGCCTCAAATAAACATTTAATATTTTATTCATTATCCAGATCAAAATGATTTAAAACCCTGAGCGCCCTTAATGTATTCCATCTGCTTGCCCTGCCCGGCTGCTCCATATCAAAGTGGATCAATCCGTTATGTCTGGACTGAAGCGGCCAGGTCTTATCAGACCGGCGCTTGCTCATTAAAACCTCAAGTGCATCAGATATACGGTTATCAAAACCAACTCCTGCAGATTGAAAATAGTCTAAAGCTCTTAAAATATCATATCTCCATCGTGATGGATAGGAGAGCATCAGCATTTTTTTATCAATTGTTTTACCTGTTCTGTGTGACTGGTATAGCTTATGTTCAAGAATGAATTCCCTGGACTCTTCTTCAGCTTTCTTTAATTCCATTAATCTGTAGGCATAACCATTTTTTGAGTATTCCAGGATTCCCTCAATAACGGAAAGAGTTGTGTGTAAAGAACTGTGTATGGCTCCTTTCCTGTCAGATTGACAATTAAATCCACCGTCATTCATCTGGCTTGATAATAAACAATCGACAACTGATTTCAAATCATTTTCACTTGCTCCAAAATAGGAAGCATAATTCAGAAACATTCCATTAACACAAACATCGCTTTTTGATAAACTTTTGACCGGGCTTATCCCTCCGTTAGGACTCTTATTTTCAAGCAGGATCTTATTCAGGGTAAGTTTGACATTCTTATTCTCTTTTGAAACAGACAGATTTTTCAGATCGAGCAATATATAATGGGTTGAGATCCATTTTGGCAAATAAAATCCTGATCCCCAATATCCGTTACTGTTTCGCAAAGATAGAAACCTTGCGCCCCAACCTTCCATTGAAATCCTGTCTCTCAAATCGGATCTGTCATCCTTTAACAGGTCACGATAGACCTGGAACTGAATTGAGACATCAGAATCCAGAAGCCATTTTATAAGAATACTATCTGCCATTACCCGTTATTACGCAGTCAGCTTCAGTTTCAACCGGCCAGTCATTCATAATAAAGCCTTTAACTTCAATAAAACTACATACAGGATCTATTCCTGAGAAACATTCTCCGTGAGCTTTAGCTGCCTTTTACCATTGTTTTTAATTTAGGTTAAAGATATTTTAAATCTTTTTAGGATCTCCAAAAACTTTATTTGTTCATCTGTTTTTGTCGGATACCAATATAACAAACTTCGGAATAAAGACAGAATCTAACAGCCGGATTAATAATCTATTTGAAGGTTTTGAACCATTCAAGTATAAGTTTATAGGCAGGTATATAGTCATGACCAATACCTGGCAGGGGGATGAGTTTTACTAAAGATGTATCGGAGCCGTTGGAGATGAATGATTCGTAGGTCTTTTGCGAAATCTCAAACGGCACCAGATTATCGCTTGTTCCATGATAAAGTCGTGTCGGCGTTTTGGTTGCCCAGTTATTTACACTATTCAATTTGAGCATTTGTTTAAATTCAGTTTCACCTTCATCTCTGTAATTATTCAGGAAGGTTGAATCCATGAGCAATGTTAGATTTGTGTTTAATTCCTGGTTTATCTCATCTTCGTTTAAGTTGCCACTTAACAGAGACTTTGCAAAGTACGAATAGGGTATTTGAAAAAAGTCGGAGGCAGGTCTTTGCCAATTGTAATAATCGTTATATGCAGTCAAAATAAGCAAAAGATAGGAGGGAGAAGGATAGGTATTATTCTGAAATATCAGTTTTCCAACCAGCTCTACATCATAAGGTCCTGCACTTGGAGCCGAGGCAGTAATTTTTAGACCATTTACAGGATTAATTTCCAGTTCTTTCTGAACTGCAACCGTAACGTAACCTCCTTCCGAGTGTCCCGAAAGGAACAATTTATCAGAGTCATAAGGCACGCCATTATCATCAAGGTATTTTTTCCCTGCTTTAATCATATCAATTACAGCATCGGCAGAAGTCTGAAAAATAAAATATGGATGCACGATATCTTTTGATGCGCCATATCCTATATAATCGGGAATGAATAGAATATATTCGTTAAAGAAAGGCAATTCGTCAGAATTTGCATCAGACGGGGTATCACTGTCTGCAAACATGGTTCCATGCTGAAAGCTCACAATACCGGGAGCAATTTGCGGACAAATAGGAATAACGATGGCTCCTGAAGCACTTATTTGTTGCCCCTTAAAAGTAGTAGTGTAAACCAATCGGTGAAATGAAACAGGATATTTAATAAAAGAATCCGGATTCTGTACGCCATTTTTTTCATATATTGACTTTAGAGTGACAGTACTTACTGTAAATTTATAATCCGGCAGCGTACGATACGGGTCCTGCAAACTGACAAACGGTACTTCTTTTGTGATGCTTGTAAATTTCTCATTATTGCATGAACACGCAAGAAAAATGATGGAGAGAAATAGAATTCCTGTCAACTTAACGTTCATTATTCTAAGATTATTTATTCCTCTCATTTTATATATTTAAAAAGTTAATAGCCCCGGGTAAATCAAAAAGTGAGTGAGATTCCGGGGGAAATAAATCTGGGAATGTTCATTGAATTCTGATATTCCGAAACAAACCATTGTCCTGTTGAATTCTGCCAGGCAGACCATCCGTAACCAGTAATATTTCTGCTGTTAAATAAATTAACAATATTAAGGTAGATATTCATCTGAAGCTTTCTGAAATTCCATGTCTTTGCAATTCTGAAATCCAGAGTATTATAACTTGGAAGCCGGCCGCTATTTTCCACTTGAGTCTGAAAGAAGTACATTTCCTGATCAGAATCATTTTTTCCTATAAATGAAATATTATAAGGAGTATATGGCTCTCCGGTATGAAACATTAATAAAAAGCTGGCACTCCAGTTTCTTGGTAAGTTTTGTATGTCATTTATAGTAACGGTGTGTCTCCGGTCGAAATTCCGGTATGTCTCCTGACCCAGTCCGTTGCGGATCGTGTTTTTAGCATATACATAGCTTACTGTAACAATATTGTTTTTCCCGTATTTCTGTCTCCAGGTAAGTTCCATACCTCTCGATTTGCCGCTTACAGTACCAAAACCCTGATCAATTATGAATGGTATTCTGTTGTACACGTCATAGCGAAAATCATCTGTTAAGTGAAGATAATCCTTATAGTAAATTTCTATTTTGAAAGTTGTATTATTGAGTTTATAATCTAAGCTTGAGGTATATTGAATACATTCATTGCTGGCAGAAAGAGGTGTCGATTGTCCTTCAAAACTTTTAAGTTTTTCAAAATTATCGGGTTGATAATATATGCCATAGGCAATCCTGAGATTCAGATTACTCAATAATTCAGCGCTGACAGCCAGCCGGGGGGCCATATACCAACTACCGGAATAACTTTGCCGCGATAACCGAATGCCGGGTAGGATATTGATTTTCTTAGTTATTGACCATGTATCCTGGATAAACGAAGCAAATGTGAAACCGTTAATATGTGAATTAACATCAATTGTATCAATTAAAATTTCGTTTGGCGTGGAATTATACAGATCGTACCTTGTTTCATTAAACCTGTAAAATTCCTGGAATTTTTTCAGTTCAAATCCAAACTCGAGGCTATTGTTCGGTGTTATATTCCATAGATGATTCTGGGTCATTATTAAAAGCTGCCCCAGTCTTTTGTCTGTATTGTCGGCTGTAATACTTTGAATAAAGTGATTATCTGAGTTAGCATACAGATCCTGATATCCCAGGGTGGTAAGTGCGTAATAATTTTTCCCCGGCAGCCATTTCCAGTTCATCCAACAGTAATTATTATTTTTTATATTATGGAAATAAGTATTTTCATTAAAGCTTGAAGGAATAGTCAGATTAAAATCATTTTTTGCTTTCAGAAAATTCAATGATAATATATTTGCCGGATTTATCTGATAATTAACTTTACACCAAATATCATAATAGACAGGAGAAATTTTCGTCCTGGTATCAGTAGCGTTCATTATCATGTCAAGATATCCTCTCCTGAAGCCGTAAAGTATACTGGTTTTATCACTCATTTTCAGCTTGCCGGAAACGGAAGCATTAAGAAAATCAATTGAAGCGCTGATTTGATTTTTAGTAACATATTCAGGTGTCTTCACTTCAATTATGCCTGACATCTTATCAGTATATCTTGCTGAGAATCCGCCGGTCGATATTATTATATTTTTAGCATTGTCGGTATTAAAAATGCTGGCAAGGCCATCAGTTTCTTCAAAATGATAAGGCTCATAAATTTCAAAATTATCAATATAGGTTGCTGTCTCATCCCAATGGCCACCACGGATTCGTGGTTTTGCCGAGACATCATTATTGGCGAAGCCCGGTATTACCCGCAGAGACCGGTTAATATCTTTTGCAAAGTTTGGCGATTGAAGTATCTCCCTGGAACTTAATGTGCTCATGGTTGGTTCTGCAGTCGCGATATTATAAATACCGGGAGTAACAATGACCGATTCCAGCTCATTAAATGATACCTCGAGAGTTACATTTAACCTGGTTTCTGATGAAAGCTGAATATATTTCACTACATCTTTATACCCGATGAAACTGAATTTTATTTCGTAATTACCTGATTTTACCATGGTAATATGGTAGATACCATTTGTGTCTGATATGGCGCCCTTACCCAGACTTGAGATATAGACATTGACATAAGGTACAGGTCTTCCTGATGAATTATCAGTTATTTTTCCCGTAATAGTATAATAATCAGGATTTTCAACGGTTTTAATATTTGTATCTTCTTTTTTCTGGGCGACACAAACAGTTGAAATGAAAATACAGCGGAGAATGATTAAATAAATTGTTTTCATTCCTGGTCATTCTTATAAAACCTCAGGATGGATGCTTTCAACTACAGAATTTAAACTAAATATGAGATTCATTACAAAGAGTCAGATACTTAATAATCATTTAGGTTAATGGCTAAGTTAAAATAATGTCCGACAGAAACTATTAAAAGTTCAATATAGACAGAAATCAGGATAAATTATGATATTCATTTAATAAAGACCTTATAAATTGACTTTACCCTATAACTACCTGTTATTTAGAAATTCTATCAGTTCAACCGGCGCTCCATTGTGTTCTATCATTGCCACCCTGACGCCATCTGATGGTGAATTGGGCTCTGTGATTACTTTTAATTCATGTGCCGAAAGCTCATAATCCAGATCGACTACCTCGAATGCCAGATGAGGAACAGTTTGAATTAGTCTGTCAACGGGACTATTTTCTTCAAACCGCATCCACTCAACTCCAAACGGACTGCTGCTGAACCCGGAGACAAAAAGTCCGAATTGGGGTAAATGTACTTCTTCAGGCATAACTTTATCTGTGGGTATCCCCAGATGATGATATTTCCATCCCCATTCTTCTGTTGATTCGGGAGATCCATTTTCTGGTCTGAGATTCTTCATATATGATCATTTTAAACATTCCATGTAGACAGAAATTCAAAACAGGAAGCAATAAAAAAAAGTGGAACTACGAGGATGTAAACATATCCTAAATCAATAATGCTGTCTTTATGAACTTTAAGTTTTTGTATATGCCATCCATTCATCTTGTTATTATTATAAAATTCTATGCCACATCGGATTCCTGCACCGATAGCCAACGAATAAGGAATAAATTGCAGCAGCAAAACAAAGAAATAATAGAATGCTGATTTGAAGTTTTTAAACCGGCTTTGATGTTCCGAATCTATTGAAACAATACCGCCAACCCAACCTTGTTT
>JBARBF010000008.1:0-48745 GCA_049792755.1 Bacteroidales bacterium | reverse complement strand
TAGCAGGCAGCCCATACACAATCAGCGCTGTACTTAGTCCTGCCGGTGTATTAGCAAACTATACAATTACCTACAATACTGCTGCATTTACTATCACATCGAAACCAGCAAGCGTAACACCAAATGCATCAAGTAAAATTTATGGTGCTATAGATCCGGTATTCACCGGAACATTATCAGGCTTCATACCAGGAGATAATGTTACGGCAGTTTATTCAAGGACTTTAGGTGAAACAGTAGCAGGCAGCCCATACACAATCAGCGCTGTACTTAGTCCTGCCGGTGTATTAGCAAACTATACAATTACCTACAATACTGCTGCATTTACTATCACACCCAAAACAGCAAGCGTAACACCAAACGCAGCAACAAAGGTCTATGGTGATGTTGATCCTGCTCTTACAGGAACATTAACAGGCTTCATAGCAGTAGATAATGTCACAGCAGTTTATTCAAGAACTGCAGGTGAAACCGTAGCAGGCAGCCCATACACAATCAGTGCTGCACTTAGTCCTGCCGGTGTATTAGGCAACTATACGATTACCTACAATACTGCTGCATTTACTATCACCAGGAAAACAGCAAGCGTAACACCAAACGCAGCGACAAAAGTTTATGGTGATCCGGATCCGGCCTTCACAGGAATCTTAACAGGCTTCCTGGCAGTAGATAATGTCGCAGCAGTTTATTCAAGGACATTGGGTGAAACCGTAGCAGGCAGCCCATATACGATCAGTGCTGTACTTAGTCCTGCCGGTGTACTAGGAAACTATACAATTACTTATAATACTGCCAACTTTACAATCACTCCTAAAGCGCTTACCATAACGGCTTCAAACAGGACAAAAACATATGGTGATGTTGTGTCCTTTGCAGGCACAGAATTCACAATTCCTGCCGGAGCTTTGGCAACCGGTGATGTAATTAACAGTATTACACTTACAAGTACCGGAGCTGCTGCAAATGCAACGGTTGCCGGCAGTCCTTACACAATTAATGCTTCCGCAGCCGTAGGAATCGGGTTGGACAACTATACGATCAGCTATGTAGCTGGTACATTAACTGTTAACCTGAGAGTACTTACCGTTGGAGGCACATTCACTGTGAACAATAAGGAATACGACGGTACCATTTCTGCGACTTTTGCATCCAATAATCTGACTCTTCTCACAATAGTAGGCAGTGATATTGTTACACTGTCCGCTACACCTGTCTTTGCAGATAAAGCAGCTGGTACAGGCAAACCGGTGACCCTTACAGGCTTATCAATTTCCGGTGCTGCTGCACCAAATTATACCTTGTCTTTAACCGGTCTGCCCACTACAACCGCTGACATTACTGCCAAAGTATTAACGATTGGAGGAACATTTACTGCGAACAATAAAGTATATGACGGTACTGTTGCTGCTACAATAGCAAATAACAGTCTGACACTTCTCACGAAGGTGGGTACTGATGATGTCAACCTGGTAGCCTTAGCAGTCTTTAATGATAAAGCTATTGGTACAGGTAAAGTCGTCAGCCTTACAGGTTCAACTCTTACAGGGGTTGATGCAATAAACTATACCTTGTCCTTTACCGGAGCGCCTACTGCCACAGCGAATATTACTGCCAAAGAACTCACAATTGGAGGCACATTTACTGCAAGCAACAAGGTGTATGACGCTACAACAGTTGCAACCATAGCAACTAACAGTCTGACACTTCTCACGAAGGCAGGTACTGATGACGTTAGCCTGGCAGCTACAGCTGTCTTTGCAGATAAAGTTGTTGGTACAGGCAAAACTGTAAGTCTTACGGGTTCATCTCTCACTGGGACTGATGCAACAAATTATACTTTGTCCTTAACCGGTGCTCCTACAGCAACAGCTGACATTACTACCAGAGTACTTACCATTGGAGGCACATTTATCGCCAACAATAAAATATATGACGGTACAACTTCTGCAACCATTGCCTCAAATAATCTGACTCTTCTTACAATAGCAGGCAGTGATAATGTTACCCTGACGGCTGTTGCAGTTTTCAATGATATAACTATAGGCCAGAGTAAACCTGTCAGCCTTACCGGTTCATCGATTTCAGGAAGTGATGCATCTAACTATACACTGTCCTTAATTGGTGCTCCCACAGCAACGGCAGATATTACAGAATATGGATTGACGGTTATCGGTGTTACTGCAAGCAATAAAGTTTATGACGCAACTACCACAGCTACTCTTGATATTTCAAATGTAACACTGGTAGGAGTCTTAGGAACAGATGCAGTAAGTCTTGTCTCATCCGGAGCAACAGGTAGCTTTGTGGATAAAAATGTTGGTTCGGGTAAAGTAGTTATTACTTCAGGATTCGTTATTACAGGAACTGATGCTGATAAATACTCTCTTATCCAACCGACTGCCACAGCTGATATCACTTCAGTAGGATTGACAATTACAGGAGTAACAGCAGATAATAAAGTCTATGATGGAACAACCGCCGCTACTTTAAATACTGATAATGCAACATTGGTGGGTGTTCTGGAAGGTGATGATGTTAATCTGGTCTCAACTGGTGCCACAGGAACCTTTGCAGACAAGAATATAGGCCAGGCTCTGTCAGTTTCAACAGCAGGCTTTACACTTGAAGGAGCTGATGCAGCCAATTATACTTTGACCCAGCCTTCCTTAACTGCTGATATAACAATAGCCAGTCTGACAATATCCGGTGTAACAGCAAACAACAAAGTCTATGATGGAACAACTACAGCTACTTTGAATACCGGAAGTGCTGTCCTTGTCGGTGTTGCTGCAACAGATATCATTGACCTGATTTCAACCGGAGCTACAGGAACCTTCGCTGATAAGAATGCCGGTACAGGCAAACCGGTTACTACATCCGGATTTACCATTGCAGGAGCAAGTGCAGCTAATTATACTTTCTCACAGCCTGCATTGATTGCTGATATACTTCCTAAAGCATTAACTATCACAGCTGATGATTTATCAAAAACTTACGGAACTGCTCTGACTTTTGAAGGAACAGAGTTCACAACTGTCGGTCTGGTAAGTGGTGATGCTGTTTCAGGTATCACAATAAATAGCGACGGAGCCCCTGCATCAGCTGATGCTGGAACATATCCGATTACAATAGGCGGAGCTCTAGATAATAATTATGTCATCACTTATGTGAATGGGGTACTTACAGTCAATAAAGCTGATCAGATTATCACATTTGCTCAGGTACCTGCCGGATTAAGAATGTCTCAGACATTCCAGCTTGATGCAACATCATCAAGCGGGCTTCCTGTAAGCTTTGAAATATCCAACCCGAAAATCGCCAGTCTGAATGGTAATGTATTGGTAATTAATCAGGATGGTACTTTTGAAATCACAGCTACGCAGCCAGGTGATAATAACTGGAATCCTGCTCCGGATGTGGTACAGGCAATCACCACTCTTCCTACCTTCGATAACATTATGTCACTCTTCACGCCTAACAATGACGGTGTTAACGATTACTGGTATATTCCTCATCTTGAAGATTATGGTAAGCTGCAGGTAACTGTATACAACAGGTATGGACAAGCAGTCTACCGGTCCGATAGTTATAAGAACGATTGGGATGGTACCTGGAATGGTTATCCTCTCCCTTCTGCTACCTATTATTACATCATTAAATCTTCAACAAAAGGTATAATTAAAGGTGTTGTAAACATCGTCAGATAAAAATATTGAGAAATTAAAAACTACAGATATGAAAAAGATTATTGTCATATTGCTTTTCCTGATGCCCGCACTTGTTTTTGGACAACAGTTCCCCTTCCTGGAAGGCTACAGCGTCAATCCCTTCAGCCTCTCCCCGGCATTTGCGGGTATCCATAACGCTAAGTTCCTTTTTATTGATTACCGATCCGACTGGACGGGGCTGGACGGGGGGCCAAGGACCTACCAGCTTAGTTATAATGACAAGATTGGTAAAGTCGGATTCGGAGGACGATTTATCTATGACAAAACGGATATCTTCCAACAGACACTGCTTCTTGGTACATATACTTATGAAGTAAATATAGCAAGGGAACACTTTATTAACTTTGCTTTATCTATGGGATTTTTCAGAAATTCAATTGACCTTGCAAAGTATTTCAACGATCCCACTTATGTTCTGGACCAGGCGCTTATTTATGGTCAGCAACAATCAAAAATCAAGTTTGCAACCGATATAAGCGCTTTATACAGGTACAAGAAGGCGGAAGCAGGAGTTCTGTTCTCAAATGTTATGTTTGGGACAGTTAAGTATGCAAATAGTGATATGACCTATAAACCGTTGAAAAACTTCCTTTTACACGCCTCATATCTTTTCAAGATCGATAGTAAATGGGATGTCGATCCGATTTTCATTTTAAGAGGTGGCCAGCATGTACCAATGCTATTCGAAATATCTCCTACCGTTACATGGAACAAACGCTTCTGGGGAAATTTACTTTTGAGAACAGGCGGAATATTCGGAGCTGGGTTAGGTGGTGAAGTATATAACGGAATTGTGATTAACTATTCGTATAACTTCAGTACCAATGTAGCGTTAAATACATTTGGCAGTCACCAGGTGACATTGGGAGTAAGAATTTTAAAACCTCAGAAGAAAAGCAAAAAGATTGAGGATATCTGATGCTATTCAACAAATTTGTTAAAATGATTATAAGATTCTTCACTCCACTTCGTTTCGTTACTTATGACAACATTTTATATCTCAAGATTAAGAGGCACACCTAAATTTGACTAAGGAATCTAATATATTAATTTTGTTTTTCAAGCCACGAAGTGGCTGAATATGAATAACCCCCGGTGAAGCCCATAGCCGTTAACTTAAGGTGATAAAATATTGGACAATAAAGTGTTATAAAAATAAACCTCCCCTTCCGGGGAAAGTATCTGTTTTTTCCTCATATTTGTATAGTATTTAATAATTGTATTAAAAAGGCGGTGATTTTTTATGCCTATTGTGCCGCCTTTTTTTATTAAATATACTCTTTTTATAGAGGAAAAATGCTTTTGATGTTGTTGATAAACCAACTGTTTATCAACAATTTAAAGAAGTTCAGAATGGGTTTGATGAACTTCTGAATACCAATACTCTTAATAACCTGGCCAGGTCCCATAAATTTATTCAACGGTCGAGTAAAATTGATGCTGTGAAGTTCGTTAATACGCTGCTTTACAATAGCATAGATCAGGAACACACCAGTTTGCTAGATATAAAGTGCGATCTGGAAGAAAATTTCGATTGCATTGTGTCAAGGGAAGCACTACATAAAAGATTTACTCCTGAAGCAGTTTCCTCCTGTTTTCAGCGTTGCAACACCCTAAAAGTTTTTGTTGATAATATGGTATAGCTCTGCTTGCTCATCATCCATTCTGAGAAGTTGAGTTTTTGTGTGTTTCGATTCAGGTAATGTATAGGTTATCTGATACATATTATGGGTTAGATCTGCTGATTTTTTTAAGGATAGATTTGATTTCTCTTGGTAAAGCACTCTTTCTAACTCTTTGTAAATGCAATAAGCTGTGAAGGATATGCAGATATGAGCTTCTATTCGGTGTCTGAGTCTGTGATAAATGGGACGTATTCGTAGATCTGTTTTTGACATTCTAAACGCTTTTTCGATGTACCACAGATTCTTATAGTTTTCTATTACTTGTTTATCACTGAGTTGCGTATTTGTTCTGTACCCTTTAAGTCCATCCCACGATTTATCGTTATTAAACTTCTCGTAATTAATCTCAATGGATACGTCGCCGACTAATCTTAAGTATTTGTTGTAGCCTTTGTTGTTGATATTTGATTTGGTCAGTTTACCGGCTTTGATCTGCTTTTCCAATCTTTGTAAGCCTCTTTTTCTGTTGTGTTCATCTTTGATAGCCCTGTTTGTGGCATAAGCTACGATAAGTCTCGTTTTTGCTTGGGTTTTTATACAAAGCATTTGTCCATCACCGAGCTTCTTGTCCAGGATTTGTTTCTTTATCTTTTCTGATTCATTTTTCAACCTTGCCCCAATGATGTATTGATAATCCATTTCTCTAAGGGCCTTAATGTTTTCGTTTGATAATAGTCCGGCATCGGCTACAATAACAGGTTTATCCAAATTAAATTTTTTACTGATTTTTTCAATAAATGGAATCAGGGTATGACCTTCATAAATATTTCCTTCAAAAACATCATACCCAATGGCATACCCACCTAAACCAACAAGCAGGCCTAAAAATATTTGTGGATTTTGATGTTTGCCGTCTTTACTAAATCCTGTTTTTCGTAAATCATCCTCATCACTTGCTTCAAAGTAAAGGGTTGTCATGTCGTAAAAAACAATACTGATACTACCTTGCAAAACCTTTAACGTATGCGCAAATGCTATCTGTTCTACCTGATCTTTGAGTTTGTTATTAAGCTTGTCTAAAAAACGGTATACTGCATCTATATCAAGCATCACTCCTTGAAAACGATACAAATAATCAATAGTCTTTAACTTACTCAAGGGAAACGCTAACCGTGCCAAGACCAAATGTCGAAAAAGTTCTTCTTGTATCGCTCCAAAACCAATATTATCATAAATTTTGCCGAAGATAATCTCTGGCCCGACAGTTCTGATGCTCGCATTGTCTAATGAGGAAAAAACTTGTTCAACAATCGTATCACTCTCTGAAATGAATAGCTCTGGTTGCTGGGAAATTCTTTCTATTTCATGCTTGGCTAAATAAACGAGTTTATGAACTTCCTGATCGTCGGATGAGCTCCCAATTGTCCTTAAAACTTTATATTTCCCAGAACTTTTGGATATGATTTGAACTGACACACTTCCAGATCGATTCTTTAATTTCCGCAAAAACATACCATAAAGATAGCTTGCAACACCCAAATTCAAAAATCAATCCCCATTAATTGCGGGTTTCAGAAGCTATTTTTAAAAAGTGCGTAAAACAGGAAAAGATTTACTCCTGAAGCAGTTTCCTTTTTGAAAGCAATACTATCTCAACTGGTAACTAGTCATCTAGATTTTGGGAACAAATCTATCCCATCAGGCTTTTTTAATAAAGTATGTATCAAGGATTCAACAAAATTCCGTATGCCTGACCGCTTTTTTTCTGACTATCCGGGATTTAAGGTCTATCATAGACAAGTCTCCATGATGAATATTCAGTATGAATATGACATTCTATCAGGCAATTGGACATACTTGGAACTAACTAAAGCCACACGTAATGATCAACTTGACTCCAAGGAAACGTTGGATAACATACAATCCGGAGATCTGTATATAAGAGACTTAGGTTATACAACTTTTAAATATCTGGAATCGATAGAGGATAAGGATGCATTTTTTCTTAATAGACTTCCTACTATTGGAATATCCATCTTGACACCAAATGGATTTGAAAAAATTAATTGGGGAAAATTGCATAAAAGAATGCAAAAATCAAAAGCCAATGAAATGGAATTGGAAGTGTTCATTGGAAATCAAAAAAAAATCAAAGCAAGAATGGTACTATTTCCTGTGGATAAAATAGTGAGCGAAAAGCGTATTAGAAGGGCAGCAGATTATGCTGATAGAAAGAATGGCTATCAACTGTCAAAAGATTATAAAATCAAGTCTCAATACAGCATTTTTATAACCAATGTTCCAAAAGAAGTATTATCAATTGCACAAATACAAAGCACATACAGACTAAGATGGCAAATCGAAATAATCTTTAAAGCATGGAAGTCACACTTATCTATACATAAAGTAAAATATATAAAAAAGGAACGTCTTGAATGTCAATTGCTAGCGAAATTTATTTGGATAATATTAAATTGGAAAATTTTTCAAATTACCAATCTTGTAGCTAGAAAAATTCATCCAACAGTGGCATGCAGTGTCATAAAATTTTATAAACGAGCTCTTAGATTTTCTATGACCATTCGATCACTAGCAAGAGTCAAGAACGGGATATTTAAGTGGCTGACAAAAATCATTTTAACATTAACAGAGTCAATAATAATAGAAGAGAAAAAGCATAAAGTATCTCATCCTAAAATACTTAATGAGTTATATATATACTTAAGTTAACGGCTATGCGGTGAAGCCGGGGGCACAGGTAACCTACTGGTTTAAAGCCCTGAATGGGCTTAATAAAGTTTTCTGGAACAAATGATAACCAGTCTGCAAAGTTGATGAAAAGTAATTTCCGCAACAATAATTTTCAGCTCCTTCAGAGCTGCAAAAAGTGGGAAGACGTCTACCCCTGGCTGCCCCAGGGGTTATTCATATTGGGCTCTTTCAGAGCCAGTTGTCATAAAATCTGGTGTGCAATTTTGTTTAGAGACTCAGAATGACAGTAATTTGCCGGGGCAGGGGAGCGAAGGATCTCATAATATTCGCCGGAC
The DNA here is from genome assembly GCA_049792755.1 of Bacteroidales bacterium. Taxonomy (GTDB): domain Bacteria; phylum Bacteroidota; class Bacteroidia; order Bacteroidales; family VadinHA17; genus LD21. Next base: position 40,345 of record JBARBF010000008.1, on the reverse strand, counting down.
AGTAAAGATTTTTTAGCATTCTCCTTTGCGTCACGGATTAAAATCGATCGAGCCACCTGTATTTCCTTGAGCTGTCGCCAAATTTCAATGCAACAGTTAATTCATGAGTTCCATATGTCACGCTTTGAATCTCATTGAGAGTTAAATCGATAGCATATCCGAAAAAGAGCTGTGCCCATTTTGAATGATCAGGGATATATCTGCAACGCATATTCGCAATCAAACCTCCGCCGGTTCTGTAGGTTAAGCCTAACCATAGTCTCTGGTCATAAACATAGGTAATACCAATATCCGCTTGTGGTTTAAGTTGTTCGGATATCTTAAACAGTAATGAAGGATCGAATTCAGTTCTGCCTCCTGTACCAAGATAACAGGATCCAAAAGTATAAAAGTGCCTGTACATCCTGAAATTTCTATATGCATTATCCCCAATCTTGGTAGCAGCGCCAAAAAGTTGTAATGCGGAAAAACCAAAGTCAAACCGGGGATTCAACAGATAAATTCCAAAATCCATATCCGGTACAAATACCCCTCTTCGCAAATTATTATTAAGCCATGGTTCATTCCTGTCTGCAAAACTTAATTCATTTGCATTGATAATAAAATGGTATCCGGAAAAAGCCAAACCCAAAGATATTTGAGTAAATTTTTTAAGCCACATGTGATAGGAATAGGTTGCCTGGAAACCTGTTCTTTGTACAAGTCCATTCCTGTCGCTGAAGATATAGCCCCCTAAACCTACCTTCCCATCGTTTTTTGGTGTTAACTTTGTCTGGTCAAAAATATTCTTTTTTATTTTGTAGCCCCTTTTAAGTATTCTGGTTTGCCAGCTTATAGAACAAGTTGTGGGTGAACCGGAGTAGCCGATCCATTGTTTTCGGACGGTCATGTTAAAGCTGGTAAATCCGTCGCTTCCGGCATGTGCAGGGTCGATCAGAAATTTGTTATATAGGTACTGATCATATAAAGGCAGCTGCTGGGCAAATGATCTCTGGCCCAAAACAACAAGACAAATTATGAGAACCCCCTTTTCAACTAATACTAAAAAGTTTATTTTCATCTTACAATTGTTATTTCTCCAACAATTGGTTTTGATCTGTTATGCAAATTAATTACGTAATGATATGAGTCAACTGGCAGATTAATTCCATTACTTTTTCCATCCCAGGGCAGATGGTAGCCTTGTTCTGATTTCCACACTGTCTGACCCCATCTGTTATAGATTGTAACTTCTGCGTATGGGTATAAATCTATATTGCCAATATTCCATACATCATTAACGAGATCTCCGTTAGGAGAGAATGCTTCAGGTATAACCAGATTTAGTTGTTCAGGATAGGATATTACAATATTCGCTGATGCAGATGACATACAACCTGCAACAGTTATCGAAAGGTCATCGAATAATCCTGGTGGCGCTGTTACAGTGGCTATTCCGTCCAGAACAATAACATTGGTAAAACTACCTGATGCATATGTGATTGTATAGGTTCCATCGGGAACATCGGTAAAGGTGAAGTCTATTTTACCATACTCTGATTGTGAAACAGAGTTGACACCGGAAGCGGTAAGGGACGGTAGCGGATGGACAAACACCTGTCCCGATCTCACAGGTCCCGGGCATCCATCCGCAGATCGTTCCTGCACTTCCAGTAAATAAGTACCTGAAGTATTCCAAATATGAAAAAATTCATTTGAAGTAAACCCGGGCTGAACTGCTCCATCAATACTCCAGGTATAAGCTGAACCCGGATTTGAATTGACAGTATAATGCCTGAATTGTCCTGAACATACATTATCCGGCATAGATAGCTGTCCCTCCACTCTTACAGAGCTGAACAGAACCATGCCGGACAATAATATGCACAGATGTTTTCTAAGCATCCTGTTTCATTCTTATCATCTAATTGTGATATATAGGCGAGGTGACGGGCAGCGGATTTACAGTGACATTCTGTATTGTCGGACTATTTGCTGTACATCCGTGAGCATCACGATAATTTATGCTTAATGAGTAAGGTGCCGAGCCATTCCATGTTACAGCAATTGTATTATCTGTGGAAGTTCCACCTGCTGATACAATACCTCCTGTTGTTAACCATGTATAGCTTGTCATGCCAGGCTCTGTTGTATAAACAACACCTTCAGTTCCGAAACAGACCGGATTGGCAGTCGGTGTTATTTTTGGTACAGGTACCGGATAAACAGTTACAACAACTGTAAGTGGAGTTCCTGCAGTGCCATTAGCAGTTGGAGTGATAGTATATGAAACAGTTGCTGCAGAAGTTCCGGTATTGGTAAGTGTCTGAACAATCGTTGCTCCGGTTCCGTTAGAGAATCCGGTTGCTGTTCCGCTTGTTAAAGCAGCTGTCCATGCAAATGTAGCATTACCGATGTTGCTTGATAATGCAATATTTGTTGCGGAACTGCTGCAGATAGCTTCAGAAGAAGGCGTTGCTATTACTCTGGGTAGTTCAGTTACAGTAACTATGACCAATTTAGGTTGTCCGATACACCCTGAAGCATTTCTTTCTACAACGGATAAGGTATAAACTCCCGTGATATTCCAGTCTACTGTAATATTGTTTCCGGTACCGTTTATTTTCCATTCAGTGCCGGAAGTTCCCGGTGTAATGCTCCAGGTATAGGTGGAACCGGTAGTGGCTGTAACCATGTAGGGTTCATTCCCCGGGCTGACTGATTGTGCCGGACTCGGATCACTTTGAGCCCATACTCTAAAAGTAGACGTTAACAGTAGCATTATGAGAGTTGATCTGAGTATTAATTTTTCTGCTTTTACATAAAAATGATTTTTAAATTTTATCATCTTATCAGTTTCAACATCCTTTTTTTGCTGTTCAGCAACTTTTACACTTCGTGAAAACAGTTCTGCAAATTCATTGTTGAACATTTGCCTGTTGCTCTGATTAAGCAATCGAAGTTCTCTTTTTAATTGATTTAGTGCGTACATTGTTTTTTAATTTAATTGGTAAATTATTGGTTCATTTCTATCTATGATATATTGGAGATGTAGTTGGAATGGGATTAACCGTAACCTGTGCCGATCCACTGTTAACAGGTCCGCACGAAGGTGTTCCTCCATCACCGGCGACAATCCTGTAATATGTCGTTGCTGTTAGCACAGGTGGGGAGTATGAAAGGGCATTTGCAGCGGGGACGTCAGTCCAGTTGTACCCATCCGTACTCTTTTGCCATTGATAGGTATAATTTGGACCTGAACCACCCGAAGCCGGTGTTCCTGTCAGTGTTGAAGGAATGTTACCATAACAAATCTGCTGACTGCTGGAAACTACAGGCGGTAAAAGTAAATCTCTTACTAAAAGATTCCTTTCCCTCGTGAAGCTTGTTTCGATACAAGTTGGATCCCCCGCAGGCTGGTTGAGTGTGGAAAAAGTAACGGAAACCCGGTATGAACCGCTTTGAGCAGTTGTTGCATTTGAGATAGTCAGTTGTGAAGAGGTTGTTCCTGAATATTGGGGACCATCTAAAATGAGTATCCACCCTGATCCGTTGTTCCACGACCACTGGTATCCGTTATTGGTTACATTGCCTTCAGTAAATACCTTATAAGTTATGCTTCCTCCGGAGCAGATAATAGAATTTACAACCACAGGTGTCAGAGATGTAATAGAGTTAATACTTAATAAGGCCGGATCAGAACTTATAGTACCTGATTCATCTGTAATTAATACCCGGTATTCGGTACCATTAATATTCTGACTGTTAACACCTATATTGTCGATTGAAAGTAAGGCGCCTGTTGCACCACTTATATCAGAAAAATTACCACCGGGTGGTCTTTGTTGCCATTGGAAGGAAACTGTTCCCACAGAGCCGGTTACACCTACCGAAAATTCCACATGGTTTCCATAGCAATCAGTCTGAGGCAGCGGTTGACTGGTAATTGTAAGCTGGTCGGCAACTATTGTACCTTTTATCGGCAACGTGATTATTGTCTGCCAGCATATAGCTGTAATTCCCAGTGCAAACAATCCAACTCTCCGGAACAACTTTTTTGTTGTAACTTTCCTTACCAGGCACCGGGCAGCATGAAAAATGCTGTTATCGATATTTTCTTTGAGCTCTGTCAAGTGATAAATTTGATTTCAGCGCAATACCAAATAACCACCTCCTGCATTAATTTTTAATTTATGCAGGACAATTACTTGACTAAGATTTCTGTGAGGATTTCTCTACAAAAAGAAAAGATTTCTTTTTTAAAAGTTTCCTACAATCCAGCCTTATGCATCTAAATACTTATTCCGGGAACTAAGATAAATAATTTTTGAATAACTGAAATGTTTGTTCTTACAAAAATCAGATATTAAATATGAAACCCGTCTATGCTAAAATACTTGTCCGGAACAGTGGACTGGCTCTGTCATAGCCTGTGAAAGGTTTAGCGAGAATATTTACTATAAATGAAAAAGCCCTCAGACGCTAAAGCGTCGGAGGGCGAAGGTGGAGATTAGGGGAATCGAACCCCTGACCTTGTGACTGCCAGTCACACGCTCTAGCCAACTGAGCTAAACCCCCGATGAGTTGGTAAATGTAAGAATAAATTGAAAATTTACAAATCCCCGGTTCTGTAGCGGACAAGATTAAGGTTAAGGTTGAGGTTAAGGTTGAGAGGTTCTTAACCTTAGCCTTAGCCTTAGCCTTAACCTCAATATTTATGAAATCCTTAACATTATAGTTTTGGCAAAAAGCTACTATTTTGTAATTTTGCCCGACAATTTAAGCTCCGGATTAACTTTTACTTACATTTGTCCGGGAAGGAACAAAGTGGTATTATTAATGATTTTGAATCCCCGCGAGCACAATGGCTTCGCCGAGCTCTCCCGCTTAGGTGGGATCGGTTCTTCGTAGCTTGCTGCGAAGAGCTTCAATTTGCTTTATTATTGCTTTGATAATGTTAATAAAAGTGATCTTATTTGAATTCGATATCAACTGTAAGCATGTACGACAACCTTAGAAAATGGCTCGATATTGATGATCTTCTCTTTCAAAAGCGGAACAGGGAGTACGGCGCTTATCAGCTTCGGAAACGATATAACTCGGTCGTTATTGCAGGAATAATTCTGGCATCGGTGCTTGTAAGTTCAGCTGTAATAATCCCGTTCCTGCTGATTTCGCGTTCTGATAATGTTCTGATGGGAAACAGGGGCTATGTTCAGGTTGATATGGAAACCCTTGAACCACCAAAAGAAGAGATTTATATTCCTCCTTCCCCGCCGCCGCCAAAAGATGTACATGTTGAAGAGATTGTAAAATATGTACCACCTGTAGTTGTCGATAGCCTTTTGCCACTTGAAAAATCACCACTTTCAACGGATGAGTATCTTAATCAGACTGTCAATGATAAGGTTGATGTAACAGGAACAGGCAAAGGTGACAACCAGATGTCAGGACAGAATGGAACTGAGACAGATGAACCGTTTGTCCTAGTTGAAGTAATGCCCTCTTTTAGGGGGGGAGGACTGGAAAAATTCCGTCTGTGGATCCAAAATCGGACTACTTATCCGAAGGCTGCTGTCGATAAGAAGATCAGAGGAAAAGTTTTTCTGACATTCATAGTTGAGAAAGATGGTTCGGTAAGCAATGTGACAGTTGTCAAAGGGGTTGACCCCTTGTTAGATGATGAGGCTGTAAAAGCTATATCAGAATCACCCAAATGGGCACCGGGCCTCCAACGGGGAGAACCTGTCAGAGTAAGATACTCAATCCCTCTGAATTTTAGTTTTTGAAGTTCAGTGATCCACGAAAGAGAAAGTTATACATCTTTCCGATTTCAATGTTTTTCTTATCTTTATCAACCTCTATATTAAATTTAAACTCTATGAAAAGAATTTTACCCCTGGTTTTTATTCTCACCATCCTCTTTTCAGGTTGTGGTTCTTCAAAGAAACAACTGGAGAAAGGAAACTATGATGCTGCAATCCAGAAGGCCGTTAAACAACTTAGAAAAGATCCTAAAGATGCTGATCAGATCGGGATTCTAAGCCAGGCCTATAAAGTAGCGAATGAACAGGACAATGAAAGAGTACGGATGCTGAAAATGGAAGGGAAACCAGATAACTGGGATGAGATATATCTTGTTTTAAAAGCGCTTAATGACAGACAGTCGCTTGTAAGAACAGTAGCTCCTTTGAATTTGAATGGGCGATCAATCGATTTCCCGTATATCGATTATATGCCTGACATGGTTGATGCAAAACACAAAGCCGCTGATTTCTACTATATGCATGGTGATGAACTTATGAAAAGCGGGATCAAGGAATCCTACAGGCAGGCTTTCGCAGAATACTTACGTGCAAAGGAATATGTTGGTGATTATGAAGGGATTGATAATAAGATTCAGGATGCTAAACTCAGAGGCATGAGCAGAGTATTTATATCAATTCAAAACAATTCGATGCTGAAATTTCCCAGGGAGTTTGAGGATAACCTTCTGGCTCTCGACTTCCCGAGGCTTAACTCGCAATGGGTTGAATACTATACACAAAATCTTAATGAAAACACACAATTCGATTATTATGTCAATGTGAATGTCAAAAGCATCTGGGTTAGTCCCGATCAGTCTTTACAGAGAGACTCAGTTATTAAAAAGAGGATTCAGGATGGTTTTACGTATGTCCTTGATAAAAAGGGCAATGTTGTGCAAGATTCGCTCGGGAATGATATTAAAATACCAAAATATAAAAATCTTCAGTGTGCTCTCGTCGAAACAGTTCAATCTAAAACCTGTCATATAGACGGTGATATAAATGTAATTCAGATCAACCCAAATAAAGAGCTGAAAAGGGATCCGATAAGGGCAGAATCGAATTTTGAGAATATTTCTTCCCGCGCACTGGGAGATATCCAGGCGCTTAATGCAAATCAGCTTGAAAGAACAAAAACATCAATCGTGCCATTTCCAACCGATATAGAAATGGTTATCCGGTGTTCGGAACCGCTGAAAAGGGCTATCAGGGAGACCATTCAAAATGACAGGAGGTTTATTTATTAAGATATTACTATAGAAACCTTTAACCGCAAAGTGCGCTAAGAAGGCTCAAAGTACGCAAAGTTTGAACGAAATTCAGTTCCTTTGCGTTCTTTGTTTTAAATCTTTGCGACCTTTGTGGTTAGTTGTTTTTAAAAACGTGAGAATGATTGAAACAAATAAACCCAGGGAAAGGGCAATTCTGATTGGTATTTTATATCCCGGGCAGGATGAAAATGAAGTTGAAGACTTCCTCAAGGAGCTCTCATTTCTGACTGAGACTGCCGGGGCTGAGCCGATAAAAAGTTTTATCCAGAAACTTGATGTTCCTAATCCCAGGACTTTTGTTGGCTCGGGTAAAATTATGGAACTCGCATTATTCATAAGTGAGAATAAAATAGATATTGCAATTTTTGATGATGAACTGTCACCAAGTCAGATGAGAAACATTGAAGAGACGCTTGGTTGCCGGATTCTCGACAGAACAAACCTGATCCTCGATATTTTTGCACAGCGGGCGCGAACATCTCACGCCCGTACTCAGGTAGAACTTGCACAGTATCAGTATCTTCTTCCCCGGTTGACAGGAATGTGGACACATCTTGAGCGGCAAAGAGGAGGGATCGGATTAAGAGGCCCGGGGGAAACTGAGATTGAGACCGACAGAAGAGTGATCAGGGATAGGATTTCGCTGCTGAAAGATCAGCTAAAAAAAATTGATACCCAGATGGCCACACAGCGGAAAAACCGTGGAAAAATGACCAGGGTATCGCTTGTGGGTTATACGAATGTCGGCAAGTCAACAATAATGAATCTGTTAAGCAAATCGGATGTATTTGCTGAAGATAAACTTTTTGCAACTCTCGATACCACAGTGCGAAAAGTTGTAATTGGCAATCTTCCATTTCTGCTTTCTGATACCGTAGGATTTATTCGCAAGCTGCCAACCGACCTTATTGAATCTTTCAAATCAACTCTCGATGAGGTTCGTGAATCAGATCTCCTTATACACATAGTTGATGTCTCGCATCCGGCCTTTGAAGAACAGATCACGATCGTCAATAATACCCTGAAAGATCTTGGAGTATCCGAAAAGCCCCTTATTATTGTCTTTAATAAAATAGACGCATTCACCCATATCGTCAAAGATGAAGATGATCTTTCTCCCGTGTTAAAAGATAATTACTCCTTATCAGATCTGAAAAAGACCTGGATGTCTTCAGATAAACATCACCTGACAGTTTTTATTTCTGCAAAAACAAAAGAAAACATTGAAGAACTGAGGAAGGTTCTATATGAAGAGGTTAGGAAGATTCATGTAAAAAAGTATCCTTATAATGATTTCCTGTTTGATGTGTAGGACCCCTCTAAAAGGGGAATAATCCTCGTTTTTAAGAATATTTTCTTTATGTGAGCGAATTAGTCCCGCCTTAATGCATGGCCGTCAACCTAATGATTTTGTTTAGTTTGATTTATCGGCCTCTCCCCCTCGGTCCCCCTCTCCCGATGTGAGCGGGGGGAGATCACATTTATCATGAATTAAAGCCCCTCCCACTTCGGGGGAGGGGTTTGAGGAGAGGCCGACTGAGACAAAGTATCACGTAAGTGGCTCCAATAAACATATTTAATTGATTTTCAGCATCCTTAGAATTAATTAAATCTTAGGTTGACGGCCATGCCCTTTAGGGGGATTGGGGCGCTAAAGGTAGGTAAACAGAGTTTAATATAATCTGTTATCCGCCATATATTCAGCAATCTGAATTGCGTTAGTTGCAGCCCCTTTCCGGATATTATCCGATACGATCCAGAGATTAAGGCATTTTTCTCTTGAAAAATCTCTTCTGATCCTTCCGACAAAAACCTCATCCCTGTTATGGGCAAGAATAGGCATAGGATATTTGTTCTCTTTAGGATTATCATAAACAATAACTCCGGGGAACTGATTTAACAAATTAACAACATCTTCGATTTTGAAATCATTTTCAAACTCAATATTAACGGCTTCTGAGTGTCCGCCGACAACCGGTATCCTTACCACCGTTGCTGTCACCTGGATTGTCTGATCTTCAAGTATTTTGCGCGTTTCGTCAAGCAGCTTCTGTTCTTCAGTAGTATATCCGTCCGATTGAAAAGTTCCCCCGTGAGGGAAGCAGTTTTTATCAATCTGATGTGCATATACCATCTCTCCCTTAATCCCGGCTCTTTCATTCTCCATCTGAGTGACGGCCTTTACCCCGGTACCGGTAACCGATTGATATGTTGCTACTACCACACGTTTGATTTTATATTTTCTATGCAGAGGAGCTAATGCCATTACCATTTGTATTGTTGAACAGTTGGGATTAGCAATAATACGGTCTCCCTTTTTTATAACATGGCTGTTTATTTCAGGAACGACCAGCGGGATATTTTTATCCATCCGCCAGTAGGAGGAGTTGTCAATTACAATAGTTCCGTTTTTTGCAAAAAGAGGAGCCCAATCCCTTGAAGTCGATGCCCCGGCTGAGAAAATGGCAAATTCAGGTCTTGCTTCAACTGCATCCATAACGCTTACAACCTTAACCGGTTTTCCATGAAAAATGACCTCTTTACCCACAGATTTATCAGATGCGGCAGGCAATAGTTGTGATACAGGAAAGTTTCTCTCCTCAAGCACTTTCATCATTGTCCTGCCAACCATCCCGGTGGCTCCCACAACAGCAATTTTCATATTAATTTGTTTGGAATAAATTAAGTTATTGTTTAAATTTACTATGACATTAAAACTGTCAAAATTAACTTTTTTTTCAATTCGTCCCGCTGCATGAAAAAAGTTATTTTGCTGGCTTTATTAATGCCTGTAACGGCATTTGGCCAGATTGTGGAAACATTTGAATCGGGAAATCTTGCCACCTGGGTTCAAAGTACCGATGACCATTGGAAAGCCGACACTGCTGCAAGCCTGTCAGGGAGGTTTTCATTGCATCATATCTTCGATAATCCCGATGCAGGTATTGACCAGATCGGAGTACCGATACATAACCTCCATCCATCTCAGGGTTTAACCATGTGGTCCTTTCTTGTCAGGCACGGATATGACCCCTCTTCATCAAATAACTGGTCAGTATTCCTGATGTCTGATAATGATCCGGTTAACATGTCACCCGATGGTAACACGAACGGCTTTGCAATCGGAGTTAACCTGACAGGATATGATGATACTCTCCGTCTCTGGAAGGTAAAGGGTAAAGAGGTCACAACTGTAATAAACAGCCGGATAAACTGGCAAACCGTTATTGGAACAACAGACGCAGCAAAAATAAATGTTGAAAGATCGCAGGAGGGAAATTGGACCATTTCTGTTTACAGTCTGAATGATAACCTCATTGGAATGGCCTCATCTGCTGATGCTGAATTATTTAATCCTGCCTGGTTCGGAATATATTATAAATACTCCTCCACCCGTGACCGGCTTCTCTGGGTCGATGACATCAGCATTGAAGGCAATTTTTATGCAGATAATGAAGCTCCCGTTATCACGGGTTGTAATGCTTCGGGAAAGTATGCGGCTGAACTCTCTTTTGATGAAGAACCTGCAGATCGGACAATGGTTCCGGAAAACTTTTCGTTGAATGTACCGGAAAACAAAGCTGTATCTGTTATTAAGATAAATAATCTGATCTATCGAGTTGTATTTTCAGAAATGTTAACAAATAGAACTTTGAACAATTTTATTATCAATAATATATGTGACAATTCCGGCAATTGTGCTCAGAATGTTCAGATAGGATTTACTCCTGCATGGGCAGAGACAGGAGATGTTATAATCTCTGAAATCATGGCAGATCCGGTACCGGAAGTTTCATTACCCGGGAAAGATTATATTGAAATAACCAACAGAACTGAATATGCCTTCAATCTGAAAAACTGGAAACTTTCAACCGGCAACAGAAGTATTCCTTTCCCGGAAACTACTATCAGGCCTTCCGGTATCCTGATCATCTGTGCATTACAGGATACTATGCTTTTTGCAAAATATGGCGGAGTTATCGGGATGAAGCAATTTCCTTCTCTTACTTTAGGAGGAGAGCTTATTTACATTTCAGACAGCTCGGGAACATTTATTCATGGGGTGGAGTATTCATCAGAATGGTATAAAGATGATTTGAAATCGAGAGGAGGATGGTCTCTTGAAATGATTGATACCAGATTTCCGTTCTATGACCAGGATAACTGGATCGCTGCTGAAGCAAAAAAAGGTGGCACGCCCGGATCAGTCAATTCTGTATCGGGAAGCAATCCGGACATTTCATTTTATGGGATCCTGAATGTTTTTCCTGATGATAGCATCACCATACATGTAAGGTTTTCAGAACCGGTATTTAATCTGCCCGGGAAAATTAAAAGCATCACTGTTGGAGGAAAAGGAATATCTGAAATTTATCCTGAGGACCCACTGTTCCGTTATTTCCTGATTAAACTAGCTCTTCCATTGCAAAGGGCGCAGGCTTATTCTCTGGAATTATCAGAGGAAATTGAAGACTTTGCCGGAAACAGCATGCAAAAAAGAAACCTGGCTTTCGGTTTACCGGAACAGGTTTTGAAAGAAGATATCCTGTTCAACGAAATCCTGTTCAATCCATTTCCCGGAGATCCGGATTATATTGAACTATTTAACAATTCGGACAAAATAATTGATGCTTCGAGACTTCAGTTGATTTCAATCAATGACGCAACAAGTGACACTTCAGAAATAGTATCAGTTTCCGATGAAAAGAGATGCATAATGCCTCAGACTTATTATGCAATTACCTCCGACCCAAAAATGATTTCAGAAAGATACTTCTCCACAGATAAGGATTATCTGTTTAAAACCGCAAATTTGCCTTCAATGCCTGATGACAAAGGACATATCGTGCTTTATGACAGAGAACTCGATAAGATAGATGAAGTTTTCTACAACGAAAAAATGCATTTTTCCCTTCTTTCAAATGTTGAAGGGGTTGCATTAGAAAAGATTATACCTCAAAATAAATCTGATGAAACAAATAACTGGCATTCAGCAACAGAGAGTTCCGGTTGGGGGACTCCCGGGGCGCCTAATTCAGTATTTGCAGAAATGCCGGCAGTCTCCGACAAAATTGTTTTTTCATCATCGAAAATAACGCCGAATAATGATGGGAATGAAGATTTCCTCAGAATCATGATGAATCTTAAAGGAAACGGGAATGTTATTTCAGTAATAGTATTTGATGAAGCAGGAAATTATGTGAGGAAGATTTCATCGAATCTCTACGCAGGTACCGAAGCATCTGTTATCTGGGATGGGACTTCAGATGACGGATCCTTAGTCAGAACCGGCATATATATCATACTCATCACACTTTACAATGACACCGGAAAAACAGAACAATGGAAAAAAGTCTGCACCGTTATAAGAAATTAGAGGTTAAGGTTAAGGTTTAGGTTAAGAAGAACTCAACCTTAACCTCAACCTCTGCCTCAACCTCTGAAAAATCATAACGATGAAATCATCTCTGTCATAATTGTTGTCATCCGCGATTCGGTTTTGGCTGCCTCATTCTGAACAGATTCATGAGTGGTATACTCAATCTTCCCTTCAACTCCCAGATCGGTAATTACGCTTACCGCAAAACAGGGAAGATTCATATGACGTGCAATGATAACCTCAGGAGTTGTGGACATCCCGACAGCATCCGCTCCTATAATCCTGAAGTATTTATATTCTGCAGGTGTTTCAAACGTAGGGCCGCTTGTAGATAAATATACACCTTTATGAATTCTGATATTATTCTCTTTTGCAATAAGTAACGCTTTATCAACAAGGTATTTATCATATGCTTCTCCCATGTCGGGAAACCTTGTACCTATCCTGTCGTCATTCGGTCCGATCAAAGGATTTGGCAACAGGTTAATATGATCAGTAATAACCATTATATCTCCGATCCGGAAGGAAGGATTGACTCCACCCGCTGCATTGGAAAGGAATAAACATTTAATACCAAGATATCCAAGCACCCTTACAGGTAATGCAACCTGTTCACGACCATATCCTTCATAATAGTGAAACCTGCCTTTCATCGCAACGATCTTCTTCCTCCCGAATTCGCCATATATGAGTTTACCGGCATGACCTTCAACCGTCGAGACAGGAAAATTTGGAATATCTTTATAATCAATTTCAATACGGTTTTCAATGCTGGCAGTAAGTTCACCCAGTCCGGTACCAAGAATTATACCGGCATCAGGGTCAGTAATGCCTTTTGATCTCAGAAACTCTGTTGTTTCGATGATTTTTTCTAACATAGTTAATTATAAGATTATCAAACTCATCTTTATCTTCATTCAAAAAATATACTTCAACCGGAATATAAAAAAACGTCGATTTGAATGATTCTGCAATATTAGTAAATTCACGTAATCTCATCGCATCTTTTTCAGTTGTAAACAGATACCTTTTTACCGACTTCAGATTATTATATGCAGCAGAAAAACTGCGAAGATCTTTTTCATTGAAATAATGGTGATCAGGAAATGAAAGATGGATTATCTCACCGTAATTCTCCAGAAGATACTCTTTCAGAGGCTGGGGATTGGCTATTCCGGTTATCAGAACAATTCCGCAACCGGCACATTCTGTAAAATCAGATTCAGTTCCTGCCTGGCAATTTTCAAAAACAGGTACAGGCGGTTTATATCTGAAAGTAGTAAAATACAGATTTTGATATGGCGATTTGTCAATCTCTTTTACAATTAGTCTTCTTTGTATTGGCGAGATGTTTTCAGGAGATTTTGTGATCAGTATAATATCGGCTCTCCTCATATTCCCTTTGTTTTCTCTCAGATTGCCATAAGGAAGCATATGATCGCGGATAAAAAGTCGTTCATGATCAGAAAGAAGAATCGAAAAACCAGGTGTTATCCTTCTATGCTGGAAGCCATCATCCAGAATAATTACCTCAGTTTCAGGATATTCTTTCAGGATAGTTTTTACACCGTGAACCCGGTTTCTGTCAACTGCAACAAGTATATCGGGGAAATTACGGAATATCTGCATTGGTTCATCGCCGATTTCACTGACCGGCACTGATGGTGAAGCGATTCTGAAGTCGCTGGTCTTTCTTTTATAGCCTCTGCTCAGGGTCGCTACTTTAAAGTTTTTTCTGAGCAATTCTGCGATGTATTCGGTATGAGGGGTTTTTCCTGTTCCGCCAACGGTAATATTTCCGACACAAATTACAGGAAAAGGAAATTCAACCGAGGAAATTACTCCGGTATCGTATAAAAAATTTCTGATAGCGGTTATAAATCCATAAAGAATTGAAATGGGATAGAGAAATATGTTTTTTAAGTGTATCATGTTGTTTTTAAATTTTGTGCATAACCTTTTGCCCTCCTACCCCCTAAAGGGGGCTTAATTCTGCACACAACTGTGATTATTCTTTGCTCCACAAATTAGACCCCATTTTGGGGGTCGTCCCGCCTTGGCGGGATGGAGGGCTCTGCACACAGAACAGAATTCACTCAGCGGCAGGGGCCTTAAGTTTTAATGTATGTCAATAAAATAAGGGAGTCTTGCTTGTATTCCCGACATATCTTTAATTTCCCGCACCATATTATAATACTTAATCGATTCTCCGAGTTCTTTTTTCAGGATGCTCAGCCTTACCTCCCCTGTAAGCTGAGAAAGTAATCTTGTATAAGGGTCTTCCAGCAAGGGCAATTCTCTTACTGAAAAGGATTCTGTACCTGCAAGTTTTGCAGCGCCTTTAATTGCATCTTTGAGTCCGCCTGTTTCGTCCACAAGTCCGATTTTCAGAGCACTCGATCCGCTCCAGACCCTTCCCTGACCTATGCTGTCGACAGAATTAATACTCATCTTCCTCCCCGAAGCAACTTTGGCTACAAAATCGCTATAGATCCTTTCAATGTTCATCTGCATTAACTCTTTCTCATAAGGTTTCATGGGTCTGAGTATCGAAGGGAAGTCTGAATTCTTATTCGTATTTACTGTTTCTGTTGTCAATCCGAGTTTATCTTCCAGAAGTTTACCTGCATTCGGAATGAGACCAAAGACCCCTATTGACCCTGAAATAGTCATTGGATCGGCATATATTTTTGTACCGGGGGCGGATATGAAATATCCTCCGGAAGCGGCATAATTACCCATCGAAATCACTACTGGTTTTATCCTGGCAGCGAGACTAAGTTCACGCCATATGATATCTGAAGCTGTTGCACTTCCACCCGGGGAGTCAACTCTCAATACTATTGCTTTAACGGATGTATCGAGCCTGGCTTTTCTTATAACATCGGCATAATAGTTTGCTCCGATGTTGGAGTCATTTCCTTTACCGGTAACAATAGTTCCCGATGCGTAAACAACAGCTATTTTGTTCCTGACAGAATAGGTTGTTTTGTGATCAGGTACTTTACTGTATTTAGTCATAGATACCAGGTTCAGATCTTTATCTTTGTTTATTCCGGACATTCTTTTAAGTGTATCTGATAATTCGTCACGATACATCAATCCGTCCACCAGTTTAGTTTCAAACGCCCTGGAAGCAAGATTACCGTCAATATTATCGGCAAGCTTGTTAAGTTGCTCAGCAGGAATATTTCTGGATCTTGATATGTCTTTAATAACCTGATTCCATAAAGATCCGGCATAGTCTTTTATCTGGTTTCTGTTTTCCTCACTCAACTTATCCAGAATAAACGGTTCCACGGCGCCTTTGAATTTACCATGCCTGATAACCTGAACTTCGATGCCAATCTTTTCAAGGGCTTTTTTGTAGAACATTACGTCGCTGCTAAGACCCTTGAAGTCAACCATTGATCCGGGATTAATATAGATCTTATCACAGGCTGTAGCCAGATAATAACACTCCTGAGTCAGAATATAATCAGAATAAGAAATTACAAACTTTCCATTTTCCCTGAATTTCAGAAGAGCGTTCCTGATCTCCTCAGTTGTAGCCCAACCAGAGGGAAGGAGTCCGTTTTCAATCAGAATGCCCTTGATCTTGCTGTCACCGGAGGCTTTTTCAATGTTGTTGAGAATTTCATTCAGTCCGGGAGCTTGAGAAAATGACAGATTAAAAAGGTCAATTCCGGAAAATGGATTCTGATCTCCCCTGTCAGGAATTGTTACACCAGCTTTTAAAACCAGAATTGAATTATTGTTTATTGAAACGGGTTTGTTACCCGACGAAACAATGGCGCTAAAACTTGCCAGCATTACAACGAAGAAAAGAATAGAGAAAATAATTATCCCTGTTATTGTAGCAAGTGTGTACTTAAGAAAATTTTTCATCTTCTAAAACTAATTAATTGAATGAATTTTAAATATATAAAAAAACAAAATGAATTTGTAAAGGTACACATATTTAATACTTTTGATATCAGATTTATTTGATATGAAGATTGTGTTTCTTGGTATCGGTACAAACCTTGGAAACAGGGAAGACAATCTTGAACAAGCTGTTGCAGGAATTGAAAAATTCGTAGGACCCGTTTTAATTTCTTCTTCAGTCTACGAGACTGATCCATGGGGATTCCAATCAAATAATAAGTTTCTTAATATGGTCGTAAAGGTTGAATCGTCAATGACCCCTTCAGGAATATTGGGGAGAATACTGATGATAGAATCTATGTTAGGAAGAGTCAGAGGTCAAAGGCAGTACTCTTCAAGACTGATTGATGTAGATATCCTACTTTATGGGGACTTGATTTTAGATGAGGCGAGTCTGAAAATCCCTCATCCGTTATTGCATGAACGAAGATTTGTTTTGGTTCCTCTATGCGAAATTGAACCTGATTTGATTCATCCGGTTCTGAAAAAAACTGTTGGCGAGCTGCTGGAAATTTGTCAGGATACCAGTAATGTGAAAAGGTACAAATAAAATAATCGTTTTTTAATCTGGAAACCCCCTTTGCATTTCCCCCAGGGGGGGAAAAAACCTTCCTGTTTTAGTACAATTCTGTTAAATTCCTGAGAATTATCGCCCCTTTAGGGGAGATGTCATCTGCCAACTGGCGGATGACAGAGGGGTTAATATTTTACAGCACCCCGTTATCGGCAAAGCTATAATAATCCTTATCTGAGATTATAAGGTGATCGAGAAGCTGAATATCCATCAGGTTACCGGCTTCTTTTATTTTCTGGGTTATTTTGGAATCAGATTCACTTGGATTCAGATTTCCTGAAGGATGATTATGACAAACTATTATTCCGGATGCCAGACATTCAATAGCTTCTTTCATCACCAGACGCACATCGGTAACAGTTCCGCTGATACCGCCCTGACTCAGTTTCATTCTGTTAATCACTTTATTTGATCTGTTCAGGAACAGGATCCAGAACTCCTCGTGGAGCAGATCAGAAAGTAACGGCTGAAAAATATCAGCTACGTCTTTTGAGCTTCGGATCTGAGGAACATACTGAACTTCAGACAGTTTTCGCCTCCGCCCCAACTCAAGTGAAGCTGCAATTGTAACTGCCCTGGCAGTGCCTATACCATGTATCTTTTTGAGGTCGGCTATTGTAAGTTTACCCAGACTGTTCAGGTTATTGTTAACAATACCCAGTAATTCGCGACCCAGATCAACGGCCGATTTGTTTTTAGTTCCGGAACTGATAAGAATTGCGAGTAATTCGGCATCACTCAGACTCGAAGTACCTTTCTGAATAAGTTTTTCCCTGGGTCTGTCTTCAACAGCCCAGTCAGTAATTTTAAGAGACATCCAGCAACAATTTAGAAATGCATATGCAATATAATCAAATTGCTCCGGATTAACAAATGAAAAATAAAGACCAATGGCACACGGCACACGACACAGGGCGGAATCATAACTATTATTTTAGTAGATTTTCATGAAACATGTACCGGAGTCGTATGCCCTGACTCGCCTGCCCTGAGCCCTGCGCCAATAAAAAAGACCGTACCAAAATGATACAGCCTCCATTTATATAATTTAAAATATTATAAGCTGCTTACATGCTTCACGATTGATGACTTCAGGTTTGAAGCTTTTTTCTTGTGAATGATATTTTTCTTTGCCAGTTTGTCGAGCATGGAAGTTAATTTCGGAAGAAGGACTACAGCCTCTTCCTTGTTGCTGGTAGCACGAATTGTCTTCAGAGCATTACGCGTTGTTTTTGCATAATATTTGTTATTCTCTTTTCTGACGTCGATCTGCCTGATCCTTTTTTCTGATGATTTATGATTTGCCATGTATATATGAATTATCTTCTAACTAAAAATTGTAGTCCATAGGGGAATCGAACCCCTGTTACCAGGATGAAAACCTGACGTCCTAGCCACTAGACGAATGGACCGTACAAAGAACTTTAAAATGCGGATGCAAAGAAAGGATGTTTTTTTTGAACCGCAAAATATTTTGACTTAAAAAATGTCAGATTAATAAGTTCAGCTGATCAAGCAATCAGTTAATAGCAATGAAGTGTACTCTCATATTACACGTCACATATCTGGATACATTTACGCAACGACTCCAGTTTATCTTTCTGAGATGGAACAAACTCCTGGCCGACAAATCCTTTGTAACCTGTCTTTAAAAGCGCCCTCATTATAGCAGGATAATAGAGTTCCTGTGTTTCGTCAAGTTCATTTCTTCCCGGGACACCACCGGTGTGAATATGACCTATGTAAGGGCTGTATCTGGTAATCGTGTCAATGATGTTCCCTTCCATTATCTGCATATGGTAAATATCATACAGCAGTTTGAATCTCTCTGATCCCACCATTTCACAAAGTGCAGATCCCCACGATGTTTTGTCGCACTGATAGTCTTTATGACCATAGCTGTTCAGCAGTTCCATAATGATGGTCACTCCATGTTTCTCAGCAGATGGCATAAGTTTACGCAACCCGTGAGCACAGTTTATCATGCCTTCATTATTATCCTGTCCTTCCCGGTTCCCCGAGAAACAGATAAGGTTAGGAACACCCGCTGCAGCTGCTTTAGGAATCATATTCTCAAAATCAGTGATCAGTTTCTCATGGTTTTCGATACGGTTAAAACCTTTGGGAATGCCCCAGTCCGTTGCATATCCAACTGCACATTTGAGTCCGGCGTTTTTAACAACTGCCCAATCTTTTTCGCCCAGCAGTTCGATAGATTCAATACCGATCTCCTTGCATGCTTTGGCAAAATCGTCAAGAGGGATATCACTATAACACCATTGGCTTACTGAATGATGGATATTCCCTTTCAGCCTGGCAGTTGCTTTACCAGCTGCAAAAACACTGTTTAAAGGGGTTACTGCAGTCACAACTGCTGCCCCTGCAATCTTCCCTATCATTTTTCTTCTATTCATGGTTTATAATCTTGTAGAAATTCAGTTTAAAAGTAGTAAATATTTTCTCTTTTCATTACATTTTCTTCCGGCTATAAAAGCCAAGTGTTTTTTAAAAAGATCCTTTTACTCTTAAAGCGCATAAAGTCATTGGAACCTTTTCGGTTAATATTCTATATTTGTATTGAATATACGAACGCGGGGTGATTATATGCAAACTCCTTCCCGACACGAATACAGAAACGGACATACAATCGAATTGCTGAGAAGCGGAGAGAACTTTTTTGATACCTGTGAAAAAACAATTGATGCAGCAAAACAATATATCCATTTTCAGACCTATATTGTTGACGATGATGAGACTGGCAGACGTATTGTAAATGCGCTTATAAAAGCTGCAGAACGAGGTGTCAGGGTCTATTTTCTTCTTGATGCATATGGAGGCGTAAGCTTTTCAAAAGAGCTGATAAAAAAAGTTGAAGAAGCCGGGATTCTTTTCAGATTGTTTTCTCCCCGGTTAATAACAAAAGGGTTTCAATTGAGTCTTAGACTTCATCATAAAGTTGTGCTGGTAGATGGTGACACTGCGATTATCGGAGGGATGAACATTGCTGACCGTTATCACGGCAAGAAAGGATTTAAAGAATGGCTCGACTTTGCAATCCTTATAAAAGGCCCTGAATGTTCTCATGTGCTCTTTATTCTTAAGAGACTCTGGAACAGAGCTTTTATCTCAAGAAAGGAGCGGTCGCGCGAAACCATGCATTATCCGTTACAATATAATGAAAATGTAAAAGTAAAAGTTCTTCAGAATAATTGGTACAGAAACAAAATTGAGATATTGAAAAGCTATCGTTCAGCCCTGAAGCATGCGCAGGAACGTATGACAATTTTTGCCAGTTATTTTTTACCGGGAAGAAATGAACGAAGATTACTCAGAAATGCAAGCCGCAGGGGCGTCGATATTCGAATAGTTCTTTCGGCTGAATCTGATGCAACGGTCTTCAAAAGGGCGACGAACTTTCTTTATGATTTTATTCTGCGGAATAAAATTACAATTTATGAATATCTGCCGTCAAATTTGCACGCCAAGGTAGCAACAGTTGATGGCAAATGGAGCACAATAGGCAGTTATAATATGAACCATCTCAGCGATTACGGCAGCGTGGAAATGAATGCAGATATACTTGATAACCGGTTTGCAGAAAAGTTCGAGGGACTTCTTCAGGAAATAATTGATAAAGATTGCCGGCAGGTGACTTTTGAGGAGTATACCCGCCGTAAAACATGGCTCTTTCAGCTTACCGACTGGTTTTCATATCAGATGATAAGGATCATGATGAGACTAATGTTTGCGCTTGCCGCAAAAAGATCGAAACCAAATTATCCGTGAAAGATGTAGAGACGCCCAATTTGGGCGTCTCAGATTTCATAATTTGGAATACAGATTTCATAGTTTGGAATGCAGATTTTATAATCTGGAATGCAGATTACATAATTTGGAATGCTTTTAACCTCGAGACGCCCAATTTGGGCGTTTCTACCTGGAAAATTTTAATGTCAGACCTGTCTAGAACTGATGAAATCCCATTGATACAAACTCCAGTACTTTTGGGAGTGATTCCCTCCAATAGGTCCAGTTATGAGCGCCATCGCGGATCCTGAATTCATGAGGTATCTCTTTCTGACGCATGGCAATATGTACCAGGCAATTACCTTCGTAAAGAAAATCATCATCGCCGCAATCAATGTACCATCTGACTGCTTTTTTCTGATCATCAGGCATATTCTGTATAAGGTTCAAAACACTGTAATGTTTAAAGTATGATTCTCTATCAGCATCTGAAATGTCTTCGACTCCCTGCCATAGTCTGTAATTCTTCAACTCATCAAGATTTTTAGGTCCGGTTGCTGCGCTGAGAGGGCAGGCTGCAGAAAACAATTCGGGATGATGCAGTGCATAAATGAATGTACCTTCTCCACCCATTGACAGACCTGCAATTGCTCTGTATCTTTTCTCAGCCTTTATACGATATTCCTTTTCAATGAAAGGCATGAATTCCTGAAAGAAAAAATCCTCATATCGCCATTCTCCTTTGACGTCATTTACATATCCCCTTTTTCCGGTGTTGGCATCAGGCATAACAATGATCATTGCAGTTGCCGTTCCTGATTTTATTGCGTTGTCTGCAATAGTAAGTATTTCACCGAACTGTACCCATCCGGTCTGATCGTCACCGGCTCCATGCAACAGATAAAGTACAGGATAACTTCGCTGTGAGGTTTCATAATCAGGCGGGAAATATATTGCATATTTCCGGTCCATTTTTAATATTTTACTGGGAAGGGAAAGATCATCTTTAACCTTCCCCGTCTGACCATACAGGAAAAAAGCAAAGACCGAAAACAATAGGGCTGATAAAAGTTTCTTCATGATTTATTAGTTATTTATTGTAGGTTATTAAACTAAGTTAATATGTTAATAATAG
Source organism: Bacteroidales bacterium (assembly GCA_049792755.1). Taxonomy (GTDB): domain Bacteria; phylum Bacteroidota; class Bacteroidia; order Bacteroidales; family VadinHA17; genus LD21. Next base: position 18,525 of record JBARBF010000008.1, on the reverse strand, counting down.
AGGAGAGATCCTTGTTTTTCAGATTTTTTCATAGGTGCTGAACCTTGCGTTTAAATCTTTTACTGAAGCCAGACTTTCCATTAACTCAGGCAAATAGTCAGTTGATGCAATAAAAGTCCATAAGTAAGCTACTATTGCATAAATTCTTCCTGTAGTAAATTTATCAACATCAACGCATATAAACAATACAGCAATAAAAATGATGATAAGCAACACTTTGACTGATCCGTAGCCAAAAGCGTTCCATCTGGCAATCCTGGTCTTAGGTGATATAGTATTAAGATAGAACTGACTGATCATTGAAGTATTTTTGCTCTCCATCAGATGAAACAGTTCTTCCTGGTTATCGTGAATATCTTTTTGAAGCAATGTTACTTTTTTACGATTCAGGTTATTAATAAAAGCAATAGGAATAATAACTATCAGACATACCAGGGCAATTCTGTAATCGTAAAAGAAAATTGCGATTATTGCTCCGGCTGTCGCAGATAATTGCCACATTACCTCGGGTAAACGCTCTTTAAAGAAAGCGATATATTCTTTAACAAGTTCTGCCCTGACCAGCATTTTGGAAAACTGATCTTCACGGCATTTTGACTCCAGAACTACTTCTGTGGCAGTATTTGCATACATTCTGGAATATATGCTGCCATTAAAATACCGGTGAAGTGTACCACCAACGACATTTATTAAGTATACAATGATCCAGATTATAAGAGGGTTAATATATTCCGCCTTTTCATGGTCATAAAAATGGTCGATAAGTGAATCAAGCAATTTTCCGAAAAATGTTGGTTCAATTATAAACGATACATTTTCAACAAGAACAAAAAGAAGGATTAAAGCTATAGAGTATTTATATTTTATAGCTATTTCTTTAATAGTCATCTGTTGCTGTCTTTAAATATTGATGGCTAAATTTAGGCAAATATGTAGTCATTTACAAAGACAAACGCCTGCCTGATAATATTCACGTTTCCCCGTCAGAAGTTTTCATTTTGCCACCAGGTCACAAAGTCACAAAGAGGTTGATAAGATTAAGCAGAGACTTTAAAAAATGTTTAACTTTAATTCCTGAAATAGGCAATTACATAGAGGGATCAATTTTAACAAACGATAAGATCAGAGAATAAAATTCAATAATTGCTATATGAAAAAGATATTATTCATAATGGCTATAAGCCTGAGTTTACTGAGCTGTAACAGTAATAAAAAAGTGGATGGAGTCTATCGCTATAATATGGGGAAGGTACAGAACTATGATATCTGGATTGTAGATGGAAATCAGGTAAGACTGAAAATTTTCAGTTCGTTCCTTTATGGTGGCAATGAACAGAGGTACCCGTTCAATCCAAAAGGTGAAATATGGATCGATAATGCCATATCGTGTGAAGAATATTACCTTACGCTTGCTCATGAATTAAATGAGCGTCATCTTATGGCGAAATTTGGATGGAAATATCTTACTGCCCACGATTCCTCGTTATCGCTTGAGCAGACAATCAGACATTCAAATGAAGAAATATGCAGGGCACATGAAGCTTCTCTGAAAAAAGTAAAACCGACAGATTATGATAACATCAAGGAAATCAATAGTCTGCCTGACAGTATCAGTATACAGAATATATATCGCGTTCCGATGGGAACACGTGAAGGGATTGCGATCTGGATTGTAGATGGCTATATGATTCGCAAAAATATTTATCCCGACTTTGGTTTCAGCGGTAATGATCTGTCCTATCATTTTATACCACCAAAAGAGATCTGGATCGATGGGCAGGTTACCTGTGAGGAAACAGAATATTCTATAGCAACCGAGATGAATGAAAGAAAATTTCTGGAAAAGGGGAAATCTTATGATGATGCTTACAGTGATGCGATAGATTTGACGACAAAGCTTCGTGAGGATATGGTAAAACTTGCAAAATCTCATTTCAGGATTTCAATTCCTGATTCTTTAACAATGTATGCAGGTACAATTAATCCAAATGAAAAATAGTATTCCGGTTAACAAAATGTGACCGGGGTTGAATAAAATGACCGGAACAAAACTCCTCAGACAGATGTTTTATTATTAAAGATGATATGGTACTTCATTTCTTCAATATCGCCAATTTCAAGGTCGACGGTGGTGCAATGTTCGGAGTTGTACCTAAGGTTTTATGGTCGCGGGTTTATAAATCTGATGAAAATAATCTCATTAATCTTACTCTGAGGTCGTTGGTGGTTGAGACATCGGGCCATGTGATTCTTGTTGACACAGGGTGGGGAGACAAACAGGACGAAAAATTCTTCCGCCATGTGAATCTTCAGGGTGGAGAAGGATTAATGGAAGGACTTAAAAGCAGAGGTTACAATCTGGAAGATATTACTGATGTTTTCCTTACTCACCTGCATGCTGATCATTGCGGGGGAGGGGTGAAGAGAAAAAAAGGAGGTGAAAAATATGAACTGACATTTCCGGAAGCAACCTATCATGTCAGTCGGGCTCAATGGGAATGGGCTGTAAGGAATAATCTTCGTGAAGAGGATTCATTCCTTGAAGAAAACATCCTCCCGATAGGGAAGAGCGGTCAGCTTAATCTCGTGGAAAAAGAAGAAGAATTGTTTCCCGGCTTTTCAATAATGATATGTTACGGGCATACGCCCGGGTTGATGATTCCCATTATTAAATACAGGGATAAGATTCTCGTTTATACAGGTGATCTTATTCCTACTGTTGCTCACATACCACTAATCTGGAACATGAGCTACGATATTGAGTCGCTTAAAACAATAGAAGAAAAAGAAAGACTTCTCACCGCAGCTTTGATTGGAGGATATATTCTTGTATTCCAGCATGATGAAAATATTGAATGTTGTACCCTCGAGATGACCTCCAAAGGAATAAGAGCAAAAGAAAAATTTGATTTTAAAGATGTTTTATTAAAATAAATTTAAAGAACTGACATGGAGGATCACTGAGAAAGGGGGGAAAGGGGACTAATGAATACTTTGTAACCTTTGTGGTAAGTGGATTTCTGTTTTCTTCCTACATGTGAAACAGACTTTGTAAATGCATGGTAATTAGAGGATATAATTCCGAATTAACAAATTAATTCCTACATATATGGCAGAATTTATTTATGAAAAACCTTTTCAGATTGAGAGGGATTTCACTACCTACAGACTTCTTACAAATGAGTATGTTAAAGTGATTGATGAAGGTGGAAGAAAGATACTGACAGTGGACCCCAAAGGTCTGGAAATGCTTGCTAAAGAGGCAGTTTCAGATCTTTCTTTTTACCTCAGAACATCTCATCTTGAAAAACTTGCTGCAATTCTTGACGATCCGGAAGCAACAGATAATGACCGTTTTGTTGCATATATGATGCTTCGTAATACGGTGATATCATCAAAAGAAGATCTTCCATGGTGTCAGGATACCGGCACTGCTATAGTAATTGGTAAAAAGGGAGAAGATGTCAGGACCGGAGGCAGGGATGCCGAATACCTTTCAAAAGGTATATTTGAAACTTTCAAGACAAAAAATCTAAGATATTCACAGGTTGTTCCGTTTTCAATGTTCGAAGAGAAAAACACCGGAACAAATCTCCCTGCCCAGATTGATATTTATTCTACTGAAGGCAATTCTTACGAATTTCTTTTTATTACAAAGGGAGGCGGTTCCGCTAATAAAACATTTCTGTATCAACAGACCAAGTCGCTGCTAAATGAAGATTCTCTTATTAAATTTGTAAAGGAGAAGATTAAGGACCTCGGGACATCAGCCTGTCCTCCTTATCATCTGGCGCTTGTTATCGGCGGTACATCAGCTGAGGCCACTATTAAAACAGTTAAAGAGGCCTCAGCCGGTTATCTCGACCAGCTGCCGGTGACCGGTAATGAAGCCGGCCGGGCATTCCGCGATATCGGGTGGGAAAAGAAAATTGAAAAAATTTGCCATGAATATGGTGTCGGAGCTCAATTCGGAGGAAAGTATTTTGTTCATGACGTCAGGGTTATCCGGTTACCACGCCATGCAGCTTCATGCCCGGTAGGACTGGGTGTAAGTTGCAGCGCTGACAGAAATATCAAGGCACATATTAATGAAGAAGGTATCTTCATTGAGGAACTTGAAAAAAATCCTGCCCGTTTTATGCCGGAAAAAGCGCCGGAATTGGAAAAACCTGTTGAGATAAATCTTGATCGTCCTATAATTGAGGTGCTTGCCGAACTGACAAAATATCCGGTAAAGACAAGGTTGAATCTTACGGGAACATTGATCGTTGCCAGAGATATTGCACATGCAACGATTAAAAAGATGCTTGATGAAGGCAGACCGATGCCGGAATACTTAAAAAATCACCCGGTCTACTATGCAGGTCCGGCTAAAACACCTGCAGGCATGCCATCGGGGAGCTTCGGGCCTACCACCGCTGGAAGGATGGATTCATACGTTGATCTTTTTCAGAGTCTGGGAGGATCATTGATTATGCTTGCTAAAGGTAACCGTAGCAGACAGGTAATTGAAGCCTGTAAAAAATACGGGGGATTTTATCTCGGGTCAATAGGAGGCCCGGCAGCTATCCTGGCTGCAGAGAATATTAAGTCGGTGGAAATTGTTGATTTCGAAGAACTTGGTATGGAAGCAATTCGCCAGATCAGGGTTGAAAACATGCCTGCCTTTATTATTACCGACGATAAAGGAAATGATTTTTTTGATGAGTACAATAAATAGGTAGAGGGTTTTCTCTGTGACCCTCTGTGTATCCTCTGTGCTTCTTTGTGTAACAAAAGAAAAAGAACTATCACGAAGTTACACAGAGGATTCACAGAGTTACACAGAGCCTTTACATCCTTAAAGCTTAAAGTCCTGATTTTTTATATTTCAAAAAAGCAATAATAAGGGCAAAACTGACCCAGATGGTAAGAACGACAAAACTCATATGCAATGACTTTAATTCTGCAATGAAACCTAACAATACCGGACCTACCAGAAAACCAATATTTGTAGTGGCAGCAATAAAGGAAACCCCGTCGGCTGTTTTTATTCCATCAACATTTGAAGCAAGGCGATACACTTCAGGTACAATTACTGAAAAGCCAAGTCCGATTATAAAAAAACCAGAAATTGAAAAGAAAGGGCTGAGAATTAAAACCAGCAGGAAACCCAAAATGCCGATCATACTTGCATAAGTGATCAGTTGCCACGATCCAAGTTTCTTACTTAACGAATCACCGGTGAAACGACCGATCATCATTGCAAAAGAAAATGCTGAATATCCGAACCCTATATATTTGATATTAAGCAGTATTATCTTTTTCAGATACAAGGCGCTCCAGTCGGCTATAGCTCCTTCCGATACCATTACGACAAGACCAACAACAGCTATAACAACTAGCGGCATTATACCTGTGCGTTTTTGTTTTTCTTTTAAAGGTTGATCCTCAATTCTGAAAAAGTATTGGGACTTTAGTTTTGTCTGAATGATCTGTATTGCAAGAACAAGAAAAGAGATATGTATTATTGGGTTATGCACCAAAGCAGCAATCAGACTTCCTGTTGCTGAACCGATCATCCCACCGATGCTCCAAAAACCATGACTGCCGGACATTATGTATACACCATCTTGTTTTTCAATGGTAGCCGTCAATGAATTTAATGAAATTGCATATGACGAACCAGCCATTCCAAATATGAACAGGCTTATGCAAAGAGTGACATAGTTATAAGCTAAAAATGGACCAAAAAAACAAATACAATATATTAACAATGCAAAATAGGTATACCTGCCGACACCTATCCTGTAAACCAAATGTCTGCAAATTCGGATCATGAAAAAAGCACCCAGAGCAGAAAAGAAGATTGCCTTGCCTATCCTGCCTTCAGTTATTCCAATTTTCTCAGCAATATGAGGAATATAGGTTACCCATGTGCTGAAAATAAGACTAAAGCAGGCATAAAGAAAAGCAGAAGCAAAGTATCTTTTATTCTGGAAGAAAAACTTAATTGAAATCATTTTGACGTGCTGGAAAATTAATTGCTTTAGAGACAGTAAATATCATAAATTCTATAATCTCATCATATGAGTACGGCAATCATGCATCTTAATTCATTCATTTTATTCATTTTCATTGGCATTCAATTGGAGATTCCTCATCCCTCCCGCTATGCGGGATCCATTCGGAATCCCGAATCCCGCCTCAGCGGGATGAGGGATCTCCATCACACATTACGAAGAAATCTTACCAGTACTATTTATGGTACAAAAACAATGTGCATAACAGGTCTTTAGGATAAAAAGATAAGTATCTTGTAATGTTTATTTTATAATATGTTGTCATTAGTAGCGCCAGCGAGGAAACTTACTGTAAATTATTAATAATTCCCGATACTCAAATATCATTTTATAAAAATGCAATGCTAAGCCTTTAGGGCCTCTATAGCCTATTCTGCTTCTATGACTTATCTTTATTTAACTTCTTCAATAATAAAGATATCGTGTCTGTCGAGATCACGCCAGTACTTAAGTGAGTTCTTTCTTACCAGTTCCCAGTAGATATTACTATCAAGACCATTGACAAAATTTATCTCTTTCAGATCAGAAATGATCTTATCAGAAATCTGAGGTTTCAGGGTTAGTTTTATTTTCCGGTTCATATATCTGAATTCAGCCGATGGAGTTGTCGGGATATCGTTTTTTACGGTCAGTAAACCATGACCGGGAGTTGATCCGGTGCTGACCTGTAGACCGTCATTTATACAACTCAGTGGAGGATCAGAACCTGCAAAAGAGATTGTACTGAACTCATCAACCCCTGTATCGAAATATTCTCTTGCCCTGATTCCCATTTTAACACCTATAATTGAAAAAACACCAAGATGACGATGCAATTCATTGGTAATTACTGAGGATACCCATTCATCCATTCCATACTTTTTTAATATATCTGCGACAAAAGGTTCAACATCAGTGGAATAGAAAGATGAGTCAGTTGGGAAGGTCCTGATTACCTGATTTTTAGCAACCGTTTCTCCGGCAAGGATTTTTATTGTACTCTCTCTCAGGAAAGGAATATTTTCCGGAGAGCATACAAAATCATCAGCTGTTGTATCGTGTTTAAAAAGTCCGGGATAATGCAAAAAAAGCGGGACCAATTCATCAGTTGCCGTATACGCAAATTCATGGTTTTTTGCAACTTCTGATTCGAAGAATTCTGAAATCCTGATCGCATAAATTGTGGGTATCTCCGATATAGTTTTTACTAACATGTCATTAAAAAACTTCTCCTCACCCGAACTTCTAACGGATTTGACAGGGATATCAGCTTTCAGGACTTTTTCAGCCGCAACTGCATCAATCTTATAATTAAAAAAGTTTTTAGCTGATGGTCCGCCTGAACTCCAGATAATCTCCTTCACCTGTTGCCTGAACATAGGAATCTCTTTCATTGCTAAATACACTGTTGACATACCTCCCAGACAAATGAAACTGACTTTACTTGGTTCAGATGTCAGTGCTTCCTTTATTACACTGATACAGTCAGGGGCAGAGGTTTCGTCCAACCCGCTCTCCTTACCCCAAATTGCATTTAATGCTACAGGGAAGTCCGGTGATTTGAAATTACAGCTTCTGTTTATACCGACAGGTATACCTTCATGCCAGTAGGAATTAAGCAAGCTTTTTATCTTTACATATACATTTTCTATACTAAGTGCCCCGGGTGAGACGGTTATAGCCAGAACCCTTACATCGGGAGATGCAAGAAGCATTGTTACAGCTCTTATGTCATCAATACCTCCGTCAGTATCAATTATCACATAATGACTTGGTTTCCAAGGATGTGAAAATAGTGCAAGATTAATTGTAAGGCCTATAATAATGCTTAATAATCTTTTCATGGAATATGGATTTGGTGGCAAAAATACCAATTAACCTATAATATTCATACAGGATTCATATTCCGATTTATAGGTTGGGATCGTAAGGAAGTCAATCTGATTCACAGGATGAGTGTTTGGGATTGCTTCACTACGTTCGCAATGACGGTGCAAATAAGTTATGTTAGTTATGGATGAAGCCATCATTCGTGAAAGTATACGGTCATTGCGAGGATCCCGATGAAATCGGGAGACGAAGCAATCCTTCTCTCAAAAGTGCAATCAACTAAAAATAAACTACCTGATTTTGGTAAAAATGAAAGTCATGTTTACACTATTTTTTCCTCAAAATGATTATTGCTTGTATTGATTGTCAGATATTTTTTTATCTTGAACCCCGCTAAATCTGATCTATGAAGCGGTTTCTTTTATGGTTCATTCCCGGCCTGATTGCGGGAGTTTTGATTATCCTGGGAGGGGGCAAAGCTCTGCATATGACATCTACCAATGATTATTGTGTCTCTTGCCATATTCATCCTTTGGCTGATGCAGCCTGGAAGAAATCAGTGCATTATGATACACGATCGGGATACCGGATTGCCTGTGTTGATTGCCATCTGCCTCCGGATGGTAAAGGGTACCTTCTGGCAAAAGGGAAGACTGGTTTACGTGATCTTTGGAGCAAGTGGACCAAAGATTCCTCTTCATTTAACTGGGCCGATAAAGGTCGACTTGAAGTTGCACGAGGATATGTTTATGAAAGCAGTTGTTTAAAATGTCATGAAAATCTTTTTCCTGCAAAACTTTCAAAAGCAGGAGAGGATGCACATCTTTATTATACACAGACAAAAAAAACAGACGAACTTCATTGTATTAATTGCCACCTTAATGCAGGTCATTTTATTGAAGGATATACTCATGGCGGTAATTCCACATTCGGAAATACCTCATCCGCAGCAAAAGAAATATTTACAGAACCCGTAAAAGTCAGCGGGTTCAAAAATTTTACAGAGCGTATACCGAAATCCCCGGTCTCGTTTAATATGGTGGCTATACCCGGGGGAAGATTCAGAATCGGGAGTCCGCCTTCAGAGCCTTTCAGGAAGGACGATGAAGGACCTGTAGGAGAAGTTGAATTAAGTCCGTTTTTTATGGCAGAAATAGAAGTTTCGTGGGATGAGTACCTGGCATTCTACGTCCAGACAGCAGCTGAGGGAAGGTCAACAGATACTGAAGGGTTGAGAAGCAGAACTGCTTCAGAGACTGATGCGATTTCAGGAGCTACGCCTCCATATGGACAACCCGATCAGGGATGGGGACTGGGTAAGAGACCGGCAATCTCTTTTTCTTTCCATGCTGCTGAAACTTATTGCAGATGGTTAAGTAAAGTTACAGGCAAAAGCTATCGTCTTCCTACAGAAGCTGAGTGGGAATATGCCTGCAGGGCAGGTTCTGAGGGTCCATATTTCTTCCCCGGTGATCCAAAAAAGTTCGAGAAAACCGGATTAAAGGCAAGACTCTCGAAAAATGATACAGCAATAATCAATACCTATATAATATATAAAGGTAATAGTCCGACTAAAACACAGCTGCCCGACAGGGTAAAACCTAATCCCTTCGGATTAAGAAATATGGCCGGCAATGTGGCAGAATTCTGTTCCGACTGGTATCAGCCGGATGCATATTCCCGATACCCTGCTGGAATTATCAAAGATCCGCGGGGACCCCTGGAAGGAACTGAGCATGTTGTTCGCGGAGGATCTTTCCTGAGTACGGCCTCAGCATTAAGAAGCGCAGCCCGTGACTATACCAGAACAGGAGCGTGGTTGAAGACCGACCCTCAGATGCCGAAAAGTATCTGGTGGTATTCCGATTGTTTCCATGTCGGGTTCAGGGTAGTATGTGACTTTGATGAGAAGACCGGGAATTATGCATTGAAAAAGTAGGGCATAAATTTAATTCTTAAAAAAAAGAACTTAAATTCTTAAAAAATTTGTTTTTTTAAATATCGCGTACTATATTGCAACTTAATTTACCTGATTCGACTAAGAAATTAATAGGAAGACAAAAAGAGAAGAGCGATTAACGAGCAAGACAATTTTTTTTGTGAACTTGTAAGTGTAATTTTTACACTTACTAATTATAGCGAAATAATTTTTTTATGAATAATTATTAATAATCCTAATTCCAACTATTTATTAACTAACTAACAGTGTAACAGTATGAAAAAAACTTGCAACTGCATCTGGCTTTTAAAGCCAAATGTGAATTTTCAAAAGTTACTACTAACTATGAAAATTGTTACTATGCTTCTGTTTTGTGGACTGGCACTTCCTGCCTATTCGCTTGCTGCAGAAAAACCTTCCGGTAGTGGTACCCCGGGAACTGTTGCTGATCTTCAGCAAATTAAAGTTTCAGGGACTATTACCGACGCGTCAAACAACCAGGCATTAGCTGGTGTAAATGTTCTGGTTAAAGGAACCATGATCGGAGCTATTACCGATGCAAACGGCAAATTTACAGTATCCGTGAGCGACCCGAATGCCACTCTGGTGTTTTCATTTATAGGGTATGTTACCAAGGAGATTCCACTGGCCGGAAAGATTACAATAACACTTGCTTTGGAGGCTGAAGTTTCCCAACTGGGAGAAGTTGTGGTGACTGGTTATGGTACAGCCAAGAAAGCCAGCTTAACCGGTGCCATCAGTTCTGTTGATGGTTCAACCCTCAAACAGTCACCAACGACTAACCTTACCAACAGTCTGGTTGGACATATTCCGGGTATTACAGCTATTCAGAAAAGTGGTGAACCAGGTGAGGATGGTACAACAATTCTTATCCGTGGCGCCAATACCCTTGGTGATAATTCTCCACTTATTGTCGTTGACGGAATTCCTCATCGTTCATTAGAGCGTCTGGATCCTAGCGACATCGAAACTTTTACTGTTCTGAAAGATGCATCTGCAGCCATCTATGGTACTCAGGCTGCAAATGGTGTTATCCTGGTTACCACCAAACGTGGTCAGATCGGAAAACCGACAATTACCTTAAACTGGAACTCAGGTTATAACCAGCCTGATGTTATTCCAAAAATGGCCGATGCAGCTACCTATGCAACTATACTTAATGAAATTTCATATTATGCTGCTCCGAGCAAGGGACGGAACCAGGTGTATACAGATGCTGATATTAAACAGTTTGCTGACGGATCAGACCCATGGGGACATCCTAATACCGATTGGTTCAAAGCTGTATTCAAACCATGGTCAGCACAGAATTACGAAAACGTATCCGTTTCGGGTGGTACTGAAAAAATGAAATACTACCTTTCTTTTGGCAGTAAATATGAGGATGCCTATTACAAACACAGTGCAACCAATTTTACACAGTATGATTTTCGCAGTAACATTGACGGTAAGATAACTAACAATATAAGCATTGCTTTGGATATTGCCGGTCGTCAGGAAGACAGGAACTTTCCCACAGTAAGTGAAGGTAACATTTTCCGTATGCTGATGAGAGGGAAACCAACTATGCAGGCCTGGTGGCCCAACGGGGACCCGGGACCGGATATCGAGTATGGTTATAATTCAGCTGTAACCGTTACAGATGCCACCGGATTTGACAGGGACCGTCTGTATAATATGGAGAGTAACCTGAGGCTCAATATTACTATTCCATGGGTAAAGGGATTGACTTTGGTCGCAAATGGTTCTTATGATAAGACATTCGACTTCCATAAGGTATTCGATACGCCATGGTATCTTTTCTCCTGGGATGGAATTACAAAAGATGCACAGGGTGTTCCGGTGCTTATCAAAAACCTCAGAGGATATAATGCTCCTCAGCTTAGCGAAAACTGGCAGGAGGGTGGCAAAAAAACCTTTAACTCATATATTACATATGAAACAACCATTGACGAAAAAAACCATATTAAACTTATGGCAGGTACTGAAAGTCAATATGGACAGAATAACTATGGAAGCGAATTCAGAAAGAATTTTGTTACATCCGCTATTCCCCAGATCTTTGCGGGCGCTGCTGATATAAACATGTCAAACGGCGGCTATGCAGATCAGAATTCCCGTGAAAGCTTCTTCGGACGTATAAACTATGACTATAATCAGAGATATCTGATCGAACTTTTAATGAGGTATGACGGTTCCTACATGTTTGCTCCAGGAAAACAATTCGGGTTCTTCCCGGGAGTATCTGCCGGATGGCGTGTTTCTGATGAGAACTTCTGGAAAAACAACATATCTTTCATTAATGACTTTAAGCTTCGTGCTTCATGGGGACAGACAGGTAATGACAGGGTCTATTACCAGAATCAATTGAAGGAATATCAATTCCTTTCCACCTATAGTTTCAATGTTCAGGATTATGTATTCGGACAGAGTGTGAACAACAAAATGTTATACGAAAACGTAGTTCCTAATCCAAATGTAACATGGGAAGTCGCCAACCAGTCAAATATAGGATTCGATGCAAATCTGCTTAATAAGAAACTGACAATTACTGCTGACGTATTCTATAATCTGCGTACAGGGATCCTCTGGCAGGCATCAGCAGTTATTCCTTCGTCTACAGGTATGACACTTCCTCCCCAGAACATAGGAAAGGTTCAGAATCAGGGATTTGAAGCTGTATTGAGTTATCATGACTCAAAAGGAGATTTCAGTTATAACCTGTCTCTGAATGGCAGTTTCGCGAAGAATAAAGTTACTTTCAACTTTGATACTCCCGGTATACCCGAATACCAGAAATCTGAAGGCATGCCAATGGGCGCCCAGTTAGCTTACCAGGTAATAGGTGTATTCAAAGATGCAGCTGCTGTTTTAGCATATCCTCATTGGGCCGGAGCACAGCCGGGCGATTTAATCTTTAAGGATGTGAACAATGATGGCAAGATTGACCAGCTCGACATGGTTATGGACAAAAAAACCGCCACTCCAACATTTCAAGGTGGTTTTAATGCAGTCCTGACCTACAAACAATTCGATCTGAGTGTTTTGTTACAGGGATCAGCCGGTGCAATCGCCTATCTTAATCCTGAATCAGGTGATATCGGAAACTACTATGAGTCGTGGGTCAAAAACCGCTGGACACCTGAAAACACAAACGCCAGCTGGCCGCGCGTCTTCAACCGCAGCAATGAGTACTGGTCTCCCGGGTACACCCGCAGCACATTCTGGGAATTCTCTACCGATTATATTCGTCTGAAAAGCATGGAAATCGGATATACCTTGCCGACTAGTCTTCTTAAAAAAGTCGGTGTTGAGAAGCTTCGCGTATATTTCAGCGGACAGAACCTGTTAACTCTGAGTAAGATTAAGGAAATAGACCCTGAAGAAGATCAGGGTACCTCTTACCCTCTTCAAAGGGTTGTGAACCTTGGAGTAACTTTAACCTTCTAAAAATTAAAGTAATATGAGAAAATTATTAATATTAAGTGCGATTTCTTTAATAGGAATAGCTACTTCCTGTAAAAAACAATTTCTTGACACAACACCGTTGGGAGCTTATTCTGATGCTGCCGTATGGGTGGACCCAAATCTTGCTGCAGCTTTTGTATCGGAAATCTATAGAGATGCAATAGGATTTCCATTCGCAATCGAAAGGCTCTCGGATTTTGTCGATGAAACATGCTTCACCCCCGACTGGGGAGTTTTCGACTTCAGTAAATGTATAATGACCCAGGATAATTTGCTGGGCTGGGGTGTCGATTGGGGATTCCCTGACCCGTGTGCAAATACGCTTCATCATTATTTGTGGGATCCGCTTTATAAAAACGTGAGAGCATGTAACCTTTTCTTTTCAAAAGTTAATACTGTAGTATTTCCTGATGATGCAACTAAGACGCGTACACTTGGAGAAGTTTACTTCCTGAGAGCTTTAACCTATCATTATCTGACTGCTTTGTATGGTGGTGTACCTCTTATAACAAAACCATATGGATTAAATCAGAATTATGATGCTACCAGAAATACCTATGAAGAATGTATAAACTACATTACCGGTCAGCTCGATACCGCTGCTATGTATCTTCCTCCGGATTATTCAAGTGATCTGCGTGGCCATGCAACCAAAGGAGCTGCACTGGCCCTTAAGGCAAGGACACTGCTCTATGCAGCCAGCGACTTGCATAACAGCGCAAGTATATCGGTATATGCACCCGGATTTTCAAATCCCGAACTGCTGGGTTATGCAACCGGATCACAGGCTTCACGCTGGACGGCTGCCAAGACTGCTGCCAAAGCTGTCATTGATCTTGGAACCTATAGTCTCTATAAAGCAACACCTGCTCCAACAGATTCAGTTGCCTCGAATTTTGTCAATTATTTTCTGTCCTACGGTTATGAGTCAGAAGATATCCTTCTTCAGTATTTTACGCTTAAAACCGGTCAAAGCTGGTCTGATTACAACCCGGCTGAGTATTGCGGACCGAATGGCTACCACAACTGGGGTAACAATACACCACTGGGTGATATAGTTGATGAGTACGAAATGAAAGATGGTTCCAGTTTCAGCTGGAATAATCCTGCTGAGGTTGCAAGTCCGTATACAAAGCGTGATGCCCGTTTCTATGCTTCCATTCTCTACGAAGGTTGTCCCTGGAGAATACGTCCTGTTGACGTTCAGGGAATAGATCCATGGAATAAAATACAGGTAGGTGCTATTTATAAAATGGACGGTACTTCTGTGCTGATTCCGGGTGTTGATACACGTCAGGGGCCAATTGAAAACTGGAATGGCGGATATAGCCATTATTATCTGCGCAAATTTGTTGATCCTACACTTGATCCACAGTATGTGAAGCAAGACAAACCATTCCGTCATATTCGTTATGCAGAAGTTCTTTTGAACTATGCGGAAGCCTGTATCGAAGAGAATACCGGCAGTGATCTTACTGATGCTACGACTTATATCAATATGATTCGTACAAGGGCAGGACAGCCAAATATCGCTTCCGGTCTCTCTCAGGCAGCATTGCGTACTGCTGTCAGACACGAGCGTCGTATTGAACTTGCATTTGAAGATCATCGCTTCTGGGATGTTCGCCGCTGGGTGATTGGTCCCGCTGCATATTCACCACGACATATGGTTGATGTGAAATACCTGACTGCGGCAGCAACCAATTATCGCCAGGCTGATGGTTCTACCTGGGGGGCTCCGGTCTATTCTAACCAGCTTCTTGTCAATGAGACAGGAACCTGGGATAATAAGTGTTATTTCTTCCCGATTTTACGAGCTGAATTGAACAAAAACACTAAACTGATCGAGAATCCGGGTTACTAGTTAGTATTCGATTATCTTATTAAATTGGCAGGCAGAGCTTTCAGGCTCTGACCTGCCAATTTTATTAAAGGTTCAATTCCTCTTTTATAGCATATCCATATAAGGGGTAAGAACTGTTATTTATATTTCCGAATGGTTCTTAAGATTGCTTCGCTACGCTCGCAATGACCATGGATTTTACTTAATTCTGTTCATTTCCCAATCCGAAATAGTATTACTTGCAGTGTCATTGCGAGCCCGCCGAAGTAGGGCGTGGCAATCTTAAATACCCATCCACCTAATTATCTGTCTGTCAATTGCAACAATTGACAAAGCAATCTCAAAATCCAATTTCAAGTAAGGGTAAGTATTAGGTTCCCTTTTGAGGGATTGAGAGGCAATCCCTAAACACAATTTTTCCCCCTTGAGGGGAATTAAAAGGGGGTGCTAAGAATGGTAGTATCTTATGTTATGTGTCCTTACCTGAAGAAAACATAATACCAGAAAGTATCCCCGAAACGTCTTCTCAAAACAGGTTCAGCAGATTTGAGATCTTTTCCATATTGTTGAAGAACACTGAGATACTGATTCCACCGAAGTTCTGTATTTTTACTTATCTGAAGATTTCCCATATCGGGTAGTATGCCCTTATTCGAGACAGCCAGCGCTAAAGCTGCTTCTTCAATATGAACGGGCAATCTGGTAAATCCGTATTTTTTAAATTCCGGTAGTTCACGTACAATTTCTTTATAGTTTTTCTTTAGTAACATAAATGCCATCTTGTACTCAAATGCCTTCCTGTTCAAAGTGTCGTATGCCAGGATCATTTCAATGTTTATGTACGGGTTATCAGTGATAGAGAAAAAATCATTTTCTAACTTATGCTGTCTCTTTTCGCCGAGTTCCTTATCTCTGTTTACGGCATCATCATTGAATAAAAGTTTTTCGAATGATGCAGCATTCTTTTTATAAAAAAGTGTTTTCTTTAAAATGTTTATGTACCTGGAAGCTACTTCATAATTGCCATTTATCAATTCTGTCCTGATGAGCATTTTTAAACCTTCCGGAGTAAGTCCTTTCATGACCATATTCTCAAATGCCCATCGGTGAGCTTCATTGATCATTCCTATTTCGTAATAGAAATACCCTCCCCGGTTAAGTACCTCACCAACCATTTCCCATTTAAGGAATAGAGTTTTTCCTTCGGGGCTCTGGAGGAAATGAAACAGCATATCATCCAGTTTATCCGTTTCACAAAGGGCAATGTTATTGAGAAAGATCGTCAATGAATTAGCAGGAGGATTTAAGGTGTTGAAAGCAATAATCTCATTAAACTTATTCTGATAAAATAAATTTTCAATATAGAAGTATTGTTTTGATTTGTTATCAAACCTTTGTATCCCAATTATAACTAGAATAATAATCAGAATGACTGAAGCAATCAGACTACCGAAAAAATCTGAGATTCTTAGTTTGTCCGGAAGCCGCAGATTTATTTTGGAAATTAATTGGACTATTGAAATTATTCCGGCGATCGAAATAAAGAGAATCTGTTGAAATCCTGTATTTTGATCCGAAAACGGAAAGGTCATAAGTGACTTTCCTGACAGGAAAAAGAGATATTCTTTTGATATGTAGAAAATAATAAAGATCAGACACCAGAGCACAATAAGACGCATCCACCCTTTATTAAATAAGAAATAAAATGTAATAAGCAACAGGAAAACCAGGGTAAAACTGCCGGTTAAAAAGAACAAAAGCGGAGCTAATATGACAGGTACCCAACCTTTAAGAAAAGATACATACCTTATTACAAGCCAGAAGAAAGTTAGTTGAAGTAATAATCCAAGGTTATTGAAAAGCAAAAAACGATAATCAGTCTGCAGATAAAAAAGAGATGCCCCGATTATAAAAGAAATTTCTCTGGCATAATGTCCTTTTAAAATAACAATGATTTTTGATATCAAAACAGTATTCAATGTGAGGACTGACGTAAGAATTATTGCCCCGGCAAGCGGATAATAATAGAATGTAGAAAAGAACTTGCCAAGCCATATCAGGAAGCCTCCGGGCTGGTGAAGATTCTCACGAAGAAAATCCATTGAGAAAATGAATAAAGAGGATTTTTCCTGGTAGAAAAAAATATAATTGCCAAAGAATCCAAAATATATGAATGAAACAAGAAAGAATACCAGGTATGGTAACCGCAAGATGATATTGTCATAATTTGACTTAATTTGATTCATCTTTCAACAGGGTATTATTAATTATTATATTTTCAGCATAGTTGGTTAGATTCTTCAATCAGGTTCGCTTTATTCGGAAAGACAATTTGTTTTTTCAAAACTTGATCAAACCCATGAGATTCCTCATTCAGCTGCGCTTCATTCGGAATGACACTTTGTTTTCTCAAAATTTGTTCTGCCCCGCTGAGATTCCTCATTCCGCTACGCTTCATTCGGAATGACAACCGGCTTTTAGAATATGGGGAAGTGATGGCGGTTCGCTCAGCGAACCTCCATCACTTCCCTTAACCCTCCTCCATCGCCGTGTCATCCCGAGCGGAAGCGAGGGATCTCTATGTCGCATGTCCTTCTTTTTTCTTCCCTTTCATTCCGGGTACAAGCGGGGGATATCCCTCTCACATGTCATTCTTTTTTAATTTCTTCTATTCCTATAGTTAGCCAGGGATGGTTATTACCCCATCATTATATAAATCATTCCATTTAGTGTTAAATTGATCTATTAGATTTATTTTTTTCATTTTTGAATATCCTTTTATTTGTTTTTCTCTTGCAATAGCTAAATCAACAAGATCAAATTTCTCAAAGTAGACAAGCTTTTCGACATTGTATTTTTGAGTAAATCCCTTTATTTTCTTCTGTCTATGTTCAAAACATCTTCTTTCTAAATCATTTGTAATTCCTGTATAAAGAACTTTATGATTAGCATTTGTCAAAATATACACATAATATAATTGTGTTTTCACAGGCTATTTTCAACAAATTTAAATAAATATTGAGATTCCTCATTCAGCTGCGCTTCATTCGGAATGACACTTTGTTTTCTCAAAATTTGTTCTGCCCCGCTGAGATTCCTCATTCAGTTGCGCTTCATTCGGAATGACAACCGGCTTTTAGAATTTGGGGAAGCGATGGCGGTTCGCTCAGCGAACCGCCATCACTTCCCTTGTCCCTCCTCCATCGCCGTGTCATCCCGAGCGGAAGCGAGGGATCTCTATGTCGCATGTCCTTCTTTTTTCATCACTTTCATTCCGGGTACAAGCGGGGGATATCCCTCTCACATGTCATTCTTTTTTAATTTCTTCTATTCCTATAGTTAGCCAGGGATGGTTATTACCCCATCATTATATAAATCATTCC
>JBARBF010000007.1:0-103510 GCA_049792755.1 Bacteroidales bacterium | reverse complement strand
TAAGTGATTAAATTTCAATCATATAATCTCATGAACTCACCCCAACCCCTCTCTGCTCTGCAACTACCCTTTATACACATCTTTTAAATTAGAGTTTGCAAATAGCATTATCCACGAAGTGGATAAATATGAATAACCCCCGGTTGGCCGGGGGTTATTCGTATTTAGCTCTTTCAGAGCTATTTAAAACATAAGTCAACGTCGGGAAAAAGATGTGTATAAAGGGTAGCTGCTCTGCAAAGAGGGGCTAAGAAGGATATCTCCCCCTTCTTTAGCCTGCAAGAGAATCCCGCTTGCGGGATCGACGAAGTCAACGGGGGCAGGGGGATGAGTACATACAAGGTAAAAGCATTTCTCAGATAAATATTATTCATTCCTGATAGTCATAAAATAAAAAATAATGATTACAAATTTTCCTGATTGTATCCTGTTAAATTACAGAACGTTGAAGACGAACAGAAGGCATTGTTCAATCCCCGGGTATATTTCCATAGCAAAACTGCAAAATCAGGATGATAAGTATTATCTGACCTGAAAAAATATTATGTTTTTTATTAATGGTATGTGTCTGTTATTTAAATATATACATTTTATGACTTTACTTTCAGATGTGAAAAGTAACTTTAGTTCAGGTGAAAATTATCCCTTATAATAACCAACTTTTACAGGTCTTTTAATATCTCTTTCTTTTGTTCCTCTTTAATTATGTTATCACTTCCAATAGAGGTATAGTTTATTTCCAGATACAATTTATCGTTAAGGCTAAAAAGTGAAAGAACTATATCAGTTTTGTCAGTTCTCCATGATGTTTCCAAGTTCAGATTATCAGAAATCAAGTTCGATGCCCAATCATCCTCAGTGATAACTTTCCCATTAATCGTAGAAAACTTTTTATTATAGGGGTTTTTATAGTTTATTGTCAGTAATTCTTGCAGCAAAAGAAAAGCATTGACAAAAGACTGAGGATTTTGACTATCAATAGATATAAAATAGGCTGCATGGAATAATTGGTTGGATCTTGTAAAATAATAATCAATATTTGTATCCCAATCTCCCAGTTTTCCATTGTATATCAGACAATTCTGCTTTGAAAGAACTAGTTTTGATTTTTCGGCTTTTTTTACCTGCGTGGAATCCATTCCCCAATTCGCTTTTCTGAAATCATAACTTTGAGCTGTTAAGCAATTGGCGATTGCTAAAATAAATGCTGCAACAAAAAAGATACGAGATTTCATTTTATTAAATTTTTAGTTTTGAGCATAATACATTATACAAATATATAAAAAATATTTATCGATATCCTTTAAAGAATCAGGACTATTGTACACAGATATTTCCCAGGGTGCCGCATAAGTTTATATAACAATCCTCCAAGGAATCAAAATTTAGATAAATATTTGCCATAGATCCCTGCTATATAAATATTAGCAGACGTATTGTACATACTGACGCATTTACCAACCATGATGATTTAATAGGAGCAGATATTAAGAAACTCTATGTCGGCTCTTCAGATGGGATTTAGCGGCGCTTTTATTTTACCAAGACAGGTTTTAAATATTAGTCACGTTAAGAAGAGAATAAGCTGCGTGTCTTCAGGACACAAAAAAAGCCGCGTTTGCGGCTTTCTTTTGATTTCTCAGGTCTTCGAAACCCTGAATCGAATAAGTATTACCTGGAATTATAGTAGATGTTTATAGCAATATAATCCACTATATTCTCCGCAAAGTACATATCGTGAAGTGAAGTAAACAAAGTCTTTAACTGCGTGATAGCCGGATCGATCAGAGTGCTTAGTTTTTCAGTTGTTCCATCATCGAAAGTAAGCAGAATATCTCTCTTATTACATATTGTACCTGTTGTGTCAGAGTTGTCAGTAATTTTTGCACCGGCAGTTTTCTGCAGAACTCCATTAAGATAGACCTGTATTGAATCAATACCGCTTCCTCTTTTTATGTCAACATTGCCGATTGTCAGATCATATTGTCTTTCTTTTTTATGAAAACCGGTTCCGATAAAAACAGTCGTTTCTTTTAACAAAGCATTATTATCCTTAAGAAGGGCAAATGTTGATTTAGCTGTATCGCCTGTTTGCCATGAAGTAGATATGGTATATCCGCCCGGGAAAGTATACTGAGAAGAATTTGTCTGATCATTACGCGAGTTTGAAGTTTCAGAAAGATCAAAACTACCAAGATCGACAGAGCTTAGTGTAAGACCTGCAGTCAGTTTATAATCAAGATTGTTACGGGAGTTGTAATAAAAATGATAATCTGAAGCAGTAATTGTGAAATCATTTGCAAGAACTGAATCTGGCTTAACAAAACTGTGGAGGTATCTTGGACCAAAGATCAGCTTCTGCGGTAAATTTACTATCATCTGATTACTTGTTCCGGTCTTTTTAAATAACCTGAAGGGATAAAAGATATTACGATGCAGAAGAATTGTGTCAGGTTGATAGTCATAAATTCCTGCTACGAGACCGAGAGTAATACTATCTTTAAAAGAAGTCGTTGCAACTACATCTTTTGCAGCAGGAGCTGCGCCTAAGGAAAGAACCTGATAACCTTTAGTTGATGAAATTTTGCCAACTGCAGTATTAATTGCTGCAGCGTTCTGTTCAACAGACTGTTTCAGTCCCTGTGATAGTGTTTGTGTTTGATTATCCATCTTGGAGCAGCTCCATCCAATAATGCCGACAACAAACCCAATGATGACAATATTCCTTTTCATAGTTTTAAATATTAATTATTTTTCTTTAAATTCAGAATCAAAAATAGGATCTGAAGATGAATATTTCATGAATTTTCAGGAAACCTGAAAGAAAAAGAAGTGCTTTTCATTATTGTTGAATTAACCAATATCTCAATACCATGAAAATCGGCAATAGATTTTGCTATTGCAAGTCCAATTCCGATACCGTCAGTATTGTTTTCCGTTTTGGTTTTAAATCGTGAAAAGAGATTACTCATTTGAGTTTCCGTCATTCCTTTTCCTGTATCTGTTACTGTAACTATATAGTTATTCCCGTTTAGAGTCGTTTTGACACTTACCTCGCCGTTTGAAGGAGTGTTTTTAACTGCATTATTCAATACATTATAAAACATTGAAAAGATAAGTGATCTGTTGGCTTTGTTTATGTAGAAATCCTTCTCAATCTCCTCTTTAATTATAATTCCGGCATCTTCAGCAATCGGGTTAATTTCAGATATAATTTCATTTAAAATTTCATTAACTGAAAAAGATTCATCACGTAAATATTGTTGACTTTCAATTCGTGCAATAAGTAACAATGAATTTACCAGGCTCTGAAGACGATGGAGCGTTTTAAGCGATTCTTCAATTTTAGTGGAAATGTCCGAGCCGATATCCCCCTTTATGAGGAGATTTTCCAGTTTGCTTCTCAAGACAGAAATCGGAGTAAGAAGTTCGTGGGATATATTTACAGTTATTTCTTTTTCCTTCTGAAAAAGTTCATCAATATGCCTCATGAGTTCAATAAGAGCATCGTCGAGGTGACGAAAATCTGAAGTTGTTGTTCTGACTGGGTTTTTATCGAAAATAGACGGATTTGAGATTCCTTTAAGCTTCTTTGTGATTACATCAAGTGGTCGCAATAACCTGCGGGTATATTGTAGGTCTGTCAGGAAGGTTATCAGAATTATAAAGACTAAAAACACCAACATGACCTTTTTGATGTTCATTTGAGTATGAAGGATACTCGAGAGACTTTTTCCAACCTCAAGCAAATATGTATTCCCATCGACCTTAATGGAATAATTCAGAACACGATAGGTTATATTTTCACCTTCAATATACCTTTGTGAAACTTCAATATAATTCGCATCTTCTTTAAGGTCAATCCTTTCAAGACTAATAAACTCCTCTTTCAGAATATTGTAACTTCCGAAGACATTACCGTTATCGGAAGTAACGAAAGGCTCTATTCCTACCCTGGAAATAAGAGAAATAACCTGTTCTCTCTTTTGTATCAGTTCGTTATCAACCTGCAGTAAACTTATCCTTTCAATCAGATAAGGTAAGAATATAAGGAACAATAAAGTGAAAGCCAGCTTTGATAGCAGGTTGAATAAAGCCAGTTTCATCCTAAGTTTTATCATATCATCTATCTGTTTTCCAGGCTTACTCTGTAACCTATGCCCCTTACAGTTTCCAGCCAGGGAGTTGGAGCATGTCCATTCAGTTTCTTTCTGACATTTTTTATATGAACGTCGATAAAATTGCTATCGTACTGATCATCAAGAATATTTCCCCAGATATGTTCATAGAGCTGGTTACGGGTAAGTACTTTGTTCCTGTTAATAATAAGGTACTGGAGCAAGTCATATTCTTTTTTTGTGATTATCACCTCATTTCCCTTGCAGGTAATTTTTCTGGATTGTAATTCAATAACAAAATCGCCGACATTCAGATTATTATTTGAAATATTGAATTTTCTTCTAGCGACTGCCTGTATGCGTGAAAAAAGTTCCATCAATGCAAAAGGTTTAGCAAGATAATCATCTGCTCCCAGGTTCAATCCCTTTACCTTATCTTCCACAGCTCCACGGGCAGTGATAATAATAAATGCTGTATCATTACCATTACTTCGTGCTTCAACAATCAGATCCAGACCATTATAATCAGGTAACCCAATATCAAGCAGGACAAAATCATAGAGGTTTACTGCGATTTTTTCAGATGCCTCAAGACCGGTAAAAGCCAATTCACATAAAAAACCTTCCCCTTTCAGGAAAGAGGCAATTTCGTTGGCCAGACTTTTTTCATCTTCGACTATCAGTACATTCATCTGATTTAATTTAAAGGATTCTGAAAAAGGCATTTACAAATAAAGTAAATCCTTCCGGGGCTGGGTAATCAGAATTTGAAAATGAAGGTAGAATATAACTTGGTTCAGCCTCAATGCTGAAGTTGCCGTAACTAAATGTAACAGGTAGAGAAAACTCGAAATCAATCAGCCCGAATTTGTAAGAGTAAGATATAATTGTACTGTTGGGGATTTTTCTAAAGCGATGGAAAGGAGATGCAGATCCAAGCTTCGTGGGCCCCGTTGTAGTTTCAATTTTTACAAGATCACCAAACAGTGTATTGAAATTTGGATCAAAAGAGATCTGCCCTTTTCCTTTGAAAAACACCGGAGTTTCGAAATACCTCGAATTTCTTACCTGAAAATATCCCCGGCGATTATCTGAAAATATTTCCCCGAATGACAATTTGGTGTAAATCAATTTCCAGTCAAAACCTGTTGTAAGGTTTATAAAAGCGAAATCACTAAAAAGTTTTTCCTGTAACGATTGTGGAGTTTTGTACCCGACAATGCTCGACGAAATATCAAACCAGGAATTAAAAACATGATTATAATTTAAAGAAAGACTGTAAAATGCCAAATAAGGGTTTTCTCCAATTATATGCGAAACAGAAGCGGAAGTATAAAAACTATTCTTATAACCATATGTAAGTGCTGCAGAATAAAATGGTTTATCCTGTGAGATTGTTGATCCGAGAAAGATCATATTGCTTCCTGAACCAATACTTGAATATAAGGAATGGATATGATAAATGGAATCATTCTTATCGTAAATATTCCTGCCAGATTGAGGCAATGTATCTGATTGGCTAAAAGCTACAAAATGAGACTCCCACGCCAGCAAAGCAAACATCAGTATTCGAGTATATTTACGGGAACAAGTCATCCTTCTTTAAACATGTTTATCCATGTCCTGGTCTGACTGCTCCTGCTGGCCTTCCTATACCATTTGGTATACGCGATCCTGTTGGTCTTACTATGTTGGGAGGTCGTGCTCCTCTTGCCTTACTCATATCCGGTCGTGCTGACTTTAAACGTTTTATTGACTGGGATTCCGCGTTATTATTCCCATTATCCTGCTGATTATTATTAACTTCTTTTGTATTCTGATCATCATTGTTATTTGTAGATTCTATTTTTTTAACCTTTGCGTTGAGTGTGTCATTTTGTTGGTATACCACCTGTGTAAATCCTGTTCGACCTGCAAAAAGGATTAGTAAAATTATAAAAAATATTTTACCGGATTTATTCATGATACTATGATTTCTGTTAAAAAGAATTCATAATTTTTATAATCAATAATTCTTTAACTATTTTAAACTGAGATAAACCCTACCTCAAGTATAAAACAAAGGTATGGAATAAATATGAAGAACAGATGAAAAGATAATGTTCTAAAGTGCTGAGATCTTACCTGAGAAACTTTATATCATATGTTTTCTATTTGGTCTCTCCATGGACCATCATTCAAATTTAATCGGAAGCTAGTTATTCCATTGGTTGATAATACATGGACTATTAAACACTTTTATCCTGTAAGAAAACATTATTTATAAATAACTGAACAACAAGAATTTAAAATTACTTTTTGGCGATCTGTTTGATCTGATCGATCGTGATTAAAGGCACTGACTTTTGTAGTTTTATTGAACAATCAGTGTAATATTTTGTTTTCTTATTGCTGAACATAATGTATTTTAAAAGGTAAATCTAAAAAACTTAACCATACTGGAACTAGACACGAGAACTGGTAAACTTATTTTACAATACTTCTTCACAATATAATATTTTTAAATGCTAGAAATCAAAGAGGAGGCCAGAACCCTCTTAAAAAAACGGGGCCTATTCTGAAAAGCCTTACGAGTAAGAAAAAATGTCTTTTAAAAATGAAAACAGTTATTATAACTCATGAAGTAAAAAATTATTCAAACTGGAGAAAAGTATACGATGCGGATGAAGAAAACAGAACAAAAGCCGGTATTCATTTAACGGGAGTATTTCAATCTGTTAATAATCCAAATCTGGTAACTTTGGTTGGTGAAGCTCCAAGTGCGGAAGCTTTTACAAATTTTATGACAAACCCTAAATTGAAAGCAGCAATGGAAAAGGGTGGAGTAATAGGCATGCCTGATGCTAAGATTTTAAGCAAAGCATAATTTTAAGAATTTTCTATACAGGCAGACTTTGACAATCAGGATTGAACAGTTTTATTGTTTCGTCCTGATTCAATACCCAGATTGCATAGATGCCTTTAATTGTTCCAAATGGTATATTCACACAACCAAGAGCAGAAACAATGATTACAAGATATCTTGCCCAGGGTTTATAGACAAGAAGGCCGATAGCTCCTACCAGTCCGAGAGTTGACAGGAACCCAATCAGCAGGGGAAGACTTATTGATAAGAACCCCAGAACAGTTTGTGCCACATCATCGTTTTCAGTAAAACCTCTGGCAAAAGCGAGAGCAACAAATATTGCAACAGCTCCCATCAAACCCAGGACAGAAAAGCCTATCTGAATAGATCCAACCACGGTTATGTGTTTTTTCATATTTGAATTTTCCATGACACTAAGAATTTCAAATGATTAATTAATATTTTCATTTATACAAAGGACTTGTATTTTCACAAGTTGCTGCTTTATCAATCATCAATTATCAGCATTAAGGAGTTGTTATTTTGTTAATGACTTGGGTTATTTTATTTCTCAGGGTAATTTCGTGCCTGTCTTTTCTGATATAATTATTCCAGATTATGATTGATGCTATGAATATTATAAACGTAGCAACAGCTACTCTGATAAGATATGGAAAGATACTGATGATGTGTCTGATTTCATAATTAATTTTAAGTAAGAATTTTTCCAGATGGCTTTCAGGTGGATGATAGACACAGAACTTATCTTTGTTTTTGCGAATGAAGTTCTCTATAGAATCTTCGTTAAGTATCATTATGACTGTTTTTAATAAAGACGGTCTTGACCATTAAGTGATGCTTATATTAACTATCATACATATTACTATTAACATGATTTATAATTATTCCGTCAACAAAATATATCAGCAAATGTTATTAGCTATACAGGGTAGAAAAAATCAGGTGAATACACTTATTAATAATCTGGTTTTATTTGCCTGGTATACCAGGTTTTGCATCTGGTGCAAAGATGAACAGAGCGGACACTCAATGCAAATCGATTTATTAATTAAAAAAGTTATGGCTACGATAATTCAAAAGGTATTATTTAAAAATACAACAAGGGAAATCCTTTATGAACTTTATATGAATGCAGAGATGCATTCAATGATTACTAATGGGCCGGTTGAAATCTCAGAAAAAATTGGCAGCGGTTTCAATGCATTTGATGGCTACATTACTGGTAAAAATCTTCAACTTATAAAGAACCAGCTCATTGTTCAGTCATGGCGTGGATCCGACTGGGATATTACAGATTCGGATTCAGCGTTCATGCTGTCACTGGAGCAAAAAAGAAATGATGTAATTCTGAATATGGTTCATGCAAATGTGCCGGATGACAAGGAAAAAGATCTCGATAAAGGTTGGCACGAATATTATTGGAATCCCTGGAAGCTCCACCTTAAAGGGCAGCCAATTCCAAGACATAATATGTAACTTTTGTTACCAATAATCTCCTTCCGCTTGTAGAATCTTTGCATCGTAATGTTTATTAAAATGCACTTAAAGAGTGCAGTGTCAGCACTATAATCACTGACAAATAGAAAATGGAAGCACAATTACTTCAGATAAGAGACCAGCAAAAGGAAATATGGAACAGATCTTCTCGTGGCTGGGAAAAATGGGATGATCTGACGATGAACTTCTTAAAACCAATTGGTGATGAAATTATTCGCCTGATAAAACCAAAGAATGTTGACATAGTACTGGATGTAGCATCGGGAACAGGTGAACCAGGACTTACCATTGCAACAAAGTTGAGTAATGGAATGGTTGTTGTTACAGATATTTCTGAGGGGATGCTTGAAGTAACCCGTGAAAATGCCGCAAGGCGAGGAATAAAAAATCTGAAAGTCATTACCTGGGAGATCGGATTAAATCCTTAAAACCCTGACAGGAATCTGACAATAAACAAGACCTGCTATTTTCTGGTACTACCTTGCAGGCAGCGAACAGAAAAGGCATCCTTCTTGTTGCTGTCCCCCCTGGCTAAATCACCTGAATCATAGAATAAGTCACGGCAATAGGCATCCACCGACGAACTCTCGGTAGAAGACCACCAGTAACCGTCCTTTCTTATGCTTGTGAACGTACCGTCGTTACTCCGAAGACCACCAGGGAGTGCTGAATAACCGCTTTCGTTGGTGGCTCCTGTATTTGGGCTTTGCCAATGAGATGTACCGGTTTCTTTTTGAGCGTTTCCGGCAATAGTATCTCCACCCAGATAGTTTGTCAGAACTGTCAGATCGGCATCAGATGGTACATGCCAGCCCTCAGGGCATAATTTGCCTGTGTTTACGGCATACCAGTTGTACATTGCTCCATAAGAAACTGAATCACTAGTATACCAGCAGTATCCGGGGGTGATTAATTCTGTCCATGCGATCACATCACTTACCAATGGAATTGCTGTTCCATCATTATATTTGGTGGTTTTCAGATTTTCAGCCATCCATATCTGCGTTCCGATCTCAATTGTTTTATATGTATTGCCATCATTATCACTAACAGAGCCATAAGTCAGATCAGGATTAAAGATTATTCTGTTACCACCCGTACCTGCAGTAGTAAATGTTGTATCTCTTCCATATGTAGTTCCACTTGAGTTTACTGCTATTACACGAAAGTGATATGTTGTACTTGCTTTTAAACCTGTTATAAATGCACTTACATCGGTGTTTTTACTTCCTTCGACGGTATCAGGAGTTGCATTAATTTTCAGTCTGTAGGAAGCGGTCGTGTCATACTCAAAGGTCACAATAGTGTTTTGATTGTTGGCATTTATTGAGCCTTCTAAAGTTGCCCATGTTTGGCTTATATTTACAGCATACCAGGTTTTAACAGTCAGTTCGGATAATGGGAGATCTTTACTTTTTTTGCATCCGGTCAGAACCATAAACACACTCAATAGAGCGAAAAAGTTCATCAAGTGTAAATTAAAATGTTTTCTCATGAAAGTGGCTAATATTAAAGAATATTCATAATCAGTTATTATTAAGTTTTGTTCCTGCTTATCGTTAATCAGGGATTTTCGATGGCCCGGAACAAATTTAGAGACTCTATCATTTTTATTAATTATTCAATTATCTATTCATTGATAAAAGAAACGCCTGTTCCATTTCATTACATATTTAAAATTAACGTATCAGCATGTACATATATTGTAGCATTAAATGAAATCTGGCCTCGTTATGTCAGACAATCTGGTTATTGTAGGTTATCTCTTCTATATGTTTCAAGGGTTTCTTCTAATAACCTGCATAATAAAGCATTAATAAGCCCGTTTAAAAACTGATAGTCAGCTGATACAAAATCTAATAGTATTTCATAAATGAAAAATGATCTGTTAATTGACATTCATTTATCACAGGTACAGAAAAAGCAGAAGTAAGTTGATTAAATGATCATTTGTGATCCTTGAGATAATTAAATCATTTAACATCAATTTTGAGAAAACGAATATGAAAAAGGCAAAAACGAATATTATAATCAGCAGTGTTTTTATACTTTTATTTTCTTACGGGAATATGTCAGGAACTATTGATCATAATGGTGGATCAAATTCAGAACAGACGAATTCAAAATCTGTTCAGACAAAAACAAAATCCACTCAGACTGTTTCAAAATCTACACAGACAAAATCAAAATCAAAATCCGTCCAAAAAAGTTCGAAATCTAAACCAATTACTCAGAGCAAAGATTCCGGAACTGTCAGGATCGGTGTTCAAAACTGGGCCGTAGCAAACCTGAATGTCACCACTTTCAGGAATGGTGATTCCATACCTGAAGCAAAAACCAACAAGGAATGGATGGCTGCCGGAGAATCGGGGAAACCAGCATGGTGTTACTATAATAACAATCCCGCAATAGGTCTGAAATATGGCAAACTTTATAATTGGTATGCGGTAAACGATGCCAGAGAGTTAGCTCCTGCCGGCTGGAGTTTATCGAGTGATTCGGACTGGACTAAATTGATCAGTTTTCTGGGAGGACAAGGAGCTGCAGGCATCAAAATGAAAAGCATCAGTGGATGGAGTGAGGGGAACAATGGGACCAACGAATCGGGCTTTATAGGTTTCCCTGGAGGTTATCGTGTTGAGAATGGATCATTTCTCAACATTGGCAATATTGGTATTTGGTGGAGTACGACAGAAAACAATAACCTTAGCGCCATTGATCACTACCTTGCACAGAGTAATAGTTTAGACAGGAGCAGCAGTCCAAAGCAACGTGGGGAATCAGTTCGTTGCATCAGGAATTAGCGTATACTCTACCTACCGAACCAGAATCATTAATAAATAATACATTTATATCTTAAAACTCTGATTATTAAGAATATTGTATAAAGACAAAATCATATATTTACATTTTTTAATACCTGTTATCCCTTATACCTGGCAAAAAAACCTGGCAAGATTGTTAATCATATTGCGAATAGATCGAGATATAGGAATGTTAACATTTTGAATAAACTTTGCTCATTACAGATACTATTCTATTATTTTTCTCGTTAATTTTACCTGACTGTTTAACAGGGATTATCATTAACCATGTCTGGATGTAAATGTAACATAAGCTTAATTATTGTCCTGGTTTCATTATTTTCTATTCAGGCTTTTTCGCAACAAATCAATTACCGCGATAGCCTTGCTGATTATAATTCCCAAAAATTAAATTTAAAGCCCAGGCTGTATTATTCGTTGGGAAGTACCTTTATAAT
Source organism: Bacteroidales bacterium (assembly GCA_049792755.1). Taxonomy (GTDB): domain Bacteria; phylum Bacteroidota; class Bacteroidia; order Bacteroidales; family VadinHA17; genus LD21. The sequence continues at coordinate 91,767 of JBARBF010000007.1, read as the reverse complement.
TGTTCCTCATTTGGGTACTATCACAGGTTTTGCACTATCTCCTTTTTTATCAATTCCCTTGTCTCCAAAGTTGTCGGTTGATGGCGGAATTATTGCCGGACGCTTTTATTCTGCGTTATGGAATTCTAATCCTGAAGGTGTGATAAATGGGGCATATAACGAATTATCTGTATACGGATCAGCTAGTTATCATATTAATTCTAAGTTGACTGTATATGGTACCGGGATAAAACAACTTACAGGTACTTCTCCATTATATTTTCTACCAAAAAGCAGTTATTCCTTTGGATCCACTTATAAATTTGGAAATTTTTCAATAGGTGTTAATTTGCAGATGTCAAAATGGAATGATATCCTCAGCCCCTTGCCATTCAATGGCTCTCAGGGATTTTATTCTCCATATGAGCAAAGACCGGGCACAATGGCCATATTTGGCCGATGAAAAAACCCTTTAGCAACATCTGTCCGGTCTGCTTTCATTTAACATAGATGACGAAGCAACAGGAATTTGACTCCTTAGTTAAGCTTTCAATTTTCTCCGGCTAGATATGTTCAGGACACTGGTTATACACTTATGTCAATAGAATTGAAGGAAGACGATTCTTAAAAAATCAGATAAGAATTGTTGATTCTTTGACTATTTTACCATTGCTGTCAGTACCATGAGTTTTAATGGCGATGTTAAATTTTAAATTATGTATTTTATCAGCTAGTGCATCAATTAGATTTCTGACTTCATCTGTGATCCCATCGTTAAAATCTTCAATTTCAAAGTATAAATGAACATAAAGAACAGCACCTTCGAGCTCAATATTACATAAGCCTAAAATAATCTTAATAATCCATATGAGTGAAGAAGAATTGAAATATTCAAGCTTCAAATGAAGATTTGTAGTAGGACAAGGAGATTTTACATATTCATTTATCCAAGCCAATAAAGGCTCATATACTTTTACTGTATTTTCAGGGATCGACCTGCCTTCTAAAACCAGTTCCCCGATAATATGGGTAAACTCAATCTTCGGTGTTTTTCTTGTTCCTTCAATATAAATACCTTTTAATTCATTCATACGTGGAGATAATCTGTATATAGGTAATATGTTAACTTTGAATAAAAATAGTTTATCATTTCTCATTAAGAGATACGATTAATTAACATAAGCATATAAATTGTTAACATATAATTATGTTCCCCTGTTTGTCAGGAAGATATACTGTCATTGGCCCCAACCCTCCTGTAACCTTGTACTATGTGTAAAATCCGTCCATATGTGACCACTGCAAAAGCCGGTCTGAAATCACTTTACATATAGAGGATACTAAAAGGATTTAACTCCGGAGTTGGGTGGTTAATTTGATCCGGTCAAAAGAGGTCAGGGGCTCAGGCTTTTACAGATAAATGGAATCCTGATCTTCCAGAATGGGATGGTTGATCAAACGAAGAAAATCCAAAACCACTCCGATTGTAATGAAATCTTCCAGTTTTGAATGGTAAAGAATTATTTAAAAAGGATACAATGGCTTTTATAGTGTCAGGGATGTTATACTTCATCCTTATAAGGACGACTTATTCCTTATTATGCTTTCCTAAATGAAGAAAAAGAAGTGAAACAATTGTCAGAAGGAAGAAACTGTTAGCAACATAAAAATATTTTATTATCTCCGTGTTGTGAACCAATCTCCCAAAAAACCCTTGAATTATTCCTATAATGACAAATGCGACTGCAATTGCTGAAGAAATCCATGCAATCCAGATTAATCCTTTTATTAATGCTTTCATAAGTTTAAAATTTAAAATAAATACTTCTAAATAACCTGTATCAAATATCAACAATAAATTCACACGAGTCAATAAATCATTTTGTAATTATTAGAGTAAGCAATAATGAAAAGTGGAACCAGGATTCTCGAGAACAGGGGCTTCAAGACTATGGACAATGAGTCCGCTTTTAAACTGACTTTCTTATTGGTCAAATATGTTTACTTTAGTAGACATATAAAGGAATTATGCGTCATAATAAATTGATAACAACTTAATGAAGATATAAATCTGAAAAAATAGAAAAATGAAAGCAATTATCTGCACAAGATACGGTCCACCTGAAGTTCTTCACCTCAAAGAAGTTGAAAAACCAATTCCTAAAGACAATGAAGTGCTGATAAAAATATACGCAGCGTCAGCAACAGTATCGGACTGTATCATTAGAAGTGGCAAAGTAAATATTTTACTATGGCTCCCCTTGAGGATATTCGTTGGTTTTGGCAGACCAAGAAAACCAATATTGGGATTGGAGCTTGCTGGAGAAATTGAAGGGATAGGCAAAGATGTAAAACGATTTAAGAAAGGTGACCAAATTTATGCATTTACAGGGAAGTGTTTTGGTGCTTATGCAGAGTATACTTGTCTGCCTGAAAACGGATTGCGTATGCCTGCTGACTGTATTATAGCATTAAAACCATCCAATATTACCTTTGAAGAAGCCGCAGCTGCTCCTACCAGGGGAACTTTAGCTTTGTATTTTCTTAAAAATGGAAATATCCAGAACGGACAAAAAGTTCTTATCTATGGCGCTTCCGGAGGAGTTGGTACTTTTGCAGTACAGATTGCCAGGCACTTTGGAGCAAAAGTTACTGGGGTTTGCAGTACTGCAAATTTAGAATTTGTGAAATCTCTGGGAGCTGATGAGGTAATTGATTACACAAAAGAGGAATTTACGAAAAGAGGGGAGCTTTATGATTTGGTATTTGATGCTGTAGGAAAAAGAAAAAGTTCAAAAATAAAATTACTGTGCAAGAAAGCACTTACTCCAAACGGAAAATACCTTTCAGTCGATGATGGAACCCCAAAGATAGATATCAAATATTTATTACTTCTCAAAGAGCTGATTGAGATAGGGGAAATAAAACCTGTTATTGATAGATGTTACACATTGGAGCAGATTGCAGAGGCTCACAGATATGTAGACAAAGGACACAAAAAGGGCAATGTAGTTATAAAAGTAAGGTGAATGAACCACAATTGCCTCTGGGACAACTTTGTAACCGATCTGAAAGATAATTTGAGTAAAATTACATCTGTTAATGAAATTTCAGATACGCTGACTATCCATAATTCAGGACAATACCTGTAGGATTATAATCTGTCACAACTTAAGCCCACTTACCAGCCATGAATATAAAATTGATTTTAATTATTGTCTTTTCAATACTGTATGGATTCTTTGAGATCTTCATGAGCAGGAGATTAAAAAATAAAAGAAATGTATCTGAATCGTACAATGGTTGAAGAAAAATTTATGATCGCGAATATGGGACAAAAATATATTGACTATCAAAAGCGGACAAAGAAATTGATACCAAAGATTTATTAATAATAAGCTAACCTCAATCTAACTGAAAAATCTGACCTTCTTTGACCACTTAAAAATCCGGTCTGCTTTCATCGAGCATACAACACAAAACAACAATTCTTAAACTCCGGGTTTGGGTTGTCAATTTATTTCGGCTAAAGGAGGTCAAGGGCACAGTCTTTCCCAGTTATAATTCAGTTATTTTTATGATTTGCAACTGCTTTTTTTGCTGCCTCGAGATGGAGGAATGAATCATGATCGTACTTTGCATTCTTCATTCTTGAATTCCAGCTTTCCTGTAAAAGATCCAAAGCCTCTTTATACTTACCTTGCTTATATAATCCCCATCCTTTAGTATCAATAAAGTTATAACTACCTGGGGTTAGTAATAGTGCCCTGTTGGCAAGTTCTATACCCTCATTAATATTTCTGTCATTATTTATAAGAATAGAGGCAAGATTATTCAACCTGTCCGGATTTGTTTGCTCTAATAAGAATGCCTGGCGAAAATATTTCTCCGCTTTTCCCAAATTACCAGCTTCATAATAAATATTACCTAACCCTTCACTAATGTCCGCTTCGGATAAAGAATTTCTTCTCCAATCAGATGTGACCTTCTCAATATATCCTTTTGCAACAATAGTATCTGTTTCACTTAAAGCAAGGACAGCCTGTTACAAATGTCTTAAACTCATGTTCCCATGCAAAAGACTTGGGATCACAATATGTCCGGGAGATGATTGGGATAAATACAACGCACTTCAATTTATCTTTCAGAGAAGCATCCACATCATGTGTTTTCAGAAGTCCATCATGAGGATTTATATCAAAATAAACACTTATCTCCTCCTTGAATGTTGACTCCAATTCAGTCCTAAGAGCCTCATCAAATTCACTCACCCACCTGTCTCCTTTGTTGTCTTTCTGACGGTAACTGATGAAGATGTCATAATTATATCCTTCAATTATGCTTGACATTTTATTTAACAAAATATCTTCTTCAATTATTTCTTAATTCCTGCCATATAATCATCATAAGCTTTATGTCCGGTTCGTTCATACAGGTCCCAGTACCTCGGATCTTCTTTAAGGTTTTTAAAGATCGGATCAACTTTTAACCATGGTAATTCCGGACTCCTGCTTTTAAAAGCTTTGTCAAGCCAAAAGAAAGCAGAATCCGCTTTTCCTGTACCGCTATAATACCAACCGATAAAAAAATCCGGACTCATAGAAGAAGTTGTTTCGGCTTTTACGATCAATTTTTTAATCACAGATTCAGCAAGGGACTTATTGCCTGTCTTCCACTGTGTAAGTGCCAAACAAGCCTGGAATCTTGGTATTAAGATTTCCGGGATTATGGATGGGTCAACGGCTTTGAAGTAATAAAGGGACGAATCATATTTCTCAAGCCATATATAAGCTTCCGCTGCCCATATATAACCATTTTCTTTCCATTGATCAAGAAATGCATGAACTGAAATAGAAGCTTCACTTCTAAAACCTGCCAGTATTTCTCTTCTGATTTCTCTATACTGGTTTGCAAAGGGAACTATTGGCGATTTAAAAAACGATTTAGCCTCATTTAACCTATTCATCTTCATAAGAAATTCTCCATACTGGCTACTGATCGCTTCATATTTCGGCAGTAACTCTAAAGCTTTTTGAAATCCATTATCGGCCTTTACAAAATCCCAGGTGAACCAGTCATTTAATTGGGCTGTACCATATTGGGCCATACCATTATCCGGGTCAATTTCCAATGCTTTTTCGAAATAATGTAATGATTTCCATCCGGCAGATTGCATCTCAGCTCCACCACCATAATTAGCCATTCCAAGAATATAGATTCCCGCCGAGGCGTATGCATCAGCATAGTTAGGATCCAAATCTATGGCCTTTAAAATAAGATCTAATGATTTTTCACTAGAACTTGCAAAAGACGTCTTAGATGGTGAAACATAAAATACCTGCTGTAAAAGATCGTAGGCCTTTTGATTAACAGTCGGAATTTTCTTTATATTTTGTTTTTCCTGGCTGGTGAGAAAAGTATTTAGATGATCTGCAATTTGTAGAGCAATGTCAGCCTGTATCTGTATGACTTCTTTATCTGATCCATCGTATTGATTTTCCCACAATTGTTTATCTTTTCTTGGTTCAATCAACTCCGCTGTAACTCTTATTTTATCACCGATTTTTTTATATGTTCCGGATAGGATATAATTTACTTTCAATTCACCTGCAATATCAGATAATCGTTTCATTGTTCCTTTGTAGATCAACACTGAGCTTAATGGAACAACCCTGGCGAAAGATTTTATTTTATATAAATGAGAGATTATTTCATCAGTTAAACCGTCACTCATATATTCCTTGTTTGGGTCATCGCTAAAATTATGGAACGGCAGCACAGCAATTGATTTTTCAGGCTGTTCTGAAGGTTTGAATTGCTTAGAGGTTATAAAATATCCCAAAATGATAAGAGACAGAAGTAATATTGCACTTATAATTATTTTTGTCTTTTTCTTTCTTACAATCCCATGATTATTTTTATTTGTATCTATTATAATTTCAATTCCCTTAGAATCCGAACTCTTTAATCCTGTGATTATCGCGTTTATTGCATTTGCAACCTTGTTAATCTGGTTTCTGTAAAATGATTTGTTCAGATTATTATCAGGATGATCTTCATTTGCAATGAGAGGACGATTTACTCCCGGCTCTTTGTAGATAAACTCAATTCCCCTTATAAACCCTCCAAGTTCCTTTTCAATAAGCTTTTTGTCATCTGCGTCAAGATCATGTATCTGAACCGGAAGCACCCGGCTTGTTACATTACCGTCAGGTAGTTTTACTTTCAATCCGAACTGATCTTGTGATGACTGTTCAATGAATACTTTGAACTCATGTTCCCATGCAAAAGACTTTGGATCACAATATGTCCGGGAGATGATTGGGATAAATACAACGCACTTCAATTTATCTTTCAGAGAAGCATCTACATCATGCATCTCCAACAGGCCATCATGTGGATTGATGTCAAAATAAACACTGATCTCTTCTTTAAATGTCGATTCAAGTTCAGTCTTTAGAGCTTCAACAAACTCACTCACCCATTTATCACCTTTGTTATCCTTTTGTCGATAGCTGATGAAGATGTCGTATTCGTATCCTGGGATAATGCTTGCCATGAGCTTTTAACTTAATAGTTTTTCATTTCCGCAACAGCTTTTTTTGCTGTCTGAAGATGCTTTGCTGCATCATAATCATAAACAGCTTTCTTCATTCTTAAATCCCAGCTTTTTTGTAAAATTTCAAGTGCCTCCTGGTATTTACCTTGTTTATACAGTCCCCATCCTTTGGTATGCAGGTAATCATAATTTTCAGGGCTCGATTTCAATTTCTTCTCCACAATCTCCAACCCTTCACTGACATTTCGGTTTTTGTCAATCAGGAAATATGCAAGATCACCCATCTTATAAAGGTAATACGCAAGTTTATTCCCTTTTTCAATTACCCCGGGTTCTAATAATAATGCTTTGCGTAAATATTCTTCTGCTTTATCCAAATTACCTGCCTCTGAATAAATTTCGGCAATTCCATTTGCAATATCTGCTTCCGGCGCTAATTCACCTTTAAGCAAGGATTGGTATCTGTTAATATATGTATTTGCTTTTGCAGAATCTTTTTCAGTCAATGCCAGAATGGCCTGCAAACTGATAATTTGAAAATCGTCAGGAAAGTCCTTTAATGCTTTCTTATAAAGTTCTTTTTCTCTCTCAAACTGACCGGTTTTATGGTAAGCAATACCCAGGTATATATAACTCCAGACAAAAAAAGGTTTCGTACCCCATTTTTTATAGACCTCAAGTCCCTTTTCCATTGCAAGGATTGTTTTATCATATTCCTCTATTCTGTCGTAATTCCAGCCCAACTCTTCATAATACAATGCAGCTTGTTCATCCAATTCAATAAATTGTTTTAAGCTGGCAATCATTTCCCGGGGTGTCTTAAAATAATTGGCATACAGGTAGTCCATATTGATTTTTAAAAATTCAGACATCTGATCTCTTTTTCCATATGCTTTCAAACAGTATTTCTTTCCTTCCTCAGGATTCCCTTGATTATTGTATGCCCAGGAAAGATAGATTATGACACCTAAATCGGTTGAGTCAATTTTAAGTGCCTGCAAATAATATTCCTGGGCTTTAGAATAATCTTCCTTGATGAAGGCTTCATGTCCAAGAAGAGCGTATTTGCAGGCCTCCGGAGAACTCGTTGATCCAATTAAAGGTTGTACATCTGATTCTACTTCCTTTTTTAATACAGATAATATAAGAAAGTCTTTTATCTTCTTTGAAAGGTTATCAGTAATATCAAGGATATTATCAGTTTTTCCCTCTACTTGAAAAGACTTAAAGATCTCCTCTGTTTTTGAGTCAATCAGTTGTGCATTTACCCGAATTTTTTCACCTGCCTGTTTTATGCTTCCAAATACAAAAACATTCGCATCAAGTTTTTGGGATAATGTGCTGGCAATTGAAGGGGTAATTGAAGCATAATTTGTAAAACCCTTTCCTTGAATCAGCTTATTGATAGATTCTGTTTGACGGATTTTTAATTCTTGTGAGTTCGTCAAGTATGTAATTAATTCATTTTGGATCCCATTTTGCCAAACATTCCATATGGAATCAGTGGTCATATTCTGAAATGGCATTACCGCTACGGATATTCTCTCTCCTGATGATCTCAGTTTTTCAAGAGTCTCCCTTTTAAACAGTCCCGGATAGGCAATTACTGCTATTAATACAGCCAGTATAATTGTACCGAATATTAATTTGAGCCAGGATTTACTTTCCGGAACCTTCCTCTCTATGTGGCCTTCGTTTTCTATTAATACCTCAGCTTGTCTGAATTCTTCTTCTCCTACTCTTTTCTCAAACTTCTGCCACTCTGGTTCAGTCATTAAACCCTGAACAATTTCATTTATGGCAAGTGCTACCTTATTGACCTGGTTTCTGTACCTTGTTTTCTTCAGATTTTTATTTTCATCATCTCCTGGAGTAAGAGGTCTGTTTACACCTGGCTCCTCATAAACAAACTCAATCCCCCTTAGTACATCACCAAGATTATCCTCACATAACCTTATATCAGCAATATCAATGTCATGGATACGAATAGGCAGTACCCTACTGGAGACATTGCCTTTAGGCAACTTAATTTTTAATCCAAACTGATCCTTAGAGGCTTGTTCAACAAATGCTTTGAACTCACGCTCCCAGGCAAATGATTTTGGATCACAATAGGTACGTGAAATAATTGGGATGAAAACAAGACACTTCAGCTTATCTTTCAATGATGCATTAACATCATGCGTTTCCAGGAGGCCATCATGGGGATTTATATCAAAATAAACACTTATCTCTTCTTTAAATGTCGATTCAAGTTCAGCCTTCAGAGCTTCAACAAACTCACTCACCCATTTATCACCTTTGTTATCCTTTTGTCGATAGCTGATGAAGATGTCGTATTCGTATCCTGGGATAATGCTTGCCATATTAATGGTTCAGATCCATAAAGTTATTAAAGATTTTTAGAAGCTATTCGAATTTCATTGTCAAAATAGGAGCTTGAATGGAAAGAAGAATGATGTTATTTACCACCGACCTTTGTTAAATTTCTACAAATTATCACCTAAACCTCTCAAAAACCTGGCAACAAAGAAAAACACTTACATTTTTGATTATGTAAGTGTTTTATTATCAGTTGTCCCGTCAGGGCTTCCCGAATCGCTTTGCTCTCGGGATAAACTTCTCGCTCTTGCAGGCCAGAATAAAAAAACCGGCTGAAGATGCCGGTTTGATGTTGTCCCGCAAGGGCTCGAACCCGGACGACCGTTAAGTCCCGACATGTTATGTCGGGATAGGGAGGAGCGTTACTGCAGGGGTGGCCTTCTGATCCAGAATCATTAATAAAAATAATAGTCTTAACTTAACATGTTTATTATTAAATATATTGTGTAAAGATAAAATCCTTACATTTCCATTTTTGAATACCTGTCATCCCCAAAACCTGGCAAGAAACCTGGCAAGATTATTAGTCATATTGCAAATAGATCGAAATATAGGGAAGCTGATATTTTGAATAAACTTTCCTCATTTCAGATACTATTATATTATTTTTCTCGTTAATTTTACCTGACTGTTTAACAGGGATTATCATTAACCATGTCTGGATGTAAATGTAACATAAGCTTAATTATTGTCCTGGTTTCACTATTTTCTATTCAGGCTTATTCACAACAAATCAATTACCGCGATAGCCTTGCTGAGTATAATTCCCAAAAGGTAAATTTAAAGCCAAAGCTATATTATTCGGTGGGAAGTACCTTTATAATTGTTCCTCATTTGGGTACTGTCACTGGTTTTACATTCTCCCCTTTTTTATCCATTCCCTTATCTCCAAAGTTATCGATTGATGGCGGAATTATTGCCGGACGCTTTTATTCTGCATTAGGGAATTCTGACCCTGAAAGTGCAATAAATGGGGCATTTAACGAATTATCGGTATATGGATCAGCTACCTATCATTTTAATTCTCAGTTGAATCTATATGGTTCCGGGATAAAACAACTTACAGGCACCTCTCCATTTAATTATCTCCCAAAAAGCAGTTATTCCATAGGATCATCTTATAATTTCGGTAATTTTTCAATAGGTGTTACTTTGCAGATATCAAAATGGAATAATGACCTGGGTCCCTTGCCATTCTCTCAGGGATTTTATGCTCCATATGATCAGAGACCGGGCACATTGGCCCCATTTGGCCGATGAAAAAACACTTTGCTTACATGTTTCAACATCAAACATTTAACTCCGGCCCTGGCTGGTTATAAAAACCGGATTCCTTGAGCATATCTGGCCAGTTTGGTTACAATTAACATATATAACTTAAGAACAAGTATTAATTCTGGCTTTTAGTGGTCAATATTATCCGGCTGAAAGTGATCAAGGTTACTGGCTTTTCCAATAGCTTGTCTCGTCAATTTGCAACTCTATAATCCGGGAATTCTGGGAAAAAAAACTAAATCGCTTTTAATGACATTCAAGTTTAATAAGTTCCGGATTATTAAATTTATATCAGATTTAGAAAATGCGACCAATAATTGAAGTATTCTCAAAACTATAATTCTTCATAAGAAAATTGATAGTTTTTGCCAAAAAATTGAAATGTATTACAGTTTACTTTATCCGAACTTTAATAAAAAAATACCTTTCCAGGTTTAAGTTTAACTAAAATCTTCCGGCTATGAAAAAACTTAATTTTATTTTTATTTTTCTTGCTGCCTTAGCCTTTTCCTGCTCCAAGGATGGCACATTGAACACAAATCCGAGTACTGATCAACTTTCCAGCAATTCCGCTCTTAATGTATCCGGACCTATGATAAAGGTTTATCCCGGCTCGAATGATACCAAGGCCCTCACTGATGCTTTTGTCCTTGCCAGGACTTATGGCAAAAATGTTGTCGTTAAACTTATGCCGGGTACATTCACAATCGGTATGATTGAAGTAAGGGAGTTTAACGGGACTTTTTGCGGTTCCGGGATGGGGAAAACCATCATCACCAACAGTCCTGATGTTATCCCTGATGCAGTAATCGCGCTGAACAAAATACCAGCCCTGATCACTTTCATCGGAGGTGATGTGTCGGTTTCAGATATGACGGTCGAAATGCCTGAAGCTTTGTCCTGGTTAGGCAATAATCAGATGGATATGCTGTTGTTCTCTGACTATTCTGTCGACTTTATGCCAACAAAACAACATATCGGGGTTAATCTGAATAACATTGAAGTAACCGGTATACTTAATTATAATAACTTTTTTGGTGTAGAACTCTCTGCAGATATTCTGAACCTATTTACATTTACAGCATTGCCGGGAAGCATTGAGCTGAGAAGCAATATTGATGCAAGAGTCAATAACAGCAAGTTTTCAAATTTCTCCTGGGGAGTTGTTGTGTGGGGTTGTAAAAGCGGTAATATAAGTTTTGGCACAGAAGGGGGTAATATTTTTGCTGGAAATAGTACAGGGCTCGATGTGGAAGAAAATATGGGAGTAAATGTAAAAGTCATGAACAATAAATTTATTTGCCCGGCAAATTGTTGGACTGGATTATACTTTGTTACTGGTGACCAGTGGTGGGGAGGATATACTAACTTCCCACTCGAAACTGTAAAGGAAGATTTAGGAAATTACGAAATCCGGGATAACATATTTAACATTTATTATAATGACAACGGAATGGTACTATGGGATGCCTGGAGATATGTGCATCCTGAAAATCCTTCGTGGATGAAAATTATCTGTGACCATAATACATTTAATGATCTTGAAGACCTGACCTTGCCATTGTTTGGATCTAATATGAAGGATGTTGTTATTTCAAATAATAAAATTGCCGGAAATGCTCCAGATGGAGGAATGTATATCGCTGGTCTTTGGTTATCCGATACCAGTGATCCAAATTATTGGTTGGGATGGTCTGATAACTGTAAAATCCTTAATAATAATTTCCTGCAGAAGAATTTCATTATTACTTTGAATAACGATACACATAATTTCCTGATAAAGGGAGATCTTACCAATGTCACAGTTAACGATAATGGAGTAAATAACAAGGTAATCGGATTAAAGAATCCGGGTCATCGACTCTCAAAAGAATGCATGGATAGAATAGGAAGGATGCGTGATGATATGCACAACAGGCTCAGTCGGCACTGACACAGGCAGCGTTACTCAATGCATCTGACATGGACTTCTCCATAAAAGAGGTTCAGAAAATCGCTTTGCGTGAGTGAATATGACTAGTTGAAGTTTTACCAATTCAACTGTTAAGGGTAAGGCTTATGGGCAATCATGTAGTGATGTGAACATTGCCAGCCCCCGGAAATCAGCTCCTGGGGTTTTTTATGATGGCAACAGCTCCTGAGGTGTGGAATAAAAATGTCTTACAGAGTTTAAAACAATCTTCTAAATCAAAGGTTATGAACCCTAGAGGAAGCTCTGGACTCAAAAGACGGTGCAAGCGCCGAGGAATTAAACCTGGTTTAGCATCCGCCGAAGCTTTAAGCGAAGGCGGTTTAAAATAGGGAATGCAGCTGAATCTAATGCTTGTACAATAACTTAGTTAAGTGAGCCGGTAACAAAACTAAACCTGGGAATATTATTTGCAGGAATGACTGTTATTTCAGAACTTTGGTAATAGACACTCCAGATAGATTTGAACTATTAACTGATAGTATTTTCAATGACCGAGCCTGCTACCACGGATCAGGTATTCATAAAGAAGCTGACTGAAATAATCCTGGCTGACCTTGGAAATGAAACCTTTGGTGTAAAAGAGCTTGCTCAGGAATCAGGAATGAGCCTTTACAGCTTAAACCGGAGACTTAATGCAATAAATAAAAAAACAGGAACCCAGTTTATCCGTGAAGTCAGGTTGAAGAAAGCTCTGGAGATGCTTAAATATGAATCCTTAACAGCAAGTGAAATTTCATTCAGGGTTGGGTTCAGTAGTCCTGCTTATTTTAATATATGTTTTAGTGAGTTTTTCGGCTATCCCCCGGGAAAAATAAAAAAAGAAAGTCTGGCGGGTACAGAAGAAAACATTCTAAATCAACGAACTGCAAAACACGAACAAAAGAAAACCATAAGACAAGCTATTGTTTCTCTCCTCCCCTGGATCTTGTTAGTATGCACTTTTATAGTAATAGCTGTTTTATTTGTTTTCTATATTCAAAACAAGAGACAATCAAGGGTCCTCGCAAAACTTGAAAAATCAATCGCAGTATTACCTTTTACTAATGACAGTCCAAATGATTCAACTACCTACTTCATGGATGGTGTTATGGAAGAGATACTTAATAATCTGCAAAAAATTAAAGATTTCAGGGTTCTTTCAAGGACATCCACTGAGCAATACAGAGGTTCAACAAAACTTTCTCTTCCGAAAATCGCTAAAGAATTGGGCGTAAATTATATAGTTGAAGCGGGGGGACAAAAATATGGCAATACATTCCGTCTGAGAGTGCAATTAATTAAAGCAGCTAAAGAAGGGCATCTTTGGGCAGAATCCTACGAAAAGGAAATACGGGAGACGAAAGATATTTATGGCATACAAAGCGAAATTGCCCAATCTATTACCTCAGCATTAAAAGCAACATTAACGCCTGAAGAAAAACAAATAATTGATAAAATTCCAACTACTGATCTTATAGCTTATGATTTGTACCAGAAAGCTAACAATTATAAGAAAGATTATCAGAAAACCCGAAATATAAGTTCTTACCAAAACGCTATTACCTTTTATAAAGCTGCAATTGAAATAGATTCTACTTTTGCTAAGGCATATACCGGATGGGCAAGTACATATTTTGAAAGATATAACAGTGAAAATTTTATTAAAAAAGGTAATGTAGATACTTGTCTTGCTATGGTCAACAAAGCTCTTTCCCTCGATAATCAACTGGATGAAGCATACTATATAAAAGGATGGTATTATCAGGAAAACGGACACATAAAAGAAGCCCTGGATAATTATAATGAAGCATTGAGAATAAATCCAAATTATTCTGATGCATATTTTGCCAGGGGATACGTTTTTCAGATTACCTGCGATTATGTTGGTTACATCGACAACTTTCAAAGAGCATTAAAACTTATAAGTGGAGATCAGCGTCCGTCATTCTTAGAGAATTTGGGCGAGGCATATGCGGATGTCGGATTCAATAATAAAGCAAAATATTTTTATCATGAAGCATTTGCTCTTGATAGTAATAAAGCAAGATATTCCAACGATTCAGCTTTTATTGAATTATGTTTTGGAAATAATGAAGAATCCGGGAAATTGAATAAAAAAGTACCTGAAATTGATTCAACGAATATTGATTATCCCTGGTATATACCAGGGAAGAGTAATGAATGGAACAATTTTAGAATTAAAAAAATTATTGAATACCATAAAAAAAGAGGGGAGTCATTCAGTTGGTTATCACATCGCATGGGATGGGCTTTATTTCAAGTGGGTAAAAAGAAAGAGGCCGAATATTATTTTAACCAGGAAATCAAATATTGCGAAGAAAGTATCAAACTCGGAAGGTCGTACGCAACATGGGGGCATGCTTATTATGATATGGCAGGAACATATGCTTTTCTAGGCGATAAGGTTAAGGCGTATAAATATCTCGATGAATGGAGTATGAATTTTCAGCCATTATTCATGATAAATATTTTTAAGGGCGATCCTCTGTTTGCAGGCATACAAAAGGAAGATCGATTTCAAAAGATAACTCAAAACGTTGAAGCAAAATACCAGGCAGAGCATGAAAGGGTTAGGAAATGGCTTGTGGACCAGGGAATGTTATAAAGAGAATTAACGAATAATTACCACCGACCTTTGTTTAAATTTCAACAAATTATCACAAAAACCTAGCAAGAACCTAGCAACAAACAAAAAATCACCTACAAAATAAATTGTAAGTGATTGATTATTTGGTTGTCCCGTCAGGTCTCGAACCTGAACTCTTCTGATCCAGAATCAGACGTGTTGCCAATTACACCACGGGACAATTTTGCGGGGCAAAGATAAATTAAATATTGAAAAATAAAAAAGAGTTTTTATTCCGGTAGCTGGTTGCTCGGTGCTAGGTGCTCGGTGCTTGGTGTTTGTTATTCTCGTATTTGGTGATTGGTATTTTACAAAAAATCTGTTATCTTGCATATCATAACCTCGTGCTAAAGAAATGTCAGGTTTTAAAGACTTAGAGATTTACAATCTCTCATATAAACTTGCAATTAAGGTTCATCGTGAATCGTTAAAGTTGCCTTCATTTGAATTATATGAGCAGGGTAGTCAGATCAGGCGATCATCAAAAGGTGTAAAGGATTCTATCTCTGAAGGTTATGGAAGGAGGAAGTACAAAGCTGATTATGTGAAATTTCTAACTTATTCAATTGCTTCATGCGATGAAACTATCAATCATATTATCACTATTAATGAACTCTATCCAGAATTAACCAGTTTCAGAGAATTAGAAGATGAATATGATAAACTGGGAAGAAAAATAAATAATTATCTGCAATATGTAGAAGCATCCTGGCGCGCTTGAACACCGAGCACCCAGCACCAAGTACCCAGCAGCACTACTTATTAATCTTCGTCCACGTATCTTTTAATTGCACGGTACGGTTGAAAATAAGTTTTGATTCTGTTGAATCATAATCGACACAAAAATAGCCAAGTCGCTGGAACTGGAACTTATCAAGTGGTTTTGCCGATCGAAGCGAAGGTTCCACTTTGCATCCGGTAAGTATCCTTAATGAATCGGGATTAATAAATTTCCTGTAGTCCTCATCTTTTTGTCCTGCGGGGTCTTCGTGATTAAATAGCCTGTCATATAACCTTACTTCTGCATCAATACCATGCTGAGCCGATACCCAGTGAAGAGTTCCTTTAACCTTTTTGCCTGAATTGCCTTCACCACTTCTTGTATCCGGATCATATGTGCAATAAACTTCTTCGACAGCGCCGGTGATTTCGTTCTTATTAAAACCTTCACATTTGATTATGTAAGCTCCTTTCAGACGAACTTCCATACCCGGGGCAAGACGAAAAAACTTATGTGGAGGTATCTCCATGAAATCATCTTGTTCAATATATACTTCCCGGCAGAAAGGGATCAGTCGTTTCCCCATAGTTTCATCCTCAGGATTATTTATCAGCTCAACATTCTCAATCTTTCCTTCAGGATAGTTTTTAATAATTACTTTCAGCGGATTCAGTACCCCAAATACCCTGGGAGCCCTTATATTAAGATCTTCACGGATAGCATGTTCAAGAAGAGAAACATCGTTGATTGCTTCGACCTTTGTATAACCGATCAGGTCAACGAACCTCCTTATTGATTCTGGTGTATAACCTCTTCTTCTGAGTCCACATAAGGTTGGCATTCTCGGATCGTCCCAACCTCTTACATTCCCTTCCTGAACCAATTCGAGCAGCTTTCTTTTACTCATCATTGTATAGGTAAGATTCAGGCGGTTAAACTCTATTTGTCGTGGCCTGTAGTTATCGGTTTCCAGCTGATCAATAAACCAATCGTAAAGAGGACGGTGAACTTCAAATTCAAGGGTGCAGAGCGAATGGGTGACACCTTCAAAATAATCACTCTGGCCATGAGCAAAATCGTACATCGGGTAAACATTCCATTTAGTGCCTGTACGATGATGAGGTGATTTAATAATCCTGTAAATTATTGGATCACGCATATGCATATTCGGTGAAGTCATATCAATTTTCGCCCTGAGAACACGGCTTCCTTCTTCGAATTCACCTTTGTTCATTCTTCCGAACAATTCAATATTCAAGTCTGCCATACGGTCTCTGTAAGGACTTTCTGTACCGGGTTGAGAAGGAGTGCCTTTCTGTGCTGAAATAAGATCAGCTGGCTGATCATCTACATAGGCAAGACCTTTCTGGATGAGCTCTATTGCAAAATTATAGAGATTCCCGAAATAGTCAGAGGCATAATATTCTCTTTCATCCCAGTCGAAGCCCAGCCAGTGAATATCCTCTTTTATAGAGTCAATATATTCCACCTCTTCTTTTACCGGGTTGGTATCGTCAAACCGAAGGTTGCATTTTCCACCGTGTTTTTGAGCCATGCCAAAATCGAGACAGATGGCTTTAGCGTGTCCGATATGAAGATAACCATTAGGTTCGGGTGGGAAGCGTGTTATAACCTTGCCCTGATTTTTCCCTGCTTTCAGATCTTCAACAATAAACTGTTCAATAAAACTTATAGAAGGTTTATTTTCTTCTTTGTCCCTTATGATTTCTTCACTCATCCTTTAAAATATTAAGAATACAAAAATAGGATGAATTTGAGTTAATAGCAAGAAATGAAATCCATTAACCGCAAAGTGCACAATCCCGAGTACTTTGGATACGCAAAGATCACAAAGAACTGAAATTTAGAGTTTTGTCTTTGTGACCTTTGTGCTTTCTTTGTGCCCTTCGCGGTTAAAAGGGATTTTGAAAATAAAGTTACTTTTAAATTTTCCCATCGGGACTCAGATAATCTTTAAGAGAGTCTACGTATTCGGTAAACTTCTCTTTGCCAAATGGAGTTATTTTGCAAAGGGTCTGAGGATAGTTGTTTCTGAATTTTTTTACAACATCAATATATCCCGACTCTTTTAGTTTTGTTATCTGGATACTGAGATTGCCTGCTGTTGCTCCCGTCTGTTCCCTTATATATGTGAATTCGGCATTCTCTGTCCCGACCAGCAGAGATACTATAGCAAGGCGCAATTGCGAATGCAGTATGGGGTCGAGTTCTTTAAACCGTGTCATGATTTACTTTGTTTTTTAGCATATAACCCGGAACAAGATATCCTATCAGCATGGCTGTCGGCGTTCCCAATGGAGCAAGAGATGGACCTATGAAATGAACAAGAAGAGCAATTATCCAGAAGCAGATACCACCGGCAATCAACGGTCGAAATTTTATAATGAAGCCTGAAAGAAATGTAGGGAAACCTGCCAGTAAAAGGATATATGGAGTGACATTTTCCATATTTTTCGCCTGAATAGTGAAAAGTACCGTTGCTGATATCAGAAATCCGATCCATGTCCACATATATAACATATTTGCATAAGTGTGAACTATTTCTTTACGCCCGTTTATAAATCCATAAATCATGGATACAAATGCACCCGGAATAACAAGAAACCACACATAATATGGATGGGCATAACTGGTGTAAGTTGCCAGAAGCCATGCTGAAAGGCTGCAAACAATCAGGAGCCATCCCCAGAACAGGAGGTGAAAGCTTCCCTGACGAATGCTTACTTTGGTTTTGTTAATCATTTCTGTTATGATTTTAAGGCTTTCTTCGCCTGTCATAATTTTTTCATCGTTTTCCATAATAATTTTATTTTTATATTTGTGTTACTAAGAATGTAAATATATTACAAATATAAACTAGTTTATAATACAAACCAAATAATTCATCAATTATTTTAAACAAAAGTTTTTTGCAAAAGCAACCCATTGATTTTCTTCGTTTACCCCGACCCCGAGGGGAGCGAAGAAAATCAATTTACTGCCGCCTAAGCGGCATGGGGTAAATAAATTGATTTTCGAGCCTTTTATTATAAAAAAAGTATTATGGGGCTGATCCAGATCGAAAATATGGAGTTTTACTCTTTTCACGGACATTTTAAAGAGGAACGAATTGTCGGAAACAAATTTCTTGTTGACCTGACGATTGAAACTGAGATGAAGGTTCCCGAAGCGAGTGATAACCTTAAAGATGCTGTTAATTATCAGCGAGTGTACGATATAGTCAAGTTGCAGATGGAAATGAAGTCGCATCTTCTGGAACATATCGCCGGGCGAATCATCGATGCAATTTATTCAGAGATGGGGGGTATAGAGAAAGTTACTGTTAAGGTTTCAAAGATGAATCCACCTCTTGGAGGGAAGATCGGATCAGTAAGTGTGGTTATAAGCCGTTAAGTCAACTTACCGGTAAATTATATGATATTACCGATTTTTTTGTTGAATAATAGTCTTTATTGAATTCCTTTGCAAATTATTGCAATAAAATATGGATAAGGCTATCTCACGGTCAGCAAAAAACAACACTCCCAAACCCAGTGTTTTTAGTTTATTAAAGCCGTACTCAGGACTGGTAACCGTTCTTATTATTATGGCACTTCTGGGTAGTGGCATAAACATGCTAATCCCTAAAATCATAGCTCATGGCATTGATTCTTTTTCGGCAAATAGGTATAATATACGATCAGTCATTTTTCAGTTTTTATTAGCTTCCGCCTCAATCTTTGTATTTACTTTCCTGCAGAACATAATTCAGACATATGCTTCGGAAAGGGTCGGAAAAGATTTGAGGTCGCGTCTTTCGGATAAAATATCCCAGCAGAGTTATGCTTTTGTACTTAAGTCAAATCCTTCAAAACTGTTGACTAACCTGACTTCTGATATTGACTCTGTGAAGATGTTTGTTTCAATGGCATTTGTTACTATTATCTCTTCGGTATTTGTTATTGCCGGCACCTCCGTTCTTCTCATTCAAATAAACTGGAAACTTGCACTGGCCGTAATTTCGATTGTTCCTGTTATCGGAGGGGCGTTCTTTTTTGTATTAAAGAAGGTAAGAGTATTGTTTAAGAAAGGACGGGAAGTAATTGACTCTCTCAACAGAATTATTAACGAAAGCATTATGGGTTCAGCGTTAATAAGGGTACTTAATTCGCAACAGCCCGAGAGTATGAAATTTCTTGAAACCAACCTGGTGTCAAGAAATCTGGGATTGTCTATACTTAAATTATTTGCAACGCTTATTCCCGTTATTATGTTTGTTTCCAACATGGCGGTAGTAACAATACTTGCCCTGGGTGGCCATTTTGTTGTTGCGGGTACTATGTCGCTGGGAAATTTCGCAGCTTTTAACAGTTATCTGTTGCTGTTGATCTTCCCTATTTTAATGATTGGTTTTATGAGCAATATCATAGCGCAGGCTTCCGCTTCGTATTCCAGAATTAATGATGTGCTGGAAGCCAGGGCGGAAGATAAGTCAGGAACTGTTGAAAGCAAAATAAAAGGTGATATAGTTCTTAAGGATGTTTCATTGTTTTACGGCGATAAGCCTGTATTGAGAAATATTTCATTCTCAATTAAAGCAGGAAGTAAAACGGCTATTATCGGACCGACGGCTGCAGGTAAAAGCCAGTTGTTATACCTTCTTACGAATCTGATTTCTCCTGATACGGGTTCGATTGAATTCGATGGAGTACCGGCGGACAATTATACAAAGGAAATATTTCACAGCCAGATTGGCTTCGTATTTCAGGATAGTGTAATTTTCAACATGAGTCTTCGCGAGAATATTGCGTTTAACGACAAGGTTACAAAAGAGTCACTGGAAAAGGCGATTGCAACTGCTGAATTAGGTGATTTTATTGATTCCTTGCCTCAAAAACTCGACACTATTGTATCGGAAAGGGGTACCAGCCTTTCGGGAGGGCAAAAACAGCGGATTATGTTGGCCCGGGCTCTGGCAATAAATCCTAATATTCTCTTACTTGACGATTTCACTTCGCGTGTTGACAAGAAAACAGAAAATAAGATCCTTTGCAACCTGGAGAACAACTATTCCGGCCTTACGCTGATTTCGGTTACACAAAAAATAGCGCCGGTAAGGCATTTTGAAAAGATTATACTTCTGATGGAAGGAGAAGTAATTGCTACCGGTACACATAAGGAATTGAAAGAGAGCTCACCTGAATATGTTCAGATTTACAGCTCACAAAGAAGCACTCACCATTATGAACTATAATTTAAATCAATCATCAGATAAATCGGAGCAGAAAGCATCAAATCTTGCATCTCTGCGAAAATTGATTTCTCTTATTGGTGAAGAGCGCCATAACCTGATAATAGCTTTTGGGGCCATTTTTTTAAATGCAGGTTTAAGTTTGCTCGGTCCCTATTTGATTGGCTATACCATTGACACATATATTCAGACAAAGCAATTTCATGGAGTGCTTGTATTTTCAGGTATCCTTCTGGCTCTTTATATAATAGCATTTGCAGTGAATTATGCTCAGATGCGCATGATGGGTGGAATCGGACAAAGAATGCTGTACAGTTTACGCAATGCAGTATTTAATAAACTTCAGGAACTGCCTGTTGATTTTTTCAACCAGAACAAAGCCGGGGATCTTATTTCAAGAATCAACAACGATACAGATAAAGTAAATCAATTCTTCTCGCAGTCATTAATGCAGTTCATAGGCAGCACTATCACCATGACTGGTGCCGGGATCATACTTTTATGCATAAATCTGCCACTGGGGCTGGCAGCCCTGACTCCTGCTCTTATTGTCTGGGGATTTACTAAAGCAGTTTCACCATGGGTCAAGAGCAGGAATGCAGCCAGTATGAAAAGTACCGGCAGCCTAAGCGGCGAAATACAGGAAAGCCTGGCAAACTTTAAAGTAATCATTGTCTTCAATCGTCGCGACTATTTCCGCAAACGTTTTGAGGAAGCGAACCATGATAATTATACCAAATCAGTCAAAGCAGGAATAGCAAATAATGTATTTACTCCCGTCTATACACTTGCAGCAAATATCGGCCAGCTGATTGTTCTGACCTTAGGGATTTATCTGATTGTGAAGGGACATTTCTCAATTGGTCTGCTGATTAGTTTTATAGCATATGTGACAAACTTTTATAATCCTTTAAGACAACTGGCAGCTTTGTGGGCTAATTTTCAGGTGGCTATGGCAGGATGGGACCGTATATCACTTCTGTTATCTCTGAAAACAGATTTGCATGTAATGGAAGATCCCAAATGTGAAACAAGTATGTCATATCTACATTTTGGGAACGTATCATTCAGGTATCCTAATGGCAAGGAGGTATTGCATAAAGTGAACTTCGATCTTGAACGTGGCAAGACCTATGCTTTTGTAGGTCCGACAGGAGGAGGGAAGACAACCACAGCATCGCTTATTGCTAGACTATATGATGCTACCCGGGGAACAATATTGCTTGATGGCAAAGACATACGTTCTTTTCATTCCGGAGAACGAACACGTAAAATAGGATTTATACTTCAGGAGCCTTTTTTGTTTTCAGGTACCGTTCGCGATAATATTTTGTATGGGAATGCAGAATATATGAGCTTCTCAAACGAACAACTATCGGCAGCTATTTCGGAAGCAGGGCTTGAGAGCCTTCTGGCAAGATTTGATCAGGGACTTGATACAAAAGTGCAGACCACAGGAGATGGTATCAGTTTGGGACAGAAACAGTTAATCGCTTTCATGCGTGCTGTCCTCCGCAAACCTGAATTACTGATACTTGATGAAGCTACGGCAAACATCGATACAGTTACGGAACAAATGCTCGACAGTATATTGAAAAAACTTCCTGAATCTACTACACGTGTAATTATAGCCCACAGGTTAAACACAATAGAAAATGCCGATGAGATTTTCTTTGTAAATACAGGCAAAATTATCCGTGCAGGGTCATTCAGTGATGCCATCAACCTTCTGTTGCACGGGAAGGTGGAAAGCTAGAATAAAACTGTAAATAAGATTGGAAATTACCTTCAGCCTTCGACCGACATAGTCGGCTACGTCTGACGAAGTCATTGAGCTCGTACCGCTGACGCAGAACTCAGTTACTCGCTCCGCTCGTAATATCAACATTTAATTAATCGCCGAGATTACAAAACTTAAAGAATATTCTTTGAAGGTATGTTTTTGATAGTACTGTTACTGGAGAAGGAGATCCCTCTCTGATGCTCTGGATTCCGAGCGGAGCGAGGAATCTCAATATGCTAAGACTATACTAATATAAAAAGATCAATTCTTAGTAAAAAGTTCATAATCTCCTACCAACCCCTAAATATGTGTATGAAGCGTAGTTATTGTTTTAACTGAAGGGGCGGGGAGGAAGGGTTAAATTTTAGCTGAAAGAAATAAAATTAGTCATCATAAGACTTTATGATTTCCTAAACCCCGATATATCAACAACCGATAAAAGACAATTCCTGTCATCACCGGTAACGACACCTTCCATATAGACAGTGCATGAAGGAATACCATTATAGCCAAGTACCACTTTGCATGATTCTTTACCCTTTTTGGAATAAATTTTGCTGAAAAACTTATTAAAGACTGCTAGAGAATCTTCAGAAATAAATAGCTTAAAGTTGCTGTTTACCAGACTATAACGTTTGTCTCCCAACATTTCAGCGCCGGTAAAGTTAAGTTCATTTATAATTCCGTCATGATCCAGAGTAAAATAGCCCATAGGTGCAAAATCGTACAACATTGTATATTTTTTAAGAGCAGTTTCGGCTGCTTCATTTGCCTGAATCAGTTCTTCATTCTGCATTTCTAATTCTATCTGGTGAACCTGAAGTTCATGAAGCAGTTTAACAGCGTTGGTCTCAACGACCAGCTTATTCATTTTATCCTGTTTTTTTTTCAGCAATTCCTCTGCATTTCTTCGCAGCATCTGGTCATCAGTAAAATTTCGTTTTTCTTTATTCATGGTGTTCTTATTTTTTTATTGAAAATAACATTCCACAAGGCACTTTAAAATTATCCATCAGTATTACCACGGAACAATCAGTTTCAACTAATTTTCCTCCTGCTGATATTAAATTCATTTTGAATCTTGTATCCTGCAATTCGTTCAATATTTTATTCATTTTGTTCTCGGTATCTTTCCTTGATGGTTCAGTAATAAACATATGAATATAATTCTTGTTTATCATTTCTTCCTGTTTTTTCCCAAAAAATTTTTCTCCCGCCGGATTTACCTCACGTATTTTTAAACCGGTCGTCAATTTAATAATAATATCTGGTGCTGAATTCAGAAGCATTTTATTCATTTGTTCTGTTTCATGCAGTTTTAATTCGACCTCTTTAAGATCGGAAATGTTGAAAAAAGTTATCACAACGCCATCTACTTTATCGTCCAATGTACGGTAAGGCATTATTCGGATAGAGAACCATCGTCCATCTTTAGTAGGAATCTGTTTTTTAATATAGGTCAGTGTCTTAAGAACCTGAATAGCATCCATAGATAAATCGGGATAGATCAGGTCTGAGACCAAGTCAGTAAAGGGCCTGCCTATGTCGGTTTTAATCAGTTTAAATATTTTAACAGCCTGGATAGTGAATCGCCGTATATTCATATCTTTATCGAGAAACAGAGTGGCGATATCCGTGCTGTTAAGAAGGTTCTTCATATCATTATTCACTCTCGTAAAATCATCTACTTTTGATTGCAGCTCTGCATTGAGTGTCTGAAGTTCTTCATTCAGACTTTGCATTTCTTCTTTTGAACTCATAAGTTCTTCATTGGTAGATTGCAGTTCTTCGTTGGTAGATTGCAATTCTTCGTTTGTGAATTTCAATTCCTCCTGAGATGACTGCATTGCTTCAAGAGTATCCTGAATTTTTTCACGGGCATATTTTAGCTCTTTCTCAAGCTCCATCTGCCTGATATTGTCTAAAGATTTTTTTTCCTTTCGGGCCTCAAGTTTTGAATCTGCAATATCCTGCACATCCTTGAAGATCACTATTACCTTGCCTTTCAGAGCTTCAGGTGCATTAATCCATTGAATACTGATATTAATAGTGTGGGCACTTCCATTCGTACCAACTTTGATATTGCGCAAAACCACCGATTCTTTCTTCAATATTGCTTTTCGGAAAGCAATTGGAAATTCATTTCTCAGTCCTTCGCGTAACATTGCAAAAATATTCATATTTGCTTTTCCAACCGCTGGTTCGAGATACTTTCCTGTATGTCCACTTACATATATTATATCTCCCTGTTCATTTACAAGGACTCCTGCTGGTGCATAATTTTGTAGCAAAAGCTGATCTGCCAGAGTCTGAATATTCTGAGGTGATCCGGGAATGATTTCTTTTTCTATGCTGACCGTTTTTGTCCTGGAAAATGTAGCCGGGAAATCAAATAAATCAGGAGTCAGAAGAGTAACCGCACGTTTGAATATTTTCCATTTCAGATCAAGAGGGGTAAAGAGATGACTTTGAGTTCCCAGTGTTTCAGAGGTACCCAGTATCATAATCCCTTTAGGATTGAGACTATAGTAAAAAAGTCCGATCATTTGTTTTTGCAGTGCGGGCTCCATATAAATAAGCAGGTTGCGGCACGAGAGGATATCTATTTTGGTAAAAGGAGGATGCATAATAATATTGTGTTGTGCAAACACAACCTTCTCCCTTATTTCCGTATTGATAAAATAGCCTTCATCAGTTTGCAGAAAAAAACGTTTGAGCCGTTCAGGCGAAACATGTTCAGCTATACTTGCAGGGAAAATTCCTTTTCTTGCTATATCAATTGCATCATTATCAAGGTCTGTTGCAAATATCTGAAGAGAAAAGCCACCGTGCGGATTGATCTTTTCAAGAGCTTCTTTAAATACAATAGCCAAAGAATAAGCCTCTTCTCCTGTTGAACAGCCCGGGACCCACGCCCGGAGAATTGAACCGGGTTCAAGTTTTGTAATAATATCCGGCAAAATAGTTTCTTTCAGCTTCTCCCAGACTGCAACATCGCGAAAGAAATTAGTTACGCCAATAAGTAACTCCTTGAAAAGGATCTCAATTTCCTTTGGATTTTCATTCAGAAAAAGTACGTATGATGCGATCTTTTCAATTTTATGTATTGCCATGCGTCGTTCAATACGACGGTACACAGTATTCTTTTTATATAGTGCGAAGTCATTGCCTGTGTAAGTCCGGAGGAGAATAATAATTTTTTCAAGTGAGCTCTTGTCTTTAATCTCGACTTCCGTTTCAGTTCTCAGGAGAGGAATCCGCTTAAGGAATTCCAGGAGTCTTGCAGGAAATTCACCAGGTGAAGCCACAATATCCACAGGGACTGAATCGATGGCATTACGAGGCATGCTATCGAATTTTGCGCTTCCCGGTTCCTGTACCATAGCTATACCGTTTTTCTCTTTTATAGCTCGTATTCCTAAACTGCCGTCTGAGCCCATACCCGAAAGGATAAGTCCGACAGCAAGCTCTTTCCTGTCTTTAGCTAGGGAGTATAAGAAAAAATCTATTGGGAGACGCTGTCCTCTGGACTGGACAGGTTTATGCAGGTGCAGTACTCCATTTATAATTGACATTGTTTTATTTGGCGGAATAACATAAACACAGTTTGGTCTGACGATAGTCCGGTCCTTTACCTGCGAAACCTGCATTTTGGAAATCCGCTGAAGCAACTCAGGAAGCATACCTTTATGCGTTGGATCGAGATGTTGTACAACAATATATGCCATGCCACTGTTTTCAGGAACATTTCCCAGGAATTGTTCAATTGCCTCCAATCCACCGGCAGAAGCTCCAATTCCTACAATAGGAAACAAATTGGTATCAGAATCAGAAGATTTATCCTTTGGAGATACTGTCGATTTTATCTTGCCCGGTTTCACCTGAATTTTTGTTTTAAATATTTTATTATTTGTTTTAAAGACCTAAGATAGCTGTTATTGTATTTATAGGAGTGTCAGTGGTTCGTGTATATTTTTTATTGTTATTACTGTTCTCCTGTTCTTTGCTCTTTCAGTTGTTGAGCTATTATTACCGGCAGGTTCTTTTTTGCCCCTTGATTCAACAACAATCCGGTTATAAGAATTTTCATTGTTTTATTTTTATATTTTGACTTAATAAAAATCCTGTTTTTTGTGATTCGAATTGTTACAAAATTTTTACAAATTGTTACATAATTCACAGATAGACTGAAAACCTTAATAATTCAGACGGTTAAATATATTGTCAATTATATATAGGTCGGTAATGGAAATGCAAACAGGCTCCCTTTACCCGGTTTGCTTTCCATATGTATGTTTCCTCCCAGCATTTCAACAAATTTTGAAATATCAACAAACCTGATCATATACCTTTTCATTCATGTATCCCGGAAGTTGATTAAGAAAGTCTTTTAAGAACATTTCAGTCTTTACATATGACCGGTTGTCTCGTAACCATTGAAGAAGATGATTTCATAATAATATTCAACTGATCTCCTGATTTTTATAACTGATGTGCCGCAGTTGACGGAAGTGCAATGGCGTAAGACCCGTAATGCTTTTAAACTCGCTGGACAAGTGGGCGACATCACTGTAATGCATTTTCACCGCTATTTCTGTAATATTGAGATTATTATGACCGAGCAATTCTTTTACCAGCTCAATCTTTTGTTTGATTATATATTTTTCAATTGTTATACCTTCTATCTCTGAAAAGAGGGTGTTAAGGGAAATGAAGTTGTCATTTACACTCAGACTGATGAAATCCGAATAACTTGTTTTTAAATCTTCGTCAGAATACCTTTCAAGATCAAAAATGGCTCTCTTCAATTTTTCAATAAGATCTTTTTTCTTATCGTCTATCAATTCAAATCCAAACTGTTCCAACGACAACTGCAATAAATGATGTTGCTCTGACGTCAGTTTTTTCCTGATAATGACTTCACCTAAATCCAATGAAAGATATCGGATAGCCAGTTTATCAAGTTCAGTTTTAACTGTCGCTTTGCAGCGGTCGCACACCATATTTTTAATATAGAGCTTCATTATTTTTGAAATTCAGTATTAATACAATTCTGTCCATGAACATGAAATACTTTAATCAAAGCTATTCAGTCTATTATAAGGAGATCGGGCATAAACTAAAAAATAATTGAAACATTGCCCGATAAAGGTAAGTTGTTAACGCAGCAGAATTGTTACACAATTGCTTATCAAATTTGTATGATTCACACATTTAATAAATTACTAAGATTGTTTCAAAACAACAAGCCGGAGACCCTGACGGTATCCGGCTTCATTTAATATATTAAACGTTCCTGCAGACAAACACAGTTTTAAGAAATGATTACTAAAAGTATTGTTTGCTTTTCATGAGGATTTTGGATTTTTAATACAATTACCGTCCACGGCTGTCTTTCTGACGGGCTTGTTTTTGCCAATGACCTTTAGTCCATGATTTTCCATGCTGAGTTGTCTTCCAGCTACCAGCCACATATGACTGACCCTGCCTGGGTTGTGCCCAGTAACCTGCCTTTTGTACGTAAACATGAGTTTGGTTGTTCCAACCCCAGTCGCCATCTATCCAGATTTGGGTTTCATTAAGTCGTTGTGGTCTTGCATACTCGGTGTAAACTGGCTCTGTTGCAATATATCCACCCACACATGAGTTGAAAAATAATCCAATTCCTGTCAGAGAGATTAAATAGATGAACCATTTAACGTTTTTAAGTGACTCTTTCATTTTTTTCATTTTTGTACTTTTAATTGTGAAAATAATTTCACAACACAAAGGTGAGACTATTAATACCGGGATCTCTTACATAACTATAGGAATAAGTTACATCATTCACGTATAATGACACAATGGCGTTACGGTACAACGGCACAAAGGTGCAACGGTATAATGGTACAACGGCACAATGGCACTAAGAGACCAAGCATTGATTTTAAATGTTACATTTTCTGATGGTTGCTTTGTTGAGAATAACAGCATTCGGCTTAAAAACCTGTTATTTTTTTGGCGACATATAAACCACGACTCCACCAACTACCATTACGGCAATTCCTAAAAGAGGTGACCAGTTTAGATGATGTGCTTTGTTTGCTGTAATTTTAATACTTCCGATATCAGCTACTTTCTCCCTGGTAAAAAAAGTAATGGCGGTAAAAATGGTTAATGCTAACCCAAGTATTACAATAAAGATTCCGGCTTTTTTCATAATATTTTATTATTAAAATATTATTGAAAGATAAAAGCTGCCTGAAGCAAAAGAGTTACACAATTCTTAATAAATGTTATATTATTTACATATTATTATGTAACGGCACAAAGGCGCAAAGGTTGAATGGGAGAGGAGGGTACCACTAAGCAATGGAAAACAAAAAAAAGAAGCTACCCTTTTGAGACAGCCTCTTCATAATAAATGTCTTATATAATATTCAAATTACACCAGTTTAACATTTATGGCATTTAATCCTTTTTTACCTTCCTGAAGATCAAAAGTTACTTCATCATTTTCCCTGATCTCATCATTCAGGCCCGATACATGTACAAAGTATTCCTTTTCTGATGCACCGTCCTTAATAAATCCAAATCCTTTGGAATTATTAAAAAATTTTACTGTTCCTGTACTCATAATTATAATTTTAATATTTGGCCAAAGTACGCATTATAATCAAGTTAATGCCCTTATTTTCAATAAATCGGATTTTATCATTTGTTTATTCTCTATAATTCCTGATTCAGATGACCAGGTACTTTAAAATTTCACCTTTTTATAAAAAATTCTTTTGGTAATTTCTGCGGCAAGAATATAAACAGCAATTATCATCACCAGGAATAAATATGTTGAAAGGGTTAAAGGGCTGAATCCAAAAACATTTCCCAGCGGTGTGAACGGGAATACCAATGTAATAACAGCTATCGATAATGTTGCTATCAACAGATATTTTCCGGGTCTGCTCCTGAAAAAAGGTTTTCTGCTCCGGATAACAAGGACAATCATTGATGCAGAAATAACCGATTCTATAAACCATCCGGTTCTGAACTGACCCTCATTTGCATGTAATATCAGTAACAGCAGGCCAAATGTCAGATAGTCAAAGAATGAACTTACAAGTCCAAAGGTGATCATAAACTTACGGATTGCCTTAATATCCCATCGACGTGGATAGTCGATCATTTGATCATCAACA
The DNA here is from genome assembly GCA_049792755.1 of Bacteroidales bacterium. Taxonomy (GTDB): domain Bacteria; phylum Bacteroidota; class Bacteroidia; order Bacteroidales; family VadinHA17; genus LD21. The sequence continues at coordinate 62,044 of JBARBF010000007.1, read as the reverse complement.
TTATCTGTGGCGATTGTCATTTCCGGAAAGTCGGTCATCAGGTTGGTGAGAAGTATCTGTTTGGGCAGCAATGGCAGAAAAGGAATAAAAAGCGATACTCCGGCCATGCTGAACATATTTCCAAAATTGGCGCTCGTGGCCATAAATACATATTTAAGAGTATTGGCAAATGTTGAACGTCCTTCTCTCACGCCTTCAATCAGGACACCCAGGTCTTTTTCGAGCAGGACAATATCGGCAGCATCCTTGGCTACATCTGCTGCGGTATCGACAGAGATCCCAACATCTGCAGCATGAAGTGCCGAGGCATCATTTATTCCATCACCCATATATCCTACAACGTTTCCGGCCTTCCTCATGGCTATAATAATCCTTTCTTTCTGGTTGGGCTCTATTTCTGCAAATACATCGACTGAACCAACACTTCTGAGCAAAGCGGCATCGCTCATCTGGCGGAGCTCAGGACCACTTATAATTTTATTATCCGAGAGACCCATCTTTTTGCTGATGCTGGCCGCCACAAGATGATTGTCACCTGTTATAATTTTAAGAGATACCCCAAGCTTCTTCAGCTTTGAAATTGTATTGATGATATTTGCTTTTGGCGGATCAAAAAGTGTAAGAAAACCTGAGAATATCATCTCCTTCTCATCGCTTTTACTAATAAGAGTATCCGCAGGTATATTTTTATAAGCAATACCCAGAGTGCGAAAACCATTATTGCTGAATTCTTCAAAATGTTTCTGTATCTTATCCTTCACAGATCCAAGGTCAACTATATTTCCTTCCTTGGTTTCCGCTGATGAACACACTTCCAGTATGTTGGTCAATGCCCCTTTTGTCACCATAATATGAGCATTTTCTTTTATGACAGCTATGCTCAGGCGTTTCCGAAGGAAATCATATGGAATTTCATCCTGTTTCCGATAATCCGACAGGTCAATCTTGCGATAATTAAGAATAGCCTGATCAATAGGGTTAGTAAATCCTGTTTCGTAAAATGCATTGAGATATGCAAACAGGAATACCTTATCGCTGGCCTCTCCGTTAACATCCAGCGCCGATTCTACCTTTACGGTTCCTTCAGTAAGGGTACCGGTTTTATCAGAACAGATAACATTCATGCTTCCAAAATTTTCTATAGAGGCAAGCCTTTTGACGATAACCTTCTTCTGAGCCATTTTTTTTGCACCATGTGCCAGGTTGATGCTGATAATTGCAGGTAATAATTGCGGAGTTAATCCGACAGCAAGGGCCAGTGAAAAAAGAAATGATTCCAGAACGGGCCGGTGTAAATAGACATTAATGGCAAATATAATAACTACCAGGAACAGTGTAACTTCTCCAAGAAAATAGCCGAATCTCCGTATGCCCCGTTCAAATTCGGTTTCCGGGGGTTTGAGTTTAAGCCGTTCCGAAACCTTTCCAAACTCTGTGTTTTTGCCAGTAAGTGTAACTAATGCCTTAGCATTTCCGCTTACAATATGGGTTCCCATCCAAACGGAGTTAGTCCGTTTTGAGAGAGCAGTATCTGCCGCCAGCTCTGAAACAAATTTTTCAACCGGGTAAGTTTCCCCGGTAAGCATAGCTTCATCAACAAAAAGATCCTTTGATTCAAGAAGCAGACAGTCTCCCGGAACTATATCACCTGCACTCAGAACAACGATATCACCCGGTACAACATCTTCAATATGAATTTCCCGTTGACCTCCATCGCGTAATACAGCTGTTTTTATTTGTACAATTGCAAGTAATTTTGCAACCGCATCAGATGCACCATGTTCCTGCCAGAACCCAAGAAGTCCGCTTATGAGTACAATTACAAGAATGATTGAAGCATCAACAATATTATGCAAAAACAATGAAAGACCGGTTGCAAATAAAAGAATAAGAATTATAGGGCTTTTAAACTGGCCGATAAGGAGCGTAAAAGCATCTGACCGTTTCTGAGGCTTCAGACGATTTGTACCATATTCAATAAGACGTTTTTTTGCATCTTCTGATGTAAGTCCTGTTGCTGTCGATTTAAAATTGACAAGTAATTCTGTGACAGATAGGCTCCAGAATGGTTTTGAGTTTGGGTCCATTATAATTGTAATTATTTATATGCAAGTTAATGAAACTTAAGAAGCGATATAAACATTTACCAGAATTGCCCAAAAAGAAACAATCACATTCAAAAACTTCAATATGCATTATTAAAGATGAATATCCCTTAGGTAAACGAAAACCCCAAAAACTTTTAAAAGCCATACAACAACAACTACTACTACGACAGCGTTGAGGATGTTTTTTATCTTATGGTCCATTGGGATATAATTATTGACAAGCCACAGTAGAACGCCTGCAACAATTAGTACGATTAAAATAGTTAATAGTGGCATGATTTTGATTTATTAGTTTAACTCAAAGATACTCCTCATACTACCCTTTACCATTACATAACTATTAGAAAGAGTTACATTATTCACATATTGGAGAGTAAGAGGCAAAGGCACAGTGGCTCAGTGGCTCAACGACGCAATGGAATGAAGGCATAATAGCTAAGGTCTGTGCAATTTAAGGATTCTACCTGTATAACACCGGAGCAGGTTCCCCGATCACAAAATCCCTGAATCCGAAATCGTTGGTACTGAATGAGTTCATTTTAAAAATATTCTGACCATTCCCGGGGATCAATGGAAAAAATGATAACGAGATCTGAAAGGTTCCAAAAACCAGGTTTTCATTTTTTATTAAAACTCCAAAGCCTATCTGAGAATATAATTTCCGGTTTTTAAAACCCGATATTGCATCTCCTAGCATACCTGCTGAATAGACGAGAAAAGGTCCGAAATGGAATCCGAAAAAATTCCAGGGAGCATATGATTGTGTTTGTAGCATAAACAGCAGACGGTTAGTCCCCACCAAACCCCTGCTGTTAAATCCATTAATACCTCGATCATCATTGAGAGTCAAGGTATCGTAAGAGAACCTGTTTATTCCTATGGTAACCTGTGGCTTTACGAATTGCCTGAATCTCCAATTCCCGATTTCAAATAATCCTGTGAAATAGTTTACACCGATAGTAATGACACTCTGTTCAGTATGAGATGCCCGGAAAAAAGTTCCATATTCAAAGTTAGTGCTCAGGTATCCCCATTCATTATAGTTTCCGAAGGAAAACCGCATTCCCAAATATGGTCGCCAGGAACTGTTTCTTAACTGGTAACCTCCGGTCAGTTCAATAATCTTTCCGACCGGGACATCCTCAATTGTCCCATATTTAAAGATATATTTATCCTGGACATATTTACGTGTGGAAATTCCTATTCCTGTCAAGTAAAAATCCTCGTTGGAATACATTTGCAAAGGGTCATTAATATCATTTGGTTTCTGGAGATATCTGATACGGAGATACCGGGCAGATAATATTAAATTAGTTGCAAGCTCATCTTCTGTTGAGCCTTTGAAAATCTGAATTGCTTTGCCAGCCCAAAAATCCTGTGTTTTAAATTTTAAGTTTATTGGAACATACAGAGGATTCATACCTGCAAGTGAATCTCTTTTTACCTGAGTGGCAAAAGAAATTCCTCCTGCCCATTTGGCATAAGGAGAATAGAATGGCCGGTCAACAGCCAGACTTCTTCTGATGTTTCCATATCCGTCAACTTCATAGTGCAGATTGGAGTTGATGTAAGTAGTCATTATATTCGGAATGAGATAATTGGTACTGAATTTGCTGATCCCGGCACTAATATTTCTGGAGAAGACATTTTGAAATTCATGTCCTGTTCCCAGAAAATTATTATCTGATAATCCAATCGTAGTATGTGAAGTGGAAATGGCTGCTTCACCAGCGATACTCCAGTTATCCAATTCGCGTATAAAAATATCTACAGAATCAGATTTTGGTCCTGAAGAAGCAACGTAAAAAAAAACATCATGCACAAATTTCTGGGTGCGGATAAGGCGTTCAGACTCTTTTACATAAAAAGAATTAAATAGTTCATTTTTATGGATAAGCAACAAGTTCCGGATAGCAATAATCCGTGTTTTAATATGTAAATAATTTCCGATATTAGTTAATCTGGTCTGCTCTGTTGAAGTGGTATCGGTGGCTGAGTAACCGAAAGGATCAAGGGTAACAATATCGATTTTCCTGATAATTTTACCCTGGAAGATGCTGTATGGTTTCTGGATCAGTTTTTTATAAGCTTTCTTTTTGACCTCTTTTTTTGATATTATGGTGATCGGTTTGAAAATTAACCGGTACATGAAAGTATTAAACTTGTTTCTCTTCGAATAGGTTTCAATATCTTTATAAATATGAGTGGAGTCTGATTTAACAGGAGTTTCCTGGGCTGATGAATAAGCACTGGTAAAACAAACAAGAACAGATATGAAAAATATTTTGGAATACATTTGGGCTTACCATTTTTGAATCCCCGCGAGCGCATTCATCGTTACTTGCTGCGAAGTCAGCGGGCATCAAGAATTTACCTTAGGGGATCGAAGATTTTTTGTAGCTTGCTGCGAAGAGCTTCAATAATTTTTCCGGAGAGTTATTTTTTCTTGATATCGTCTGATTTTTGTTCTTCTGCCTTTTTTTCAGCTGCTTTTTCTTTTCTTTTAAAATAACCTCTGAAAAGGAAATTTTCCTTGGCTGCATTCATATTTTCGTTCAAACCCTTACTGCTCTTTTTAAGATTTACAATCGTCTGATTAATGTTTTCCGCTATTGTCGAATCCTGGATAAATCTTCCTAGAGTACCGCTTCCACTGTTAACTTTGGTCATGATTTCTGCGAGTTGAAACGAAACAATTGCTGCATTATCTGCCGTAACCTGCAAGCTTGCCATAATAGCATCGGGTTCAACCGGTTCCTTTGACACAATTTGCTGACCGTCTTTTGCCAGGGAAGCATCAGAACTGCCCTGAGTAATAATTAAAATGCGGTCCCCGATAAGTCCGGCTGAACCAATTGCCGCCTGACAATCCGATTTAATAAATTTCTGTACACTTTTTTGGATCAACATATCGACCTGAACAGTTGAATCGTTAATTATTTTAATGTTGTCAACGGTGCCAACATTAATTCCTGAAAAGCGGATATTGTTTCCAACCAGTAATCCGCTTACATTATTAAAAGTTGTAGTGAGCTTATAGACTGGAACAAATAGGTTTTTCTGTCTCCCGATTATAAAAACCGCCGCTACAAAAATCATAAGTCCGCCTGCTATAAACAATCCTAACCGTACTTTGAATTTAGTTGTATGCTTTTCCATTTTTTATGGTTTTAAAATCTGATACTTATATAATAATTATTTAAAGAATGATCTGATTAATGAATCAGAGGACTTTTCAAATTCCGCTAATTCACCTACCTTATAAACTACTCCGTCATTCAACATTATTAACCTGTTTGCCGTATTACGAACACACTCTATATCATGAGTGATTATAAGTGAAGAAGTTTTATATTTTTTCTGAACATCATTAATGAGTGAACTTATTTCATCTGAAGTTGCAGGATCAAGTCCGGTTGTTGGTTCATCATATAAAATGATCATTGGGTCAACAACTATTGTTCGAGCAAGACTGATCCGTTTACGCATTCCTCCTGAGAGCTGCGATGGCATCTTGTCAATAGCATCAGCCAATCCGACATTCTCCAGGGCTTCATTTACTTTTTCATTAATTTCTTTTTGAGTGAGATCCTTTTTTATTCTCTTTAGAGGAAATTCCAGGTTTTGTCTTACATTCATGGAATCATAAAGCGCACCACTCTGAAAAAGAAAACCAATCTTCTTTCGTAACTCCCCTAAGTTATCATTGCTTAATTGACTCACGTTTTCTCCGAGCACATTTATAGTTCCGAAATCAGGATTAAATAAACCGACAATGCATTTTATCAGGACAGATTTTCCCGAGCCTGATTTTCCAAGTACTGCCAGGTTTTCACCTTTAAAAAGTTTTAATGACACATCTTTTAAGACTTCCTGAGTACCAAATCCTTTCCTAAGGTCATTTATTTCAATAACCGGTTCAAGGCTTTTCATTTTGTCCGGAATTTTAGTCGCGGTCATTGCAGAATTCATTAACTTTCAAATTTTCAAATTATATCATAATAAATCAGTAATCTGCACTGCAATCAGGTCGACAATTATTACAAGCAATGAGGAAACGACTACGGCAGAATTAGCTGCAATACCTACACTTTCTGTTCCGCGACCGGCTGTATATCCCTTATAGCATCCAACAAGTCCGATTACTGCACCAAAAAAGAACGATTTTATAACAGCTGGTAAAAAATCAATAAACTCAAGATGGCTAAAAGCTTGTGAGCAAAATAGTACAAAAGGCACATCACCTTTAATATTTGTTCCAGCCCAGCTTCCCAGGATACCAAGAGTGTCAGAATATATTACCAGCAAAGGTATCATCAATGTGGCAGCCAATACCCTGGTAACTACTAAAAATTTCATTGGATTGGTGGATGATACTTCCATAGCATCAATCTGTTCTGTCACCTTCATCGAACCTAACTCTGCCCCCATCCCGGAACCAATTTTACCCGCACAGATCAGTGCGGTGATAACCGGCCCCATTTCCCTGATAAGAGATACGGCTACCATACCCGGAAGTAAAGATACTGCACCAAAATGAACCAATGATGGCCTCGCCTGAATAGTAAGTACCAATCCCATAATTAATCCGGTCACAGAAATAAGGGGCAATGATTTATATCCGATCTTAAATGACTGACGTAAAAACTCTTTGAACTCAAAATCTCTTGAAAAAGTGTCTTTACATGTATGTGAAAGAAATAAAAAGAAGTCAGCCATGTCTGTCAAAAAGTTGTGTGCCACCACTGTTTTTGCAATAGCTTTTTCACTGAGTTTTATGGATTGCTCCTTTGCAATGCTTTTTACCTTAATAACAGGGTTTATTTTTTTCATTATTCTATTTGATTACGCGCTGGTCAATCTGATTGAATATATCCGGATAATTTATTTTGCAAAAACAATCTGTCTGGTAAGGGATGGCAGATTCAGAGATATAAGTATTCTTGCTGCTACCTCCTGATTATTATAAGATCTACTGAAAATTTAAAAAAGTCACCGCTTAACGATTAACGGTAAACGATGACTTTCAGAATAAAATCTTATATGAGTATCAGGAATCATAGATAACAATAATTAAATAGCTTGAAAATCAATTTATTTACCCCAGCCCCCATAATGAAATGGCGCCCATCCCCAACTGTAATCAGACATCCATGTCCATCCAAAGTCAGTCAGGATCCAATGACCATTAGTCGAATAAGGTACAAAATCAGGTCCGGCATCAGGAATCCATACATACCCCCAATTAGGATAATTTACCCAATCTCCGTAGGGACTCAGTTGATCGTAGAAAACCTGGAAACTTACATTGGATTGCTGAGCTGATGCCTGTTTTGTAAATATTACAGAAGCAATAATTATCAGGAATAATACTGAAACTTTAATGATAGATTTCATATTGACAAAGCTGAAATTTTCAAAATCTTATAATAAGTCATGATCACTTATTTATAGTTTGCATTTCTTAATCATAACAAAATTAGGATTTTGGCTTTTTGTAAGTGTTACATAACTATCTGAAAGAGTTACATAATTCACGTATGGTTTAATATTAAAATGAGGTTATTATACCTTTTATTCCGGTTAACAGTTTATTCGATTAATCAGCACTTTTCTTGCCAGGAATATTCTGCTTTTTACTGTCCCTAGATTGAGATTAAACTTATCAGCTATTTCCCTGTACCTGTAACCGGCAACATACATTTTAAATGGCACCCTGAATTTTCCTTTTAATTGTTCAATACTTTTCGTAATTTCCATAACAGAATATACGGAATCGGGGTCGTCTGAACCTGAACATTTTGTCTGATTTATGTAATATTCCTCATCAGTACGGTCACAATGGGTGTTATGCAGAACATTATGCCTGTAGCTATTGATAAATGTGTTTCTCATAATTGTCATGGTCCAGGCTTTTAGAAATCCGGTATCTACATATTTTTCCCGGCTCAAAAGTGCTTTCAGAAAAGTTTCCTGAACAAGATCTCTCGCATCATCATTGCTTAATTTAAGGTGATATGCATACTTCATTAAACTTTGTTCCAGACCTGATAATTGTTCAGAGAATTCAATCATTTAGTTATTTTTTTTAATATCGTTTTGATTTTAAGTAATGGCGGCATGGTATCACCTAATAAATAGCCCCACGGTTTTAATGGTTCTATATGGTCGCAAATGAGCTTTATTATGGCAAGTACAGGCATCGATAGAAACATTCCGGGTATACCCCATAAAGCATTTCCGGCAAGAACAACTATTACGGAGAATAACGCATTGATTTTTATTTTTGAAGCAACAATATATGGAACGATATAGTGATTGTCTATCAATTGGATAATATAATAAGCTGCCAGAATGTAAAAAGCGTACCAGGGTGAAGGTTTGGTGACCAGGGCTACCATCATCGGCATCGCAACAGCAATGATCCCCCCGATGTAGGGAATTACATTGAGCAATGCTGCAAGAATGCCAAGAATGAAGGCATATTCGATTCCAAGTATTAAAAGAGCTGCGGTATTCATCGCTGCCATCAGGACTGCTTCGATAACCAACCCCACAAGATAGCGTTGAATAACAGTTTTTATCTGGGAAACTATCTGCCTGACATGACTTTGGTAATTTGTCCCGGAGAGTCTGCGAATAAACTCAATTAATAAAGGCTGATAAAATAATATCATGAAGATGTAAAAAGGTATTAATAATAATATTATCAAACCATTGCCGAGAAGGACTATTGTTTGTCCGATAGCAGCAGTACTAATGTTGATTATTTCACCCTGGGTTTTCGTAATCCAATCATGGATTTTCTGCGGATCCTTATTGAAATAATCGGCTGCATCTGCGATGCTCTGGTTAAGCAGAGAGGTAAATTTACCGACCAGTACAGGCCACGATTCCCCAAACTTGCTTGCCTGGGAAAACAAAACGGCGCCAAATGCGGCAATTACTAAAAAAGTAAGAAACATTGTGAGGATAATAGCTAATATCCTGTTAATTTTTATCCGCACCATATAATTTACCACGGGGTGGAGTACTATTGCAATGATTATTGCGAAAACTACAGGGATAATAATGCTTTTTGCAACATACATTATTGCTAATAAAGCAATTAAGCCCAAAAGGAATATGGTAACCTTTGCGTAAAATGGAAGCTTTAATTCTTCACCCTGCATGACTGATGGAATTAGGTCTTTTTACGAATGACATGTTGAATCAAAGCCTGTCCGAGTGATTTGATTACGTCAGAATTATGTGCAACAACATTTGTAATACCAAACTGAAGGATAGTACCAAATAGTTTTCGTATCAGATTTCCTGACGTCCCAACAAATATCTTCTTTGAAAGGAACCCGCTGAGCAGACCCATCGCAGTACCTGATATATTATCTATCAGATATGGAGATGAAGAGATCTCCTTCAAAGTGCTTTTGATTAGATTAACAGGTTTCAGACTTTCATAAGTCAGATAGAACTGTTCTTTTAATAACTGCCCTTTTATTCCTTGTTCAATCTCCAATAATTGAATTGCGTCTTTAAGTCCGGCTGAAGAAATTATCTGTTGCATCTGTTCCTATTTAAGCATCCGTTTAATAAAATAGTTCCCAACAAGCTTCCTGATCCAGTTATGCATGAAGAAATGAATTACTATCCCGACAAGAATATAAAAACCGGCTACTACAAAGAATCCATAGAAGGCTTTGCCAAGGATATCGCCCAGCCATAAGGCTAATCCCAGATTTAAAAAAAGCATGAAAGATGCAATAAGTACAAGGACAATAGATTGTGGGACCAATGAAGATACAACATTAGTTGTTTTGTCGAGTGTCTTAAGCTTCAGCAACTCAAAGCTTGTTTTACTGTATTCCGAAGCTCTTTCAAGCAACGATTCCAGTAACCTGGTATTATCTTCCATGTCTTACCTTATTATTTAGGTTCTGCAAACACAGCCATTACTAGTTGTTTGAGGCTCTTGTAATACTATTGGAAATTGTTAAAAGAAACACGGTTTCTTCCCCGGTCGTGAGACGGTATTTTATTTTTTCATCAAGTGTCATCAGCTGACCTTCATGCAGGGTTACTGTATCCCTGCGGATATGAACCCTGAGTCTGCCCTGAATTATCTGAAAAGTGACAGAATCATTTGACTGATAGGATTTTATTTCTGTCCCTTCATGCAATGCAGTAAGAACCATCTGTTTTTCGGGACTTTTTAAAAGAATCTTTGCTTTAAGTTCTCCGTTTGCCCATGCATAACTTTGTTTCATTGCTGAAATCAAAGAGGGGAGATTAAATCCTAAGAAAGTACAATCTGATGACCTGAAATTCTTTGTCAGAGGAGGAATGATCCTCAAAGTTTCTATTTCCATAATATTTATTTATCCTGATTTCTAAAGATTGACTGCCATGAAACAACTCATTCGGTTGCAGTTTTTGCCGCTTTTTTAGCTTCAGAAACTTTAGTCTTGGCTTTTTCGGCAAAATCGGAAACTTCTTCCTTTACTTCATCAACCCTGGCCGATACGTTTTCGAGAAATTCATCGAATTTTTCTTTCAATCCTTCTGCAAAATCGTCTCCTTTTTTAGCGATATTTTTGCGCGTGTTCTGACCTTTGTCGGGGGCAAATAGTATCCCTAACAATGCACCGGCAGCAACGCCTGCCAGTACTCCAAGCAATACTTTTCCTGAATTCATTTTCCTGTTTTTAATTGATTATAATAATACAATAAGTAATATAACAATAAGTATTACTGCACCTGCTGAAAGGTATACACCTCCACTTATATTATGAAGTCTGTGGTTTATAGTTTTTACCTCTTTACGCAAGCTTTTCTTTTCTGCCGATTTCATGTTCGACTTGTCCATTGAATTTATTTCATTTAATCTTAATTCCAGTGTTTTTGCTTCCGAGGATTCTGAAGGTTTTGAAGCAGGCAAAGATGATGGTTCAGATCGATTTGCTGCATTTAATTGAAGCGGGATTAATGTTAATGACAAGCATGTCATCATTAAACAAATTGCAAGTTTTTTCATGATACTATAATTTAATTTATTGTTTATTTAATATTATCTTCTTCCCTGAATTACTCTAAGTATTATTGCTATTACAGCAATAACAAGGAGTATGTGTATAATACCACCTGCACTGTAACCTATGAATCCGATTGCCCAGGCAATTATCAGTATTACTGCAACTAAATAAAGTAGATTTCCCATGATATTTGTTTTTAATTGTTTATAATAAAATCACTAATAATATTACAACAAGAATTATTGCTCCGGCTGAAACATAAACTACTCCTCCGTTTCTATGATGACGTCCTTCTGAACGTACTTCAATCTGTGTACTTTTCTTTTCCTTCGGGATCAATTTTGAATCATTCGTCGTATTAAACATGTCAGCCCTTTTCAGCAAGGATTTTATTTCTGCCGATTCGACAGGTTCGGGAGGCTTTGTAACAACTAAAGAAGAAGGTTTATCAGTAGTTGCTGCAGAAGCCTGAATCGGGAATAATGTTATTGCCAGGCAAGCTGCAAGTAAACAGTAAATAATCTTTTTCATTGTTTTGATTTTTTTAATTTGTTAACCTATTTATATTTCTTATTCATATTTAAACCGGATACCTGCGTACTGATTTCATCTCAGGAATAACCCTCATCAAAACTGAAACAAGTGCAAGAACCGGTAAGATGTGAATAGCTCCTCCTATTCCGTACCCTATAAATCCGATTGACCAGGCAAGAATCAGTAACAAGGCTATTATATAAAAAAGACTTTTCATAATCATTGATTTTAGTGTTCGAAAGGTTAACCCGGGTATTAGTTTTAAAAAAGTGAGTTAATCATTTCATCAACAAAGGTAGAGCCTGCAAGACCTCTATCAGTTACATTATTCCTGTAATAAGTTACATTATTCACACATCAGGATATAAAAAAAAGAGGATTCTGTCGCCATGCCCGACAGGCAAACGTTTAGATGTACAGGAAACAGATATAATAGGTTAAAGATTCCCCAGTGCAATCCGTCTTTTGATCCTGAGGTTTTTAAAATGAGAAGGTGTGAGACCTGTCATTTTTTTAAACTGGTTTGACAAATGGGACACACTGCTGTAATGAAGTTTCCAGGCGATTTCCGTAAGATTGAGCTCATCATAAACAAGTAGTTCTTTTACCCTTTCTATTTTATTTGCCAGGTAAAACTGTTCGATCGTAATCCCTGTAACTTCGGAAAAAAGGTTGGATAGATATGTATAATTATGATTGAGTTTTTCACTAAGGTAATCTGACAGGTTAATTTTGATTTGTTCATCATTGTAATGGATCAGTTGAATGATTATGGTTTTAATTTTCTCTATAAGTATTTTTTTATTGTCATCCATCAGTTCAAGTCCTGTCAGTTTCAGGGCAACACTCAGATTGTCCAGTTGATCTTTTGAAATCTTGTCTGTTATTTCAACTTCACCCAATTCGACAGTGCTAAAATGTAATCCAAGTTTTTCAAGCTCCGATTTAACGACCATCTTACACCGTATACAAACCATATTTTTGATGTACAGTTTCAATTTTCCTTTTAGTCAGGTTTGTTTTATCTGTTAAACAAATATACAACTTTTTAGTTTGCTTCTAAATTGAAAATTAAGCTTTTGTAAAAAAGTTATTTTTTATCAAAGTATTTCGGACATCTGCTCTTCCTGACATCTAAGGTGTTGCAGATGAGTTTCATAAAGAGCAGTTACATGGCAGCATTCTAAGAATCAGAAAACCTCACCCAAATTGAAGAAAAATCCATGTGAACCCCTGATCCCAAATCCATAATCAATTGCCAGATTGGTTCCCGAGTACTTGTTTATCTTTATCCTCAAACCAAATCCTCCGGCTGGAATTATTGAATTGAAATTATCTGTAATACTTTCCGAAACTGATTCAACATTCCCAAATATTACACCTCCCAGAAGGCCGTTTCGGGACATTGAAAACCTGTATTCCGATTCAAGATAAATAAGATTTCTTCCTGTATACCTTCCAGGACTGTATCCGCGGCCTGTTGTTGAATAATTATCCCAGCCGATACTTGGCAGGTCCAAATAGGGAGGAGTTCCTGATAATGTAATATCATTATAACTCCAGAAAGCAAGAATATTATGCGAGGAAACGGGTAGTTTTATATAATGCCTGATGTCGATCAATATTGACTGCCAGTTTTTGTTACTTCCAAGAAAAGTGAGTTTAGGTCTGACCTGAACGTTGGCATAAGTGCCGTTTTGCGGGTTCACTGCGTTTTTTCTATTATCATACTGAATATTTAAAGATATTCCCGATGAGACTGACTTATTGCCCTTCTGGTACTTTTCAAATTCTTCAAATTTGATACCCTGTATTGAGTCTGCTTCAATATTCCAGTGATAGTCGAGGTTATAACCTAACCCGATAAACAGATTTGAAGCTACTTCACGAAAAGCAACCTGGTAGAATCGTAAATATGAATAATCAATTTGAAGAGGGTTTGGTGATAAGCTATTAGGTCCCAATCCGTAGGTCTGGGTTGGGAATTTATAATACCGGGTATCACCTACCAGATGAAGCTTGATCTTTTCAAGAAAGACATTACTTATTGCAGTAAACCAGTATTGATGGTAAATTGAGTAATTGCCATTTATCAATATGCGTGAATTTTTCTTTCTTTCATTATCCGAATAAAAGGTGGTGCTGGTTGCAATAACGCCTGTAAGACCGGTGTGAAGTGAATAGCCAATAACAGGAATGAGTGAAAAGAACGGGCCGTTGTCTTTCATTGAAGAGCTGTCTTTCCTTAATTGTTTATTAAAAAGTTTTTGAAATATATCAACAACATCTTTTTGCTGAACTATTGAGCTATCTTTAATGAACATTTTCCCGGACTGGCCTGAAAGAGACTGGTTGGAATAAATTGAAAGGATTATTGAAAGAGAGAGTATTTTATAAATATATATTTTCATTCAATCTACAGGGTGATAATTTATTATACCGGTTCTGATGAAATTGGCACGTTCAAAATTAGAGGTTTTATTTAAATAATAGTTTTATCACTGGTTAAGAAATATAAAAACCCTATCATACTGAAATGCTGCTATGACAGAATTTTGATTTGTGGTCGGTGGCAGACTATTTGCATAATAAGGTTGGGGTAAGGGTTAAGAAAAAAAAGGGATGATTTGTATGAATATCATCAAATAACACAAAAATTATTATTTTTGCACTCCAAACTTACGGTCCGCCTTCGCAAAAGCTAGGGCGTAAACGGTCGGTTAACCGAGTGGCTAGGTAGCGGTCTGCAAAACCGTTTACGGCGGTTCGAATCCGCCACCGACCTCATATTAAATGAATAAATCCGCTGAATATCAGCGGGTTTATTGTTTAATCTCAGACACTTTTTACAACCGGTTAAAGCAAATTTCCAAATCAAAAGTCTTTAAACAAAACCCCCGGACTTCTTCTCCGGGGGCTCAACTGTTCAGGTAAATTAGTAAAACTGGCCTTTCTTGCATTTATATGTCTCAGATAGGACAATGCATAAGGTCTGGAAGAAAACTAAAGAGGATACTCAAAACATTTCAAAGTCCTGATGAAATAATCCTGCTTTTTAATGACAAAGTCATCATAACTGTTAATATAATAAACCCTTATTGTATTAATTGTATGTGCTTTTAGAAATTCAATGTTACTCTTCGTCATTTCAGCATAATCTGTCAATTTCTCACCTTCGCTTTTACAGGTAACCTGGCCGGAAAAAGGAAGAATAATGACATCATTACCTGACTGTATTGATATTTTGCTTTCTTTCCCAAAACAACTCTTATATGAAGGTGTCAGAAGTATGAAAAGTGTTGTGGAGGTATCTTTGTAATTGATATTCTGTTCTATTTTCAGTTTTAAAGCACTGGGTTTACCGGATACATTCTCATAATAGGCTGAACGTGTGACAATGTCATCACAAGGGTCCTTAGAAGTTTTCAGGCTGCACTGTGCATTGACTGCCTGAGATAAAACAAAAGCAAAAAAAATGGTAATTATTGATTTCAATATTTCAGACATCTTTAGCATTGATTGATATTGCTTACAAATAATGGATTCTTTTTTGCAAAACTTATTATTAAAGCATATGTACATTTTACAATAAATTACATAGTAAAAGTAATATACCTTAATGCCTTTGTCAAGTCCCTAAGGCCCAACTGGTGAGGAATTAAGCTGACTTTGGATACTCTTTATCCTGCAAAAATGGAGGATTATTAACATGAATCAATTCCTGACCCGCCAAAATTGGATAGTTCGTCAAAAAGGAGTCGAATTTTACCGGATATCAGTTAAAGAATCCCGTTAAAAAATCATTTTCAATCGATATTATTGATTATCTGAATAATAGAGAGGCATTCAATAAATAGCAAGAAAAACTTCGATTTTGACAAACAATATAATAATTAGGATCAAAATTTGGTTTTTTAAACAAATTCGGGTCATGGAATTGTAAAATTGTCATTCAGAAGGTGCACAGCTGAGGTTCAAACTCTGAAATCAGTCCTTTTAAGCGCCGGGTTTATTAAATATATAATCAGAAATTAAACGGCATTGTGACAGATTTTTATCAAATATCTTGGAAGCTAAGTCTAAAATAGCTACTTTTTGCGGCTTAATTAAAGACAATAAATTATGGTACATTTTAAAGAATTAGGGTTAGTGAATTCGAGAGAATTGTTTAAGAGTGCTTTTAAAGGAGGATATGCCGTTCCTGCTTTCAATTTCAACAATCTGGAACAGATGCAGGCAATTATCAGCGCCTGTGTGGAGACAAAATCTCCGGTGATTCTCCAGGTATCGAAAGGTGCACGTAAATATGCCAACCAGACTCTACTTCAATATCTTGCCAAGGGAGCTGTGGAATATTCAAAAGAGCTTGGCTGCGCAATTCCAATTGTATTGCATCTCGATCATGGCGATTCATTTGATACCTGCAAGTCGTGTATCGAAATGGGTTTTTCCTCAGTAATGATCGACGGATCACATTTCCCATATGAAGAAAACATAAGGTTAACCAAACAGGTTGTTGATTATGCTCATCAATTCGATGTGACGGTAGAAGGTGAACTGGGGGTTCTGGCAGGTATTGAGGATGAAGTTTCATCAGAACATACATCTTATACCAGACCACAGGAGGTAGAAGACTTTGTGAAAAAAACAGGGGTTGATTCTCTGGCTATTTCCATTGGTACTTCACACGGCGCTTTCAAATTCAAAGTTAAACCTGGCGAACTTCCTCCCCCTTTGCGTTTTGATATTCTGGAAGAATGTGAAAGACGTATTCCGGGTTTCCCGATAGTTCTTCATGGAGCTTCATCTGTGCCCCAGGATATTGTGGACGAGATTAATAAGTATGGCGGAAAAATGGAGAATACGGCCGGCGTATCTGAAGACCAGTTGCGCAAAGCAGCAAAATCAGCTGTTTGTAAGATTAATATCGACAGTGATGGCCGTCTCGCTATGACAGCTGCTATCCGCAAGGTATTTGTTGAAAAACCCGGTGAGTTTGACCCGCGTAATTATTTGGGCCCTGCCCGTGATAAACTTAAAGAACTTTATAAACATAAAGTCGTTAATGTTCTTGGTAGCGCCAATAAAGTCTAGCATCTTCCGGCATTACACGTTAAAGTCCATTGAAACCTAAGTTTTTAATCTCATGGGATTTAATTTATCGAGTCTGAAAACAAAGCGGATTCTTTCTTTAAACGATCCTGCAATAGCTTTTATATTATCAGAAACTATAAAAGGAAAATAAATCTCTAAAAAATTCCATATACCTGCCTTAAGACCGGCTTCATAGAAAAAAGCCGGTTTATTGATTGTTCCTGGTCCATGATCGTTCAGTAACAGATTGGCAAAGGGTTTAACAGGTATCTTTGAAGCAATCCCGGGCAGACTGCTGGTTAAAGAGATTGAAACCATCCGGCGGCTGTATCCGAGACTGTCATTCAGAGCGGAAATAATTCCGCCTTCCGACAACGTCATCTCTCTAGACCATAAGGTTTTAGGGAACTCTGTGAAACGGTCAGGATATACTCCTTCATATAAATATTGTTCCCTGCCACTTCTTCCGCTTGCCGAAAATGAATAGAATGGATCGGATGCATCATTTTTAAGCATCGTTCCTGCAAACAACCTGAATTCAAGGCCGTTTTTCTTTCCCTCATAGCTGTATTTATAATTTAGCTCAAAGGACGTCTTCTGATAAGATTTTCCTGCTTCCAAAGAAACTTCTATGTTAAATGGATTTATTACTCCGGACTTATCAATGAGGTAACCGAATTGCAGATACGAACGCATCTTTGCCTGAGTGAAAGCCTCAATCTGGGTGAGATCGGAAGCCAGAGTATAAAGCCCAAAAATCTTCCGGTTGACCGGATCAACCTCATTTTTGGACCTGAAAAATAAATCTAATCCAATTCGCGCTCTATGGTAATCCTGAGCTCCGGGTGCACCGAACTGTTCTCCTTCAAGTGAAAGAGATGCCACTCTTATAAAACTATCATAAGGGAATTTATTAAATGAAATTTTCCCATAACCTGTAAGTGCATTTTTCCGGAAGGCATAAAATGGCATGACAAAATATTCGACCGGTTTTGGGATAAGTGTCCCGTTTTGCAAAGCCACCCCGGTCATAAAACCGTCAGTATTTGTCCAGTCAAAGGACGGGAAATAAATCAGATACCGCTTATCAGGATCCTCAACTGTATATAACAGCTGAAAACGAACAGGATCGGCTTTCCTGAATATACCTGTTGTACGGATGTTATTATTCAACCTTTTTAATTCAGTCATTTTATGCTCGGGATCTATTAGTATTTCGGAAAAATTTCCCGGACCTGCACTAAACCATTTGCTCCCTTCAAAACCTTCTTCCCATTTTTCAGAGCATATAGAATCTCCCTTTAAATCAGCAATCAATAATGGGGCTTTTAACTCACCCTGATTTTTTATGAGAACCTTCCCGTCCCTGAACCGGGCAATTTTATAATCCAGTCTTTTGGTAGTGCCAAGGAAATCTTCAAAAAACCAGGATAGATCCTTATTTGTATGAGATTCAAAGATATCCCGGAGATCATCTGGGTGAGGATGTTTGTTTTTCCACAAACGATAGTAATCATGCATTATGGAATCATACAGGGAATCTCCCAGATAAGCACGAAGATAATTGAACCCCTGGGCTGCTTTACTATAGATTATACTTTCATAATTATTGAAACTGAATTCCGGAGCAGCAAGATTTATTTTCTGTTCAAGGTTACCGCGGGCGGGGACAATCCATTCAAGTTCCTGTATCCTTTGAATGGGCATTTTATCTATCTGGAAGAATTTAGCCAGCTTCCTGTTTTGCAAATCAATTTCCCAGAGCTTTTTATCGGGATATCTTATATTCATATATCTTGATTCATTTGCCGATGTGATACTCTCGTCCATATATGGGAATCTTCGTTCATCTGATCCCAATGCGCTGTAAAACCAACTATGACAAATTTCGTGAGCTATAACTTCATCGAGACTATAAGGGTCATTAGCCATACCAATTACTGTCAGCTCGGGATATTCCATTCCTGAACCGGCATTAAGTGCGCTCTGAACTGCGGTAAATGTGTTATAAGGATAATCTCCGTTCCATATTGAAAAATACCATACAGCATTATTTATGTATGAGACTGCTTTTCTCCATAGATACGCTTCCTTGTTAGTGAACATTGCCCAGGTTTTAACTTCCCTGCCGGATTCCGGAAGTCTTAGATTTCCTTTAAGTACATGAAATCTCTTATCGGCAAACCATGCGAAATCGTGGATATTATTTTCGGTATAGCGCAAAGTTTTCATTTTTTTCGATGAGGGTGGAAAACTTTCATCGAAGTAGTTGGGGATTCTCATCCAGGCAGTATCTGAAGATAGATTATTAAGCCAAATCTTTTCCTCTTCGTTCTGAAGGTTGCCGGTTGCTCCAACAACATAATTTGCAGGCAGTGTGATGCTGACATCAAAGCTGCCAAACTCAGAATAGAATTCACCCTGATCGAGGTAAGGCATCTGATGCCAGCCCGATCTGTCATAAACTGCCGGTTTGGGATACCATTGAGAGATCTGGTACGATTCATCGATATGACCTAAGCGGGATGTTACGCCTTTTGGAATTTTCAGATGAAACGGGGTGGAAATATAAATTGTGTCACCCGGTTTGAGAGGCTTGTTAAGGTCAAGCCTGCAGATATCAGGCAAGCCGGACAAAAAATTCCACTCAATAACCTGTTGTCCAACCTTGAAATTTAAAGAATCAATATATCCTCTGAGCTCCGGATCGTTGAATAATTTTGATTTTCCATCTCTATCCATAAGCTGTTTTGCTAACTCTGTTTTATTATTTGAATATGCGTTTGGCCACAGATGATAATATAGGAACCGCAGAGTATCGGGAGAATTGTTAATATATTCAACATATTCAAATCCTTTCAATTCATGCTTTATATCATTAAGTGTCACATGAATTTCATAGCTTACTTTCTGTTGAAAATAATCCTGTGATGAGACTTTCAGGATCGGGAAAACTATTCCCAGGCACAGTATTAAATATTTCCGGGGGATAAAATTATATTCAACTTTTTGCCAACCGGTCCGGCAACTATTTTTCATAGCTAAAAAAAGAAGCAAGATAGAACTACAATAATTATCAGACAACAATTATTTCATATCCGGACAATAAAATTTTAATATGATATTTATTTAATCTTTGAACAAAACAATCTTTGGAGAAAGCCGGTCAGAATAAAAAAACAATAACTTTATGATTAAATATTTTTCATATTATAACCCTTACCGACCGATATATGAAACATTTTCTTACGATATTACTATTCGCAATCTGCTCCAATACATTTTCACAGGCAGCTGAGAATTCAAAAACCGCTGAAGACAATATACTTCCGGTACGAGGCTTCTGCATTGCAGCACCGCAGCCAAATGAGGTCGACGAGTTTATAAAGTTTATTGATGAGGAACTTGGTCCAAGGTCGGTGAATACCCTTATCCTGAGAGTGGATTATAATTATCAGTATGAAAGTCATCCTGAATTGCGCGATTCAGTTGCCCTTTCGAAAAAGGATGTTAAAAAGATTGTTGAAGTATGCAAGAAGAATCATATACAATTATTGCCGCAGGTAAACCTGCTCGGTCACCAGTCATGGGCCGGCAAAATTGGAAATTTATTGAAGGTTTATCCCCAGTTTGATGAGACTCCATTAGTTAAAATGCCTGAGAAATATGAATGGCCAAATGCCGATGGATTGTACTGTAAGAGCTATTGTCCCCTGAATCCTGATGTCCATAAAATAGTCTTTGACCTGATTGACGAGATTTGCTATGTTTTTGAAGCTGAGGCTTTCCATGCGGGTATGGATGAGGTTTTTTATTTAGGAGAAACTCAATGTCCGCTTTGTTCCGGAAGAGATAAAGCGGAACTGTTTGCCGGTGAAGTTCGAACAATTCGGGATCATCTTGCCTTAAAGGGCCGCAAACTTTGGATATGGGGTGACCGGCTTCTTGACGGAAAAACAACAGGATTGGGAGAATGGGAGGCAAGCTATAACAGTACTTTCAGGGCCGTCGATATGATTCCAAAAGACGTTATAATATGCGACTGGCATTATGAGCGGCCTGATCAGACCCCAGTTTATTTTGCAATGAAAGGACTGAGTGTCATTACATGTCCGTGGAGGAATCCGGGAAGTGCTATTCTTCAGGCACAGGATATGGTAAGGTTCAGAAACTGTTCCACTCACGAGATGAAAGATCGTTATTTAGGAATAATGCAGACGATATGGTCAGGAGCCGGGCAATTTCTCGATAATTATTATGGAAGAAAACCTGAAAATTCAGAGAATTCACAGGTGAATTGTTTTAAAGCATTATTTTCTGAAATTCAAAAGTTATCGGAAACTAAATAAAATTTAACGGCCTCCGGCAATGCACCTAAAAAAACCTATTTTAGCCCAAACCGATAACTGAATTTAATCAAAAAAACATTATGAGGTATATCTTTACTTTTATTAAAAAGATCGCCAACATTATTGAAAAAATCCATCTGACCTGAATCGGTGTTATAACTTCTGGTCTGACTCCATACCAGATAGAGTGTTGATCCGGGACTATATTCCCATCTTACTACGAGGTTGGAAAGGAATTGCTTCCAATTAAAATCATTTTTACCGATTGTGTAGTCGATATTGCTATTCCCGTTTTCAGAGATATTATAATGATCTGTATCAAACCATATCTGATCGCTGTTGTATGTCAGGAACCTGTCGTGGTATTGGGTTGCCATAGGATTGGTGATGTATTTATAATTGTAATATTTTCCGGTAGCAACAAATGGCTGTCCCCAGTACTGGAAAGTAAGGTTCGGGCTGATGTTCACGTTCACTCTGAAAGATGTGTTGATGGTTTTTTGATCAATACTGGCAAAAATGTACCTGTCATTTCCATTGTAGGATGTCTCCGTAACGTACTGAAGCTCTGTAAATGACTTATTATAGGAGGGACTGATCATAAAAACAAGATAATTGGTTGGTTTGTATGTTATGTCCAGTTCGGTATATAAGTTATCAGAGCTGTTTTCAAATCCTGTTGACAGGTTTGCTGAAAAGCTGAATACTAATTTTTTACGATTGTCTGTTGAGATGCCGGCTCTTGGATTGACGCTGCCGGGCAGTTTCATCATTGGTCCGCCACGAAGCATATCGGTGGAAAGTGATGAGGTATTAAGACTTCCGCCGGTCCATACATTCCAGAAATTCTTGAGATTTATGCTGGCATTCCATTCATATCCTCCGCCAATCCAGTTGCCTCCAAAATTATTAATTGAATAAAAATCAGAATTCAGATTGAAACTCTTATAAATTCCTTTTGGCTCAAATTGGTTGTATCCTGCCCAGAGCACCGAAAGAATCTGATCTGTTGTCCGCATATAACCCATGTCATTAATTTCAAAGCCGGGAGTTTTCCATAAAGCTGCACCCAGAAAATTCCAGTGTCCGTTAAGTTTCATTATCTGCATTCTCCCTCCTGATCCGGCAAGAGAGGTCCTGTTTGTATCAAGAACAGCATAGTTTTTACCTGGTCTCTGGAAATAATGCGCAGACGATTCCTGTGTATTAGTTATGGCTTTCTTAGAACCTTCCACAAGGCTGAACGCTGTATTGAGGTTAAACATCCAGCTTTTTTTATTGAAATATTGAGTGAAGTCAACTCCTCCCGCATATGCAGCTTTATGCATAATATCTGTTACATCAGCATCGAGCTCCCTGTTTGTGCTGGTAAAAATTCCGCCGATTAAAGTGTTTCCATTATTAATATCTTTCTGAATCCTACCCACAAAATAATTTGTCAGCGGTTCAACCGTTGCAAATTTTCTTTTGCCAATGGTATCAATTTCAGCCTTCTCCTGAGCCGTGACTGCCTCCACAAAACCAACTGAAAGTCCGTCTTTTGTCTTTCCGGTAAGTTTAGCTGCTCCAAGAATATCAGTCCTGGTAGGAACATTTGGATACCAGCCGTCTTTCACTTCGGGATATCCCTGTGGCTGTCGACCTATTCTCCTGGAATAGAATAGGTTATCGTTTCCAACACCACCGTTGCCAATACCTAATCCGAAATCGGTGATATTGTTCCCTTCGATAAAGAATGGACGCTTTTCGGTAAAAAATGTTTCATAAGCTGAAAGATTTACCACAGATGGGTCAGCTTCGACCTGGCCAAAATCCGGATTGATTGTCAGGTCCATAGTCATATTATTTGTCACACCTATCTTGGCGTCTATGCCTCCGTTTAATTTTGACGATTTTCCGGATGCCAGAAACGGATTCCCGGGTTCCGACTGATAAGTTTCTGTTTTGGCAACGCCATAAGGGGTTATGTCGAAAATTTTCCTCGGTTTTATCTGTTCAATCCCTTTTAGTTCACCAAACAAATGAACTAATCCGGGTGCATCTCTGGGAATATGCTGCCAGAAACTTTGTTCGTTTTTCCTGTATAAAACTCTTGCCACATCAAGACCCCATCCATCAGAGGAACTTTTATCGAATCTAACCTGGCTGAACGGAATTTTCATCTCGGCAACCCAGCCATCTTTGTTGACGGAAGTCGCTACCCACCAGTTTGGATCCCACGTAGGATCCTGGTTCTGTCCGTCATTGGTAAACATCTGATCATATTTAACACCGGCGGAACTCACACCAAACAGGAACCCGGTGCGCAGGTCATGAAAACTGTCAATAATTATTCCTACAAGATCACCGTCAGCCTCATCCCGTCTTGTTAAGCGATTTACAATACTATCCGGCGCTGTGTCAAAGGCTTTAATTGCGACATAAAGATTATCATTATCAAACAGTATCTTGAATTCTGTTCTTTGAGTTTCCGGTCTGCCACTAAATGGCTGATTTTGAGTAAAATCACCGGCCCAGGTACCGGAGAGCCACGCTTCATCGTCCAGAACTCCATTGATGACGGGAGGCGTTGTTATATGTGTTGCAGTATATTGCTTCTTTTCAGGATCCTGACCAAAAAGCACAGGGAGAAGAGAAAATATGGTCAGGATAGTAATAAAGATTCTTTTCATGCATAGTTTGCTTTAGGTGCTTACTCAATAAAGACGTAAAAGATTGGATTTTGATGCAAAAGATAATTTATTTCTATTTTTTCTAAATAAAAATTTCATGGTTGAAAATATAAAGACACACTACTTGTACAGATACCCTATTCATAAAGCCGGATAAATTCAAATGTGTTACCTGTGTATTCAAGAAATTTTAAAAAATCAGATTTAGAAATAACAAGTGAAGCAGTGTTTATATTAGGATGAAAGGTAAGCCTTTCAGATTCAATTAGTTTCTCATCGATAAACAGATGAACATGTTTTTCAGAGTCATTAATAAGGCCAAACGGTGAAACGGAACCCGGTTCAACGCCAAGATATTTTTTTAATCTCTGATCTGAAGCAAAAGTAAGTTTCCCCTGCTTTAAACGTTTTTCCAGGTCTTTGATATTAAGCTGTCGCAGGTGTTCAAGGATAACAAGATAATGCCTGTCTCCTTTATGATTGCGAAAGAAGATGTTCTTACATCGTCCTGAATTATAATTTCTCCAGTGTATTTTGGTATCTTCAATAGTGGCCAGGGGAGGATGTTCATGATACTCAAACCGAATGTCGAGCCTCTCGAATAGTAAATATAATTCTCTTTGCCCCCTCATCAGGATTTACTGATATAAATTTTTTCCATTGGTAACCTCTTTACAAAATTGCCTCATTAATTAATAAAACGCTAACATGTTTTAATCTGTTCCAGGCTAAAATAGCTTATTACTTTCATCTTCCGGGCCATAACCGGTATCTTCGAGAAGTGAACTATTTGAATAAGCTTCCACTGCTAACCTGTCGCAGATTTCATTTTCAATATTATCGGCATGACCTTTTATCCAAACAAATCTGACCTTATGTTTCCGGTAAATCTTCAGAAATCTGATCCAGAGATCCGGGTTTTTTTTCTTTTTGAAAGCTTTGGATTCCCACTCAAATACCCATCCTCTTTCAACGGAATCTGCAACATATTTTGAGTCGGTATAAACTACTACTCTGCTGCCAGCTATTTTCAGGGCTTCCAATCCTTCAATAACTGCCATAAGCTCCATCCTGTTATTTGTTGTAAGCCTGAATCCTGCTGATTTTTCAAGTCTGTGCTTACCTGAAATAAGCACGACACCAAATCCTCCCGGACCAGGATTTCCGCTTGAAGCTCCATCGGTATATATTGTAATTTCACCTGGCATGATGAAGGACAATGCCTGTGTTGGTTACGAAAAGTTTTATAGCAATTGATAACAGGATTACGCCAAAAACTTTTTTCAGGATTTGAAGTCCGCCAGCTCCCAGTATTTTTTCAAATATTGAAGTTAATTGTAATACGAGATAAATTACCACCATATTCAGGACAAGGGCAATAAAAATATTAATTGTTTGATATTCAGCTTTTAAGGATAAGATTGTGGTAATTGATCCTGCACCGGCTATTAATGGAAAAGCTATCGGGAAAATTGATCCGCTGCCGTGTGAATCTTGTTTAAAAAGTTCTATACCAAGGATCATTTCCATAGCTATTAAAAAAATGATAAACGAACCTGCGATCGCAAAGGATGATACATCGATGCCGAAGATGCCGAGCAAGGGACTTCCAATGAATAAAAATGCAAGAAGTATCAGGAATGAAACAAGTGTGACTTTAGTTGATTTAATATCACCGGATTTTGATTTAATGTCAATGATTATAGGAATTGAACCAGGGATATCAATTATTGCAAACAATACCATAAAAGCTGCAAGGATCTCGATCAGACTAAAATGCATATTTAAAAGTTTGGTGCAAAGATAATCACAAAAATCTTAAAATCTTAATCTCTTTTATTCATGAACTCACCACTTAATCCCCTCTCTGCTTTGTAAAGAGGGGAAAGATACCTCAGGTTATGTTATTAGATATTATGATATTTAATCAGGTTCATTAATTTATTAAGGTAACTAATTCTATGGAAAAATTTCGAATTATTGAAAAAAAAGCCCCCTCTTTGTCTAGCAGAGAGGGGGCTAAAAGGGGTGAGTTCCTATTTATTTTTTACTGAACGATAGTCATCTCATCGACCAGATTTTTTGCTCCGGAATAAATGTCCATCAACCACAAAACATAGCGGATATCTACGACTATTGTCCTTTGAAGTTCAGGTTCATACGCGATATCTCCGCTCATAGATTCCCAGTTTCCATCAAAAGCCAATCCGATTAATTCACCGTTTCCATTCATCACCGGGCTGCCTGAGTTACCTCCTGTAATATCATTTGTGGTAAGGAAGCAAACGGGCATGTACCCTTTTGAGGATCCATATCTTCCGAATTCTTTCTTGTTGTTCAGCTCAATAAGCCTTTTTGGAACATCGAATTCATAATCACCTGGTTTATACTTATCTACAACTCCCTGCAGAGTGGTGTAATACTTATAGGTTACAGCATCTCTCGGGTCGTAATCCTGGACAGTTCCATAAGAAAGACGCATTGTGGAGTTTGCATCGGGGTATAATGTTTTTTCTGGAACCATTTCCAATAATGCAGCGATCCATAATCTCTTGCCTGTGGCTAATCCGGCATCAAACTGGCTTAGATCCTTCGAGACTCCTGTTGCTGTATTGAAAAATGAAGTTGCGGTCAAATAAACCGGATCACTTTCAATGGTTTTCAGAACCGGTTTATCGAGAAATGCATTAAGTTTTGCTTCATTCGTAAATACCGACTTTGCAAACATGTCATCAACGAATTTGTCAATATTCCCTTTAAATTTTTTATCTACAATATTTGCATAAAAATCTGGCTGGAATTTTACAGCAACATCAGTTTTGTAAAGCCTGAGCATCGCTTTCGTTGATTGAATATCGGTTGGCAGATTGTAGTCTTTGTAAAAATTACTGCTGGTATTCTTAAATTCTGTGACAGCATCTGATATTTTCTGATTATCCTTTGATTTGAGTGCTGTGACTAAACTGGCAATTCTTCTGTTCAGCCCGAAAAGTTCACAACCCTGCATGCATTCACTTATATATTGAATCGCATTATAATAATCTGCCCTTCCTTCAATTGCAGTTTTTATCATATTCAGAGCTTCGCCGTATTTAGCTTTACGTTCCGGATCGGCTATTACCCATTTATTGAACTGGTTCTCAATCTCTTCTTTCTTTACTTTTACATTGAGTTTTTCAAGACTGGCTTTTTGTCCTATGGAATACTTCCAATAGTTTGAAGAACCTGAATATTTTGATGAATATTGAATATTTACCTTCTGGTCGGCCATCATATCTTTCATCCAGATTTCCTGTTTGATACCTCTTATTTTAATTCTATCGGGATGTACAATCTGCAGTTGTTCATTAACTTCGAAAGAGGTCATATACCTGTTAGTTCTACCAGGATAACCCAGGATCATTGCAAAGTCACCTATATTACGATCTTTTAAAGATACTGTCATATAACGTTTTGGCTTAAGAGGGATATTATCTTTTGAATAGGGAGCAGGTTTCCCATCTGGTCCGGAATAAACGCGGAATACGCTGAAGTCACCGGTATGACGTGGCCATTCCCAGTTATCAGTGTCAAATCCGAACTTACCAATTGAAGAGGGTGGCGCTCCAACGAGGCGGACATCGTTATATCTCTCATAGGTAAGAAGATAAAAGTAGTTTCCGCCATAAAAGCTTGAAACTTGTGCCCTGTAATTATTTCCTTCGGCAGCTTTCTTCTCAATCGCCTGTCTTGCATCGTTTATTGCTGCAGTACGATCTGTTTCGCTCATTCCCAGCTTAACATTTGCCAGAACCTGGCCGGTTACATCTTCAACTCTGATAAGGAATGTAACTGAAAGGTTGGGGTTTGGCAGCTCTTCGTCTTTAGTTTTTGCCCAGAATCCGTCACGCAGATAGTCGTGGTCGACACTGCTGTGAGCCTGGATCGAACCGTACCCGCAATGATGATTTGTCAGAACAAGGCCTTGTGAGGAAACAATCTCTGCAGTGCATCCGCCTCCAAAGATTACAACTGCATCTTTCAGACAGACTTTATTGATGCTGTATATATCTTCAGCGGAGAGCTTCAGACCCAGTTCGGTCATTTTACCAATGTTCAATTTTTCGATAAGTGGCAACAGCCACATACCTTCATCAGCTTTAACTTTGAATCCAAAACCTAGTAGAAGAAGCAATAAGATTACAAACAATTTTTTCATATAGTACAACTTGTTTAGATTGATTTTAAATTATCGCTCAAAGATAGCCTTTATAATTAATAATGGAATATTATGGACGCTACAAAATGTCTTTATTATGCAATTGCCACCAAAGCTCAAAACGCGAAGGTTCATATAGAGTTTATCTTTAATTATTTATTTCCTGGTGTAACTTCGTGTCTTGATGTCTTGGCGGCAAAAAAGTTTTTAGGACTTAAATAAATATTTAAAATTCAAATTTCAACTGGGAATCAAAAAGATTAAATGATTTTCGATGGTATGGGGTTATACCGTATTTCATTATAGCTGCCCTGTGAAAAGGGGTTGGATATCCTTTATTATTGTTCCAGCCAAATTCGGGAAATTCATAATGTATTTTATCCATGAACTCGTCACGGAATGTTTTTGCAAGCACTGAGGCGGCAGCAATTGAGAAAAAAAGACCATCACCTCTGACAATTGTTTTATAATTAATGTCTTTATAGGCATAAAACCTGTTCCCGTCGATAAGCAGGAACTGCGGAACCTTTTTAAGACCCCCGATAGCAAGATGCATGGCTTTTATAGAAGCCCTGAGAATATTCATTTCATCAATTTCAGCATTATCGACAAATGCAACCTTCCAGTCAATTGCTGAATTTATTATTTCATCCTTTAAAACAGCTCTTTGTTTGGATGTAAGTTTTTTGGAATCATTGAGAACAGGATGTTTATAGTTTTTTGGAAGGATAACAGCTGCTGCCACCACTGGTCCTGCCAGACAACCCCGACCGGCTTCATCACAGCCCGCTTCAATGAGATTATGATAGAGGTATGATTTTAACATTGTACAATTAAATATTCAGTAAAAATCTTAATATAATATTTGGATATGACTTTATGTCAGGAAGGGTTAAAAGCTAAAATGAACTATCGGACTGACTTAAAGTGTTTTTAAACAAGTTATTAACATATTTATTAACAAAAATAATTGCTTTTTCAAAAATACATTTATATTTGATCTTCCAGAATAAATATAACATGATTAAAGGAACTTATGTTTTGATGCTGTTATTGCTATTTTCCGGAATAAGCGGTTTCTCACAGGATTTGACACCCAAGGTTTTGGTTTCTGCCGCAGGTCTGTCAACAGCCGGAGTAATAGAGTATTCACAAACAATTGGCGAAACAGCAGTTGAGACATTTAGCAGTGCAGGTTTCATATTGACACAGGGATTTCAGCAACCGAGGATTCAAATTATTGCAGGAACTCCACCTGAAGGAAACGGTGTTGATGTCTATCCGAATCCTGCAACAGATTTTATTTTCGTCAAATTGTATGGAGACATGGCCCGAAAATTCAATATTGAAATAATTAATATTACCGGTATGATAGTTAATTCTGTGAATGTTGATTTTACTGAGAAATATTATTATATACAACAGATTGGTGTTGCCAGCCTGAAATTCGGCTTCTATTTTGTCAGAGTAACTAGTGACGATGGGACAATCAAAAGAGTATTTAAAATAGAGAAAATGTAATCCGGAAGACTATGGCCTCAAAAGGAATTATTAGGTATTATTTGTTGTTGATATTTTTAATTTCGGGTTTACTGTCTTTTGGGCAGAATGTTAGTCCGGGTATTTATTACCAGGCCGTAGCCAGAGATAATTCAGGAAAGGAACTTGTCAATAAAAATATTGATGTTAAATTTTCAATTATCATCGGCAATCCGCTTGGAACAGTTGTTTACCAGGAGCTTTATTCGGATATCAGCACCTCAAAATTCGGAATTTTTTCATTGATTATTGGTCGCGGTACACCCACAGGTGGAATTTACACTGACCTGTCACAGATTCAATGGAACACAGCTTCTCATTATTTAAAGGTAGAAGTAAAATTTGATAATGATTTCATAGAAATGGGGACAATGGAGTTTCTTGCTGTGCCATACGCGCTCTATGCACAGAAGTCTCTTGAACCGGGGCCGCAGGGACCAAAGGGTGATCCGGGTGATCCGGCATCAGATAAACAGACACTTTCATTTGACGGCAATAATCTTTCAATTTCCAATGGAAATACAGTAAACCTTGCAACTCTTAATGTTCCTCACCAGCTTACACTTATAGGAGATACCCTTTCAATTCTTGGTGGTAACAAGGTAGGATTAACCAATCAGATTCAGGATTTACAGCTCGATATCAACAATGTGCTTAAAATAACTAAAAACCCTTCCGCAACAGCTATCGATCTGAGTCCGTTTAAGCAGAATCTTTCCTATAATAGTGCAACCGGAATTTTAAGTTTGTCAAATGGCACTGGAGCTGATCTTTCTTCGCTTAAAACCGCAGCTATTCAGGATATTCATCTGAATGGCAATCAACTTTCGATAGATAAAAATTCGTCTTCAACAGGGGTCGATCTGAGTAAATACATGGACAATACAGATAATCAGACGCTTGCATATAATTCAGCAAATAACTCTCTGACCATAACTAATGGGAATACGGTTTCGCTTGGTGATATGATTGCATTCAGAGCTGCCAAAACAGTTGCCACATCTGCTCCAATGCCATTATCAAATATCGACTTTCTTCCAGATCAATTAGAATATAATGATGGAAACAGCCTTAATATTGGAACAGGCGAATTTACAGCTCCTTCTACGAGTATATATACTTTCGATGTGAAGTACATTGATCCGAATGATGGTGGTGCCGGGAGAAAGTTAATGTTATTTAAAAACGGGAATTTATATGATTATCTTGAAAGTGTAATAGGTGCTGGCAGTGCTATATCAAGAACTATTACTATTAAGCTTGTTGCCAGTGATAAAATTAAGGTGGTTATCTATACCGGCACAGGTACAGGCATTGGAACCGGAAACTTTTCCGGCTATAAGGTTTATTGATGGAACGCCTCCGGCGTTCAGAAAATCATATATTTATTCATTTTCCTATTATTGATGGAACCCCTCCGGGGTTGATTTTGACGGGCTCCCTATTCTTAGCGAAATGTTAATATACTTTTCAAAGAACCGCGGAGCGGTTCCATCAATCATCGCAATACAAATGCGGAATATTGCCAGAACCGCGGAGCGGTTCCATCAATCATAGCAATACAAATGCGGAATATTGCCAGAACCACAGAGTGGTTCCATCAATCATAGTAATGCAAACGCGGAATATTGCCAGAACCGCGGAGCGGTTCCATCAAAAATCCTGTCAAAACATGTTGCTGATTTCATGGTAAATCGAAAAATAGCTCTTAATTTTAATTGCTGCATTTTTAAAATTAACTGACATGAAACCAAACACCTACACCAAATTGTATGCCCATTGCGTTTTTACTCCTAAAGGCAGACATTCTTTACTAAAAGATTCTATCAGAAATAATGTTCATAAATACATATACGGCATTATTGAAGGGAAGAATTGCAATCCTGTTGCAATAAATGGCACAATCGATCATGTACATATCCTTGTTGGATTTTGCCCTTCAATATCCATAGAGGAACTTGTTAGAGATATTAAACGTAGTTCATCAATATATATTAATACAAATCGTCTTATTGTACCTAAATTTAGTTGGCAAGAGGGATACGGAGCATTTACGATAGGGTATCGCGATTTGGATAATGTTTATAACTACATTTTAAATCAACAAAAACATCATTTAAAAGGAAGTTTTAAGGAGGAGTATTTACATATTTTAAATGAACAAGGGATAGACTTTAAAGATGAATATCTTTATGAATTTTACGATGAAAATTGATAGAATACCTCCGGTGTTGAATATAATTACTAAATTAAGTATTTTGAACTTTCACAGAAAGATACTGAGAATCACAGCGTTGCACTAAGGCAAAACCCCTGATGATTGCTCTGTTGTTCTCTGTGTCCCGTCTCTGTAACTAAGGAATGACAAAAATGGATATTATCATGTCTTTTCAATTCCGATTCTGACCGATCTGAAGACCACTAACGTAAATACTATCGCTGCTACGACTCCCATAACATCACTTGCAACATCTTTTATGCTGCATGTCCTCCCCTCGATCAGCTTCTGATGCAACTCATCCAGAATAGCAAATAATATCAGGCAAACTACTAACGCAATGAATATCTTCCAGTTAATCCTGAACTCATCTTCTGCAAATGCAAGAAAAGCCATAAAAGTCAGTACTCCATACTCACAAAAATGCATAAAATAATCAAGCCTGAAATCAGACCTGGAGATATGAATCTTTAATGTCGGGATATTCGGGATAGACGATAAGATTATTATAATTGCCACCCAGGCAATCAATAAATATTTTGCAAAAGGTCTCAGATATTGTATCAGTTTGAGCATCGTTGTTCGCTGGAAAGCCAAAATTAGGGTTTTAAACCTTAAAGTTAGGCTGGAAAAGACTAAATTTGTCCCAAAATTCGGAAATGATAACTAACGAACAGATAAAAGCTTTATCGGGACGCAGAGATGCTTTGAGGAGGTATCTTTGACATTGACAGAAAACTGGAACTCATTGCAGAAAAAGAAAACCTTTCACAACAACCCGGATTGTGGAATGATCCTAAGAAAGCCGAAGAACTTCTGAAGAGTATAGCACAGCTGAAGAGCTGGACGGCAGCCTTTGACAAAATAAATTCAGCTATTGACGATATAAATGTAATTAATGATTTTTTCAGAGAGGGTGAAGCTACTGAAGAAGAAGCAAATAGCCAGTATAATAACTGTCTCTCACTGATTGAGGACCTTGAGGTCAGGAATATGCTGCAGAAAGAAGAGGACCAGCTTGGGGCAATATTGAAAATAAACTCAGGTGCAGGAGGCACTGAAAGCAACGACTGGGCTGCAATGCTGATGAGAATGTATCTTCGCTGGGCCGAACGAAACAACTATAAAGTTAAAGAGCTTGATTATCAATCCGGTGATGAAGTTGGTATTAAAACTGTGACGTTAGAGATTGAGGGTGAGCGGGCTTACGGTTACCTGAAGAGTGAGAACGGTGTTCACAGGCTTGTCAGAATTTCACCATTCAACGCTCAGGGTAAACGTCAGACAACATTTGCTTCTGTCTTTATATCACCGCTGGTTGATAATAATATTGAGATTGAAATTAATCCTGCTGATATTACCTGGGATACATTCCGGTCGAGTGGTGCAGGTGGACAGAATGTGAATAAGGTTGAAACAGCAGTAAGGCTGAGGCATAAGCCTTCCGGGCTGATAATTGAAAACCAGGAGACACGTTCGCAGCTCAATAATAAAGAGAACGCTATGAGGATCCTTAAATCGCAGCTTTATGAACTTGAACTCAGAAAACAACAGGAGGAGCAGGCGAAGATTGAAGGAGAAAAGAAAAAGATTGAATGGGGTTCTCAGATAAGGTCCTATGTGCTGCATCCTTATAAAATGATAAAGGACTTACGCACAAACCATGAGACCGGTAATGTTCAGGCAGTTCTTGATGGTGACCTGAATCCTTTCATTAAATCTTATCTGATGGAATTTGCGGGAAAATAATTCAGGATTCCGGGATCATCACCATATGATAAAATTAATAAAAACTATGAATACCGATTTATTTAATTTGTGTTTTAATTTACAACTCTGAAAAGAATGGAGCAAAAGGGAAAATTGTTTGATCATTTTCCGCCGGTAACTTCAAAGGAATGGATGGATAAGATCACTTCTGACCTGAAGGGAGCTGATTTTAATAAAACGCTTGTCTGGAAAACAAATGAAGGGTTTGAGGTAAATCCTTTCTACCGGATGGAAGATGTGGAAAACCTGCTGTACATAAATACTCTTCCGGGTGAATTTCCATACATAAGAGGGACAAAGATTAAAAATAACAACTGGCTGGTCAGACAAAACATAGTAGTATCAGGTTATTCTGAAGCGAACCGGAAAGCTATGTCAATACTGATGAAAGGAATTGATTCACTTGGTTTTATTATCGCTGAACCGGAATCAATTAATGAAAGAAATTTTGATCTTCTCCTCGAAAGGATCCTCTTGAGAGGAGTTGAAATAAATTTTGTCTCTGCAGGTAAAGCAAAGGAGATAATAGATCTGATTATAAACTATGTAAAAAAATCTTATTCTGACCCCGACAAAATCAGAGGAGCCGTTGAAGTCGATCCGTTGAGCAGACTGATGTTAAATAGTACTTTATGTACACCTACTGAACAGGGATTTGATTATCTTGCCTCATTGGTAAAATCCTCGGCAATTCTGTCAAAATTCAGAACGGTACATCTGAATGCTTCGAACTTTAATAATGCGGGAGCTGATATTGTTCAGGAACTGGCATTCGCAATTTCGATGGGTTGCGAATATATGGCGCAACTCACCCAAAGAGGAATAAGCGCCGCTGTAGCCGCTTCAAAGATCAGGTTTAGTTTCGGAACGGGATCAAACTATTTCCCTGAGATTGCAAAACTGAGAGCCGCACGTCTTCTCTGGTCAGTTGTCACCAACGGTTTTCATCCGGCAAACGCTGGAAACATTAAAATGGATATACATTGTGTGACAAGTGAATGGAATAAAACAGTGTATGATCCTTACGTGAACCTTCTCAGAACACAGACTGAAGCGATGTCAGCTATTCTCGGGGGAACTGATTCACTCACGGTAGAGCCTTTTGACATTGTTTTCAGACAGCCTGATGAGTTTTCTGAAAGAATCGCCCGGAACCAGCAGCTGATACTTAAGGAAGAAGCTTATTTCGATAAGGTAGCAGATCCTTCTGCAGGTTCATATTATATTGAATACCTTACCAGTATGATTTCAGAAAGCGCGTGGAGATTATTCATTGAAATAGAAGATAAGGGTGGTTTTCTTTCCTGTCTTAAATCAGGATTGATACAGAAAAAAATATCAGAATCAGCATCACGGAAAAAGTCGGATATAGCAAGTGGCAAAGAGATACTTCTTGGAACAAACAGATATCCTGATTTAAATGAAAAAGCTCCTACAAAAATTGATCTGACCAGAGTATTTAAACCACCGGTATCAGAAAGGGACCTTCAGATTGAACCGATAAAACTTTTCAGAGGATCAGAGGAGCATGAAAGGGTGAGGTTAGAAGCTGAAAAAGGAGTAAAAATGTAGATAATGAGACCAAAATTCAGTTATAGCGATCTAAAATCACTCACCATTCTGAAAAAGGATTATAATGAGTGGGAGAAGGATAATAACTTAAAAAAGGATTGGGTGACTCCGGAAAGGATTCCAATCCGGAGCATTTATACAAAAGAGGATCTAGCAGGGCTGGAACATCTTAATTATGCTGCCGGGTTACCGCCATTTTTAAGAGGTCCGTATTCCGGCATGTATGCAATGTTGCCATGGACAATAAGGCAGTATGCAGGGTTCTCGACAGCTGAAGAGTCAAATGCATTTTACAGGCGCAACCTCGCTGCAGGACAGAAAGGTTTATCAGTTGCATTCGATCTTGCCACTCACAGGGGATATGATTCGGATCATGAAAGGGTCGCAGGAGATGTTGGTAAAGCAGGAGTCGCTGTTGACTCAATTCTGGATATGAAATTGCTTTTTGACCAGATACCTCTCAATAAAATGTCAGTATCGATGACAATGAATGGAGCTGTTCTCCCGATAATGGCCTTTTATATTGTCGCAGCGCTCGAACAGGGAGCCCGGTTCGACGAATTATCAGGAACAATACAGAATGATATTCTGAAAGAATTCATGGTAAGGAATACCTATATTTACCCTCCGGAATTCTCGATGAGGATAATTGCCGATATTTTCAGATATACCTCTGAAAAAATGCCTAAGTTCAATTCTATAAGTATCTCAGGTTATCACATGCAGGAGGCAGGAGCAACCTGTGACATAGAACTCGCTTATACACTTGCTGATGGACTTGAATATCTTAGAACGGGCATTAAAGCAGGGCTTGATATCGATGCTTTTGCACCCCGGCTCTCATTCTTCTGGGCAATAGGAATGAATCATTTCATGGAGATTGCTAAACTGAGGGCAGCACGGATGTTATGGTCGAAAATTGTCAGTGAATTCAATCCAAAGAATGCCAAATCACTGGCTCTCAGAACGCATTGTCAGACATCTGGTTGGAGTCTGACCGAGCAGGATCCCTATAATAATGTCGGGCGGACATGTATCGAAGCTATGGCTGCAGTGCTGGGACATACCCAGAGTCTTCATACAAATGCTCTGGATGAAGCTATCGCG
Source organism: Bacteroidales bacterium (assembly GCA_049792755.1). Classification (GTDB taxonomy): domain Bacteria; phylum Bacteroidota; class Bacteroidia; order Bacteroidales; family VadinHA17; genus LD21. The sequence goes on along the minus strand of JBARBF010000007.1, from coordinate 25,854 downwards.
TTGCCAACAGATTTTTCAGCAAGGATCGCCAGAAATACTCAGATATATATTCAGGAGGAGACCCGGGTTTGCAGGGCTATTGATCCATGGGCAGGGTCATACTATGTTGAAAACCTTACACATGAAATAGCCCATCGGGCCTGGGAGCATATTCTGGAAGTTGAAAGTCTGGGTGGCATGGCAAAAGCAGTTGAATCGGGAGTTCCGAAGATGAGGATTGAAGAAGCTGCTGCAAGAGCACAGGCAAGGATTGATTCAGGAGTGCAGACTATAGTCGGAACAAACAAATACAGGCTCGAAAAAGAAGATCCGCTCGAAACTCTGGAAGTTGATAATTCCACAGTACGTGAATCGCAGATAGCCAGGCTGGTTAAGCTACGTGCCGGAAGGAATGAAGCGGAATGCCGGATCGCTCTTGATGCTATAACCAATTGTGCTAAGACAGGTGAAGGTAACCTTCTTGAGTTGGCTGTGAAGGCAGCTGAGAAGCGGGCAAGTCTGGGTGAAATATCTTATGCATGTGAAAAAATTGTCGGGAGGTACAAAGCAGTGATACAAACTATCTCAGGTGTTTATTCATCGGAATATAAATCAGATGATGATTTTAAAGAAGCCAGGGCACTCGTTGCCAGGTTTGCAGAAAAAGAGGGCCGTCAGCCCAGGATAATGATTGTCAAGATGGGCCAGGATGGCCACGATCGGGGCGCAAAAGTTGTCTCAACAGGTTATGCTGATATAGGCTTTGACGTCGATATCGGGCCGCTCTTTCAGACTCCGGGTGAAGCAGCCAAACAGGCTATTGAGAATGATGTTCATGTATTGGGAGTATCAAGCCTTGCCGGAGGCCATAAAACGCTTATACCACAGGTGATTACTGAGCTGAAGAGACTTGGCAGGGAAGATATTCTTGTAATTGCGGGTGGAGTAATCCCTCACCAGGATTATCAGTATCTGTACGACTCAGGCGTCGCGGCCATATTTGGCCCCGGAACATCAGTATCAAAAGCGGCTAAGCAGATTCTGGAAATATTACTGGAAATTTATCATTCGTAAGAGGTAGTACTACCTCTTGAAATTTCTGCAAACCATCAATTTGCTTCAAGAGAAATTAACATATAAATAGACCGAAAGTAGATAATAACTTTTAACTTTGGTATAAAATTAAAACACTATTGTTATGAAAAACTTAAAACACATCCTATTAATAGGAATTCTTTTAGTCTTTGGAATTTCCTTAACTTCTTTTGGACAGAAGTCTAAACCATGGGACGTTCCGGCTAATTTCAAAACTATGAACAACCCTGTTAAGTCAGATGATGCAAATCTTCTGGCCGGGAAAGATCTTTTTAACAAGAATTGCGCTGCATGTCATGGGAAAAGCGGTGTAGGTGATGGTCCGAAATCAAAAGGATTGAAAACACACGTAGCCAGTTTTTTAACAGCAGAGTGTCAGAAACAGACCGATGGAGAGCTGTTCTATAAATCAAAATCCGGTCGGGGAGATATGCCTAAATATGAAGGTAAGATTGATGATACCGGCCTCTGGCAGACAGTGAACTATATAAGATCATTAAAGAAATAAATTCAACACTTTCCATAATCATAAAGAGACTATCTCAAAAGTCAAATTTTCCTGTAATTCTTTCTCTGTGTAGCTCTGTGTCTTCTCTGTGGCCCCCTGTGTAACAAATAATCAAGAACTTACACAACTTGTCCCGCTTCGGCGGGAGAGATCACAGAGTTTCACTGAGGATTTTTGATATAGCCTCTTTCTTGTTTAGGAGCAGGAGGAATCTTCTTTCCTTACATGGCAACCGGGACTTCCTTCACCTTATTAACCCTTTTTCCAGATTTGAGATCATCAATATTATAATCTTCAAAAACTATGGCTATCGCTATTTTACTCAGAAATGTAAAAAGTAAAAAGCCGCTTGAAAATATCATTACTGCAGTCCGGACTTCAGTTATAGAAGGAGTATAAACATATATTTGTCCTAAAGTGTCAGGAGTAAATCCCGGGACTATCAATGCTATTCCTTTTTCAATATAGACGCTACCGTAGATCAGCACGGCTCCGATATTAAGTGTCAGGAAATTTTTACGTGTACCCGGAACAAGAAATAATAGAAATGCAATGCTCCCCATTATTATTGAAGACCAGCTATAAATAACTATCTCATGATTGTTCCCGATTCCAAACAATAAATATTTCCAGTATAAAATATTTTCGGTTCCGGAGTAGAATTCCTTGAAAAGTTCTGCAACGGTGAAAAACAAATAAATGAACATTGCATAAACCATTAACTCGGCTATTGTCCATATTGCCTCATCTTTTACTTCAAATTTTGTTATTTTACGCAAGATCTGAAACAGAATCAGAAGTATAGCAGGTCCTGAACAAAAGGCAGAAGCTAGAAACCGGGGAGCCAGCAGAGCGCTGTTCCAGAATGGTCTTCCCGGCAAGGCATTGAATAAAAAGGCTGTAACAGTGTGAATTCCTATTGCAAGAGGAATGCTGAATAAGACAAGCGGCATCACAAAGGAAATTTTGTATTCTCTTTTATAAAAATGACAATAGAGCAAATAAACAACAATAATTAAATTGAGAATAAAATAGGAGTTCAGAACGAAAAAGTCCCATGATAAAAGTGATGATGGGAAATTCAGGATTCCAATTCCGGGAAGCATGTGCCAGAATCTTAAGGGATTACCAATATCAACAACAATGAAACAAAGGCACATTATAACAGCACATATCGCTAATAATTCTCCGAAAATCACAATTTCTTTGATTGGCTTCCAGTGATAAACGTAAGCTGGAATAACCAACATTACTGATGCAGCTGCAACTCCGACCAAAAAAGTGAAATTTCCGATATAAAATGCCCATGATACAGAATCACGCATATGAGTTACGATCAATCCATGGGCCAACTGGTTGGCATAACCAAATCCACCCCAGGCAATTAATAAAATCAGAAAAGTCACCCATGCATAATAAGATGCACTTCCTTTAGTGACTATTTTGAAGCTGCCGATAACAAATCGTAAGAAATTCATATGATCTATTTTTAATTTTTGGAACGCTGAATAGATTTATTTATACCCCGAAGAAATAATAAAATCTTGGTTGAGTGTTGAGTTCCTGCTTTAACACCAATACCCTTTTATTTGCAAGGATATATCTGATTTCACTTTCAGGATCGAGTAAATTCCCGAATTTTCTTGCACCAACCGGACATATTTCAACGCATGCCGGATATTTACCATTCCTGACTCTTTTTATACAGAAAGTACATTTTTCAACTACGCCCTTCATTCTTGGTCTGTTTCCTAAATAATGGGTCTCGGGATTGATTTCGTCAGCAGGTATATAAGGTTCGCCCCAGTTAAAATGTCTTGCTCCGTAAGGACATGCAGCCATACAATATCTGCAGCCAATACACCAGTTATAATCAACAACAACAACTCCGTCGGGTTCCTGCCATGTAGCTTTAACAGGACAAACCTCTGTACATTGAGGATTCCTGCATTGCTGACATTGTACAGGGACATAGAAATATCCTTCTTCAGGAACAAGTTCAGGATTATAATGAACGTCAGAATGTGCAAAGTCAATTCCTTTTTCCTTCTCCATCTGCAAAACCTGGATATAATGAATCTGAGGATCACGAGATTGATTATTTTCTTTTACACAGGCATACACGCATCTTCTGCATCCGACGCATCGCGATAAATCGAGTGCATAACCAAATTCCACGCCTTCAGCTGACGCTTCATCTGTTACATGGAATTCCTTACCGTATTTGGCTGTGTATTTTTTTTCCAGGGCTTTTATAATATCATCTTTCTCTTTTTTGGATAAGGTTCTGAAGTTTTTCTGTAAAAATTCTTTCATTGACACCGGGCCGCATCCGGAAAGCGCTAAAGAACCAACTGCAAATATTGACAGGTTCTTTAAAAATTTTCGACGGCCTGAATAAATAACGGATTTCTTCATAAATATCTGTTTTTTTCCTTTTCTATTTAATCTGTGCATCCTCCCTGAAAGGAGGAGCTTCCGGTTTAATGGATTTGAATTTCGGGGAATGAGGATTATGACAGCTTACGCAGAGATAATATTGTTTTTTACCATTCCATTCACCTGTCCTTCTTCCATGGACACCGACTTCCCAATCTCTTAATTTATCGCCATGACACTGACCACATAATTTATAGGATTCTTTAAAATCAAGTAATTTTCCACTGGCAAGTCTTAAAGAATCTCTTTGCTTCAGATCATGGCAATCGAGGCACCACCGGTTTTCGCTGTCATGGTTGAACATATCTGTAATATCTTCATGCCATTCTAACTTTCTTCTGACGGCATTAGGTTTACGGAACGCATGACAATCATTGCAGGGGAAAACTCCATCTGTGAACGGGGGTGGCGATACGGCTATTAATTCATGTTGCACATAACTCTTGTTTCCGGTGTTTATCTTCTCAGTTTGCCCCAGCTTATAGACTTCAGGTGTATCATTGCATCTGACTATTAAAAAACATACCGATAAAAACAGAAAATATTCTATTTTAAATTTTGTTTTTAGGTAGTATTTCATCTTTGTTTTGGTTTTTCAATTAATAGATCTTTTTAAAAAAGTGGGACATATATTGTCAGAATTAAAGAAGATTAAGTCCGACCAGAATATTTTACATAACAAATATATGAATTTTGAATATAAATTGAATTTATATTCAAAATTTGGTTCAAGCTTACTCTTTATTTATCAAGTCTTTATTGATATTTTCCCTGGCATTAGTTTAATTTTGCACTAAATATTGATTAAACTCAATTTCTTATGTCAGAAATTCAAATATCGGGTACGGGGGACAATTTATAAATATTTTAAAACCATATTAGAAAAGAATCATATTTATCATATATATATCAGTACTTCGAATTATAATTATAAATTTCAAATGTCCCAATATTCTGTGCCATGACCGATCACGAAAATGAACTGGAAAAAATTGAGAGACGTCTTAAATCATTAGAAACCAGGCTTGCCCAACTTGAATCAGCCTTTATTATTCCGGTAAATGAAAAGATGAAAAGTTCTGAAGAAGATGTTCAGACATCGGAACAATTACTTAATTCACAAAACATAGAAGAAGAGAAGGGTCTTGAATCACAAATCGGGCAGTTTGGTCTGGCCTGGCTAGGCAATGTAGTTTTGCTTTTTGGTATAATCTTCCTTACTCAGTATCTGATGATTCAGAAGTATCGGTTTATTTCAGTTATTCTTGGTTACCTGGCTGCCCTGTCAATCTATATTCTTTCAAATTATCTGAAGAAAACAAATGTCCATCTGTCATTTATTTTTAAGATGAATGCACAGGTCCTTCTCTTTTATTTAACCCTCAGATTGCATTTCTTCTCCGCCACACCAATACTCTCAAGTAAGACGATCTCTGTATTGTTATTATTTTTTCTGATCGGATTACTGGCATATTTATCAATCAGGGATAAATCCCAGGGCTTTGGCACCTTATTCATGATTTTTACACTGACTACCGGAATTGTTTGTGATGCAGCACTTTTTATTCTCCCTTTAATAGCCCTGGCAGCCTGCGGAGCCGTTTATTATTATTACCGGTTCAGGTGGGCACACTTGCTCATTGTAACAATCATTCTTAGTTATATATCTGCCTTCATATGGCTTCTGGGAAATCCTGTAATAGGTCATCCTGTGAAACTGATTGCTGAACAGCATTCGGGTGTTGTTTATTTTTTGGGACTTGGAGCCGTTTTTTCCACTGCATTATTATTCAGAAACAAAGATAAATCTGAAGATGATTTTTTGGCAGGAGTAACATTCGTTAATGGAATATTATATTCACTTCTCCTGGTTTTTATTGTTTTAGGGTTCTATAGTAAAAACTACGTAGTTCTTTTTTCCGGTTTAACTCTTTGCTGTCTTGTCTATTCAATAGTTTTACATTCAAGATATGACTGGAATTTTGCATCAGCCTTCTATGCCCTGTACGGTTTTATGGCAATGAGTATTGCTTTTCACGGACTCTTAGGGTTTCCACGGGTTTATTTGCTTCTGGCTGTGCAAAGTCTTGTTGTGGTTTCGATGGCACTCTGGTTTCGGAACAGGTTAATTGTAGTAATGAATAGTCTCCTTTTTCTAATGATCCTGCTTACATATCTTATTTCCTCAAAATCTATTAATGAAGTTAATTATTCTTTTACCCTGATTTCCCTTGTTTCGGCCGGAATCATTAACTGGAAAAAGTCGCGGTTACAAATTAAGACAGATATGCTGAGAAACCTGTATATGTTCGAAGGCTTCTTTATGATGTTAATAACTTTGTTACACGCTGTTCCAAAGCAATTTGTAACTTTCTCCTGGACAATGGCCGCACTTTTTTATTTTTTAATCAGCCTTTTATTTAAAAATATAAAATACAGATATATGGCTCTCGGGACTATGATTTGCTCTGCATTTTATCTGTTCATTATTGATCTTGAAAGGATTGAGCTAATATACAGGGTTTTAGCATTACTTTTTCTGGCTGCAATTTCCATCGGCATTTCAATCTATTATACTAACCGGGGGAAAAAAACAGGTTAGTTTAATTCTGTTCCCTGTCAAAAATATATTCCATTCAATTAATTTTATGCATTAAAAAAAATACTTTTAATTTGTATTCACTTAATTATCAGTAAATGAAAAATATTTATTCTCTGTTCTTTATACTCATTGTTCTATCGGGTGGATGTAAAACTGCGAAAACTCTTACTAAAGGCAGAACAGAAACTGAGACAAAGCCTGCAGTAACATCAGATGCTGCAACAGCGGAAATAAATTTCCATGATCAGACCCTCTGGATCCTCGGGTATTTTAATCCGGAACTTTTAACTCATTATCCTTATTCAACATGGTATTTAAAAGGATTTGATGATTACCAGGTAAAGACGGATGCTCTTAATAAACTGCTAGAGATAAGTAAGGAGAATTTATCTGTAAAGGTTGTAATGGGAATATGGTGCCCCGACAGCAGAAGAGAGGTCCCGCGATTTATGAAGGTGATGGATCTATGGCATTTCCCTGCAGCAAAAGTAACTTTTATCGGAGTGGATGACACTAAACAATCTCCTGTCGGAGAGTATATAAAACTGGATATACTTCGGGTCCCTACATTTATTCTTTATAAAAATAATATTGAGGCCGGACGCATCATTGAAAATCCTGTGACGTCTTTAGAGCAGGATATGGTTAACATCCTGACAGGAATGAATAATAATAAATAATCAATATCATGGAAGAGGTAAAAAATAATTCGGGACAAAATCTGGGGATTGCTGCTCTTATAACAGCTGTAATAACTTTTGTACTTGCAGTCATTCCCTGTGTAGGTCTGATAGCGATTATTCCCGGAATTATAGCTATAGTTCTCGCATCGGTCGGACTCTCTCAGGCTTCGAGAAGCAATTCACCCCGCGGTGTGCTGCTGGCCGGATTAATTATTGCCATAATAGCCTCGATGATCTCATTTTCACAGATATTTGTTGCCGGAAAGATTTTTCGAAAGGCTGACAGATGGCCAAACAACATTCATAATATTATAAATGATGTTCAGGATAATGTCAACAAGGAGATTGAAAATGCAAACGTATCAATAAAGGTGGAAAGCAATGGGGAAAAGGTGGAAATAAACACTAACCCCAATAAAAAGGATCAGGAAAAGAAACTTGAAGATCTTGAAGGAGTGAGCGGTCAGAAACATGATACTATTCAGAAACATGATAGTACTCAGAAACATGTTATTGTCAGAAAGAAAAAGTAATACTGAACAAATCCTGAAGGTTAGGCCCCGGAATGAGCCTTACCTTATTATTAATATATTTTTTGCCGGAGTAATAATGCTGATTTTTGCATACTCCGGCTTTTTTTCTCCTGAAAAGGATAACTTTCCTGTGGCATGTATTCACGAGAAACTCACTGGTCAGCCATGTATCTCATGTGGTCTGTCACATAGCTTTTCTTTAATAGTCAGGGGAAGAATTGAAGAAGCATTTCGTTGGAATCGTTATGGTATGAGAATCTTTCTTTTTTTCGCGGTGCAACTTGTTTTGAGAGTTGCATTTTCAATTTTTTACCTGAGGTATGCTGAAACCCGCAAACAATTGATAATTTTTGATTCTATAGGATCGGGTGTAATATTTTTTATCGCTTTCTGGCCGTTTATAGTGAACATAATTTCCGGAGTTTTGTTTCGGGGGTAAAACCCCTCTACCGCTTCACGTCACCTCCCCCGGCGGGGGAGATAATTCGGTTGTATTTCTTTAAATTACATTTGAATACAGAGATTTTTCCTCCCTTGGGGGAAATACAAAGGGGGTAAATATCGCAGGTAAAATTTAATCCCCCTGATCATTCAGAATTTCATACAATAAACTGCTCTCATAGCCTTTTGATAATCCGTATCGAAGCAGTTTTGCCTTAAGATCGTATTGATTCTTAGCTTTTATTGATTTTCTGTGAGTTTCAATCAGTCCCTGAAGGAATTTAATATACTGTTCATTATCAATTGAATCAAGAGCTGTCCTGATAACATCGGAAGGCAATTTCTTTGCTCCAAGATGAGCAGCAATCTTAACCTTTCCCCATTTATTGTATTTAAATTTATCTCTGACAAATGCTGCTGCATACCTTGATTCATTAATAAAGTTTTCCCGTATCAGTATTTCTATAATCTTCTCAACATCATCATTTTCAATACTCCATAAAGACAATTTATTTCGTATGTCGTCACCACAGAATTCCCGGCGGGAACACAGTGTCATTGCCTTATCAAGTGCTATCCTGAATATTTCTTTCTCAGACATTTTTTCTGCCTTTTATTATTCTTTCTTTTTTATTAAGGTCCAAAATGATTTCTATTTCGGAATAATTAAATGATTCCAATAAGTGAAACAATAAACTACCCATTGCTTCATTTATCTCAAAATACAGACGTCCGCCCGGGAGAAGAATTTTTTCAGTCAGTTCAAGTATAGCTCTGTAATAAATAAGAGGATTTGAATCACTCACAAACAATGCCAGATGTGGTTCATAATCAAGTACATTTCTGGCCATCAACAACTTCTCTGAATTTCGTACATAGGGAGGATTACTCACTATAATACCTGCTTTACTGAACGCTTGATGATCGAGATTGAAGATATCTCCTTTAATAAATGTAGCCCTGACTTTATTCAGAACGGCATTTTCCTTTGCAATTCTAATGGCTTCATCAGAAATCTCAATTCCTGTAATCTTCGCTGACGGAAGGTTTGCAACCAAAGCTATTGAAATACATCCCGAACCGGAGCCAAAATCAATAATATTTCCTTTATAATCCCTGTTTTCCTTTATAATCAGATCCACAAGCTCCTCTGTTTCAGGGCGTGGAATAAGAGTATATCTATTTACTTTAATGGTACAGTTGTAGAAGGTTGTTTCACCAAGAATATATTGAACAGGTTTCCCGGTTTTAAGTTCCTCCATTAAAATAGTAATTTTCTCCGCTTCATTTTGTGTAATTTCATATCCATTATCATATTGCTGGTGCAACTTTGTAGCACCGGTAACAGTCTTAATCAGGATATCTGCAAGGACTCTTATTTCAGTTTCCTTATAAATACCTGAAAGTTCCTTCTTCAGATGAAATCTGATATCTTTTATTGTTTGTATCTTGACACCCATAAGTCAAATTTAGTATATTCAGTTCAATGACAGAGAAAGAAGATATTAAATTCATGCGAAGATGTCTTGAACTTGCCTCTAAAGCAGAAGGTCTGACTTATCCAAATCCGATGGTAGGTTCTGTGATTGTACATAATGGGAAAATATTGGGAGAAGGGTATCATTTGAGATACGGTGAATCTCATGCAGAGGTAAATGCTATTAATTCCGTAACTGATAAAACAAAATTAAAGCTTTCGACTCTTTATGTTAACCTGGAGCCATGTTCACATTTCGGGAGGACACCTCCCTGTGCAGATTTAATTATTTCAAACGGGATTACTAAGATAGTTATAGGTACAATTGATACCAGTGAAAAGGTTTCGGGAAACGGAATAAAAAGACTCAGGGAAGCCGGTTGTGAGGTCAAAGCCGGAGTTCTTGAAACGGATTGCAGAAGACTGAACAGACGGTTTTTTACTTTTCATGAAAAAAGGCGACCATTTATAACTTTGAAATGGGCACAAAGTGCTGATGGATATCTCGATGCACCAAGATCTGAAAAAAATAAAACAAAGCCAAGCTGGATAACCGGTAAGCCTGAAAAAGTGCTTGTTCATAAATGGAGGGCATCGGAACAGGCTATACTTGTTGGAGCAGGAACTATAAGAGCAGATAATCCCAGGCTTAATGTGAGGGAATGGAAAGGCGCCGATCCATTAAAATTAATCCTCAGCAGTTCAGGATCTTTTAATAAAACACAATCCTTAAATAGTACAGGTAATAAAACAATTGTATTTACCCATAATCCAGATGCAGATATTCCTGACTCGTTGAAGGTAATACTCAGAAAAGATGTTCCTTCTTCAGTTCAAATCTGCAACTACCTGTATTCATCCGGCATTCAGTCATTATTTATTGAAGGAGGGGCAGAAGTACTTAATCATTTTATTTCAACAGGGTTTTGGGATGAAGCCAGAATTTTTACCGGTGAGATATATTTCAAAGGAGGAGTAAATGCTCCACAGATAAACGGAATACTTTTTTCAAAGACAGTCTTCAGCGGATCATCTCTTGAAATATATTTAAAGAATGAGAGCTAGGATTCCGGGAGATTGATAATTAGAAGAAATATTTCTAATTTTGATATATTGTTAGAGAAGTTAAACTTATTACTATCAACATGAAGAAGCTGGTATTTTTAATGGTAACCATCATGACGCTGGTGCCAATATGCGCTTTTGGGCAAACTGCCAGAAAGTCTTACAAGGCAGGGATGGAATTTGTTGATAATTTAAAATATGAAGATGCCATCGTTCAGTTTACAAGCGCCATCAGTCTCGAACCTTCAAATCCTGATTATTATTATGCCAGAGGGCAGGCTTATGAAAAGTTGTCAAAGTACACTGAAGCTAAAGCCGATTTTGAGAAAACACTGATTTTTGCGCCTAAAGAAATTGATGCAATGATAAGGCTTGGCGCTGTAAGTAATAAACTGGGCAACTACGAAGAAGCCCTGAAGGTTCTAAACCGTGTATCAACACTTGAAAAGCGAAATTCAAAGGTTTATCCCGAAAAAGTAATATCACTGTATTACCTTAATAAATATGACCAGGCGCTCCAGGCCTCCGATACCGTAATAATAATTAAAGATAACCCAATGGATTACTATTGGCGGGGCCTTATCTACAGAAGACTAAAAAACGATGTACTTGGGGAAAAGGAATTGCGTAAATCAATTTCAAAAGATAAGAAACTGGCTGAGCCAAGAATTGAGCTTGCGAACCTGCTTACTTCCTCTAATACCAGGGAAGCAATGGAACAGTGTAATGAGGTGATTAAGAATAACGACAGGAATACTGAAGCTTATCTTGAGAGAAGTAAGGTATACAGAAAAAACCTTGATTATCCCAGCGCAATCAATGATATTTCCAAAACCATATTGATTGATCCGGAAAACCCGATGTTTTTTTATGAACGTGGCAAATGCTATCAGGAATTCAATCAACATGCTAATGCAATAAATGATTTTTCAAAGACTATCTCACTTAACGCAGCACTTAAGAAGGAAGATCCCGAAGTCTATTATTCGCGTGCCAAATCTTATGAGGAAATAATGGATTATGATAAAGCCAGAGCCGATTATAATAAGATCACCTTTCTATCCAAATACGATGTGAAGGCAAGGGAAATGCTGGAACTTTCTCAGAAGAGATTATATGAACTAAACAGGGAGACAGACCCTCCCGAAATATCTGTTATAAGCCCTGTACCGGAAAAAGATACGATCGAAATAAAAGGAGACAAATCTACTCTTCTTATTTCCGGTAATTTAAAAGATAAAAGCAAGATCAAATCTTTTAAGATTAATAATGAGAGTGTAATCCTGGTAGAAAAAAACGGGGTAAATGATTTTCTTGCAAATATTAGTGTCAATGGTGTTGATAAGATTACTTTTTCTGCCATCGACGATTATGATAACGAAAAAGTTGTGAATTATACTCTTAAACGAACTGAAATTAATCCTCCTAAAATATTTATTGTAGCGCCATATACATCTGAAGAAGGGCAGGTCTTCCTTGATACACCTACTCCCAATATTGCAATTCAGGGGAAAATTTCAGACGAAAGCAAGATTAAATCTATTACTGTGGGCAATTTTACTGCTAGTTATAATCCGAATGAATTAAATCCTGCGTTTACGGCAACATTAAATGTTTCAGATTTAAATAAGTTTACGGTGGTTGCTGAAGATATCTATGGAAACAGACAGGAAACCGAATTTACCCTTAACAGAGAAGGTGCTGGAATTTCTGCAAAAGATCCCATGGGAAAAACCTGGGTTGTATTTATTGAAAATTCGAGTTATGAAACTTTTGCGAGTCTTGACGGCCCCATAAAAGATATCAGTACAATGCGTAGGGCTCTTGCTAATTATCAGATACATAACATTATTCCTAAAAAAGATATGACCAAGGCGGAGATGGAGAGATTCTTTAACATTGAGCTCCGCGACCTGGTAAAGAAAAACCAGGTTAAATCTTTGATGATCTACTATGCAGGTCATGGCAAGTATATTAATGATGTAGGTTACTGGATCCCTGTCGATGCAAAACGAGATGATGAATTCACCTACTTTAATATTAACTCATTAAAAGCCGGACTGCAAGGATACAGTGACGTGGTTGTTCACACTCTTGTGGTATCTGATGCCTGCGAATCGGGCCCTGGTTTTTATTCTGCATCACGCGCTGCGAATGAAGCTCCGACCTGCGATAATGTACAGGTGGCAGGTTCAAAATCAGCACAGGTTTTTGCCTCTGCCGGGGAAGCGTATGAGCTTGCTTCCGATAATTCTAAATTTGCTGCAACATTTGCCAACACCCTTATGAACAACAAAAATGCCTGTATACCTATCGAGACTGTTGTAAAGTATGTAACTGCTGCTGTTTTAACCGATAAAGGGCAGAAACCTAAGTTTGGAAACATACAGGGTCTGGAGGATGATAAGGGGACATTCTTCTTTATTAGCAAATAGGTACTTATATGTCAGCCATTAACTTCATAGAGCGCCAGACAAAATTTGTTGTCTGGCTTTTTCTTTTTTTACCTCTTAATTTTTTACAGCTTTCAGCTCAGAAATATTTTTTTGACAATTATGGTATTAAACAGGGTTTAAGTGAACAGAAAGTATATACTCTTTTTCAGGATTCAAAAGATTATATCTGGCTTGGAACAGCAAATGGCCTCTCACGTTTTGACGGGAAAAATTTTAAAAATTTCACTTCAGGCGACAGTCTGGCATTAGGTGGTGTACAGGCTATTTTTGAAGATACATTGGGCAATATCTGGTTTGGTCATTTGAATCCCGGCGGAATCTCACGATACAATGGCAATATCTTTGAACGGGCAGCGTTCGATTCAATTAAAATTACCGGAGGTATCACAAGTATTGTTCAGATTAAAGATAAACTCTGGTTTACTTCTGCAAATGACGGCGCTATTCAGGCTGATTTTCCTGTTAAGGACATTAAGCATATAAAAGCCAGACAATTAAGGGGTAAGGCAGGTTTAAGCGACCAGATTTATGGATCTAAATTAGAGAGGAACGGATCATTCATCTGCATAGCCGACGTTGGTTTGAGAAAGTACAATTCTGGTGAAAACAAGTTCGAAAATTACAGGATGCCACATATGACCACCTACTTTGGCACAAATTGTATGCTTGAGGATACAAAAGGGAATTTATGGTTCGGAACTGACAAAGGCGGGCTATATAAATACGTTATGTCAGAAAGCAGGATGGAGGTGATTGACCTCCCGAAAGCAGGAATGACAAGTAACACGGTATCATGTCTGACTGAGGACAGCAAAGGGGGTATCTGGGCTGGAACTTTCGGGGGAGGAATCGCAGTTTTTGAAGGTAACAACATGCGGAAGTTTGATTCTGGCAATGGGCTGAAAGCTTCAAAAATTTATGATATTATAGAAGATGTTGAAGGTAATATTCTTATTGCTGATCAGGATAACGGACTTACAATATTTAAAGGAGATACGTTTGAAACAATCAATGAAAAAGAAATCCTTCCCGATCCGAACGTAAATGCAATCTACCTCGATAAAACAGGGGCCTTATGGTTTGGAACAAATGCCGGCATTTCAAGGTATAATCCTGATTCGGGAAATAAAGCTGTGATTTATAATCAGTTGAATGATGCAATTCCACAGGAAATCAGGTTTTTCAGGGAGGACAAAGATGGCAATTTGTGGATAGGTACTAATGAGGGGGGAGTATTATTCTTTAATATGAAAACCTCTAAATTTGAAGCACAGCCATACATTAATTCAAAACTGTATCACGATAACAAGATAAAGGCACTTGAAATTGACCGCAGGAATAATCTTTGGATTGGGACCAGCGAAGGTGTTGCCGTTGGCACTATTAATCAGCAGAATTTTTACAGAAGCACAAATCTTGACAGTTTAACAGTCTTTGGAATCAGTTCTCTTTATTGTGATCTTAATGGAGATATGTGGATTGGAACTGAAAGAATGGGAGAGAAACCGGGTCTTATTAAGTATAGTTCCTCTAAAAAGAACTTTAAAAGGGTCCCTGCTCTGGCGGGGCTAATACCCAAGACAATGGTTATGGATGCAAAAGGTGTTCTTTGGATTGGCACAAGTGAGGGGTTGAAAGCATTCAGGAATGATTCCATCGTCCTGAGTATCACACAGAATGACGGACTTCTTTCAAATAATATAAATTTACTTACTGTAGGGGAAGATGGAAGTATTTATATAGGCACAAATAATGGGCTGAACAGGTATTTCCCTGATAGCAAAAGAATATCTTCTTATACTGAAAGAAACGGATTCACCGGGATTGAAACCATGACAAATGCTGTTTGTAAAAGCTCTTCCGGAGACCTCTGGTTTGGCACTGCTAACGGTGCCACACATCTGAATCCTTTTGAAACTTCAAACAAAAGCCTTGAGCCTCTGACGCATATTATGAACATACAGGTAAACTATGAAACAAGGGAAATGACCCCCGGTCTGAAATTAAACTATAATGAGAAACATGTTTTATTCAACTACTATAGCATATGTCTTACGAATCCCGATGTTGTTAAATACAGGGTGAAACTTGACGGGGCAGATGAAAACTGGCAACCGGTAACAGATCAGACTAGGGCAATTTATTCTGCGCTGGCTCCGGGAAAATACACATTCAATGTAATAGCCTGCAACAGTCAGGGAATCTGGAACAGTAAACCTGTTTCCTTTCATTTCGTGATATTACCGCCTTTTTATCTGACCTGGTGGTTTATCCTTTTATCTGTCGTCACAGTTGTAGTAATTGTTATAATATATATTAAAATCAGGGAACAAAACCTGATAAGAGAGAAGATAATTCTTGAAGTAAAAGTTAAAGAGAGGACAGCTGAGGTTGTTCAGAAAAGTATGGAAATTGAAGAGAAAAACAGAGACATAACCTCAAGTATCAGATATGCAGAGCGCATTCAGAGGGCGATGCTTCCAAAGGAAGATACATTTAAGGAAACATTTGTTCTCTTCATGCCAAAAGACATCGTGAGCGGAGACTTTTACTGGATGTATGATAATGGTGACTGGCAGTTCATCGCTGTAGTAGATTGCACAGGACATGGTGTTCCCGGAGCATTTATGTCTATTATAGGCCATAACTCCCTGAATAAAGTTGTAAGGGAGTATGGATTAACACGTCCATCTGCAATTGTTGACCAGCTTAATAATGAGGTTATAAAGGCTCTTATGCAACGTCATGAAAAAGCAATAACCGACGGAATGGATCTTGCACTTATAGCATTCAATAAGAAGAATTTTACACTTGAATTCGCGGGAGCATTCAATCCGTTGTATGTTGTCAGAAAAGGAGAAGTATTTCTTTACAGGGGTGACAGATACGAAATTGGTATGGCATCTATTGCTGAGAGGAAGAACTTTACAAATCAGCCTGTTGATATTCAGCCCGGAGATATGTTATATATGTGTTCCGACGGTTATGCCGATCAGTTTGGATCTCTTTCCGGAAAGAAATATAATTCGGCCAATGTTAAAAAAATCCTGTCTGAGATATGGAATCTTCCTGTAAACGAACAAAAAGAGAGACTTGAAAAGGAGATACTTGCATGGAAAGGTGATCTTGAGCAGGTAGATGATATTCTGTTTGTGGGTACAAAAATTCCTGAATATTAGATTCTGGCAATACTTCGCGGATCCTGGAGCCAACCCTCCATTTTCCCCAGTAGTTGAATGACTTCCTCAGCACTAGAGGCTATTTCCCACATCCCTTTATGTTCATGCCTGAGAAAATGACCTGAAACCATATGTTCAAGAAATTCAATAAAAGATTTATAAAAATTCAGGGTATTCAATAAAATGACAGGGCCCCTGAAGAGTCCAAGTTGTTTTAATGTCAACGCCTCTGTTAATTCTTCAAGAGTACCAACTCCTCCGGGTAATGCAACTATAGCATCTGCCATGGCGAACATTCGTTTTTTCCTTTCTCCCATATCGGAGGTGATTATCATTTCGCTTACTGAAGGATGATCCCATCCTTCATCTTTCATGAACGACGGAATTACCCCGGTTATCCTGCCTCCGTTTTCAAGAACCGCATCAGCAAGCCTACCCATCAGGCCAATACCACCACCTCCGTAAACAACATCCATTTTGGCTCCTGCAAGAAGCATTCCAAGACTGGAAGCAGCAGTTGCATAACCATGGTCTATACGGCTGCTCGATGAGGCAAACACACAAACTGTCATGGAAGATAATTAAAAAGGCCGTTTGAGATAATCCGAACGGCCAGATTAAATAATTTATATATTTTAAATAAGAGAATTTAATTTTACTACAAAGTTCTTCTTTGGAACTGCCCCGACCTGTTTGTCAACTATTTTCCCATCCTTAAAAAACAGGATGGTAGGGATATTCCTGATACTATACTTTGCAGCAACTTCAGGACTGCTGTCTACATCGCACTTTACCACAACAGCTTTCCCTTCATATTCTTGTGAGATCTCTTCCATGATTGGAGCAACCATCCTGCAAGGTCCGCACCATTCAGCCCAGAAATCCACAACAACAGGTTTGTCTGAGTTGATAACAATTTCGTCGAAGTTTCCATCATTTACTTCTAATTCCATAATAATTAATATTTTAAAAATCTAACATTAAAATCCGTTGTAAAGATAGCTAATTAACCTTAAATTCTATTTCCGGGTGGTCTTCAAGAAAAGAAAGTAACTCGTTATTTAGTCTGATCCGGAACGTCCTGGAAAACATTGGAAGGGAAAT
Source organism: Bacteroidales bacterium (assembly GCA_049792755.1). Classification (GTDB taxonomy): domain Bacteria; phylum Bacteroidota; class Bacteroidia; order Bacteroidales; family VadinHA17; genus LD21. Next base: position 8,293 of record JBARBF010000007.1, on the reverse strand, counting down.
TTTATCATCTGAATCGATGAAAAGAAACTTAAGCTCCGTTTCGCCTTTATGTTCATTTATAAGATTTTTCAGGTTCTTAATCATTTCATTATCGATGTTCTCAGGGTTGATCTTCAAAGTGACTGATTTGATAAGTTCATCCTTAACACTTGATAAAAGATTAATTGTTTTAATTCTGAATTCAATCTCTTCTTCTTTGAACTTCCGTTTCTGTACTCTTCCTTTTACCAGAAGATAATAGCCGACAATGAAGAACTTACTGTTTTCAATATAATCTTTGTCAAACAGCATGAACCTGAAGGAATCGGAATAATCCTGTAAAGTAAAAGAACCATAAGGTTTGCCATTTTTCCCGATACCGGTTTTTATGTCTGTCACTATTCCTGCTACTACGACATCACGCTCGATGTATTCGCGAAGGTTTTGGAGATCAGCAAGCGTTGCTGTGGTAAAAGTATTGATCTCAAGCTTGAAATCATCAAGTGGATGAGATGATAAATAAATACCGATAACCTCTTTTTCCCTGTTAAGTTTTTCAAGCTTGGGCCAATCGGGACAAGGAGACGGTTCAGGTTTTATCATATCAAATCCGCCGGATTCTCCGAAAAGTGATTGCTGACATGAGGACTTCACCGATCTGGAATTGTTTCCGTATCTTATAAGACTCTCTATAAAGCTCGATCCTTTGGTGTCGAGGGAGAAATATTGTGCCCTCGTTATTTTCCGGAAGCAATCGAATCCACCAGCAACGGCTATAGCCTCCAGATTTTTCTTGTTAAGTGAATTAAGGTTCACTCTCTCAACCAGGTCATAAATATCTTTGTAAAAGCCATTCTTCTCCCTTTCTTCAATAAGTTGCAATACTGCACTTTCCCCTACTCCTTTGATTGCTCCCAATCCGAACCTTATGTTTCCATCCTTGTTTACCGTGAATTTAACATTACTCTCATTCACATCCGGCCCGAGTACTTCCATCCCCATTCTCCGGCACTCATCCATAAAAGTTGTGATCTTTTTAATATCACTTATGTTCCGGCTGAGTACTGCTGCCATGTATTCTGCGGGATAATTAGCTTTCAGATATCCTGTCTGGTAAGCTATTAGAGCATAACATGTTGAATGCGATTTATTAAAAGCATATTGTGCAAAGGCTTCCCAGTCGGACCAAATCTTGTTAATGATTTCCACATTATACCCCTTCTTTGAACATCCTTCCTGAAACTTCAGCTTCATTTCATCCATTATGGAACGTTTCTTCTTCCCCATGGCTTTCCTGAGAGAATCGGCTTCCCCTTTTGAAAAACCTGCCAGTTCCTGCGACAGCAACATCACCTGTTCCTGGTAAACGGTTATTCCATACGTATCGTCAAGATATTTTTCCATTACAGGAATAGGGTAATCGATCTTTTCAGTACCGTTCTTTCTCCTGATAAATTTTGGGATATATTCCATTGGTCCCGGACGATAGAGAGCATTCATGGCAATCAAATCTTCCAGCCGGTTAGGTCCCAGATCTCTCAGATATCTTTTCATTCCTGTTGATTCAAACTGGAAGATTCCTGTGGTCTCGCCATTGCTGAAGAATTCAAAAGTTTTTTTGTCATCAAGAGGAAGTGTATCAATGTCAATCTCTGTTCCCTTTGACTTTTTAATATTGTCTATTGCATCTTTTATTATTGACAATGTTTTTAAACCAAGAAAATCCATTTTAAGAAGGCCTACCGACTCGACATGGCTTCCATCGTACTGTGTAGCATAGAGATCGGTATCTTTCGCCGTGCAGAGGGGAATATAATTATCAAGAGAATCCTTTCCTATTATTATACCGCAGGCATGTACCCCGGTTTGCCTGACGGAACCTTCAAGAACCTCGGCATATTTCAGGGTCTGTGCTATCAGTTTATTGGAAGATTCTCTTTCCCTGGCCAGCTCAGGTACTTCCGCGTAAGCTGCTTTAAGCGTTATTCCTGGTCTTTCAGGTACAAGCTTGGCAAGTCTGTCTGCATCCTGTAATGGCAATTTTTGTACCCGTGCAACATCGCGAATGGCCATTTTTGCTGCCATCGACCCAAAAGTTATTATGTGAGCAACCTTTTCGTGCCCATATTTGTCGACTACATATCTCAGTACCGCCTCTCTTCCGTCTTCATCGAAATCTATATCAATATCAGGCATTGATATTCGATCGAAATTCAGAAAACGTTCGAACAGGAGTCCGTATTTAATAGGATCAATATCTGTTATTCTCAGACAATATGCAACTGCAGATCCGGCAGCTGATCCTCTTCCCGGACCAACAGAAACCCCCATTTCTCTTGCAGCACGAAGGAAATCCTGAACAATCAGAAAGTAGCCCGGAAAGCCCATTTGGGCAATCGTATCCAACTCAAAATCGAGCCGGACTGTTTGTTCGCTGGTCAATGTTCCCCATCTCTCTTCTGCTCCTTTGTAAGTAAGGTATTTCAGATACACGTCCTTATCAGTATAACCTTCCGGCAAGTCAAAATCCGGCATTATAGGTTCATGGTCGAGTTTGTACTTTTCAATTTTTGAAACCAGTCCCGCAACATTATCTATGGCTTCAGGTACATCGCTGAATATGGCGCGCATCTCTTCTTCACTCTTAATAAATTCCTGTTTGGAATATCTTAATCTGTTCGGATCGTCGATATCTTTTGCAGTATTAATACAAATCAGTCTGTCGTGGGCTTCAGCATCTTCGGCATTTATAAAATGTACATCATTTGTTGCGATCAGACGGACATTATATTTAACTGAAAGCTTTTTAAAGGCTTCGATAACTTTTTGTTGAAGGGGAAAAGCTGATCTGTCTGCGTCAGGATCATAAGTCTCATGCCTCATGATCTCAAGGTAAAAATCCTCACCAAAGATGTCAAGATAACTTTTCAGCGAAGTTTCTGCTCCCGACATCGTACCATTGAGTATTTCATCCTGAACCTCACCAGCCAGACAGGCAGAAGAAGCTATAAGTCCCTCCTTATACTTCTTTAACAGTTCTTTGTCGATCCTCGGCTTATAGTAAAATCCTTTGATCCAGGCAATAGAAACCAGTTTGATAAGATTCTTATAACCTGTCAGGTTTTTGGCCAGGAGAATAAGATGATCTCCGGAGCGGTCTTCTTTTCCTGAGACATCTTCGATTGATCTTTTTGCAACATATATCTCACATCCTATTATAGGTTTTATGCCTTTTTTAGTGGCACTGTTGTGAAACTCTTTGACACCGAACATATTCCCATGATCTGTAATGGCAACAGAATCCATTCCCAGAGTTTTTACCCTGTCCATAAGCAACCCGATATTTGAGGCTCCGTCGAGTATAGAGTATTGAGTATGAACGTGTAAATGTGCAAATCCTGCCATATGGAGGGAGTTAAATATTTGATTCTATAAGGATACAAAAATAGGTAAAATTGAATTAAGATAGGAAGAAGACTGACAAACGGGACTAATTAAAATCAGCTTTAGCTTCTGGGTTTTGAATTTAAAGAAAAAATCAATTATTTTTAATAAAAACATTAGATTTCAAACTAAAAGATTATAAATTTGTTTTGTGACGCTAACCTACGTTACTAATATTAAAAAGGATTCATTTAATCTCAATTACTCTATTACTAAACCTAAAATAATCGTTATGAGAAAACTTCTGTTTTTATTATTTCTGTTCTTTGGTTTTTTGTTGACGGCAGCTGCACAACAAAAATCGGTTTCAGGTACTGTCAAAGGTGAAGAAGATAATCTTCCCATTACAGGAGCTACAGTACTTATTAAAGGAACCTCAACCGGAGTAATCACTGGTCCGGATGGGAAATATCAGATAAGTGCTCCGCTTGGAGCTACTCTTGAATTCCGCTTTGTTGGCAAAAGAATCAAGGAGGTAGTCGTCGGAGCTTCGAATGTTTATGACGTAGATCTGGAATATGATCTTGTCGGCGTTAACGAAATTGTTGTTGTTGGTTATGGTACTCAGATTAAATCCAAAGTTACCGGGAGTATTTCCAAAGTAGATGGGGATGTACTCAGAAACATTCCTGTTCCAACTGTTGAACAGGCTCTCCAGGGAAAGACAGCAGGTGTATTTATTGAATCGGTTAATGGAAAATCGACAGGTACCACTAACATGAGGATCAGAGGATCATCCTCAATTACAGCGACTAACCAGCCGCTTTTCGTTGTAGATGGTATTCCTATAACTACCGAAGCATTAAACCAGTCAGGTGCAGTTATTAACCCTCTTACATCAATTAATTTTAACGATGTTGAATCAATTGATATTCTAAAAGATGCGGCTTCATCTGCAATTTATGGTTCCAGGGGAGCAAACGGTGTGGTGATTATTACCACCAAGAAAGGAATCAGCGGAGCTACCAAATTAAATTTCACAATACAATCGGGTTACAACGAAGCTTCAAATAAGAGAAAATTCATGAATTCAACAGAATATGTGAAATATTTCAAGGACGCAGCTTATAATAGTGATTTGATTGATGGGAAAGATCCTATAAATAATTCTGCAGATTATCCTGACTCCTGGTTGGAATTTGTAAACGGACGTTTAGCCAGATATTCCGGATGGGCAGCAATTCAGGATGGATCCGGAAATTATACCGGATCAAAAGTCAATACAAACTGGCAGGATCTTGCTTTTCAAAAGGGGCATATATTTTCAGCTGACATGTCAGCACAGGGTGGAAATGAGAAATTAAAGTATTTCACCAGCCTCTCCTATAATAACAGTCAGGGAATTCTTGTATCTAACGGTATAGAAAAGATATCAGCAAGGCTCAACGTCGATAATAAAGCTAATGATTATATTGATCTGGGATTTGCTTTAAGCCTTAACAGGAACAAGATTAACCAGGTTTCTGCTGACAATGCATTCACAACACCCATGCAGATGGTTGCTTTATCGCCAATAACCCCTCCCAGGGATCTGAATGGACAGTTGTATAATACTCCGACCACGACCTATTATAATCCGCTTCTGGATGTGGCATATGCATCAAGAATTATTATTGAGTACAGGTCAATTGCAAATGGATATCTGACCTTTAAGTTATTGGACGGACTTAAATGGAGAAATGAATTTGGTTTTGATCTTTACAATCTTAAAGAAAATGCCAGGTATGGTAACCTTACAGAAGAAGGAACCGGAGTAAATGGTTATGGTTTTGCAAATTATGGTCAAACTCAGAACATAACCACAAAATCGTATTTTGATTTATCAAAAAGTTTAGGTGATTATAGTTTAAGTGCCGTTCTGGGTACTGAATTTCAATATACTACAGTTGATAATGCATGGGCCCAGGGAACCGGATTTCCTCTTGATGATCTGAAAACACTCGCAAGTGCCGGTTTAATTACCGGGGCAACATCTACACTTACAAAATACAGTTTTCTTTCCTATTTTTCGAGGATTAACTTTGATTACAAAGCTAAATACCTTCTGATGCTTTCAGGACGAATTGATGGTTCTTCAAGGTTTGGAAGAAACAACAGGTATGGCGTCTTTCCAGCTGCTTCACTGGGATGGGTCCTGACCAAAGAAGATTTTCTGGCTAACAGTACAGCACTAAGTTTTCTTAAAATCAGAACCAGCTATGGACTCACCGGGAATGCCGGTATAGGAAATTTCGGACAGTTGGGTCTTTATGGTGTTGGGCACTATAACAGTGAATCCGGATTAGTACCAACACAGATTCCTAACCCGGATCTCGGATGGGAATCTACACAACAAATTGATTTTGGAGTAGATTATGGATTTCTAAAAAATCGTATTTCGGGTGAAATTGATTACTACGTTAAGAAAACCAAAGATCTTTTGTTAAATGTTCCTGTTCCTTCTACTTCAGGGTTTGCCACTCAAATGAAGAACATCGGATCGGTTCAAAACAAAGGATTTGAGTTTGTTCTAAATACTAATAACCTTACGGGGAATTTCACATGGAGCACCAGTATTAATTTTTCAAAAAATAAAAATGAGGTTACCAGTCTGGGAGGTCAGACCATTATTGATCAGGGGAGTGCACGTTACATGAACGTTGTAATGGTAGGTCAGCCTATCGGAGTTTTCTATGGAGCTCAATATGCCGGGGTTGATCCGGCAAACGGAGATGCCGTGTGGTATGTGAACACAAAGGATGCTAATGGTAAGGTAATTGACCATACCACAACAACAAATGATTTCAACAGTGCAAATTTTGTTGTTCTGGGTAGTCCGACTCCTAACTTAATAGGAGCCATAACCAATACGTTTGGATTTAAGGGATTTGAACTGTCTTTTACTTTCCAGGGAGTAACAGGAAACAAGATTCACCTTATAGGTGACCAATGGATGGCTGCCAATGGAGTTTGGTTCGACAACCAGCTTGAATCCCAGCTGGCCAGTTGGAAAAAGCCGGGAGATATTACAAACGTGCCCCAGGCCAGGTTCTATTATGATAATGGTGATCAGAGTCGTAACAGCAGGTACCTTTCAGATGGTTCTTATGTGAAATTACGCAGCTTTATGATAAGTTATGATCTGCCTAAAAAGTTAATAAACAGGGCCAAACTAGACAGGATGAGAGTATATATTCAGGCACAAAACCTACTTACTTTTACTAAATACAAGGGCTGGGATCCGGAAGTATCGACCGACTTTCTGAATGATAATATAACCCAGGGATGTGATTTTTATTCCGCTCCTCAACCAAGGTCTGTAGTCTTTGGTATTAATATCGGATTATAATAAAATATAATATAAAAAACGATGAATAAATTAGTTTCAATAATATCAGCAGTGGCATTATGTGGTTTATTAACAGGATGTCAAAAGTATCTCGATCTGGAGCCTTCACAAAATATCAGTGATAAGATTGCTCTTACATCGGATGATAATATCAAACATGTTCTCCTTGGGGCTTATTCTGATTTTGCATTACCCGGAATTTATGGAGGTAATATTCTGCGTAATTCAGAATTGCTTGGGGGTAATGGTGAAATCCAATGGGTTGGTACATATATTGACCCTCGTCAAATATTTAATAAAACAATGATCGCAACAAATTCTGAAGCAGATGTCCAGTGGGAAGATAGTTATATGGTTATTAATACGACAAATAACATCCTGAGCGCTCTTGCTGTAGTAAATGAAGCTGATCGCGACAGGGTCGAAGGCGAAGCGCTTTTCCTGCGTGGTCTGATGTATTTCGACCTTGTTCGTTTTTTTGCACAACAATATCAGTTCGGAGTTGCAAATACCCAAATGGGTGTACCTTTGGTTCTTGATCCCACTCAAGGTATAACTGCAAGCAGTTTTGTTACACGGAACACTGTTGATGAGATATATACGCAGGTGATTGCTGATCTTACCCAGGCAGTTTCCAAGTTGCCTGTGGATAATGATGTTTATGCTTCAAAAGGCGCTGCAAACGCACTCCTTGCCAGAGTGTACCTTCAGAAAGGTGACTATGCTGATGCCAGAGACGCTGCAGATGCTGTAATAAGTTCAGGAACTTATACTCTTATGCCAACATATGCAGAAGTGTTTAATAATGACAACAATACGACAGAAGATATTTTTGCGACACAGATTACACCCCAGGACAGGATGAGCTCGATGACTGAGTTCTTTTCAGTGCCGGAATTTGGTGGAAGAGACGGTGATATTGATATCCTTCAGGCCCATCTTGACTTATATTCTGCCAATGATCAGAGATTAAGTTTGTTTTTCCTGGGAAACGGCGCAATGAGATGCGGTAAATGGAACAACCAGTACGGAGTGGTTAATTTAATTCGTCTGGCAGAAATGTACCTGATAAGGGCAGAATGTAATATAAGACTTACAACCAATGTCGGAGATACTCCTCTGGCTGATTTTAATGTAATTCATACTAGGGCAGGATTAGATCCGGCTGTGTCGATAACACTCGATGATATTCTCTATGAAAGAAGACTTGAGCTGGCATTTGAAGGATTTAAAATCCATGATGTCAGAAGACTGCATGAAAATGTTGCTACATATGCATATGATGATCCTAAACTTGTTTTCCCGATTCCTGACAGAGATATTGAAGCCAATCCTAATCTTAAACTTCAGCAAAATCCGGGATACTAATCCAAAATTCCTGAATAACATAACGGCAGCAGTCTTTGCTGCCGTTTTTTTGGTGTGCCGTGCATAGCGATTAATTTGAAGGTGAAAGTCCTTTATGGGGGTTTGTAGTTACCAACCATTAGCCAAGAGCAAGGGTGTCCATCGTGAGGTGGAATCTGAAGGAAGCAGGAGGCA
>JBARBF010000006.1:0-58667 GCA_049792755.1 Bacteroidales bacterium | reverse complement strand
CTTCCCAAGCTGAGGGTCGGGGGTTCGAATCCCCTTTCCCGCTCAAATAAAAGGCCGTGAAAACGGCCTTTTTGTAATTTACACGAACCGACTCAGGTTTACCTGAAGGAGGGATGTGTAAATTATAAAAATAGCCACGTGAGTGGCTTTTATTTGATAGCATCTCCTCCCGGGAACGGCGAGCCGCAGGAGAGCCAATCCCCTTTCCCGCTCAAATAAAAGGCCGTGAAAACGGCCTTTTTGTAATTTACACAGACCGACTAAGGTTTCCCTGAAGGAGGGATGTGTAAATTACAAAAAATAGCCACATAAGTGGCTTTTATTTGAAAGCATCTCCCCCCCGGGAACGGCGAGCCGCAGGCGAGCCAACCCCCTTTCCCGCTCAAATAAAAAGGCTGTGACAACAACCTTTTTGTAATTTACGCAGACCGACTCAGGTTTACCTGAAGGAAGAATTTGTAAATTAAAAAAATAGCCGCGTTGGCGGCTTTTTATTTGAAAGCATCTCCCTCAGGGATCGCTGAGCTAAAGGCGAAGCAATCCCTTCAATAGTCTTTAATGACCGACTCAGGTTTTCCCCCAGGGAGCGCTGAGCCGAAGACGAAGCAATACCTATAAAAAAGTTACCTGTCAAATTCCAACTTATGTTTTCAATGGAAATTAGTAATTTAGGCCAGTGAACTTGCAGCTTAAGGAACCTATCCAACTCTACTTGCATAAATTAATAGTTTAGAACACATAAGAAGTATACCATGAAACGACTTTTATTATTTTTTGCCCTAATTCCTATAGGAATCGGTGTTTCAGCACAATCACCAGTTGACATGGCAATTTCAGAGATTTTAAAAAATTTCCAGGTACGGGATGCATCAAAAAACAAAACACCGATGCAAAAGAAAATGTTCCAATCCAAGGATTCTCTTACATTGAGCGACTATATGATGAGTATTGACAGGGTGAATGACAATCTTAACACAATAAGTGACAGTTCCAAACTGAGCTTCGACGTGGTAAGGATGGGCAGAAGAATTGATATTATCACAAATGATCTTACCATAATCCGCAAAAATATGAGAGGCAGGGGTTCAGCATTTAATATAAAGAACCTATACCTGTATCAGAGTTTTACTGCTGCTTTGAATGAAGAAAACGATCGTTATGAAGAGTACACGGCAAAGTTGTATCGCCGCGTAAATGATGCAAAATTAAGTCTTAAAACAGTATTGTCCGATTCCATTTTTCGAAAAATATATGGCGATAAAAGCATCAAAAAGTCGCTGGATACTAAGCTGGTACGACTTGAGCGAAAATGGAGCAGAACCGATAGTATCTCCAAGGCAAATGTTGATACTCTTAATGTCATGAAGGTAAAAATTGCAGACAATGCCGTGAACCTGTCCAATATGCTGAATATTATGGAAATAAGATTGGATAGGGCAGATGTTCAACTTTTTGGAAAGGAAGTAAATTTTCTCTGGGAGAAAACTCAAAAAGCACCTATCGTCAGTAACACCTCCAGAGTTACAATCACCAAAATGGCAAGCGAAAAAAATGCAATTGTCTATTATTTCAGTCAGACATCAAGGCAAAGGGCATTTGTCCTTGTACTGGGACTCCTGCTGTTACTGCTGATTTTTATGAGGCGGAAACTTCTGAAAAATATACGGGAAAATCCCAGCGAATACGGATTTCTTCAGATGCAATACCTGGATAAATATCCTGTATTGTCTGTACTTGTGCTGCTGTTGAGTCTAATGCCTTTTTTTGACGCTTATGCCCCAACTTCATACATCTCAGTTTTTTACTTTCTCCTTCTTTCAATTTCATCAGTTATTTTCTTCAGAAAAGAAAAGCTTACATTCCTTTTAATATGGTTCTCTCTGGTTGTTCTCTTCATTGTTCATACACTTACATATTTGTTAATTGAACCTGCTTTCGTCTCCAGGATTTGGCTCTTGTTTCTTCAAGCCGGCATAATAGTGTTTTCATTCCTGTTCTACAGGAAACAGAATTCAGATATACCGTACTATAAATTAATAAAAAAAGCTTCCTTAACTTCAATTTTATTGGCTGGACTCGGTATTATATGTAATCTTTTCGGAAGATTCTCACTTTCCGGCATATTTGGTATTTCAGCAATTTTTGCGATAACTCAGGCAGTTGTTCTTCCTGTTTTTATTGAAACGGTTATTGAAATCATTTTGCTGCAACTTCAAAGCAGTCGCTTGAAAAAAGGGTTCAACAACCCGTTTGACAGTTCAATAATTGTAAAGAAAGTAAAATCTCCCTTGGTTATAATTGCATTGTTAATCTGGTTTATAATGCTTGCTTCCAATCTTAACATTTACCATAGCATAACTAACAGTCTGGCTAATTTCCTCACCACTCCCGTATCAGTCGGAAACATTGCAATAAAACTTGTAAGTGTATTGTATTTCTTTGTTATTATATGGTTTGCTCATATTTTGCAGCAGCTTATAAGCTTTTTATTTGGAGAAACGGGTATTGAAAACGAAGATATTACCCCGGTTACTAAAAAGCAGCACTCCAGGTTGCTTATAACCAGGTTACTAGTGCTTGTTGGTGGTTACATGCTTGCAATAGCAGCATCAGGGCTGCCAATAGATAAAATCACAATCCTTCTGGGTGCATTAGGCATAGGTATTGGTATGGGCCTTCAAAATCTGGTTAACAACTTCGTTTCCGGTATTGTCTTGATTTTTGACGGTTCATTAAAAATAGGAGATGAAATAGAAATAAGCGGTCAGGCAGGTAAAGTGAAGGAAATAGGTTTACGGGCCAGTACCCTGAGTACCCCCGATGGTGCCGATATAATTATCCCGAACGGCAATATTCTTTCGCAGAACATAGTTAACTGGACCTTCACCAACGATCTGAAAAGGGTTATGATTGGTTTTGTATTAACGGGAAAAGAGCTGGATGCCAATCTAATCAATGAAGTGATTAACGAAACAATCAAAAATATCCCGGGTGTCATTGCTCAAAAAAAACCTGTGATTTTATATACAAAAGTGACTTCGGAAAACCTGGCTCTGACAGTCCGCTTTTGGACCACTATAAATAATGCCGATCGCGTAAAGAGCGAGGCATTTCTTCAACTTAGTACCGCGTTTGCCGACAAAAAGATACAATTCGAATAGCTATTAATTGCCAAAATACCACTCGCCATAAAACTGCTTAAGAAAGAGTTCCAGAAATTCGTGACGTTCTGCAGCCATTTTCTTCGCTGTCAATGTATTCATCCGGTATTTAAGAAGGAGCAGTTTTTCATAAAAATGGCTGATTGTTGATGATGATCCTGCATTAACGGTTCCCTCTGAAGTTTCTTTCTGAATTACAATTTCAGGATCATAGATTTTATTATTTCTGAATCCTCCAAAATTAAATGCCCTTGCTATTCCAATAGCTCCCATGGCATCCAGTCTGTCGGCATCCTGAATAACCCAAAGCAAAGGATCATCCTGATTATCCTTTTTATGTTTACTACTAAAAGAGACATTTTTTATTACGTGAATAACCTGATCGCGTATATCTGTCATTCCTTTACTATCCAGGAAATCTCTGATCAGGAGATAACTTTGTTCATCATCTCCGCCGGTAAATTTCGAATCCGCAGTGTCATGTAGCAACGCAGCAATATCCGCTGTAAACGGATCAGCCAGTACCTCCATATCATTTATGAATGATGCCAGTTTTCTCACTCTTACAATATGCCACCAGTCGTGGCCGCTGTCATAACCTTTCATATTTTGCCTGACAAAATCTTCTGTCATTAATATTTGATCCTTTCTACTCATTTCTATAATTATAAGTAAATGCAGAACTTACAAAAATAAATATTACCAAATAGAATTTCATTAAATATTGAGTATTTCTCCCCCATGGGGGAAGTGACCGCCAGCTGGGCGAGAGGGATTAGGATTGAAATATTCTCACGTGATTTCTTTTTGTATATGAACCCCTCTGTCTCTTCGCAACATCTCCCCTTAAAGGGCGATAATTCTCGTCCATCTGACAGAATTTAGTAGCTTTGTATTTTTTATAATATTATGAAAGCTGCAATAATAACGATAGGAGATGAGCTTCTGATTGGACAGACAATAGACACAAATTCGGCATGGATGGGTGCTGAACTGAGCAAGGCCGGTTTTGATGTGTACAGAATTACCTCCGTGCATGACAGGAGGGAAGATATTATATATGCTCTAAATGAGGCATCAGGAAAAACTGATGTTGTTCTGATAACCGGAGGATTGGGTCCAACAAGTGACGACATAACAAAACAGACATTGTGTGAATTCTTTAATACTCATCTGGTCATAAACATGGAAGTGCTAAAGATGATTGAAGAAATGATGAGCCATCGCAATTTTCCAATGAATGATAATAACCGACGTCAGGCAGAAGTTCCTGAATCATGCAGAGTTTTAAAAAACGGTGCAGGTACAGCTCCCGGGCTGTGGTTTGAAAGGGAAGGTACATTTTTTATTTCAATGCCCGGTGTGCCTCACGAAATGAAACATCTCATGAATGAAACTGTACTTCCTGAACTAAACAAACGCTTCATATCACAAACTATAATTCACAAAAATATAATGACTTATGGTACATTTGAAGCTAAACTTGCAGAGATGCTTACTAATTTTGAATCCGGACTTCCTCAAAATATTAAACTTGCATATCTTCCAGCTTCCGGAGTAATAAAACTCAGACTCACAGGAACAGGTTCAAATTATAATTATTTATCGGATCAGGTTAATAAGCAGGTTGATAATCTTTACAGGACAATTCCGGAGTATATTTATGGAGAAGATGAGGAATCATTGGAAATGGTCATCGGAAAACTTTTAAAATCCGCTAAAAAAACGGTTTCCGCTGCAGAAAGTTGCACAGGAGGGGAGATTTCTCATTTGTTGACAAGTATCGCAGGAAGCTCAATTTATTATAAGGGATCAGTTATTGCCTATGCAAATTCAGTAAAAACACAATTACTTGGTGTGCAGGAAGATATCGTTGATAAACAAGGTGCGGTAAGCAAGGAAACCGTAAAAGAAATGGCAATAGGTGCGAGAAAATTATTTAATACGGATTATGCTGTCGCCACATCGGGAATAGCTGGACCAGATGGTGGAACAGAAGAAAAACCAGTTGGAACTGTTTGGATCGCAGTTGCTTCCAACAGTGAGGTTATTTGCGAAAAACATGTTTTCGGAAATGACAGAAGAACCAATATTAAAAGGTTTTCGCTGACTGCTTTAAACCTTCTCAGGAAACAGATAATCAATCATTAATCCCCATTTTCAGAAACGCTTCAAAAAAAGTAGATTAAAAATTTGTTTAATAAGATAAAAATCACGTATTTTGCGCTTCGTTTAAAAAGGACAAAACGTTAGTCAAGAAGTAAAACAAACATCAATGTCAAGAATTTGTCAGGTTACAGGGAAAAAGGCGATGGTCGGAAACAACGTTTCGCACTCTAAGAGAAGGACAAAGAGAAGATTCTATCCTAATCTTTTTGTTAAAAAATATTACCTCCCGGAAGAGGAAAGGTGGATCTCATTAAAAATTTCTGCTTCAGGCATTCGTCTGATAAGTAAAAAAGGACTCACCACAGTACTGAAGGAAGCAAAAGAAAAAGGTATCATTTTGAATTATTAAAAGAGAACAGAAAATGGCAAAGAAGGCTAAAGGTAATAGACAACAGGTAATATTGGAATGTACCGAACATAAAGAGAGCGGACAACCTGGTACCTCAAGATATATTACAACAAAAAACAGGAAGAACACTCCTGACCGTCTTGAAAGAAGGAAATACAATCCTATTCTAAAAAAACATACACTTCACAGAGAAATCAAGTAATAATTTAAACCATGGCAAAGAAAGTTGTTGCAGCACTTAAAACAGGGGCGGGCAAAGCATTTACAAAATGCATTAAAATGACAAAATCAGAAAAATCCGGTGCTTATCTCTTTAAAGAAGAGATTGTTCATAACGACCATATTAAAGATTTCTTTATAAAGAAGTAACCGCATTTATTACGTATAATATTCATGGCTTTCTTCTTAGCGGGAGGAAGCTTTTTTTATAATTACTCATCAAAATAATAGTTGTCCGATGGTTTTGCTTGGATTTCTTGGAAAAGATAAAAAGGAGACACTTAATAAAGGCCTCGAGAAAACTAAGGAAAGCGTTTTCCATAAGCTGTCAAGAGCAGTGGCAGGGAAATCAAAGGTAGATGAGGAAGTACTCGATAACCTCGAAGAAGTTCTTGTATCTTCTGATGTAGGTGTAGCAACTACTCTGAGTATTATTGAACGTATCGAAGCCAGAGTAGCTAAAGATAAATATCTGAATACCAGCGAACTGAATATGATTCTCAAAGAAGAGATTGTTGCGCTTCTTGAAAAAAATCAGGATGATTCTGTTTCAGACTTTTCTCCGACATTGAATGATTTTCCCTATGTCATAATGGTTGTAGGTGTAAACGGTGCAGGCAAAACAACCACTATTGCTAAACTTGCCTTTCAGTTCAAATCTGCCGGAAAAAAAGTACTTATTGGTGCTGCAGATACTTTCAGAGCAGCTGCCATTGATCAGCTTCAGATATGGGCCGACAGGGTAGGGGTTCCTGTTGTCAGGCAGCAAATGGGTTCAGATCCGGCATCAGTAGCATTTGATACGCTCCAGTCTGCTCTATCCTCTGAAACAGATGTTGTTATTATTGATACTGCCGGACGTCTTCACAATAAGATAAACCTTATGTCAGAGCTTTCAAAGATAAAAAGGGTTATGGAAAAGGTCATCCCCGGCGCTCCACATGAAGTACTTCTTGTACTTGACGGGTCCACCGGGCAAAATGCATTCGAGCAGGCCAAGCAGTTTACCTCTTCAACTGATGTAACCGCTCTTGCAATTACAAAACTTGATGGTACTGCAAAAGGAGGGGTAGTGATCGGTATCTCTGATCAGTTTAAAATACCGGTGAAATACATAGGTGTAGGTGAAAAACTTGAAGATCTGCTGGTTTTCAACAGGTTTGACTTCGTCGATTCACTGTTTAGCGAAAAATAAATATATTAATACGTTATTCTGCATACTTACACACTGATTTTCTTCGTCTACCCCAACCTCAGGGGGAGCGAAGAAAATCAATTTACTCCCCTTGGGGACGGGGTAAATAAATTGATTTTCAAGCGACTCTATGAAATCAAAAAAAATAAATATCATAACATTAGGTTGCTCAAAAAATGTCGTTGATTCCGAGAAGCTAATGAAACAACTGCATGCTGGTGGGTATGAAGTTATTCACAATGCAGGTGCTGATAACGCAGGAATAGTCATTATCAATACATGCGGCTTTATTAATGATGCAAAAGAAGAGAGTGTGGACACTATTCTCAGATATGTTAAAGCACAAAAGTCGGGAGTTATTGAAAACCTGTATGTAATGGGGTGCCTTTCTGAACGATATGCAGATGCTCTCAAACAAGAAATACCTGAAGTAAAAAAGTATTTCGGAGTAAATAATATAAAGGGCATCCTGGATGAACTTGGTATAAATGTCAGGCATGATCTTATGACTGACAGAATAATTACCGGCCCGGGTCATTATGCATATCTCAAAATATCAGAAGGTTGCGACAGAACATGCGCCTTCTGCGCGATTCCGGCTATCAGAGGGAAATATATTTCGCGACAGGTTGAGGACCTTGTAAAAGAAGCTTTACAACTGGCCGGAAACGGAGTAAAAGAATTAATTCTGATTGCACAGGACCTGAGTTACTATGGACTTGATATTTACAGGAAACAGGCGTTGCCTGAATTAATCACAGAATTACTTAATATTCATTCAATCGAATGGATCCGGCTGCAATATCTATACCCTGCGAATTTTCCTCAGGAGCTCATTCCCCTTATCAGGGATAACCCAAGAATATGCAGGTATATCGATATTCCCATTCAGCATATAACAGATAAAATGCTGGGCAAAATGAAAAGATCTCATAACAGGAAAGAAACAGAGGATATCCTCAATAAACTTCGTCATGAGATCCCAGGTGCAGTTATAAGAACAACCCTTATAGCCGGGCATCCGGGAGAAACTGAAGAGGATTTTCTTGCGCTTAAGAACTTTATTACAGAGTTCAGGTTTGACCGGTTAGGAGTCTTTGCTTATTCACATGAGGAAGATACGTTGTCGTTCAGGGAATATATAGATGAAATTCCTGAGGAAGTAAAACAAACAAGAACTGATGAACTTATGGAATTACAGCAAAATATTTCGGCTGAGTTGAATGAGTATTATGTTGGTAAGACATTGAAAGTTATAATCGACAGAAGAGAAGGCGAATTTTTCATTGGTAGAACGGAATTCGACAGTCCTGAGGTTGATCAGGAAGTATTGATCGCAGAAGAATTTAACCTCATACCAGGCAATTTCTATTATATCCAAATCATAAAATCAAGTGAATTTGATTTGTACGGAGAGCCGGTATAAACAGAATACTAATAAAGGGGCAAATTATTCTCCATACTCAGGCTTAGATGCTAAGATTGCTTCGTCTCCCGATTTCATCGGGATCCTCGCAATGACCTTGGACTTTATTTTATTTGGTTCAACTCCCAGAACTAACTAATCTTACATGCCGAGTCATTGCGAGCCCGACGAAAGAGGGCGCGGCAATCTTAAACTTCCATCTACAGAATAACAAAGAAAGGCTGCCAATTTTATGACAGCCTCATTTATTTTAAGTCGGAGTATCCGTTTTTTCCGGAAGCTCTATCTTTTTTTTCAGAATTTTAATTTTAATTTCCGATTTGGTACTGTTAAATACAACATTTATATAATCTCCTTCTTTAAGGTTTGCTTTAATAAGAACTTCAGCCATCGGATCCTCGAGATATTTCTGGATAGCACGTTTTAGCGGCCGTGCGCCATAATTTGCATCAAAACCTCTTTCAGCTATAAAATCACGGGCAGAAGTTGCTATCTTAAGATGGTAACCAAGTGATTTGACTCTTTCATAAAGACCTCTTAATTCAAGATCAATTATTTTATTGATTTGCTCTTTCCCTAACGAATTGAACATTATAACATCATCGATTCTGTTCAGAAATTCAGGGGCAAATGTTTTCTGCAGGGCTTTTTGCAGAATACTCTTTGTTTGCTCATCCCTTGAAGCTTTCTTGGCTGTTGTATCAAACCCCATACCATGTCCGAATTCATTAATCTGCCGGGTTCCGATATTTGATGTCAGAATTACAATGGTGTTTCTAAAATCGACCCTTCTTCCAAGACTGTCAGTTAATTGTCCTTCGTCGAGTACCTGGAGCATTATATGAAATACATCCGGGTGAGCCTTTTCAATTTCATCGAGAAGAACAACCGAATATGGTTTTCTTCTGACTTTCTCTGTTAGCTGACCGCCCTCTTCATAACCAACATACCCGGGAGGAGCCCCAACTAGTCGTGAAACTGAGAATTTTTCCATATATTCACTCATATCGATCCTTACCAGGTTATCAGTGGTATCGAAAAGGAATTTTGCAAGAACTTTAGCAAGCTGGGTTTTCCCTACTCCTGTAGGTCCCAGGAATATGAATGTGCCAATTGGCTTATTTGGATCTTTAAGACCGGCACGATTCCTCTGAATCGATTTCACAACCTTAGATATAGCCTCATCCTGACCGATAACGCTGCCTTTGAGTTCATCTGCCATATTCAGTAACCTGGTACCTTCGGTCTGTGCAATCCTCTGGACAGGAACGCCTGTCATCATAGCAACTACTTCAGCAACCTTATCAGCATCAACTGTTTCCCGGTTTACAGAAAGTTCTTTTTCCCATTTCTTTTTTTCCTGATCGATTTGGTCGAGCAAGTCTTTCTCGCGATCGCGGAAACTGGCAGCCTTTTCAAAGTTCTGATTTTTTACTGCCATCATTTTTTCCTTTTTGGTATCTTCAAGTTGTTTTTCCAGTGACAGGATTTTTTCAGGAACAACAATATTTGAAATATGAACCCTGGAACCCGATTCATCGAGAGCATCAATTGCCTTGTCGGGAAGGTGCCGGTCAGAAATGTAGCGGTTAGTGAGTTTTACACATGCATCGATGGCATCATCGGTGTAGATAACATTATGATGCTCTTCATATCTCTCTTTGATATTATGAAGAATATGAATGGTCTCTTCAATTGAAGTTGGCTCGACAATTACTTTCTGGAACCTTCTCTCAAGAGCGCCGTCTTTTTCAATATGCTGACGATATTCGTCGAGTGTAGTTGCACCGATACATTGTATTTCACCACGTGCAAGGGCAGGTTTCAGCATATTTGCCGCATCGAGGGAACCTGTAGCTCCACCAGCGCCAACTATTGTGTGAATCTCATCAATAAACAGAATAATATTGTCGTTTTTTGAAAGTTCATTCAGTATTGCTTTCATCCTTTCTTCAAATTGTCCGCGATATTTTGTTCCTGCTACAATTGATGCAAGATCAAGGGCAACTACCCGTTTATTGAAAAGTACTCTTGATACGTTCTTTTTAATAATTCTTAAAGCAAGTCCTTCGGCAATTGCAGATTTTCCAACTCCGGGTTCACCGATTAAGACAGGATTATTTTTTTTCCTTCTTGACAAAATCTGAGCAAGCCGTTCGATCTCACGCTCCCTGCCAACCACCGGATCCAACCTGCCTTCTTCTGCAGCTTTGGTAAGATCAATTCCGAAATTATCCAGTACCGGTGTATCGGAGGAAGATTTAGAAGAAGAAGGAGAGGAGGGTTGTCCTTTTCCCGGTCCGCCAAAGCTCTGACCTTCATCATCTTCGTCTCTTGGATAATCTGCCTTTGAGGTCGGGGATTCAGTCTCAACCATTTTACGAACTGATTGGTAATCGACATCTAGTTCCGAAAGAAACCTAGTTACCAGAGCATTTTCATCTTTGAGTATTGCTAATAACAAATGTTCAGTCTCAATGGTATTGCTTTTCAGAGCTTTTGCTTCCAGATATACAAGTTTAAGAATTCTTTCCGTGCTTCTTAAGAGGGGAATTACCTCATGGTCAGCAACCGGAACAGGGCTTTCAACCTTTATGCTCTTCTCGAGAGATCCTTTAAGAACCAAAAGATCAATTCCCTGGTTCATAAGGATTTCAATAGCCACACTCTCTCCATCTCTAAGTATGCCAAGGAAAAGATGTTCAGGACTTATATGACTGTTTCCCAGCCTTATAGCCTCCTCCTTGGAATATCCCAGAATATCCTTAACACGTTGTGAAAATTGTGAATCCATATTATATTATATCAAATTACAAATTTAATAAAAATGAAACGACATTCTGTCAGTTCATATTTGACAAAAGTACTTATAACTACTATTTCAAAGTTAAAATATACATAATATCTATATGGCAATTTTCGTGCCCATTTATGAACAATGAATGTTAAAAATTCACAGCCTTAGAAGCTAGTAAGTAACCAAATTTTAGTTACTTTCGTAAATCTAAACCAATATTTTAAGGTTTAATTGTAAATACTTAATTAATAATCTGTTATGTCGGAGAGAGAGAGAATCATTCAGGTCAATATTGAGGAGGAGATGAAGTCTGCATATATAGACTATTCGATGTCAGTCATTGTGCAGAGGGCATTACCAGATGTAAGAGATGGTCTGAAACCGGTCCACCGAAGAGTGCTTTTTGGAATGTCTGAACTTGGAGTCCTTTCAAACAGGCCATATAAGAAATCCGCCAGAATAGTGGGAGAGGTGCTGGGAAAATTTCATCCTCATGGCGACTCTTCAGTATACGAAGCTATGGTAAGGATGGCACAGGAATGGTCATTAAGATATCCATTGGTAGACGGACAGGGCAATTTTGGGTCTGTTGATGGTGATAGCCCTGCTGCAATGAGATATACTGAGGCGAGGCTTAAAAGAATTGCAGAGGAAACTCTGGCTGATATCGAAAAGGATACTGTAGATTTTCAACCCAACTTTGATGATTCTTTGACTGAACCATCCGTTTTACCAACCAGGTTACCCAACTTGCTTGTGAATGGCGCGTCCGGAATTGCAGTAGGAATGGCGACCAATATGCCACCTCATAACCTGTCTGAAGTAATTGATGCTACAATAGCTTACATAGATAATAATAATATTACTTCCGAAGAAATTTTACATTTTATAAAGGGTCCGGATTTCCCTACCGGAGGGATTATTTATGGAGAACAGGGAATAAGAGATGCTTTGGAAACCGGGAGAGGCAGAATTGTTGTACGGGCAAAAACGGAAATTGAATTAACACATTCCGGCAGGGAATGTATCATTGTTAATGAGATTCCCTATATGGTTAACAAGGCTGAGATGATCCGCAAGATCGCTGATTTGATTAATGAGAAAAAACTGGAGGGTATATCATATATAAACGATGAGTCGGATCGAAACGGAATGAGAATTGTTATAATTCTAAAAAAAGATTCAAGTGCAAATGTCGTTCTTAATAACCTCTATAAGTTTTCATCACTTCAGACATCTTTTAGTGTTAATAATATTGCTCTTGTCAGGGGTCGCCCTAAAACATTAAATACCAAGGATTTAATTCACTATTTCGTAAAGCATCGACATGAAATAGTCATCAGAAGAACCAAATATGATCTGGATCAGGCTGAAAAACGGGCTCATATCCTTGAGGGATTGATCATTGCGAGTGATAATATAGATGAGGTAATAGCAATCATCAGAGGATCACAGACTCCGGATATGGCCAGGGAAAGACTGATGGAACGGTTCCTGTTATCTGAGATTCAGTCAAGGGCAATAGTAGAAATGCGTCTGCGGCAGCTTACTGGTCTGGAACAGGAAAAATTAAGGGCAGAATACAAAGAAGTTATGGAATTGATTGAATATCTGAAAAGTGTTCTGGCAAATGTTGATCTTCAAATGAAAATAATTAAAGATGAACTTCTCGAGGTTAAGGAAAAATACGGTGATAAGAGACGTACCTTAATAATTCCGAACGCTGAGGAGTTTAATCCGGAAGATTTTTATTCTGATGACGAAATGGTGATAACTATTTCTCATATGGGTTATATCAAACGAACACCATTGACAGAATTCAGAAGGCAAAACCGTGGAGGTACCGGAGCTAAAGGTGGCGCCACAAGGGATGAGGATTTCATAGAGCATCTCTACATTGCCACTATGCATAATACCATGCTGTTCTTTACCAGAAAAGGAAAATGCTACTGGCTAAAGGTTTACGCAATTCCGGAAGGTTCGAGAACTTCAAAAGGAAGGGCTATGCAAAACCTTATAAACATTGAACCCGATGATAATGTAAGAGCATTTATTAATGTTAAGAACCTGAATGATGAAGAATACATCAATAAAAATTTCATTGTACTCTGTACTACAAAAGGAATAATAAAGAAAACCTCACTTGAAGCCTATTCACGGCCAAGGATTAACGGGGTGAACGCTATTACCGTAAGGGAAGGTGACGAACTTCTTGAAGCAAGGATGACTAACGGTCAGCATCATATTATGCTGGCAGTCAAATCAGGTCGTGCAATTCGCTTTCCTGAAGCATCAGTCAGACCAATGGGAAGAACTGCATCGGGCGTTAGGGGTATTAGACTGGCAAGTGAAAAGAATGATTTCGTAATTGGCATGATAACAGTTGAAAATAAAGAAAAAGATATTCTGGTTGTTTCTGAGAAAGGATATGGGAAAAGATCTGATATAGATGGCTACAGAATTACAAACAGAGGAGGAAAAGGGGTAAAAACCATTAATGTGACCGATAAAACCGGAACTCTGATTGCATTGAAAGATGTAACTGATAATCATGATCTTATGATAATTACTCAATTTGGGAATATCCTCAGAAGTCCGGTTTCGGCCTTAAGAGTCATGGGAAGGGCAACCCAGGGAGTCAGACTGATCAACCTGAAAGAAAGTGACATTATAGCCTCAGTAGCATGTGTTCTGGTTAATGAAGAAGAAGACGCGGAGAAAATCATTTCCGGAGAAAATGATATAATTGCTGAGGAAAATGGTAAAGAATTTGATGTTTAATAAGTAATATTATAAATTTGGGAAATTTTTTTACAGACAATTAAATTAAAATTATAATCATGAAAAAAATTTTATTGCTGATAGCAGCTATTGGTATTTCTTATGTGGCAATGCCTCAGAAGGGCAAAGTTCAAAGCGCTCTGAACTATATCGATCAGGGCATTCTTGATAAAGCAAAAGAGAACATCGATCAGGCCCTGGTTGATGAAAAATCAAAGGATTGGTTTAACACATATTTTGCCAAAGGACAACTTTGTCAGGCATCTTTTAAATCCGACAATCCTAAATACAAATCTTTTTATGCTGATCCTCTTGCAGAAGCTTATGCTTCTTATAAGAAAGCTTTAGAACTTGATCCAAAAGGTACAGTTAAAAAGAAAATGATTACCAGCACGGTCTATAATCAGCTTGCTGTTAACTTTTATAATCAGGGCAGTGCAAAATTTGAGGCTAAAGATTTTGCTGGAGCACTTCAATCATTCCAGAGTCAGATAAATATTACTGAAAGTGAGTTGTATGTTGGAGGTGTTGATACTGGTATGTACTATAATGCAGGGTTGGCAGCAGTCAATTCATCTAAATATAATGATGCAATTAAGTACTTTGAGAAATGCGCTGAAATGAAGTACCTCGGAATTACTCCATATTTCAATATGTCCGAGGCATATCTTGCTTTGGGAGATACAGCAAAGGCAGAATCGGTTCTGACTGGACTGACCAGTAAATTCCCTAATGACAAAAACGTTACTCTGCAGTTAATCGACCTGTATATTAAAAGCAATAAAAATGACGAGGCCTTAAAATATATTAAAGTTGCAAAGGAGACTGATCCGAATAACTCCAGTTTGTATTTTGCGGCAGGAATTATCTTTTTGAATGAAAGTAAATATGATGAGGCAATACCTGAACTTACCAAATCGGTTGAGCTTAAAGGCGACTTATACGATACACAGTACGGACTTGGAGCTGCCTACATTAATAAAGCCGCAGAAATGTTTAAGAAGGCCAACGATATCATGGATGTAAAAAAATACAGTGATGCAGTTGACGAAGCAAATGCTGTATATGCTAAAGCACTTCCTTATATGGAAAAAGCGAATGATCTTAAACCCAACGATATTTATGCGATGGAAAGCCTTCAGTCAATATACTACAGACTCAAAGTAAAAGATCCTTCATATAGTCCTAAATATGATGCTATCAAAGCAAAGCTTGACGCTCTGAAAAATAAATGATTATAATCCTGATATAAATAAAATAGAGGGGATGCATTTTTGCGTCCCTTTTTTTTACATTATTTATAGCAATGGGTCAGAGGAACCGTTTTAATCATGCTGGTAAATATAATTACATTTATTCTATTTTACATAATATTAATTATAGGCTTTTATAAAGAATTTCCGTTCAGCTTGCTGATTGACATAAAATCAGATATAGCGGTGAGTCGAAGACGAACCCTATATCGGCACTATTTTATGTCAAAGGAAATTCTTCTGATGCAATTTCATTCCTGAGTTCAGCTTGCTGATTGACATAAAATCAGATATAGCGGTGAGTCGAAGACGAACCCTATATCGGCACTATTTTATGTCAAAGGAAATTCTTCTGATGCATTTTAAATCCTAAACTCAGCTAGCTGATTGACATAAAATCAGATATAGCGGTGAGTCGAAGACGAACCCTATATCGGCACGATTTTATGTCAAAGGAAATTCTTCTGATGCAATTTCATTCCTGAGTTCAGCTTGCTGATTGACATAAATAATGTATAGTCATGCCTTGGCATGACCCTACCATATCTTGCGTTACTAATGTAGGGCCACGCCATGGCGTGGCTAACTTAAATCATTTAATAGTCCCCAAAATATCTTTCAGCAACCTGTCAGTATCCATTCCTCCTTTTGATGTTGGCGAGTATCCCAGAACAACAACAACCAACTGCTGAGTTGGCAGAATATAAATATGTTGTCCGTCATGTCCATCGCAGGCGTACATATCTTCAGGCACAGACGGTAATATTTTACTTCGATTGAGCCAGAAAAATGACCCATATCTTCCATTACTTGCAGAAGCAACTGAAGTACTGTATTTTACCCACCCTTCCGGTAAAATCCTTTCTCCGTTAAACACTCCATCATTCTCATACAATAATCCAAATCTGGCATAATCACGGGCCGTGGCATACAGATATGATGATCCAACTCTTGTTCCGGTCGGATCAACCTCAAAAACAGCATCCGGCGCACCAATCTTGTTAAAAAGCTGGTTATTTACAAATACATAATATAAAGAATCATTACTGAATTGCCTCCTGATCAGGTAACTGACAATAACTGTAGCTCCTGAAGAATAATACCAGTGAGTCCCGGCCGGGTATGCAACGGGCCGATCTATGGCAAAATGACCCATATCACTTTCACAATGAAGCATAAGAGTAACATCAGACCGGTTTCCATAATCTTCGTTCCATTTCAGTCCACTTTGCATTTGCATAAGGTCATTCACTGTTATTTTGCTCCTTTCATCACTTTTCCATTCATCAATACCAGCCGGTTTATTAATATCCATTTTCCATTGCCCAACAAGAACACCGACAAGCGCGTTGGTAAAGCTTTTTGCCATTGACCAGCTTAGAAACCTGGTTTTTTGATTAAATTGTGGCTTATATGCTTCAGCAACAGGGATACCTTTATGAACTACTATAAAAGCAAATGCATCCCCATTATATGCATTGTCAGTTATTAATCTTTTTGTTATTTCTCTGAGCATATTAGTATCAATACCTGTAATTGTGCCGGGCAAAACATCGCCAAGAGGCCATTTTATTGTATCCTGTGAATACCCTGGATCTATACCGGACGGATATGTTGATTGCCGAAGCTTTGCTTCCTGTATATTTCTCAGAAGAGTTACTCCGAATCCTTTTCTGTAAATAGCCTTTGACCGGCCCCACAGAAAATGGCTGGTAACACTCTTTTCATCGTAGTTTACCCTGTTTTTTGTAAGTTTAATAAATGAGAAATTTAAATCTATTGCTTCCACATCTTCAGGTTTTCTGTTGGATATAAAGACATCTGAACAGAGGTTTTTTGCAGCATAACCAGTGATAATAGGTATCAAGCTGTTAATATAATAAGTGCCGCTTATAATAGCTACCCCAAGAAATATCAACACGCCATAAATGATTTTTTTCCCTGTTTTTGTCATTATTTTGCTACTTATTAATTATTATATGTATTTGTCTATTAGTCTCTTAGTCTTATTCCAATACCAGAACTTTCAGGCAGAATTATTTTACCATCATTAATTGTCACTCCTTCAAAAATATCATTGTCGATCAGAAGATTCCCATCAAGATCTGCCCAGTCAACCAATGGAGAGAGTTGAGCTGCTGCAGTAACAGCACAAGATGTCTCAGTCATGCAGCCGATCATAACCTTCATATCCAGTGCTCTTGCCATTTTGATAATTGCATACGCAGATCTCAACCCGCCGCACTTCATCAGCTTAATATTTATTCCGCTGTAGACTCCCTGTACTTTCCTGAAATCTCTTATTGTCTGAAAGGCCTCATCTGCAATGATCGGTAACGGACTTTTTTGAGTCAACCATGCAGTATCGTCAAAAGAAGTTCTTGACATCGGCTGCTCAATAAAGACAACACCTTTTGTCTTAAGCCAGTGAATCATATCAAGTGCCATTTCCCTGTCAGTCCATCCCTGGTTAATATCAACGCATATTGGCTTATCGGTCTGACTTCTGACTGACTCAATCATCTCCTTGTCATTTCCCTTCCCAAGCTTAACCTTGAGAATTTTGTAGGGAGAAGCCTCCTGAACTTTTATTTTCACTACTTCCGGTTTATCCATTCCAATGGTAAATGAGGTATTCGGAGTCCTTGCAGGATTGAGTCCCCATAATTTGTACCACGGCTGGTTCATAAGCTTTCCCGTCAGATCGTGCAGGGCAATATCAACTGAAGCTTTTGCAGCGTAGTTTCCGGGAGCAAGCTGATCAGTATAATTAAGGATATCCTCCATCAGGAAAGGGCTATTAAACTGATTCAGATCAACCATTTTAAGAAAGGTAGCGGCTGTTTCATAACTCTCTCCAAGGTAAGGTGGCATTGATGCTTCACCGTAGCCAATAATATGGTCAAATTCAAGTTCCGTTAGCATCACTGGTGTTGTACTTCTCGATCCTTCAGCAATGGTAAAAACATGTTTTAAATGGAGTTCATATGGCTTAAAACGCAAGGTCAGTCCGGAATTTTTTCCTGGTCTTACATTAATTTCAGTCCAATTGTGACGACCTGTTGTCAGATAAGAAAGACCGGCACTGCCGGCAACTAATCCACAATCTTTCAGAAATTTTCTTCTTGTTTTCATTAATCTAATAGTAACATCAGTTTTACTTTCTTGATACACATTCACCTTTTCTCCCCATCACCCAATCTCCTCTTCAAATCATTTTTTTCAGTACCACGGGTGTTTACCTATTGAAACAATTCCCATATCGTTTTCAACGCCGATAATCCGTTTTGCCATTAAAAGAGAATTCTTTCTGGGACCATTATAATTTGATTGAGCTGAATCAAGACTGTTTATCATTACTCTTGATGAAGCATTTATGTATTCATTGTTTCCCATGTATATTGCCACATGAGTAACCTTTGGACTACCATCTTTTCCTGAACCGAAGAACAAAAGATCTCCTTTTTTCAACCGTACATAACCATCTGAAATGTCTACTGAAGAACCATGAAGCGCCTGTAATGAAGCATCTCTTTGCAGAATCAATCCGTTCATAAAATATACAGACTGTACAAAACCGCTGCAGTCAACTGCTTTTGCTGAAGAACCACCCCATAAATATGGCAATCCCATGAATGTCACAGCACGGTCACAAATATTTTCCTCTGAGCATTGGAACGTATATTTCCAGGAATTAAAATCCGTCACTTTCTTTTTTTCAACATATCCAGTTCGCCCGTCGGGCATGACAACACTTACAAAACCATTCAGTTCTCCGGTTTTTACCATAATGCTCCCTCCCACCAGATCGCCCACGACTCCTGCCCTATCCGACGCAGTTTCATAAAGCCATCCTATGTTCTCCAAATATATTACCCTTGCTGCTTTTTTCCACTCTGAAATTTCAGTCCTGGTCATAGGTTTTACTGATGATTCTTCTGTCCATGATATATAATTATCAGGTGTTTGGATCTGAATCCAGGAATTATAATTTTTCAATATTATCACAGGAGTGCCAAGTCTTGCCTGTGATACAAGCTCAGAAGCATTTTCCGGCTTACGCCGGAGATTGATAACACTCAGAGTAACCAATCCCATATAATGCCTGTTATTAATTGTATCAGGAAGTATTATAATACTATCAATAAGCGATTTACCTACATTATTTAAAGTTTTGATTATCATATTTTTTTCTGTCAGGCTTGTTGTTTCACCGGTAAGCACAATTGTTCCTTTTTCACCTGGCTTATATTTAATATTACTAATTCCGACTCTGTTATCAGTAACATAAACGGCAGAAATACTATCAATTTCCTTTTGATAATGACTATTATTAGTAATTGTACAGCCGGCTGCTATAAACAAAATGCCTGTAAGCAGAATTGGAAACGAATTGAATCCTTTTCTTTTAAGAATAATCATCAGGAAATGATATTCATTTAAAAATTATAATCAAAAATATAATAACTTATGTGCTCTGTGCCCTGCACTTATCTGTATCCTAATGCAGCATAGCCAACCCAATGGCAATTTGTAGCAATGGCAGTCCGTCCCATTCCTATATCGTCAACTGGAATATGGACCGAGGTTATACTTGTAGAATATCCGACTAACTCGCCTGATAACGGACTACCGCTACTCAGATAGTACGAAGTATATAAAGCTACCGGTACACTATACCTGCCGCACCAGGTCCATTTATATTCCCTGAAGTTCACAGGATTTAAAGTGTAATTACTGAACAACCTTATTTTTTCTGTTTTTACCTCCCCTTTGAGACAACTGTCGATTATACCGGCTTCATGTTCACGGGCTTTCACGTTACCAGAGTCATCGCAGCCAAAAAATGCCCTGTTAATTCCACCCCAGTCGTCAGTCCCGTAATGTACTGCATCGGTTGTGGAAACAATTGCAAAGTCAGTACCCCACTCCCACTTATGTTTCTTTGCAACAGTTCTGATGGCTTCAGCCAGCGCTCTTCCGCACAATTCCATCCTGTCGGGACTCATAGTTGGGATCAGGATTGAAACAATAGTAATATTCCTGTTAAAATACTGCAAAAATGGTATTAAAGCCTCCACTGAATGTTCGACCTTCTGCAATGTATCATTTATGATTGCATATTTTTTTGATAACAGATTGTACAGCTCCTCTCTTACCGGAGAAACTGAAATATTTTTCCATGGCCCTTTCCATTGTGAATAAGTATCAAATACCATCGAATCTTCAATGCCTAACTGAGCGGCCTTATGAGCTACGCCAATAAGAATAAGATTGTTCGCTTTTACATTTTGAAGCAGTTCAGGATACAGTTTACCAACATAAGTATAATCATCATGAGGGCATATAACCATCTTCCATGGAGAGCCAGCTCTTTTTTCCCACCCTGTCCGTTCTATCCTTGCCATCAGGCTGTCCATCTGCCAGGTATAGTGTGCAAAACCAACAGTGTCTTTAAGGGGCCTTATTTTTTGCGCCATTTTGAACATATCCTCGTTCTTACAGGATAAAAAATAAATGAACAAGATAATAACTGATGCATAAACTTTCAAACTATTCTTCATATCTTCAAAAGTTATAATTATAAAGTTCTTGTTTTCGTGTATCTGTTCTTAACCTTTTCTTCTTTCCCCAGGTGGAAAATAATTCACTTCCAGATATAACCATCCGGACTGGTAAGTGGGTAATTAATATTTTAATAAAATTAAAAGAATTTTGACTATATACAATTTATGCAAACTAAATGACAGAAAAAGTTCATTCAATTTATTTTGTAAATTGTTCATAATTATAGGTTTGTGAATTATAAATAAATAATAATATGAAAACCAAAAGCTTTATTTTCCATTTATCCGCTGTTCTTTTTATGTTGATATCACTCTCCGGTTGTAATCAAAAGTCAGAAATATTTACGCGTGGTGTAGGCATTTATCCTGGTAATCCAAAGGAGGATTTTTCTCCTTCGCTGGTGACTGACAATAAAAATTACCGGAATCTGGCAAAACTACGCCCGGCATACAATTCCTCAAGCTATGATTATAATCTTACAGCCCAGCTTGTTACTGATGGGATAATCACTCATGAAATGCCGGACTATATTTCACTCTCGACAAACAAGGGAGAACTTCCTAGAAATGAACGGGAGTGGCTCCTGGATAATAATAGTATGACAGAGATCGGGCTTGAAGGCAACGATATATGGATTCAACTTGAAATTAATCCTGACAATTCCGTTCCTGAAGTCACTAAGATAAATTTAAGCGGTAGTCTTGAATTTTCAGGTAAAGCAACCGGTGGATGGAAATTTGTCTGCTCCGGATCAAATGACGGAGTTTCATGGAAAGAACTTGGGAACGCAGGAGGAACCGGTTTGCCGGGTGAGGAAAGACCAAATCCTTTTGCAGCATTATTAGCAAAACCCGGACCAAAAGGTGGTGCTTTATCAAAAAGACCTGCAAATCCTTTTGCCTCCTTCTTCTCAGGTCCCTATGGCAACGATTCGACCGCTCCTAAGCCTTCTCTTACCTTTAATTTTGGCAAGCCTAAAACTCAAAGAATGATAAATCAATCATTTGATTTTAAGGAACCTGTTAACTATCATTTCTACAGGATTAATATGTCAGCCAAATGTGCTGAGAACTGGATATTTGGCGGTTTAGATTTTTTTAAAGATGGAACAAAACTTACAATGACTCCATCGAATACTTTTAAAAGCGCATGGATGAGTGCCGGTAACAGAAAAGAATGGGTTTATGTTGATCTGGGAGTATCCAGTACCTTTGATAATATTAAACTTCATTGGATAAATAAGGCTATTAAAGGATCTGTACAGGTTTCTGAAGATTCTAAAAATTGGACTGATCTTACAGCGCTTCCAGGAAATAAAGATATTGTTGATGATATTAAGCTGAAGACGGAAGCAAGAGGTCGTTTTGTCAGGATACTGATGACAGAATCTGCATCTGGAAAAAACTTTATTCTAAGTGAATTTGAGGTATTTGGAAAGGGTGGACTTATACCCGTACCTAAGCTCAATCGTGAACCAAACGATAACAAATTATATTTATCCGGCGGGAACTGGAAGATCCGGAGATCAACTGAAGTGAAATCAAAAGGAGAAGAAATCTCGAAACCCGGTTTTGTAAATGATGACTGGGTAGTGGCGACTGTTCCCGGAACTGTTCTGGTAAGTTATTGGAATTCAGGTGCATTGCCTGATCCTAATTTTGGTGACAATCAGTTAATGATTTCGGAATCTTTCTTTAATTCGGATTTCTGGTACCGGAATGAGTTTAAAATACCTTCTGATTTTAAAGGAGAACGGATGTTCCTTAATTTTGATGGCATTAACTGGAAAGCCGAAATTTTCCTGAACGGGGAAAAAATCGGAAGAATTGACGGAGCTTTCATCAGAGGGATATTTGATGTTTCTGATCTTATTAAGCCCGGACAAATAAATTCAATAGCTGTTTTAATAAAGAAAAATGACAATATAGGCGTAATAAAAGAGGCAACTGCGACATACCATGATAAAAACGGAGGAATCCTAGGCGCTGACAATCCAACATATCATGCTTCAATTGGCTGGGACTGGATACCAACAATAAGAGGGAGGAACATTGGAATATGGAATGATGTATTTTTAAGTGCGACCGGATCAGTTACAATTGAAGATCCGCTAATTAGTACAGATCTGAAATTACCCGATACTACAGCAGCAGACATTAAGATTGATGTCACCCTTCATAATCATAAACCAAAAACCGTCAACGGCATACTGACCGGAACATATGGTGATATAAAATTTGAACAGGAAATCTCTCTGGACCCATCTTCATCAAAGTCAGTAAAGTTGAACCCCACAAATAATCCACAGCTGCATTTATTAAATCCAAAGCTATGGTGGCCAAAAGGTTATGGTGAACCTAATCTGTACAATGTTGAATTGATTTTCAAAACAACCGACGGTATATCGGATAAAAAAGAGTTTAAATCGGGAATCCGTAAAATGACATTTACTGAAACTAACCAGATACTGAATATTTATATAAACGGCAGACGATTCATTGCTCGCGGCGGAAACTGGGGTTTTCCTGAATCAAATCTTGAATATCGCGGCAGAGAATATGATATTGCTGTTGCTTATCACGCTGATATGAACTTTAATATGATAAGGAACTGGGTAGGACAAACAGCTGATGATGAATTCTTTGAAGCCTGCGACCGTCATGGAATTATGATCTGGCAGGATTTCTGTCTGGCAAATCCGGCCGACGGCCCTGATCCTGATAATCCGCAAATGTTTATTGACAATGCCAGAGATGTAATCAAAAGGATCCGAAATCATCCTTCAATGGCAATATATGTCGGAAGGAACGAAGGTAACCCTCCTCCTGTTATTGATACAGCATTGCATTCAATGATAAATGAGCTTCATCCCGGTTTACACTACATTTCCAATTCTGCATTCGGAGTTGTAAGCGGAGGCGGACCGTACAGAGCGCTTCCGGTCAGAGACTATTTTCTGTTATATGGATATAATAAACTTCATAGTGAAAGAGGAATGCCAAATGTTATGACTTTCGAGAGCTTGAAACAAACTCTTCCTGAATCAGACCTATGGCCGCAAAACAGCCTTTGGGGGATGCATGATTATTGTCTGGAAAGCGCTCAATCTGCAGCTTCGTTTAACCAGATGATTGAAACAGGTTTTGGTAAGGCTGGCGATGCCAAAAAGTTTACTGAGCACGCACAATGGATTAACTATAACGGATACAGAGGTATGTTTGAAGGAAGAAGTTTGTACAGGCAAGGGTTGCTGCTCTGGATGAGTCATCCGGCATGGCCTTCAATGGTCTGGCAGACGTATGACTATTATATGGAGCCTACAGCCGCATACTTCGGATGCAAAAAAGCGTGCGAACCAATTCATATACAATGGAATCCTGTATTTGACAATATTGAAGTGGTAAACAACAATGCAAGGAACAGGGCAGGTTTAACTGCAAAAGCTCAATTGATCAATATGGACGGATCTGTTCAATGGGAAAAAGAGACCCGACTTGATTGTAAAGAAGACTCTACAGCAATATGTTTTAAACTTGAGTTCCCAAAAAGTTTATCTTCAGTACATTTTATCAGACTGATATTGAAACAAGGTGATAAAAATATATCTGAGAATTTCTACTGGCGAGGGCTGGTTGATGGCAACTATCAGGCACTTAATAATTTACCTGTTATTAAGCTTCAGAATAGTACCAGGGCTGTGAGATACGGTAAAGACTGGATATTGACAACCAGTATAAAAAATAATTCCGGAGTTCCTGCATTAATGATAAGACTAAAAGTAGTTGGTAAAAATCATGCCAGCAGGATTCTGCCTGTATTTTACAGCGATAATTATATATCACTTATGCCTGGTGAAACAAGGGTTATAACAATGAATCTTAAAGATGAAGATACACTTGGAGAAAAACCTGTTGTTGAGATATCAGGATATAATATATCTGAAAACTAAACCAGTATGAATTTATGAAAGGTACACCAGGCGGTACTTTACGTTTCCATTGATTTCAATATCTTTGATGCTATAATCTTTACCTGTGCATCTAAAATGAAGAAAAACTCAATACTCTTTGTCCTGATTCTTTTGTTGTCATCCTCTACAGGAACAACAAGAATTTATGAATGGCGCGGTCCTGACCGCGGAGGTATTTATAATGAATCGAACCTTCTTAAAAAATGGCCTGAAGATGGACCAAAAGAACTTTGGGCAATTGGAAATATTGGAAACGGGTTTGTTTCACCTGTATTTGCTGAAGAGAATTTTTATATTACAGGAGAAATTGACTCAATGGAGGTTCTTTTCAGCTTTAATCTTAATGGTGAGAAGCAATGGCAGACCATTCTCGGGAAAGAATGGATGAGATCATATCCGGGGTCAAGGTCTGCACCAACAATTGCAGACGATCTTCTTTATGTAGGCACCGGATTGGGTAATCTTTTCTGTGTTGACAGGTCCAATGGGAAAATAGTATGGTCAAAAGATCTTGCTGCTGACTTTAACGGTGTTACGCCCCTTCACGGTCATTCAGAATCTGCATTGATCCAGGGAGAAAAAATATTCTGGACAACCGGAGGAGCAATAAATAATGTAGTTGCCTTAAATAGATTCAATGGAAGATTAATCTGGTCAAATAAAGGATTTGGAGAACGTTCAGCATATAACTCTCCAAAGTTAATAGACCTTCCATCGAGAAAAATACTTGTTACATTTTCTGCCTATCATATAATGGGCTTCGATATTGGAACAGGTAACTTGTTATGGTCACAGGTACAGGATAATTATCCTCCTGAAAAGAGGTTACCCGGATATGGAGATACACACTGTAATACAGTTCTTTATGATAAAGGCTCAATTTATTATATTGCCGGTGATGGAAATGGTGGTGTCAAACTCAAACTAACGGATGACGGAATGAAAATTTCAGAAGTCTGGCGGAACCGGGGTTTTGACAGTTTTATGGGTGGTGCTGTAAAAATTGGCGATTACATATACGGATGCGGGACTGCAAGACCCGATTTGCGATCAATAAATTCGTCGACCGGACAGCTTACCGATTCTCTGAGAATAGGAAGCGGAGCTATTATTGCAGCAGATAATATGTTATATTACTATACCCAAAAAGGAGCTATGATGCTTCTGAATTATAATCGGGGTAAAATTGAAAAAGTCAGCTCCTTCAGGATTAAAGAGGGAACCTTACAACATTTTTCACACCCTGTTATTCACAATGGCATTTTGTATCAGCGGCATGGAAATACCTTATTGGCATTTGATATAAGAAAAAAATAAAATTCTTAAGGATATAAAGAACATTAAAGAATTTCTGTTCA
The DNA here is from genome assembly GCA_049792755.1 of Bacteroidales bacterium. Lineage (GTDB taxonomy): Bacteria > Bacteroidota > Bacteroidia > Bacteroidales > VadinHA17 > LD21. The sequence goes on along the minus strand of JBARBF010000006.1, from coordinate 32,421 downwards.
GCTTGCTGATTGACATAAAATCAGATATAGCGGAAGGTATAAAACCTTAAAAAAACTGCAATTAACTTCTTTATAGACTTTAAAGGTTATTGTGCCAATAAAGACTGCCAAGAAACTTTCTTTATTATATTTGGTTATTCAAGTAATAAACAACTTTAAAGTATATGTTTCTCTTCAGACTTATTTCTTAAAATGCTTAAGATATGGAAACTATTAAAAAATCAACTCTCGATTTCCTGACTGCAATAAAATGTAATAACAACCGCGATTGGTTTGTCGCGAACCGTCCAATGTATTTGGATGCCAGGGATAACTTCGAAACATTTGTTCAGAAGATCATAGATGAAATTGTTTTTTTTGAACCGATCATGAAAGGTCTGGAAGCCAAAAGCTGTGTTTTCAGAATTAACCGTGATATCCGATTTTCAAATGATAAATCGCCTTATAAATCTCATTTTGGTGCGTTTATTGTTCAGGGCGGGAAAAAAAACGGTGATAAATTTGCCGGTTACTATTTTCATATTGAGCCAGGTAAAAGCATAATGGCAGGTGGTGCATATACGCCTCCGACTCCCTGGTTATCCGCCATCAGAGAAAAGATAAGTGATAGACCCAATGAGTTTATCAAGATCACTGATAACAAAGATTTCAAAAAATATTTTGGTGAGATTGACGGCGAAAAGCTCAAAACAGTGCCAAAAGGATATCCTAAAGACCATCCGTATATTGAACTTCTGAAATTCAAAAGTTACCTTGTTGTAAATGAAGCGTCAGATAAAAAAGTACTTAGCAAGGATTTTTTTGATCACGTTATAAGTGTATATAGAGCTATGAAACCATTGAATGATTTTCTGAATGATTATTAGACAAATAACTTGATTTAAATTGTAGAGACGCCCAAATTGGGCGTCTCTACACTGTATCGTTTGACCAAAACATTCTATATCACCTCTAATATATAATACATTAAAATGACAGGCCTTGAAAGAACACTGGCATTTTTAAATGGTGAAACTGTCGACCATCCTCCGTTTCATCCAATAATTATGAGATGGGCAGCTAAGTATGCTGGTATAAAATACCGTGATTTCTGTCTGGATCCATCTTCCAAATGCAAAGCAATGATCCGCTGTGCCGATGATTTTAATATAGATTGGGTTATCGTAATGTCTGATCCATGGACTGAGGCTTCAGCATTTGGAATTATTGTGGAATATCCTGAAAATAATCTTCCGATTGATAAAGGAGGACATTTCCCGGATGCAAAATCAGCCTCCATTTTAAAACATTATAAACCTCTGGAAAACAGCAGATGTAATAACAGGTTGACTGAGATACGGGATTTCAGGAAAAGTTATGAAAATGAACTTTTTATTGTGGGATGGATTGAGGGACCGGTAGCTGAATATGTCGATCTCAGGGGAGCTGCCAATGCCTCGGTGGACTTTCTATTGGAACCTGACGCTGTAGAAAAATCGATGGATACTATTGTAGAATGTGCTACAGATTTTATTTCTCTTCAGATTAAGGCCGGGGCCCACTGTATTGGCATTGGCGATGCATTCTGCTCGCAGATTGGTCCTGAATTATATTCCCGGTTTGCCTTCGGCAGGCAGAAAAAACTTGTTGATTATATTCATTCCGAGGGAGCGCTGGCTAAGCTTCATATCTGCGGAAATACAGAATCAATTCTTAAACAGATGATTCAAACAGGAGCTGATATCATCGATATTGATCATCTCGTACCTTCGATGAAAGATTTTACACCATTATTAAATAAGCACCAGGTTTTTTCAGGGAAATCCGATCCCGTGACAATAATTCAGGACGGAACGCCGGAGAAGATAATACAATCAGTTGCTGATGATTTTAAAATGGCCAACAGCCGTAACATTATTTCGGCAGGTTGTGAAATTACACCCGGAACTTCGGTGGAAAATATGAGAGTATTCAGTAAAGCAGCAATGAAATTATTTTAAAAATAGCATCCTACAATGCAGCTCCAAGATTCTTTAACATCCACTTCACAGAGGCTCTGTTTTTATAATTGGGATCGAACTGAACTGCTACTATATTTCCCTCCCTGTTAATTATATAGGTAGCCGGAACAGGCAACCTGGCAGCTTCCCTCCCGTTGATTTTAGCAATATCAATTGAGAAATCCGACAAAATCTTATCCTGGTAAGCTTTTGTAACATTAAACATAACATCAAAATCATTCATTATTTTTTCCTGACAATCATATATGACCGTAAATGTTAAATTGTGAAGCTTTGCTGTTTGCTCTACATTTTCAATTGATTCCGGTGTAATTGCCACTAAAATGAAACCCTGATCGGTAAGTATTTTAATTGAATCCTGGTAATCCCTCAAATATTTATTACATTCCGGACACCAATTACCTCTGTAGAAAAACAGGATGACTGGACCATGTTCGAGCAGTTTTTTCAGTTCAACTTGTTTCCCCTTCTGATCATACCCGGTAAAATTCCGGGCCTTATCGCCGACTTTAAGTCCATGCGGAATATTGCTGTTATTTGTCTCGATCCCAAAACTGGCATAATTGATTTCCTGTCCGTAAGAGATTGGCCTTATAGTAAATGCAACAATAATCACTAAAATGAAAACCTTTGGCATATTTCTCACAATATCATTTATTATAATAAACATGTTAAGCGAATTTATAACCAGGAATCTTTCTCATTCTCAGATTTAAAGGAGTAATTTCAAGATATTCATCATCTTTGATTTGCTCCATCGCTTCCTCAAGCGAAAATTTCAGTTTGGGGGCTATTCTCAGGCTGTCATCAGATCCTGAGGCCCTCATATTAGTAAGTTTCTTTCCTTTAATAATATTTACTTCGAGATCACCAAGCCTTGTATGTTCACCGATTACCTGCCCTCTGTAAACATGTTCTCCGGGATCAATATAAAATCTACCTCTGTCCTGAAGTCGATCAATCGCATGCCCTGTTGCCATGCCCATGTCGAGGGATATCAATGATCCATTGGGTTTTGGCATTAACTCATCTCCTTTAAATTTGTCATAAGCTCTGAAGCGATGATGCATCACGGCTTCGCCTGAAGTTGCGGTAAGCATATTATTCCTTAATCCAATAATCCCTCTTGACGGAATATCAAATTCTATATGCGTCAGGTCACCCTTAGGTTCAATTACAATCATTTCACCTTTTCTCTGGGTGACAAGTTCTATTGCTTTTCCTGAGAATTCTGGCGGAACATCAATTGTCAGTGTCTCATAAGGTTCTGATTTGACACCATTTATATCTTTAAGAATAACTTTTGGTTTCCCGACCTGAAATTCATAGCCTTCACGGCGCATTGTCTCGATGAGTATTGAAAGGTGAAGAATACCCCTGCCATAGACATTAAAAGTATCTTCCGATTTCGTATCTTCAACTTTCAGGGCCAGGTTTTTCTCGGTTTCCCTTATCAGTCTTGTTCTGAGGTGTCGCGATGTAACAAACTTGCCTTCTTTTCCATATAACGGGGAATTATTAATGGTAAAGACCATGCTCATTGTGGGTTCATCTACTTCAATTCTCTGTAAAGCTTCAGGAGCAAGCAGATCGGCAAGTGTGTCCCCTATTTCAAAATCCTCAAGTCCAATCACGGCACAAAGATCGCCACATCTTACACTTTCAGTTTTTACTCTTCCAAGACCAACAAAGACATATAGCTCTTTAACTCTTACTTTTTTTACTTTGCCATCCCTTTTACATAAAGTATAATCCAATCCTGCAGTAATATCACCTCTGAATACACGTCCAATTGCTATTCTGCCAACATAGCTTGAGAAATCCAGTGAAGCAACCTGCATCTGGGCAGTACCTTCAATATAAGCAGGTTCCTGAATTTCCTTAAGTATAGTATCCAGAAGGTACTTTATATCCGTTGTCGGTTTTTTCCAGTCGCTGCTCATCCAGCCATATTTAGAGGAACCAAATACTGTTGCAAATTCGAGCTGATCATCTGTAGCGTCGAGGTTAAACATGAGTTCATAGACATCTTGCTGAACTTCATCGGGCCTGCAATTATCTTTATCGACCTTGTTGACCACAACGATTGGTTTAAGTCCCAGGGCTATTGCCTTTCCAAGTACAAATCTTGTTTGAGGCATAGGTCCTTCAAGAGCATCAACAAGCAATAAGACACCATCTGCCATTTTTAAAACTCTCTCAACTTCACCTCCAAAATCGGCATGCCCCGGTGTATCAATAATATTAATTTTAACCTCTTTATAATTAACTGAAACGTTTTTTGAGATTATAGTAATCCCTCTTTCCCGCTCAAGATCGTTACTATCGAGAATAAGATCACCTGCCTCCTTCCTTTGGTCCAACACCTGGCATTCCTGTATAATACGGTCAACCAGAGTAGTTTTACCATGATCAACATGCGCAATGATCGCAATATTCCTTATCGATTGCATACAGATTAATTAGACCGCAAAAGTAATATTACTGACCGGATAAATGATAAAATATTCAAAAATTAATTAATGATAAAAAATTCATATATTGGACATTAAATTTAAAAAACCGACTTATGAAAAAAATGATCATCACAATCGTTTTCAGTTTATTTGCCATAACTGGGATCTTCGGGCAGCAGAGTGTCAACCTGATTGTCGGAGTAAAAGCTCCCGACTGGATGTTCACTGATGCCGATAAAAAGGAATTCACATTGAATTCATGGCCAGGTATGGTACTTCAGATTAATTATGTCGACCCGGATGAATCAGATCTTAATGATGCATTCAATGATGCCGTCAAAAAAGCAACTGATGTGGACAAGACTATTAGTAAAGATCTGTTCAAGGGATTTGGAATTGTTGATTGTAAATCAACATGGAAACCGAATGCCCTGATAAGAATAATTGCCGGTAACAAAGCAAAAAAATATGATACTACAATACTTTTTGATTACAAGGCTACTCTGCAGAAAGAATGGGGTTTGCCAAAAGATAATTATACTGTGATAATTCTTGATAAGAACAGGATCTGCAGATATATTTTTAAAGGACATATTCCTGAAACAGACAACCAGAAGATTGTCGATCAGATAATTGCTCTTACAAAAGAGTAGGACTGAGAAGCGCTTTTCTTACTCTGTGCAACTCTGCGTTTCTCCGTGTAAGTTCTAACTTATTTGTTACACTGAGGGCCGCGGAGCGGCCAGGAAGCCTTGCTCCTACTTCTCCTCATCTATATCTGCTATATCTTTTCCCAGCCTGGCTTTTATCCTTTCCAAATCATGTTTCATTCCGGCAACTGCCTGAATCAGTTGTTTTTCAGGTAGAACCGGATCGGGCAATTCACTGCTAATATAATTGACAAATTTCCATATCTCTTTTACCTCATTCACATGTACTTCATAAGGTTCATAAACAGGGTTAAGCGAATAAAGGACTAGCTTACCGTCTTTCGTTAAATTATTTTCTACCACTTTAAAGACAATTCCGTCATCGAGGGTAAACACAACATATGCCTTCCCGCTGATAATCTGCATCCAGTCCTGTACATATTCCCCTGTTACCCATGAACCGTCAGGAATAGGAAGCATAGAATCACCTTTCAGCTGAAAAGTTCGGTATTTCTTTTTATTTGAAAGAAACGGCAATGTGAATACAGGAAGCTCACCAATATATTCCGGATCAGCATATCCTGTTGTATATCCGGCTTTTGCTTTCTCAGGCACCAGTTCAATATTTTCCCTGTTGTCAGAATTAACTGTTGTTGTCAATACTCTGAGGTTGCTTCCTTTTACATAAGCATCATATCCCCTCTCAAGTTCGCCAAGCTGACTTTCTGACAACTTTGAAATATCCAGTTTAAGTATAGTATCAATAGCAATATTAAAATAGCCTGAAAAGGATATCAGGATTTCTATACCTGGCTGTGCCACACCGTTCTCATAACCGCTAAGGGTTGAACGTTTAAGGTTTAGGGCAAATGCCACATCGTCCTGTGTTCTGCCTCTCCTTTTTCTTAAAAATTTTATATTAGATGCAAAGTACATAATGAAAATTGATTATATTGTAATCATAAAATTGATTATTTTCTAATCAAAAGTAAAACTAAATTGTTATATAAACAAGAAAATGTAAAATATTTTTTAGAATAATTCAGACCAGGGAGTTGGAGATTGCTTCGCTTCGCTCGCAATTGACGGTGCAGGTAAGCATATTTCAGGTTGTGAGCTGAACTGAGGCTAATAAGGGCCGCGGTCATTGCGAGAAGCAAAGCGACGAAGCAATCACACCATCCAAGTCCGATTATTTAAAAATTACATTATGATTCTTACAGGCAACATAGACCGATCAGTTCTGCATCTCGACCTCGATACATTTTTTGTATCTGTTGAGAGACTTAAGAACAGTCGTCTGAACGGGAAACCGGTAATAATAGGCGGCATGTCGGACCGTGGAGTTGTATCTAGCTGCAGCTATGAGGCACGGAAGTACGGCGTGAGTTCCGCTATGCCTATGAAAATGGCCCGGAATATGTGTCCCGATGCCATAGTGATAAGAGGCGACATGGAACTCTACAGCAACTATTCAAATATTGTGACCGGTATAATTGCCGAAAGAGCGCCGCTGTATGAGAAAGCATCTGTTGATGAGCACTACATTGATCTCACCGGAATGGACCGTTTCTACGGATGTTACAAATGGTCGCATGAATTGCGACAGTATATAATAAAAGAGACAGGTCTGCCAATATCAATAGGCCTTTCAGTCAACAAGACCGTATCAAAAATAGCAACCGGTGAGGCAAAGCCAAACGGTGAAATTGAAGTGCAAAAAGAGATTGTGCTTCCGTTCCTCGATCCCCTTTCAATAAGAAAAATACCGATGATCGGTCAGAAGACTTACCAGGTACTCCGCTCGATGGGCATTGCCACAATTTATACCCTGAGGAATATACCCGTTGAGATGATTGAAAAGCTGATGGGTAAAAATGGTATTGAAATGTGGAAGAGAGCTAATGGCATCGATTCTACTCCCGTCATCAGCTATTCAGAACAGAAATCGATAAGCACCGAACACACTTTCGAAAAAGACACCACCGACCTGGTGAGGCTTAACCAATTGCTTGTAAGCATGGTGGAAAAGATCGCATTTGAGCTGAGAAAGCAGGAGAAACTCACTTCATGCGTTACTGTCAAAATAAGGTATTCAAACTTCGATACCCATACATTGCAGAAACGAATACCATATACATCATTTGACCATGTACTCGCCGATATAACCAAAGAACTTTTTGCCAGACTCTATCAGAGACGCATGCTTATAAGACTCATCGGTGTAAGATTCAGTCATATGGTAAGAGGAGTCCAGCAACTTGACATGTTTGATGATACTCCTGAAAAAGTCAGTCTGTATATGGCAATGGACAGGATCAGGAAGCGTTTCGGGCGAAATGCGGTAAGGAGAGCTTCCGGGGTAATGACTGTAAGCGAAAGAGAGGAAAAAGCCCTTAAACAGCTCGAAAACGCTCTTAAAGAGCAAAATATGATGGAGGAAAGACTCCGTGGAGGGTATTGGCATTGGGAACGTTAAAGCCCCCTGGCGGGGGATTAAATTGTGGAATAAAGAAGAATTAGACTTTGGTGTAGAAATTAGCCCCCCTTTAGGGGGGTTGGGGGGCCAAACGTGAGACGAAAAACAAGTAAATGTATCTTAACTGTCACTCATATTACAGCCTCCGCTACGGAACGATGTCCGTTGAACAGCTTGTGCAGAAAGCGCTCGCTGCAGGAACGGATACTATTGTGCTTACCGATATTAACAACTCAACCGGAATTCCCGAATTTGCAGGAGAATGCAGCAAAAACAATATCAGGCCTGTTGCAGGCATAGAATTCAGGAATGATAATGAATTTCAGTATATCGGGATTGCCCGTAATAACAAAGGTTTACAGGAGCTGAATGAATTTCTCTCCGATCAGAATTTCAACAAGTCCTCAATTCCGTTTCCGGCACCTCAATTCTCCGAATCGTATATAATATATTCTCTCAAAAAAATTCCTGCACGTAAATTATTTGATAATGAGCGCTTAGGAATAAGACCAAACGAGATGAACAGCCTGCTGACGCTGACTTCATTAAGCAGAAACTCGATGGTTTTACTGCAGTCCGTTACATTTGCTGAGACGAATGACATTTTTATTCACAAGAGTCTCAGGGCTGTCGACAACAATATTCTTCTCAGTCACCTTCAGCAATGGCAATGCGCCGGTGAAGATGAATTTTTTAAAGATCCGGCCTATGTTGAAAAGATCATGAAAGAACACCCCTGGTTATTTAATAACACAAAAAAGCTTCTGGATGACTGTAATTTACAGTTTGATCGCGAAAGCCTTAAAAACAAAAAAATCTATTCTGCAAGCAGATATGATGATAAGTTGCTTCTCGAAAAACTTGCCTGGGACGGAATGACATACAGGTATGGCAGGCAGAACAGCGAAGCAAAGAAAAGAGTAAAGCACGAACTTGAAATAATCGACAGGCTTGGTTTCTCTGCCTATTTCCTGATTACATGGGACATTGTAAGATATTCAATGGCCCGTGGTTTTTATCATGTCGGTCGTGGAAGCGGTGCAAACTCTGTAGTTGCTTACTGTCTGAAAATCACTAATGTTGACCCTATTGATCTAAACCTTTACTTCGAGAGATTCATTAATCCGAAACGGAGCAGCCCCCCTGACTTTGATATCGACTACTCATGGAAAGAGCGGGATGAGGTAATAGATTATATTTTCAAGAGATATGGCTACGGCCATACAGCATTACTTGGCACAATGAGCACCTTCAGGGGAAAGTCGATCGTCCGTGAACTTGGAAAAGTACACGGATTACCCAAGGAAGAGATTGATTCACTTATTGATAATCCTTCCGCAGAAACTAACCGTAACGAGATTACCAATATTATTTTCTCAACAGGCCTGAAGATAGCGGATTTCCCCAACATGCGGAGCATCCATGCAGGTGGCATTCTCATCTCTGAAAATCCGATTACCTGTTACACTGCTCTCGATATGCCTCCGAAAGGTTTTCCTACAACCCAGTGGGATATGTACACAGCAGAAGAGATTGGCTTTGAGAAACTCGACATCCTGAGTCAACGGGGAATTGGCCACATCCGCGAGAGTGCAGAAATAATCCTGCACAACCGGGGTATCGATGTTGATGTTCATGCCGTACAGAAATTTAAAAACGATGAAAAAGTAAAAGAGTATCTTAAGATTGGTGAGACTAAAGGATGTTTTTATATCGAAAGTCCTGCAATGCGCGGGCTTCTGAAAAAGCTGTGTTGCGACAATTACACTACTCTTGTTGCAGCCAGTTCCGTGATACGACCTGGTGTTGCACGTTCCGGTATGATGAAAGAATATATCTACAGGTTCCATAACCCCGGAAAATTCGAATATATACATCCTGTCATGAAGGAACAGCTTGAAGAGACATTCGGTGTCATGGTCTATCAGGAAGATGTACTGAAAGTCTGTCATCACTTTGCAGGATTGGATCTTTCTGATGCAGATACCCTGCGACGCGCAATGAGCGGCAAATACCGATCGAAACAGGAGATGCAGCGTATTACTGAAAGATTCTTCTCAAACTGTCGCGAAAAGGGCTACAGCGACGAGGTAACAAAAGAGGTATGGAGACAGATTGAATCTTTTGCCGGGTATTCATTCTCAAAAGCCCACTCTGCGTCTTATGCCGTTGAAAGCTTCCAGAGTCTTTATCTCAAAGCTCATTATCCGCTTGAGTTCATGGTAGCAGTGATTAATAATTTCGGAGGTTTTTACAGGACATGGGTTTATGTGCATGAAGCAAGAAGGTACGGAGCAACAATTCAGTTGCCATGCGTAAACAAGAGCACTTATAAGACAACAATCTTTGGAACAGATATATATATCGGATTCATTCATATATTGAGTCTTGAGTACAGGCTGGCTCAGTCAATTGAGGAGATACGAAAAGCTGAAGGTTTATTTGCTGACCTCAACGATTTTATTACAAGAGTAAATCCGGGACTGGAGCAGGTAATTCTTCTTATAAGAGCCGGTGCTTTCAGATTTACTGGAAAGAAGAAGGCTGTTCTTCTATGGGAAGCTCATATGATGATAAACAAAAACAAACCTGATAATATTCGTCCCCTATTCTCCACACCTGTCCGTGATTTTTCTCTTCCTGATCTTGTCCAGGGAAAAACCGAAGATGGATATGATGAAATTGAATTATTCGGTTTTCCTGTCACAATGAGCTGGTTCGATATGCTTGAAACATCTTTCCGCGGTGAGGTACCTGCACGCAGGATGAGCGAGTATACAGGCAGAAAAATTCGGATGGTCGGACACCTGGTTACTGTTAAGTATATTAAAACAAATAAAAATGGCTGGATGAATTTTGGATGTTTTATCGATGCCGAAGGAAATTTCTTTGATACAACTCATTTCTCTCAATCTCTTAAAAACTGGCCTTTCAAAGGAAGCGGCACCTATCTGATACTTGGAAAAGTCGTTGAAGAGTTCGGGTTTCCTTCACTTGAGGTAGAGAAAATGGCAAAACTTCCGGTTAAGCCGGATCAGAGATATTGAATTGAAGACCCCCTCGCCCTTCGGGCACTCCCCCCAGGGGGAGACAAGCGCTGCACTCTAGTGGAATTCGACTAAATGGATGAGAGTTTTCTCCCCCTTGGGGGAGATGTCCCGCTGAAGCGGGACAGAGGGGTGATTGGTTGATTAAATATTATCATACCGAGTCACTTTCAATATTCCTTTTATCGATTGTATTCTTCTCATAATTCCATGGAGAATATCACTATTAGGAACCATTATATTAAGTATTCCTTCAAATAAACCATCTGCCATATTATAATTGAAACTCCTTACAACTGCTTTGTGATCAGCAATTACATCAGCAATTTTATTTACCATTCCAATATCCTCAATACCTGCTATTTTAATTGCAGCTACGAAAGAAGGACTGTTTTTTGACTTTGACCAGCGGGCAGCAATTACCCTGTAAGGATACCTGGCCATCATGTTGTGTGCATTCGGACAGCTGGTCCTGTGAATTTTTATTCCCTCAGAAATTGTGACAAAACCAAAAACACTGTCACCAAATACCGGATTACAGCATTTTGAAAGCTTATAATCAAGGCCTTCAACCCTGTCTTCAATTATCAGATAATCTGAAATCTGGGTATCAGCCTGTTCTTTTGTCTCTCTCTCCGGCAATATTGTCACATCAGGATTTTCATCTATTGATTCATCCTTTAACAGTACTTCTTTAATAGAAAGCAGATCGATCTTTTCTGTTGCAATAAGATAATATAGATCCTGAGCAGTCTTGAGACTGTACGAATTAAGCAGTTTTTGTATCAGTAAATCACCATACACTATTTTCCAGTTCTTCATCCTGCGCATCAGGATCTCTTTGCCATCGGCAGCCGCTTTTGTTTTTTCTTCATTCAGTACCTGCTTGATTTTTGTTTTTGCCTTTGTTGTGACTACGAAGGACAACCAATCCTGCTTAGGTTTCTGGTTTTTTGATCTTATTATAGAAACGTGATCTCCGTTCTGCAAAACATATTTTATTGTTACATTTTTCCCATTGACTTTTCCTCCCACACATGAAGCTCCTACAGCGGTATGAATATCGAAAGCAAAATCTAGAACTGTTGCTCCGGCAGGCAATTGACGAAGATCGCCTTTCGGAGTAAAAACAAAAACTTCATCGGTATATAAACCTGACCGCACCTGGTCAAGAAATGCATTATCCTCTTTCTCAGACGATTCAAGTATCTCGCGCATCTTCGACAACCATGAGTCAAGTCCTCCTTCTCCTTTAATTCCCTTATATTTGAAGTGAGCCGCTAATCCCTTTTCAGCAATCTCATCCATTCTGGCAGAGCGAATCTGTACTTCAACCCATTTTCCCCTTGGTCCCACAACTGTGGTATGAAGTGATTCATAACCGTTAGATTTTGGTATTGAGATCCAGTCTCGTAATCTGCTGGGGTTAGGTTGATATAAGTCAGTTACCACAGAATAAGCCCTCCAGCAATCAGATTTTTCATTTGCCTCCGGACTTTCAATAATAATTCTTACCGCGAAAAGATCATATACCTCTTCAAATTCCACTCCTTGCTTTTTCATCTTAAGCATTATGGAATGTATCGATTTTGTTCGGCTTTTAATAGAAAATATAAAGCCCTGCTTTTCCAGTTTTTCTTTGAGCGGAGCCGAAAAGTCGCGTATCAGCTTATTCCTTGAAGCTGTAGTTTGCCTAAGACGGCATTCAACATAGTTGTATTGTTCCGGCTCAAGATATTTGACTGCAAGATCCTCCATCTCCGATTTAATGTTATAAAAACCAAGTCTGTGTGCAAGAGGTGCGTAAAGAAAGTACGTTTCCGAAGCCATTGGAATTCTCTCCTTCTCCGGAGCGTTATCAAGGTTACGCATGTATTCAAGTCTTTCTACAAGCTTAATTAATATTACTCTTACATCATCAGCCAGACTTAAAAGCAGTTTGCGGAAATTTTCTGCCTGAAAGGAGGATTGCATGGAATCGAGACTGGTAATACGTGCAAAGCCATTCAGTATCTCAACAACCTTAACACCAAACTCATTTTCAAGCTCTTTTGGAGTAAGACCGAGGTTGTTGTATGAATCATGCAATAAGGCAGTGATAATAGATGTAAGTCCAAGACCCATCTCTCCTGCAATAATTCTCGCTACAGATAGGGCGTGAAGGATCTCGGGTTCGCCTGTAAGAATGATTTTATCAGAACACGCCTCCATGGCAAGATTCAATGCTCTTCTTATAAAATGATTATCTTCAGGCGCTACAGTATTCTTTGCAGCCAGAAGTAATGCCCGGTAACCATTATTTATTTTCTGGGTATCAACTTTCATCAGTCTCTTTGCATTAAGATTTAATCCACTAACTAATAAACCATCAAAATAGTTCTATGAATGAAAAAAAATCCCCGGAACTCTCTGGGAACCGGGGATTTCAGAAACAATAATTTTTTTATCTGAATGAGAATCCCAGTCCCGTAGTAAGAACATTATATTGTGCTCTGGTATAGTCAAAATGAAGTGTAACGATGGCAAGTTTAATCCGAAAGCCGACATTAGCTCTAAGACCTGAGAAGTTTTTAATATCCAGATTAGGAAAATCGGTGCCCTTTATAACACCGTTGTTATTATACTGTACATAAGGCGCAGTTGCAACCGGAGTTGGTGTTGGAAAATTACCTGAAAGTTCCATTATTGTTTTGGTCTTGCAATAACCAAGTCCACCGTAGAATGTAATGACTTTCAGATCAAGTGATGCTATTGCACTTATATTTAAAGCCTGAACACTTACTTTAAGATTCTGACTATTAAATGTCGTTACGATGTTATCGGGTGAAGAATAAGCACTGATTAACGAATCCGGTTGGACATCAAGAGGTACATTTACGAGAAGCCTGGTATATCCGGCAAAGAGCGAAACATCTAAAGGCAATATTTTATTCCCCGGGATATACTGCATTATACTATGAAGGATTCCAACACCCCAGAGGGAAACATTGCCTTTATCAATAGTTATTTTAGGAATAAATCTTACTTTCAACTCCGTTCCAAAGGGCAACCCTATTCCGACCTGTCCGGTAGGAACCGGAACATATCGCCACGCTGCCCCCTTAGGAGTATTGAATGTTATCAGAGTGACTCCGCTTGTTTTATCTTTATATGTCATTAGCGGACCTTTTTTATCAGGACCAGCAACTGTTGAGGCAAGCCCGGTTCCTGTTAAAGACGATGAAAGACCAATCTTCGATACATCAAATGTTTCAGCAGATGTGGGGACTACCCCAACGCTAATTCCGGCAGTTATATCGAATCCGCCAAATTTATGTGGTTTAGCCGTATTGTACCAGCTTCCGCTAAGACCAGCTCCAAATGCGTTTGCATAAGGTGTTATATAAGCTTTCAGAAATTTTGCGCCGTCAGCTGGAACACTTCTTAAGAAATCAGCTTCCTTAAATTGTGAAAAAGATACCTGTGAAATTAAAAACAAACTGATCATCAGAATTCCGGATCGATTAATGACTTGATTTCTCATAGGTTTAGAATTGGTTCATATTTCGAATCAGTACAAATATAAAAAAATTCATACTTAAGTTGTCCATTATATTCAGACACATCTAAACATTTGACCACATCTTTTGAATTATGGTTGCTTTCGGAATTTTTAAAATTAATATTTTATTCCTCAGGACTTTTCTTTTGAATCTTATCAAGGTCTTTAAGTTCTTGTATATCAATGCTTTTAGACATATCTGATATACTTTTAAGATTTAATTCCCCTTTAATTGATATCAGAGAATTTCCTCCCGGTCCACCCTTAATAACAAGTAATTCTGAAATAGTGTTTCCTTTTTGTTTAATTAGAAATTTTGTAATATCCTGTCCCTCTTTAACCACCATAAGCTCTTCATAAACTGACAGATCAAGTTTCTTAATGAGTTCTGAATAAAAGTTCAGGTTTTTATTAAGCAAAGAATCTTCAACTGACAGGATTTTAATTGATTTGAGTCTGTTTATAACTTCGTCAGCATCTTTATTATCTGCCTCCTTATTTGCAAACAGACTGAACATCTTACTGGAAATAGACACAACTGTGAATCCCTGTTTTTCAGAGTACTTATTAAACATATCATCAACAGCGCTACTTTGAGCATGTACCATCAGTATCAGACATAGTGAAATGATGGAAAGAAAAATCTTTTTCATATCATAGATTTTTATTTGTTAATACTTTTATCAACATTAACATGAGAAATTTCAATTGCTCTTTTAAGATAATTGAGGTTTTTCAGGTTATTCTCAACAATTCTCGTGGATTTATTCAATGATTCAAAACTTTTTCTGGTAATCTCATTTATTTTGCCAACCGGTTCCAGAATCTGAGCACCATGATTCAGCTGGGATGAAACATCCCTGAGAATTTTTATAGTTTCTGCATAAGCAAGTTCAGGATCTGAAAATGTGTCCGCCGGTTCAGCTCTGCTTATAAAAAAGAAATAAGATCCCGCCAGGATGAGTAAACCTGCTGCTGCACTCAATATAGGAAGAAGATACTTCTTCAACTTCCTGGATGAGCGTTTTATTTCATAAGAATCAATCCCGGCTAAAATCCTAGCTTCAAAATCAATAGATGGTTCAGGAACCTCAGCTGATTCAGTATAATAGCTGAAAATAAGCTTTTCGGTTTCATAACCTTCAGGGATATTGTTCTTCCTGAAATAATCTCTTAAGGTACTCTCCTCTTCCTCAGTACTTTCCCCGTTATAGTACTTTTCGATCAACCTTTTTAATTCCACTTCTTTCATACTGATATTTATTAAATTCTTCTCTGATCATTTTCCTGGCACGTGACAGAGTCACTCTCAGAGTATTGATATTCTGTTCAGTCTTAAAGGCTATCTCTTCATAAGACAACCCTTCAATCTCCCTGAATTTTATAACATCTTTATAAATTTCCGGCAATTGGTCAATTATATGATGAAGAATATCTTCTGATTCTCTTTTTTCCATGAGTTCATAGGGCGATGCATTGGCTGCATTCTGAAAGTCCTGATTCACGCTATCCCCCTGAGCATAGTATTTTCTTTTTCTGATCTGATCAATACAATAATTTTTAATCATCGTAGTTGCCAATGCTGCAACACTTTCATATGTATCAAGTTTATTTCCGAGATTCCAGAGTTTTATGAAAATCTCCTGAACAGCATCTTCCGCCTCTTCCTGATTTCGGAGGATGCGGAAGGCATAACCATAAAGATTACGGTTAATCAGCCGGACAAGATCATTAAAATCAGCCCTGGTCATTCCTGCAACAAGCAATTAATACTGTGATTATAAAGATAGTTACAATATTAATTACTTATATATTTCCGTCAGATCCGCCCCTTGCTTCCTCTTTGCATCATCGGAAAACTTTTTTGCCTCTTCATAAGTCATGTTGCCTTTTATCTGTATGAGGGCATTACTCTCTCCTCCCGCAATGAGCAAAAATTCCTTTAACTTATTCCCTTCAGAGCGGACAAGCATTCTCAGATTCTGATCTGATTTTTTTACTCTCATAAATTCGTCATAATTTTTCAGGTCGATATCATTAATGACCATATCATAAAAGTTATCAACCTTCATGCTCTTATCTTCCTGTGCAAGAATGCGTATCTCAGTAATATTGACAGGAATTGAATTCTCATTATCTGTGTCGCCCAGGCATCTTGCCAGTTTAAGCAGATTCCCATTAATTGTCACTGTTGTAAATCCATCTTTTCCGGCATATCTTTCAAATAAGTCGTCGATAGATTTCTGACCATAAACAATTGTCGCTGTAATCGTTAAAACGATGATTGATAATAATTTTTTCATAGTGTATGTATTTAAATTTTTAATTGGTTTAAATACATGACGCAGGGAAGAAGATTTCATTACAAAGATTTTTCAGTCAAAACATCTACATAATTAAAATCGGACTTGAGACATGAGATTGCTTCGTCGCTTCGCTTCTCAGCAATGACCGTGTCATTTTCTTAATTGGTAATAGCCTAAACAGAATTAATCTTACGTACACTGTCAATTGCGAGCCCAACGAAGGAGGGCGTGGCAATCTTATAATCCCATTTTGAAATTATTTTATTGGCGACTTTGGCTCCCTCGACATTTCATGATAATAGGCCCATTCAACAACTTCCGGAAGAATTCTCTGGAATAAAGCTGTCAGTCTTCCATCCCAGGTCAGAAGTTTGTTTCTTTTTTTCTTCCTGATACCTTTGAGCACCCATTTTGCCACATATTCCGGTGACATAAGCGCTTTTTCATTCCTTGGTGATTCGCCCTGTTCCTCACCGTTTGCAGTAAGAGCATGTTTTCTGATTTCGGTAGATGTAAATCCCGGGGCTATTATCATTACATGTAAACCTTTTCTAAGGTTTTCGATCCTTATGGTTTCAAGAAAACCATGAATTGCAAATTTTGAAGCTGAATACCCGGTGCGTCCCGGAAGTCCATGGAAACCGGCAACCGATGATACTCCGATTAATGATCCTTTGCTTTCAAGAAGATAGGGTAATGCAAATTTCGTACAATAAACTGTGCCCCAGAAATTTACATTCATAAGCCGGTGAAGTACCTTGATATCAACATCCAGAAAAGCAGCTCTCATTGATAATCCGGCATTGTTTACAAGGATATCAATTCTGCCAAATTTTTCAACTGTTTTTTCAATTAGTTTTTTACAATCCGCTTCAATGCTGACATCCGTTCTGACATATATAGCCTCGCCACCACCTTCATTTATACCATTGGCTATCTCAGAAAGTTTGGACTCCGATCGGGCGGCAATCACTACCTTGCTTCCATTTAAAGCAAATTCGAGAGCTATTGATTTTCCTATACCCGAGGAGGCTCCTGTTACTATCACAACTTTGTCTTTGAAAAGTTTCTTCATGAATTTGCTTTTAAAATGGACAATGGCATCACTAAAATAGCGAATTAAATTGACTTCCGGTCAAACTGTTACATTAAATAACCAGGAAAACTGATTTGTTTTTTTGCATTGAAATTAAATTTATCATACATTTGCACTCGCAAAAACAAAAGAGGATTCAGTAGCTCAGCTGGTAGAGCATTCCGCTTTGCGGAAGGGTCCCTGGTTAGTTTGCAACCAATTATTGATTCAGTAGCTCAGCTGGTAGAGCACATCCCTTTTAAGGATGGGGTCCTGGGTTCGAGCCCCAGCTGGATCACCAAAACAGAATCGAGTAGGAGGAAAATAAAGAAGTTTTCCTCCTTCTTTATTTTCCGACCTCTCACACCACCGTACGTACCGTTCGGTATACGGCGGTTCCTTAAGACACACCTCTTACCGATTCATAATAATCCAGCAAGAAAACGTATCCAGACTTGCGTAAACGAATGTTAGAGATAGTACGTGACAGGATAAAACTGTTGGCAATGTGCCAGTAGCCTTTCCTAGTGTTCGCCCACTCATAAGCCTTGTATTTGTTGATGCCAAGCTTAATTAAATTTTCCAGTTTGGTTTTAATCCGTTTCCATTGTTTCCAGATTACCATACGTAGCCTGCGGCGATACCATTCGTCCGTTTTCTCCAAAAGTTTACGCATATCAGCCAACTTGAAGTATTGCACCCAGCCTTTTATATATAGACTTAGTGCTTCCTTCCGCCGTTCGTTACCCCATCCGTTGCTTCTTGATGTCAACTGCTTAATCCGAGTTTTCATCTTTGTTACACTTTTTGGGTGTATCCGTAGCCGACCTTCCCCTTTCAATTGGTAGAAGCTATAGCCAAGGAACTTGATGTCCTTCACGGTGGCAACCACACTTTTGACCCGATTGACTTTTAAAAAGAGCGTCCTCTCTATGTAGGACACGATGCTTTCCATCGTCCTTTCGGCACTGCGGCGGCACTTGCAGAGTATTACCATATCGTCAGCATAGCGAACGAACTTATGTCCCCTCTTTTCAAGCTCCCAGTCCAGCTCGTTCAGCAGGATATTCCCCAATAGCGGACTTAACGGCCCGCCTTGCGGTACGCCTTCATAGGTTTCTTCGTAGTGGCCTTCCTTCATTACTCCTGCAGTGAGGTATTTGTGGATAAGTGACACCACACGTCCGTCCTTGATGGTTCGGGAAAGTACCTCTATCAGCTTACTATGGTTAACGGTATCAAAGAACCGTTCCAGGTCTATATCAACTGCGTAGATATAGCCTTGAGTAATGTATTCCTGACATTTCCGAAGAGCCTGGTGGGCGCTGCGCTTTGGTCTGAACCCATAGCTGTTGGCTGAGAACTGTGGCTCGTAAATAGAGGTCAGTTTTTGTGCGATGCTTTGTTGGATTACCCTGTCTACTACCGTGGGGATACCCAATTGGCGTTGTTTTCCGTTTTCTTTGGGTATGCATACCCGTCTTACCGGATTGGGGCGATATTTCCCCATTTGGATGGACTTAATTAGCATATCCTTGTTGATGACAAGATAGTCCTTTAAGGACTCTACCTCCATTTTGTCTACACCGCCCGCACCCTTATTGCGCTTTACTTGTTTGAAGGCTGCATTCAGGTTCGATGGTGACAGGATGTGTTCTAAAAGCCCGTTTCCTAATCGATAATCATTGGTGGTGAGGTTGTTTTCAGTTATCCACATAAAAGTCTGCCCTTCCACGTAGCCTTCGGATGCCGTCCTATCTTTCCGTGGACAGGTCTTTGATGGTTCAAAGATTTTCTGCGTTCCTCCCTTCATGTTGGTAACATTCATTTACTACTCACTCGTTAAGGTTCAGCCCTTCCCACATTGAGTAGTAATGTGGTACTATGGCCTCGGCTGACTTCTCACGGTAAACCTTCTTTCGACCATGATTCATACTCTGTTTCGTCATGTCCGTGAGATATCCCGCGGTAAAGCGATTAACCTTCATTCCATATACCCGCCATATTTACATCCCAACGTCCGTGTAGTTATTGGATTTCGCTTTGTTTGGCAAGCTCTTCCCGCCAGTTATGCCTGATATGGTTCGTGTTCCTCGGGCCGGAACTTTGCCTCCTGCTTCCTTCAGATTCCACCTCACGATGGACACACTTGCTCTTGGCTAATGGTTGGTAACTACAAACCCCCATAAAGGACTTTCACCTTCAAATTAATCGCTATGCACGGCACACCAAAAAAAGGCGCCCGTCAGAGCGCCTTTACATTCCGGATTTCCGGCAAATTTAACCTAAATATCCTTTTAATAATCTGCTTCTTGAAGTATGTCTCAGCCTTCTGATAGCTTTTTCTTTGATCTGACGAACCCTCTCACGCGTGAGACCAAATTTTTCACCGATCTCCTCAAGTGTCATTTCCTGGCAACCTATTCCAAAGAAGAATCTGATAATATCCCTCTCTCTCTCGGTAAGTGTGGCAAGCGCCCTGTAGATCTCCCTTGAAAGCGATTCATCCATCAGCAGCTTATCCGCAACAGGTGAATCAGAGTTGGTAAGAACATCGAGTAAACTATTGTCCTCTCCTTCAATAAAAGGAGCATCAACAGATACATGTCGCCCTGATACTTTCAATGTATCAGTTACTTTTTCTTTAGGCAGTTCGAGAACATCTGCAAGTTCCTCCGGCGAGGGAGTCCTCTCATTCTCCTGTTCAAATTTCGAGAAAGCTTTATTTATCTTATTGAGTGAACCAACCTGGTTCAACGGTAATCTTACAATTCTTGATTGTTCAGCAAGCGCCTGAAGAATTGACTGCCGTATCCACCATACGGCATAGGAAATAAACTTGAAACCACGTGTTTCATCAAACTTCTCTGCAGCCTTGATAAGGCCCAAATTACCTTCGTTGATAAGATCAGGAAGACTAAGTCCCTGGTTTTGATATTGTTTTGCAACAGAAACTACAAAACGTAAATTTGCTTTGGTGAGTTTCTCAAGAGCAGCTCTGTCGCCTTTCTTTATCCGTTGAGCCAATTCAACCTCTTCTTCTACCGATATCAACTCTTCCTTACCAATCTCCTGCAAATATTTGTCGAGTGAAGCACTCTCTCTGTTTGTTATAGATTTGGTAATCTTTAGCTGTCTCATTATGCCTCCCAAAAAATTTCCGCAAAGATATTGCTTTATTATGTAATAACAAAAATAATTCACTATTGTTGTGAGAAGGGGATTTATTTCTATAAATCCCCTGAATAATAGTGAATTATGCCCTTTTTTCTTTTACTTTCCGAACTTGTAATTAAAGATTGTCCCGTCAGGAAGAACTCCTTCTATCGATTTAAGAGTCTTACCATTATCTGTGAATTGCCTTACATCATCAGGAGTTTTTACTTTTTTACCATTAATGCTCAGAATAATAAATCCTTCTGCCATTCCTATATCTTTAAATTTTCCTTTATTGATTTCAAGTACTTTAACACCATAATCAATATTGAGTGAATTCATATCGTCTGATCCAAGAGCTTCCAGTCTGGCACCAAAAACCACATTGGATTCATCTTCCATTTGTTGAGTGACAACTTTTGTATTACCTGCCATGTTTTTCATGACTAATGGAACTGAGTTCTCTTTTCCGTTCCTGATATAAGTTATTTCAACTTTATCTCCCGGATGTTTTTCTCCGACATGTTCCTGCAGTTCTGAAACACTGTTTACCTCATTCCCGTCAAACTTCACAATCACATCGTTTGCCTTCAGACCTGCTTCTTTTGCTGCACCTTCATCCAGAACTCTCGTTATCAAAACACCTTTAACGGCAGGCAGCTTATATTTTTCTGCATCAGAAGATTCAACATCCTGAATATTTACTCCGATAAGGGCTCTCTGTACCTCACCGTATTTTTTCAGATCATCAACAACCTTTTTAACAATTGTGACAGGGATAGCAAAAGAGTTGCCGGCATAAGCGCTGTTAGGTGACATAATTGCAGATGTAATTCCTACAAGTAACCCTTTGGTATTTACAAGAGCGCCGCCACTGTTACCCATATTAATAGCCGCATCAGTCTGTATGAACGATTCAATTGAATATGCTCCTTCATTTAAATGAAGGCTTCTTCCCTTGGCGCTGACAATACCTGCAGTAACCGTAGAAGTAAGATTGAATGGATTTCCAACGGCCAGAACCCATTCACCCAGTCTGAGCTGGTCCGAATCACCATATTTTATATATGGAAGATTGTCAGCTTTTATTTTAAGCAAGGCAATATCACTACCCGGGTCACGGCCGACTACCTTTGCATTAAAAGTTCTTTTGTCATTTAGAGTAACATCAACTGATTCTGCATTCTCAACGACATGGTTATTGGTAATTATGTAACCGTCATTTGAAATAATGACACCTGATCCATAGCCGCTAACCGGTTGTGGCTTAGAATTCCTGTTGCCATAAAACCAGTCCATAATAGGATTATCGGGGGCTTCCATCATTTTTATATGAACATGAACTACCGCATGAACTGTCAATTCAGCAGCATATGTCAAATCTACAGGTCCCTCCTGGGCAGTCTGAAGAGATGTGAGATAGGCTCTTGCATTTTGCCCTTCAACACTGGAACTATCTTTCGAAGAAGCCACTACAGGCTTTACCATCATCTTTGAATAAGCAAACAAAGCAATTGATGCCCCTAAAAGAGCCATTAAAACCGCTCCAAAAAAATACTTAACTTTCATAGTTTTTCAATTTAAATTAATCTGTCCTTTCGTCGATGGTCTGAATACATCTATTCTGCCTTCACAAAAGTTTGATATCTTTATAACCTTAATTATTGAATTTTGTTTTACAAAGATCATGCATTTTTCGAATGATCTTCAATAAATTACAAATTTTTAACAACACTTTAACACTGATAACAATAGTATTTAACAAATATCAGAGAACAGTACGTGAGGCGTGAGGTGTGAGGCGTGAGGTGTGGGGTGTGAGGCGTTAGGCGTGAGGCGTGAGGATGAAGGAAGGTAAAAGAATAATTATGCTTAAAGAAAGACTATACGGAAAGACATTAAATGAACTGATTGCTGTGACTAAACGGCTTGGATTGCCTGGTTTTGCAGCAAAACAAATATCTGACTGGCTTTATAAGAAACAGACAGACTCGATTGATGAAATGACAAACCTGTCAAAAAAAGCAAGAGAGCTTCTTTCAGTTGATTATGAAATTGGCCTTTCGGCACCTGTAAATGAAGCCAAAAGTTCTGACGGTACTAAAAAATATGTTTTTAATGTTCTGAATGACAAATACATAGAAACTGCCTATATTCCTGAAGATGAGCGTGCAACAATTTGTGTATCATCTCAGGCAGGCTGTAAAATGGGATGTATCTTCTGTATGACAGGGAAACAGGGTTTTCAGGGAAACTTATCCTCAAATGAAATACTTAACCAGTTCAGAAGCCTGCCTGAGTTCACAAACCTGACAAACATGGTATACATGGGAATGGGTGAACCTTTAGACAATATTTCTGAGGTGCTGAAGAGCCTTGATATCCTTACAAGTGAATGGGGCTATGCCTGGAGCCCTGCACGAATTACCGTAAGCACGGTAGGCCTGATAGCCGGAATAAAAGAATTTCTCGAAAAAAGCAGGTGTCATCTTGCTGTTAGTCTGCATTCTCCGTTTGATGAGGAGAGAAGAAGACTTATGCCGGTCCAGCGAACCAATACTGTCAAAGAGGTACTGCATATTATCCGAAATTTCGATTTAAACAGCCAGCGAAGAGTTTCATTTGAATATATCCTGTTTAAAGGAGTAAATGATACCCCGGGCCATATAAAGGAGCTGTCGAGAATACTTAATGGAATTAAATGCCGTATTAATATTATCCGTTATCACACAATACCCGGGTCGGAATTCCAGAGTCCCAGCCTGGGATCAACGATTAATTTCAAAGAGGCACTTAATGCCAAAGGAATACTTACCACCATAAGGGCAAGCCGTGGTGTGGATATACAGGCTGCATGCGGACTATTATCAACTCTCGAACTAAACAAATCAATTCATAAATGAGGATCATTTTCTTTATATTATCGCTGGCCTTCATGACAATCTGTTCCTTTTCACAGGAAAAATCGTCCGATACCTTTATTGCTGATTCTTCTCTGGCACATGCTTCTTTATCTTTATGCGTCGCAGATGCGAAAACAGGAGAGCTCATGCTTGATTATAATTCCGGTATAAGCTTGACGCCCGCTTCAGTTATGAAAGTTATTACTTCAGCAGCTGCACTTGAATTGCTTGGTCCGGGATATACTTTCCAAACCACTGTAGGTTATACCGGAAAATTGAATAAAAGATTTGGAAGACTTAAAGGGAATATCATCATTCACGGAGGAGGAGATCCTGCATTGGGGTCAAAATATTTTTCTGATTACTATAAAGGTTTCCCTGACAACTGGGTCACTGAAATTAAAAAGCTGGGAATAAAAAGAATAAAAGGGAAAGTGATTACGGATGATTCATATTACGATTTTTTGCCCGTTCCGGGGAAATGGTTATGGGAGGATGAAGGTAATTATTATGGTGCCGGAGCTTATGGTTTATCTGTATTTGACAATACTTACGAGATTCATTTAAAAACATTTTCGGGCAGTTTCCCCCCGTCTTTCAAAGAGATTATTCCGGATGATTGCAGGTCCGAATTGTCCAGTTTTCTAATTTCTTCAGGTACCACAGATGAAGGATATGTTTTTGCCGCTCCTTATAGCAAACAGGGATGGATTGCAGGTACCGTTCCTGTCGATCAGGATGATTTTGTCCTGAAAGCTTCTATAACTGACCCTCCCCTGGTTCTCGCTAAAATATTTACCCAAAAACTTAAGAAAGCCGGAATACGAGTTTCAGACGATCCGACAACCAGAAGAATGGAAAAGAATTTTAAAGCTGAAGAGTCAGTACTAATTTCGGAGACCAATTCTCCTCCGCTATCTGATATAATTAGGGTATTGAACCATGAAAGTGTTAATCTTTTTGCCGAACATCTGATTAAGGAATTAGGGAAAAAATTCAAAAACAACGGATCAACTGCATCAGGCGCTCAGGTTATTAATGAATTTCTTAATAATTCGGGCATAGATACCAACGGAATGTTTATTGAAGATGGAAGTGGCCTCTCTCCTCTAAATGCTGTAAATACAAGAGAATTGGTACGTCTCCTGGTTTATATGAAAAACAGGGGAAAGTACTTCCCTGAATATTATTCATCATTACCTGATGCCGGAAAAAACGGAACCTTGAAGAACTATTTTAAGGATCCTCTTTTCGATTCACGGCTCAAAGCAAAAAGCGGTTCAATGACAAGGGTGAGAAGTTTTGCAGGATATTTTACAACACTTTCAGGTAAAGAAATGGTTTTCAGCATAATAATTAATAATTATTCCGGTCCTTCTAAAAAAATTATTTCCGAAATAGAAGATAATATCAGAGAATTAATATCGAATAATTAAAGAAACAGAATAGCTTTTATACTGTTTTCTTTATCGGATACTTTTCAGAGAAAAAAACATGAATACTAAAATAGCTGTCAGAAAGTGCAAGGAGTATAATCTTCAAGAGGTCAATAATTTAATAGCTGATATATATAAAAAAACCGATGGCCCTGATGTAAAAGGGAAAAGAGTACTGGTAAAACCGAATATTCTTACAGATGATGATCCTTCAAAATGTATAAGTACACATCCTGTGGTTGTAGAGGCAATGGTCAGATTTCTGCAATCAATGGGAGCTACAGTATTGATTGGTGATTCTCCGGCTGTTCATACACGGAAATTCAGAGGTGTGAAATCAGGCATTTTCAAGGTATGCGAAAATACTGGAGCCGAATGGGTTAATTTCATGGACAGCCCGGCTGAGAAATCATTGAGGATAGGAAAGATCAGAGTTGCAGCTGTTGCAGATCAGGTTGATCTTATTGTCTCTCTTCCTAAGTTCAAAAACCACGAACTTGTATACTTCACAGGCGCAATAAAAAACACTCTTGGTCTGGTGCCGGGGTTCAGCAAGGGGAAACAACATGCCCTGCACCAGGACAGAAGTAAATTTGGAGAGTTTCTGGTTGATCTTAATGAAGCAATCACTCCTGATTATTTTCTGATGGATGGCATTATGGGTATGGAAGGGCCGGGACCTGGTCGGGGATTTCCAGTTGAAATAGGGCTATTATTCGGTTCAACAAACCCACTTGTACTTGATATCACTGCGAGTCGTATTGCCGGTTATGAACCTTTAGTTGTACCAACATCAAGGGCAGCTTTCTTCAGAAAGAAATGGTTGAAGACATTGGATGAAATTATTTATGATGGACCTGAAATAAGCAGCATTATAAAGAAAGGGTTTACAAAAGTACCAATCTCAACAACTAATAATATTGCCCTGAAGTTTGTAATGAAAAGGATTAAATTCCTGAAAAAGCTTGAAAGAAGACCGGTATTTATCCACGAAAACTGCACAGGCTGCCAGAAATGTGTTAATATCTGTCCCGTTCAGGCTATTTTACCTCTGCCGTCTAAAATTACTTATATACTACTGACCGACAAGAAATGCATAAGATGTTTCTGCTGCAGTGAAGTCTGCACTGATAATGCGGTGGAAATAAGGAGAAAAATTTTTGGAGTTTAAACATCAATCTTTGCATATTTTGCATGAGTTTCAATAAATTCCCTACGGGGTGGAACCTCATCACCCATAAGCATAGAGAAAATATGATCAGCCTCAGCAGCGCTCTCAATAGTGACCTGTCGCAGGGTCCTTGTCTCCGGGTTCATTGTTGTGGACCAGAGTTGTTCTGCGTTCATTTCTCCCAGACCTTTATATCTCTGAATACCGACAGAAGATTCTTTTCCCTGTCCCATCTCCATAACCGCCAGATCGCGCTCCTCTTCTGTCCAGCAATAGCGTTCGGATTTACCTTTTTTAATAAGGTAGAGAGGAGGTGTGGCAATATAGATATTTCCACCCTTTATCAGATCCTGCATGTATCTGAAAAAGAAAGTCATTATTAACGTCGTAATATGAGAACCATCCACATCAGCATCAGTCATTATAATGATTTTATGATAACGCAATCCTGAAATATTTAACGCTTTGCTGTCATCCTCAGTTCCGATATTAACACCAAGTGCTGTGAATATATTTTTTATCTCTTCGCTTTCATAGATTCTGTGCTGCATCGCCTTTTCAACATTTAATATCTTGCCCCTCAATGGCAGAATAGCCTGGAAACCGCGATCACGTCCCTGTTTTGCTGTTCCGCCTGCTGAATCACCTTCCACCAGGTATATTTCGCAATTGGCAGGATCTCTGTCAGCACAATCAGCCAGTTTGCCAGGCAGTCCGGAACCTGATAAAACATTCTTCCTCTGTACAAGTTCTCTTGCTTTACGTGCAGCATGACGGGCAGTTGCGGCAAGTATCACCTTCTGAACAATAATCCTGGCATCTTTTGGGTTCTCTTCAAGGTAATTTGTAAGCATCGTACTGACAGCCTGATCGACTGCACCCATCACTTCAGAGTTCCCGAGTTTAGTCTTTGTCTGACCTTCAAACTGTGGTTCAGCGACTTTAACAGAAATAATAGCTGTCAGTCCTTCCCGAAAATCATCACCGTTAATGTCAAATTTCAGTTTTGAAGTTGCCCCTGAATCTTCGGCATATTTTTTAAGTGTGCGCGTCAAACCTCTCCTGAATCCGGCAAGATGTGTGCCTCCTTCAATGGTATTTATATTATTTACATAGGAATGGACATTTTCGGAGAAAGAATTATTGTACTGAAGGGCAATCTCGACTGGGATTTCAGTCTTATCAAAGGTTATATGAATAATTTTCTCAATAAGCCTTTCCCTGTTTGAATCGAGATATTCAACAAATTCTTTCAGCCCCAGTTCCGATCGGAATTCTTCATAACGGTGTGTCCCGCCATTTCCGTCATCTACAAGTTCGCGCCTATCCTGAATTGTAAGCAGAATTCCCTTGTTGAGGAAAGCCAGCTCACGTAGCCTTGCTGAAAGTATCTCAAAGTTGAATTCAGTCGTCTGGAAAATTGTACCATCGGGTTTAAATGTTATAGTAGTTCCAGATTTATCTGTCTTCCCAATGACCTCCACGCCAGTGACAGGTTTCCCCTTTTCATATTGTTGTTTGTAAATTTTGCCTTCTCTCATAATTACTGCTGAGAGCTGGGCAGATAGTGCATTTACACAAGATACTCCTACCCCGTGAAGACCCCCGGAAACTTTGTAAGAATCTTTATCAAATTTTCCCCCGGCATGCAGAACAGTCATAACTACCTCAAGGGCAGATTTTTGTTCTTTTTCCATAATTCCGGTAGGAATACCTCTTCCATCATCTATAACTGTTACGGAACCATCTTCATGAATGACAACTTCAATTTTAGTACAATAACCTGTTATTGCCTCATCAATAGAATTATCTATTACTTCATATACAAGATGATGTAATCCCTTTACACCAATATCCCCAATGTACATTGCAGGCCTTTTCCTTACAGCCTCAAGACCCTCAAGCACCTGGATGTTATCAGCTGAATAATCCTTACTGTCCTGCAATTTCTTCTCTTTCTCACCCATAATTCTCTTATTTTTAAGTCAACCTGCTTTAATTTCTAAACATCATAACAGAAAAATATTAATGAGGAGCCATATCTGATTTGACTCCTCTTTGATGATATCAAACTTATTTTTTTTGTAATGAAATCCGGATATCTTTTTTACTGTTTCCAGTCATCAGAATCAACCTCAATTTCCCTAATATAATTTATTGATATTATGATTATTAATTATTGGTACAAATATACTGATTTTTAATTGCTTTCTCTTAAAAAAATGTTAAAAATAATACACATTTTTCACCAAGAAATGAACACTAAAATGAAGAATGGAAAATCTGGTCTTCCATCGATTATAAGCTATATGTAAATCCAAGCATGAGAAGGAACCCCTGTGAAGGATAAAATGCCCATTCATAGTAGCGGTTATAGGAGATATTATTAAGTTTTATCCAGAATGAGAGTATTTTAGAGTACCGATATTCAGCGCTGAGATTAAGATTGAGATGTGCCGGCATTTCGATTATAACTTTTTGATTTGGAATCATTGGAATGGTTGGATCTGAATTTGGACCAGGAAGATTGCCATTTACTATTTCCCTACGCTTACCCTGAGCTGAAATTTCGATCCCGGCAATTATCTTGTCTCTCAGATTATACTTTAATCCGATTTTAGTATCCCACCCGGGTTTATCCCAGGCATACTGAAATCTTGAAAGAGTATACTGATAAAGATTTGCCGAACCGATGAACGAAATTTTATCACTAATTGGTCCACTCATTTCCGCATGAACATTTAATAATTCCACATCGTCAGTAAGAGCAGAAAAATAGCTTCCTCTGGCTGTAACTTTGACACTGTCAGAGGTGACAATATTGGAATAGAATAGCATATTGCTTATCACGGAATAAGTAGCTGATACAAGATAATTTCCTCCTAGTCCGGTATTTCCTCTCAATCCGGACGAAATAATAATGTCATGACTTGTATTTGGCAACTTAAAAAGGCTGCCATCGCGAATCAGATATGGATTTTGAGAAATAATGGAGGATGGCTCATTCTTTTCGAGTTTACCGGATAATCCTGCAAAAAAACTTATATAAGAAGGTACAACATTTAAACTGAAATTAATATCAGGATATGCATGGAATCTCGCAGTTGCAGTCATATTCTTATCGAGCAATGCCTCAATTCCCAGTTTAAAACTCCATTGGTCAGAGCTCTTTTTTATGAAGGGGCTTATCGAGACAATGTACTTCGGTGTAGCCAACAGAGAGTCAGGAAGCCTGAAATAGTCATAGTTTATGCCGGAACCGACATATAATCCTTCATACGATTTGGCCATCATTCCTGAAAAACCGGCACTATGCTGAAACAGATTTTCCTGATTGTAAAAATAATTATAATAAATATCGAATTTATAAGAGAAATTTGCGGAATCAAGATTTAATGAAGACAACGAAGCCTTTGCTCCCAGATTATTATAGCGCATTCTGATTTCATTTTTGTCAGGTGTAAAATCCATTAGAAAAGGATTGTAATATTCTGTCATGGTTGGAGAATAACCATATGCATATCTGACCTTCTGACTAAAATCTACAGAACTTTTAAAGACATCGTTTTTAAAAAATTTATTGCCAAAAAGAGAGACATCATTATCCATATATCCCGCAAAAACATCTTTGCCATTATCGAGTTGCAGATTACCATTTGATGAAAAATGCCTGCCATAGAAACCAACTGTCCCCTTCTTGGATCGCTCATTTGTTAAACTGATTTCAGCAAGAGGAGTCAGGTAATTCCCCATTCCAAGATTTACAAATCCTTTGTACAGTTTTGGCAGAGGATCAGGGAGTAAAGAAGCTGCCTTGATCGGACTTATAGTATACTCGGGCAGAAAGGGTGTAGCGTTTACATCATAGCGGAAATCGGGTCTCACTTTAGAGGTATCGTTAATATCAGGTAAAAAACTCCTCTTTTGGGATTCCGGTAGAGATGGTTTGTAAGGATTATATAAAGTAACTTCTCTCTTTAGTCCGGTCTCCTGCTTCTTTATCTGGGCATTGACCGGCAACAATGAGACAATTATGAGGAATGGAATAATCAGATTTCTTTTTATCATGTCAAATCAATTTCTTTATCAGTAATATTATTTTTGTACACCACTGAGAACAGTGTCTTTCTTTACGGTCTCCGACTTATTTTCATCGAGGGAGTTTAATTTGGCTTTTACCTCATCAAGCACTCCATCATTATTAACAGAGTAATAATCCTTCAGGCTCTGAAGAGTTGCACGTGCCTGCAGAGAATCACCTTTTTTAATGCTAATATCTGCAAGCAGCAGAAACACTTTTGCCATCCAGTACTGATGAGGTGATTTCTGGTCTATGAATTCAGTAATCACCTTTTCAGCTTCAGCAGGTTTATCTTTCTTATTCAGAAGCTCAGCTACCCTGTATTTTGACTCTGCTCCTTCTTCGCTGGTGACTTCTGTTGCCACCTTCCTGAAATCTCTCAGGGCATCATCAAAGTTATTAATACTATAATTAGCCTTAGCGCTCATAAATGTGGCCTCCCTTGCCAACTCTTCAGGAATATTTGGTGAACTGTTTATTTTTCCTGCGGCAATGATAGTCTTCCCGGCATCACCGGCCTGAAATGCCGAACTAAGTTGTCCTTTAAGAGCGATGAGTGTATTCGCCTCGTTGGAGGAAACCTTTTCCAGTTTCTCATAGTAATTCAGTGATGCTGAATAATCTTCTTTTTCATAAAGCATAGATGAAGCAGCAATTAAAGACTGTTCCAGGAACTGGTTATTCGGTTCTCCTGAAACTTCTATATATAGTTTCAGCGCTTCATCTTTATTTCCTGCCGATTTCAGACATTCCGCCAGGTAATATTGAGCATTTTGCCGGAAACTGCCATTCGGAAATTCAGTTAAATAGCTTTTTAAAACATCAGTAGCTTTATCATATTTGCCGGTCATAAACAGGTTTTCGCCAGACATATACAACATTGAATCCTTCTGAGCCAGGTTTACATCCCCGTATCCATCGAGTGTCTTTACATAAGCAAAATAGGTTTCAACTTCATTTAAATCGACATAAGTATTTCTAAGTCCGGTCATTGCATCTCTTGCTTCAGGTGTCGATTTATATTTCTCTATCACCTTTTTATACTGTGCAACAGCCTTTTCATTTTCTCCGATGTTATAATAGAGAAGGCCCAGCTGAACTATAGAGCGGGGAACAAACGGACTGACCGGGTAATCAGAGATGATCGTATTGAAATCGGCTTCCCCTTTTTTGAAGTTTTCAAGCACCAGGTAAGCTCTGCCTCTTTCGAAGATAGCATCCGGAACAAATGTTGAAGAAGGAAATTTCTGCATCAGAGCAGACAGCACGTCAATTTTACCTTTCATATCATTAATTAGTCCGAGGCAGAATCCTTTCTGGAACATTGCATAATCGGCAACCTGATAACCGTATGCAATAACTTTGTCGTAATAATCGATTGCTGAAGAATAGCTGGTGGCAATGTAATAACAATCGGCAATTCTGTTTTTCGCATCAGAAAGAAGTTCAGGTTTAGCATTTGTAATCTCCGATTCGAATATCTTAAAATTGGTTAATGCGCTGTTATAATCTTTCAGATTAAAAAAAGTGTAGCCCAGATTATATCTTATAAGGCTATATTCTGCCAACTTTGGTGAACCTGGTAATCCCATAAATAACATATAATCATCTTTTGCCTGATCATAATGACCAAGCCTGTAATTTGCTTCACCTCTCCAGTAGACAGATCTTGCCCTGATCTGCATATTATATTTTTCATATTTGAGTGATTTGTCAAACATACTTATTGAGCCTTCGATCTCGAGGTTTTTAAACAGCTCAAGTCCTCTGAAAAAAGCAACTTTCTGGTAGGCCTCTTCCAGTCTGCTGTCTTTATTGCCAATTTTATCAAGTGCGGCCAGTGCAGCTTTGTAATTTTTAATCTGCATCAGAGTTCCTACAAGATAATCGTACACTTCCTGTATCCTTTTTGAACCGGGATATAGGTCAATATACTCCTGAAAAGCTGCAATAGCCTCTCCAAAAGGAGCATAGGCCGTTTCGTAAGTCAGTTTTGCAAAGTTATACAGAGATTCTTCTTTGATCTTCTTGTCAAAATTAAGCATCGATGCCTCACCGAAAGCTAACCGGGAACGGGGTTTGTCACCTTTCTGCAGGTAGCAATCGCCAAGGATATTCCA
>JBARBF010000005.1:0-2492 GCA_049792755.1 Bacteroidales bacterium | reverse complement strand
CAACGACATTTTCAACTACAATAGCTGCAAATTTATCTTTTGAGCGTGTAACGGCGAAATTACTTATGGTTGCGAATGAACCGTAGTTTTTACCATCGAATGTAATTGTATACTTATCACCCGATTTGGTTATGTATTGTTTATATTTTACTATCCATTGAGCCTTATCTCCCGAATTATTCCTGTCGTTATTTTCAAATCCTGCAATCCTGGGATCGCCTTCAGAAAAAGGACCCTGGGTAACCCCGTCTTTAACAATATAATATTTTCCGCTTAAACGATCTTTAGCCAGTATCGATCCATCATCCATTACACTTATCGTTAATTCCTTATAATCGAGCTTCAACTTCCCTCCAAGATCAAGAATCAGTTCAGCGCTGTTGCACGCGCAGGCAGGTTCCGGTTGCTGATTTGGTTTATTTGGTTTATTTGTTTTACCAAGAAGTTCATTTGTCATGGAATTAGTTACTTTCTTCAGAATCGACCCTTTCTGACCGTTAACGACAGAAAAAAAGGTTAAACAAACTACCAGGGAAAAAATGATTGGCTTTTTCATAGGATAGGCTTTAATTAATTCTCAAATATAGAAATAACTTTTTTTAACTCTAAAAGTTCAACAAAATCTTTAATTCTTTTCAAATGGCAAATTATTTTTTTGACTATCAGGAATGAATAATAGTAGTGCAAGACATTACTGCCTGCTTTATGAACTCATCCCCTCTGCCCTCTTCTCTTGCAGTCAAAAGAAGGGGGTGTAAAACATTTTGCCCCTCTTTGCTAAGCAGCTACTCTTTATACACATTTATTTTTTGGGGGAGTTTGAGATGTTGATAAGTTCTTACTGATTGTTAATATAACTATTTGATATTCAGTACTTTAATTTTGCTATTTAAGTTTGTTTTTCGTACCTTAACTACATGAGAAACAAACAGTTCAAAGGATTTTATAAGGAAATTCTGCGAGATTCAAGAATTGAAAAACGAGCAGAAAAAGTTATGGTAGATATGTTGAATTTTGGTAATGTTGTAGTAAATAAATTCTGTGCAACAAGTACAGAAAAAATAGGAGCCTACAGGATGCTGGGAAACGACAGTATTGACCATAATGATCTAGCCAAGGGGGTATATCGGGCCTGCAAAAAGAACGATCAGGCATCGCATTTGCTTGGTATTCAGGACACAACAGAAGTCAACTTCAGCCATCACATGGGCAGAATAATGGATGATGAAGATATTGGTCCTGTTACAAAAAGTAACAATGCCGGCTTTTTCTGTCACCCAATGTTAGTGATAGATCCTGAGAATCAACTTCCAATAGGGATCTCTTCCATTGATATATGGAACCGATCATGGGAAAAGCCCAATAAGTATGAGCGAGATTATCATAATCAGAGTATAGAAGATAAAGAATCATACAGGTGGATCACAAGTGCTGAAGGGACCAAGAAATTGCTCACAAAAGCAACATGTCTAACAATTATAGGAGACAGGGAATCTGATATTTACGATGAGTTCGTTACAGTCCCTGATAGTCGGACCCATTTGTTGATCAGGTCAAAGATCAATCGGAAGTTGTGGGGAGAGGATAAGAATTTATTTGAGAAGTTAAGTTCTTCACAGGAGAGAGCTAGCTATGAACTTGATATCCGCAATAATCGAAAAAGGGTCAAGCGTAAAGCTAAGATGTCCTTAAAGTATGAGAAAATCAAGATACGACATCCTAAGAACAGGCCCCTGGAGAATAAGCCAAGCTATGTAGAGATGTGGGCTATTGAAGCAAGAGAACTACCAGCGAGTGTGCCTGGCAAAGAAGATCCTGTTTTATGGCGGCTCCTAACAACCCATTCTATTGAATGTACAGAGGATGCACTAAGGTGTGTTGAATGGTACAGTCAAAGATGGTTTATAGAAGAGTTATTCCGTGTTTTAAAGAGTAAAGGATTAGCTATAGAAGAATCTCAATTGGAGACAGGTGGAGGTCTTAAGAAGCTTGCTGTCATAGCTTTACAGGTAGCCTTGACAACCATGACATTAAAATTGTCACTCACAAATACACACAAGGTTAATGCCAATATCGTTTTTTCAAGAGAACAATTACATTTTCTTACATTTTATATGGATAAGCTTGAAGGGAAAACTGAAAAACTCAGAAATCCTTATGAAAATGGTTCTCTTCAATGGGCTACATGGGCCATGGGAAGATTAGGTGGATGGAGCGGCTACCAATCACAAGGACCACCTGGATACATATCAATTAAGGATGGGACAGATAGGTTTTATGATAAAGCTGATGGGTTCCAGATGGCTATAGAATACTTAAAAAGAAAAGATGTGTATAAAGAGTAGCTGCTTTGCAAAGAGGGGGAAGGTTACTTGCATAATATTCTGTATATTAATATCTTGATTCTATAAATATTCTGATATTTTTAAGTGTGTTCTTCAAATCAGTCAACTCTTCATTTTTTATTCGCAGTACTCGGAGCCCCTTAAGTC
>JBARBF010000004.1:0-2485 GCA_049792755.1 Bacteroidales bacterium | reverse complement strand
AGGAATCGAACCGGGGACACATGGATTTTCAGTCCATTGCTCTACCGACTGAGCTATGGCACCTTCTTTTCGGACTGCAAATATATATCTCAAATCCGAGTAACCAAATACTTTATCAAAAAAAAATCCAACTTCTCTTAAAATAAGTCGTATGAATTTATAATAGAATAATTTAACTATCAGGTGTTATTAATTGAAATAGGTTGAAATAGGTTGAAATAGGTTGAAATAGGTTGAAATAAGTTGAAATAAGTTGAAATAAGTTGAAATAGATTGAATCAGGGTTATTTCTATTTATTTATATTTATCATTTCAGGATTATACTTCATTTTCAATTCTATTTGGAATCATTTTAATGATATGGTACCTTTGCCTATTACTAATATAATACTATGGATCTCCTTCTGAACACTCTTAACAATGGAATCAGGCTCGTTCATTACCGTATACCCGGTTTAGTTGCCCATTGCGGATTAATTATAAACTCAGGCTCACGTGATGAGACCTCGCCGGAGCATGGAATCGCCCATTTTATTGAACATATGCTGTTTAAGGGAACAAAAAAAAGAAAGGCATATCATATTCTTAGCCGGCTGGAAGATGTCGGAGGAGAACTTAATGCATATACAACCAAAGAGGAAACTGCAATACATGCTTCATTTCTTAAGGAGGATTATGAAAGAGCAATTGAATTAATAAGTGATATAGCTTTTAATTCCGTTTTTCCCGAAAATGAAATTGAAAAAGAAAAAGATGTCGTCATTGAAGAGATAAATTCATATCTCGATAATCCCTCCGAGCTGATCTTCGATGATTTCGAAGAGCTGATTTTCACAAACCAGCCTATCGGACGTAACATCCTTGGTACACCGGAATCAGTAAAGTCATTTTCAAAAAAGAAAATAAATGACTTTATTTCACATAATTATAATACTCAGCAGATGGTATTCTGTTCTGTAGGAAACATTTCTGATGAAAAAATATTGAAGTTGTTTAAAACACATTTTGACGGGATAGTTTCTGAAAGACATTCAGAAAGACACGATAAAGGCTGGTTATATAAGCCTGTGTCGCTGGTAAAAAAAATGGATACATATCAGAACCACTGTATAATGGGAAATCTTGCATATGATCTTAAAGATAAACGCAGGATGGGAATGTTCCTTCTCAATAATATTCTTGGAGGACAAGGTCTGAATTCAAGATTGAATTTATCATTACGTGAAAAACACGGCTTTGCTTATAATGTTGAATCGAGCTACAATCCTTATTGTGATACCGGCATCTTTTCAATTTATTTTGGTACTGATAGTCAGTACCTTAATAAAAGTATCTCTATAGCTATGGCTGAGTTGAGGAAACTGCGTACCACAAAACTTGGTACTATTCAGCTAAGTAAAGCAAAAAACCAGATAAAAGGGTATCTGGCTAGAGGATATGAGAACCATGAGAGTCTGATGTTAAGTCTCGGCAAAAGCCTCCTGGTCTTTAATAAAATTGACAGTATTGTTGATCTTTGCAATAAAATAGATGACATTACGGCTTCTGAATTACTTGAGACTGCAAATGATATTTTTGAACCTTCAAAAATGTCTACTTTAATCTATAAATAATGCAGTAATTGATGCATACCCATAGGTAGCTAGAAAATCAATTTATTTACCGCATCCGCAGGGGGAGTAAATTGATTTTCTTCGCTCCCCTTGGGGCTGGGTAAAACGAAGAAAATCAAAACAGTTGTAACTTGATTAACAAGTAATTTTAATAATGAACCATAAGCTGGAACAATATATAGAAGATTATTCAACGCCTGAAGATCCTTTGCTGCAAGATCTTTACCGCCAGACACATATAAAGTTTGTAAATCCTAATATGGTTTCCGGACACCTTCAGGGAAAATTTCTTGAACTTGTTGCTCTCATGATCAGGCCTGACTGTATTCTTGAGATTGGAACCTTTACCGGTTACTCTGCATTATGTCTCTCAAAAGGACTTAAACCAGAGGGCAAACTTATTACAATCGAAATAAATGATGAATTAGCTTATTTTGCTAATTCGTACTTCTGCCGTGCCGGAGCAGATCAAAAAATAATGCAGATGACAGGAAGGGCACAGGATATTATTCCCGGGTTGAATCATATCTTTGACCTTGTATTCATAGATGGAGACAAAAGGGAGTATATTGAATATTATAAGCTAATTATCGGTAAAGTGAAACCGGGCGGATTCATTCTGGTTGATAATGTGCTGTGGGACGGTAAGGTCCTGGAAAAAGAGACCACCGATCCACAGACAATTGGTATCATCAACTTTAATAATATGATACAAAACGAAAAGGATATCGATTATGAAATTCTCCCGCTGCGCGACGGATTGATGCTGATTCATAAAAAGATAAAATAAACATTAGAGTTTTTGCGTTAACTGAATAAACATATTATGAAAAGAATATTTATTATTGCGACTCTCCTGACTGCTGTTGTTT
>JBARBF010000003.1:0-1813 GCA_049792755.1 Bacteroidales bacterium | reverse complement strand
CTTAGTGCATTGCCGACAGTAATACCATAGCCAGGTTCAAGCGGACGGAATTCAAATTTTCCGTGTTTGTCGTCCGCTTCCAGCATTATTACTTTATCAGGCTTCTGGAATGATAAAATGGCCATAGACTTTTTCTTAATATTATTACTTGGAATACAATTCAACTATAAGTTGTTCCTTTATGTTTTCAGGAATATCAGTACGTTCAGGTACGTTCATAAATTTACCTGCCATTTGTGTGTCATCCCACTCCAGCCATGTAAGTTTTGAGTACTTTTTGGTTGTGAGTGAATCAACGATCGACTCAAGAGACTTTGATTTCTCGCGAACGCCAATAATATCACCAGGTTTAAGCTGAAATGAAGGTATATTCACTACTGTTCCATTGACAGTTATATGTCTGTGAGAAACGAGCTGGCGTGCGGCTGCCCTTGTTGGAGCAATACCAAGACGGTAGACAACGTTATCGAGACGCGATTCTAACAGTTGCAGCAATACTGCACCGGTAACCCCTTTGCTTCTTGATGCTTTCTCAAAAGTATTGCGGAACTGACGTTCAAGCATGCCATAAGTATATTTTGCCTTCTGCTTTTCCCTTAGCTGAACGCCATATTCTGAAGTTTTTTTCCTCTTTTTATTCATCCCATGCTGTCCGGGAGGAAAATTTTTCCTCTCCAAATGCTTGTCGGGACCGAATATCGGTTCACCAAATTTTCTTGCTATTCTTGTTCTCGGGCCAGTATATCTTGCCATTTTGTTTAATAATTTGAAACTTAATTACTCTATATATTATTTCGGATTTCGGATTTTCGATTTCGGATTATTGAAATCCGCAATCCGCAATCATTTAAACTCTTCTTCTTCCGGGAGCCCGGCAACCGTTATGAGGCATCGGAGTAACATCAACTATTTCAGTGACTTCTATACCAACATTGCTTATTGATCTGATTGCTGATTCGCGACCCGAACCCGGACCTTTAACAAATACTTTCACTTTTCTTAATCCAAGATCATAAGCCACTTTACCACACTCTTCTGATGCCATCTGGGCGGCATAGGGAGTGTTTTTTTTGGAACCCTTGAATCCCATCTTACCTGCTGATGCCCATGAGAT
Source organism: Bacteroidales bacterium (assembly GCA_049792755.1). Lineage (GTDB taxonomy): Bacteria > Bacteroidota > Bacteroidia > Bacteroidales > VadinHA17 > LD21. Next base: position 699 of record JBARBF010000003.1, on the reverse strand, counting down.
AACCTGACCCGAATTATTGGTCAGGGTAACTATTATATTATTGAATGATGAATGAACATGTGCCTGGCCTGAAGGTTCAACCTTGACGACCCTCTTTTTTAATGCTCCAGTCTTCTTTGCCATAGTCTATTTATTTAGTAGCTTTTTTCTTGTTAGCAACGGTTTTCTTTCTCCCTTTACGGGTTCTGGCGTTATTCTTGGTGCTCTGTCCTCTGACAGGAAGACCAATTCTGTGACGAACACCACGATAACAGCCAATGTCCATAAGCCTTTTAATGTTCATTTGTGTCTCTGAACGAAGTTCACCTTCAAGCTTAAAGTTATCATTCAGAATCCGACGTATGGAGTTGATCTGATCATCAGTCCAGTCCTGGACTTTTGCATTCCTGTCAACACCAGCCTCATCGAGTACTCTCTGTGCAGTGCTCCTGCCTACTCCGTAGATATAGGTCAGGCCAACTTCGCCTCTTTTATTTCTTGGTAAATCCACACCAACAATACGTGCCATATAAAACTTTTCTTAAATGAGTTGCAAAATTAGTTAAAATTATCCCTGTCTCTGTTTGAACTTAGGATTTTTCTTATTAATAACGTAAATGCGACCTTTTCTCCTGACTATTTTACAGTCAGCGCTGCGCTTTTTTACAGATGCTCTTACTTTCATTACCTTAATATTTCTTATTTATATCTGAATGTTAT
>JBARBF010000002.1:0-1908 GCA_049792755.1 Bacteroidales bacterium | reverse complement strand
CTCTTGTGGAAAACTTCAGGACAGGTGTTGTTGCTTATAAAGAACCCTCTTCGATCGCCTGGGGCCTTAATTACGTCCTTGAAGGGCTTGGACGTAACAAAATGGGGGACAAAGGGCATGACCTTATCAGAAAGAAATACAACTGGAAAACAATAGCTGAAAAAACCCTTGAAGCATACGAAAAAGTGGTTGAAAAATAAGATCATATCATTAAATTACGATGGTTAAATTAATGGGAAATGTAGAGGACTTACGCACTTGAACTGAGAAAAACCGTAGCATGAAAGACTCTGGTCCAAAATCTAGTGATTTTTGGATTTATAGACTGAAACACTGAACTTGTATGAGAAAAATGTTCTTCAATCAGATTTAATATTCGGTATCTAAAGGCTTCAATTAGGAAGACGCGTTCAAAGGATCGTAACCAATTTTAAAATCTAGTGATTTTTAATTTTATGTTCATCACTAGATTTTGGAACTGAGTCTCGAATACCCCCTAGCTTGCTGCGGGGTGCGCCAGCGCAACTTTGATTTGAGGAAATCAGCAATTCCCGTTTTGAACAAAAACACATGTGAGAGACGGTTAAATTTTTTAATATTTCGTAATAATTTTATTTCACTGTCAACATGTATAGAATACGAATCATAAGGCACGTTTTGAATATTAACTGCAAAGAATGAAAGGAATTATAACATCAAATTCTTTGAAAAGCTACTTAACAGATGAAAGAAGTTCACACAAACGGTCTCAGATTTCATCGTCTCAATCCAGAATGTTTGAAGTTCTAAGGCAAGTATTTAGTGTTTTTTCTTGTAAGTGAAAGCGTCGGAAAGGTCTGGGGTCTATAAATAAATGTGCACACTCCTTGAACTCAACTCCATAAATCAGCATCAAGTAAAATTATTAAATTTATTAACGATAAAGAAATGAGTCAAATTTGGATAATCATGTATTTTTCCGACGCATTCCAAATAGAAGAAATCAGTATAAATAAAAATGATTACGAACTATTAAAATTTTTGACCGTCGATTGCATGTGTTTTTGTTCAAAACGGGAATTGCTGCATTTAAGTCTCATTTTCCTGGTCATTCTTTTATATTTCTTATCTTTATATTTTATTTGAGGCCTTTTTGGAGGGACTTTGCTTGCAGGATTTTCTGCGATAAACGTTTATGGGATAAATATCTGTCTCCGGCACTCCCGATAGATTCATTAATATATATTGTGTTAAAAGATCACATAAACAGGTAAAAGAAATATCCACAAAAAAATTTCACTATCCGAAAGCAGGAAATAAGAGTTGATATCATACCTCATCCAAAGACAGTAGAAGAAATGATTGAATGTGAAGGGCGTATTGAGTGCGAGTTGCTGCCCAGGCTTATTCAGGTGACCGAAGCTGCTGCCATTGCCGCAGCCTATCAAATGGGGCGCGGGGATAAGCATTTTGCCGACCTTGTGGCAGTCGCCTCCATGCGGAGGATGCTCAATAAGCTTGATATGAATGGAATAATCAAGATAGGGGAAGGAGAAAGGGATGAAGCTCCAATGCTCTACATAGGGGAGCAAGTAGGAACAGGTAAGGGCAATCTTGAAGTCGATATAGCAGTTGATCCCCTTGAAGGAACAAACCTTACTGCAGACGGCTGTCCAGGCTCGGTTGCTGTTATGGCAATGGCTGAAAGGGGCGGAATTTTCCACGGCCCTGATATCTATATGGATAAGATCGTTGTAGGGCCAGATGTGGTACGTTATGAGAAGGAGCACCCTGATGAAAAGATTGATCTGGATGCGCCTGTCAAGCACAACCTCGAAATTGTTGCAAAAGCTCTCGGAAGGAATATTGAGGAGCTTGTGGTCGTAATTCTAGATAGGCCCAGGCATGCACAGAAAATAACCGAGATTC
>JBARBF010000001.1:0-50095 GCA_049792755.1 Bacteroidales bacterium | reverse complement strand
CACTTCCCGGGACGACATATTCCTGGACAAGAGATAACACGACAAATGTCACAGGCATAGTTTCCAATGGGACAGGAGATATAAGCGGCACTCTGCGTAATGTGACAGGAACAGACCAGACAGTAATCTTTACTATTATACCCACGGGAGGAAATGGGTGTGTGGGAGATGCGATCACAGCGACGGTACTTGTACATCCGGAGCCTGTAGCGTTAGCGACACCTGCAAGTCAGGTAGTCTGTTCAAATATAGCTATCACGACCATAATCCTTAGCACATCTAATTCACTTCCGGGGACGACATATTCCTGGACCAGGGATAATACAACTAATGTTACAGGCATAGGTGGCAGTGGCAATGGAGATATAAGCGGCACTCTGCGTAATGTGACAGGAACAGACCAGACAGTAACCTTTACCATCATACCCACAGGAGGCAACGGCTGTGTGGGAGATGCGATCACAGCGACAGTTCTTGTACATCCTGAACCAATAGGAGAAGCAACACCAGCGAGTCAGACGATATGCAGTAAGGCCGCTATCACGACAATTGTACTGACAACAGGCAATGGCATGGATGGAGTCACGATTTACGGGTGGACCAGGGATAATACAACTAATGTCACGGGTATCGGTGCCAGTGGAACAGGAAATATAAGCGGTACGCTGCGTAATGTGACAGGAACAGACCAGACGGTAACCTTTACCATCATACCCACCAGTGGCAACAGCTGTGCCGGAGATGCGATCACTTCTACTGTGCTTGTACATCCGGAGCCTGTAGCGGTAGCAACGCCGTCAAGTCTGGTAGTCTGTTCAAATATAGCTATCACGACCATAATCCTTAGCACATCTAATTCACTTCCCGGGACGACATATTCCTGGATAAGAGATAACACGACAAATGTCACAGGCATAGTTTCCAATGGAACAGGAGATATAAGCGGCACTCTGCGAAATGTGACAGGAACAGATCAGACAGTAATCTTTACTATTATACCCACGGGAGGCAATGGTTGTGTGGGAGATGCGATCACAGCTACGGTTCTTGTACATCCGGAGCCTTTAGCAGTAGCAACACCTGCAAGTCAGGTAGTCTGTTCTAATATAGCTATCACGACCATAGTTCTTACCACATCGAATTCACTTCCGGGGACAACATATTCATGGACAAGAGATAACACGACGAATGTCACAGGCATAGGCGGCAGTGGCAGTGGAGATATAAGCGGTACACTGCGTAATGTGACTGGAACAGACCAGACAGTAACCTTTACGATCATACCCACAAGTGGCAACAGCTGTTCCGGCGACGCAATCACGGCTACTGTACTTTTACATCCTGAACCGGTAGGAGTAGCGACACCAACGAGTCAGACGATATGCAGTAAGGCCGCTATCACAACAATAGTACTGACAACGGGCAATGGTATGGATGGAGTCACTACATATGGATGGACAAGGGATAATACGACTAATGTCACGGGCATAGGTGCCAGTGGCAATGGAGATATAAGCGGTACTCTTCGTAATGTGACAGGAACAGACCAGACAGTAACCTTTACCATCATACCAACAGGAGGCAATGGTTGTGAGGGAGATGCGATCACGGCTACGGTTCTTGTACATCCGGAGCCTGTAGCGGTAGCAACACCTGCAAGTCAGGTAGTCTGTTCAAATATAGCTATCACGACCATAATCCTTAGCACATCTAATTCACTTCCCGGGACGACATATTCCTGGATAAGAGATAACACGACAAATGTCACAGGCATAGTTTCCAATGGGACAGGAGATATAAGCGGCACTCTGCGTAATGTGACAGGAACAGACCAGACAGTAATCTTTACTATTATACCCACGGGAGGCAATGGCTGTGTTGGAGATGCGATCACAGCGACGATTCTTGTACATCCGGAGCCGGTAGCAGTAGCGACACCGTCAAGTCAGGTGGTGTGTTCCAATATAGCTATCGCCACGATAGTTCTTAGCACATCTAATTCACTTCCGGGGACGACATATTCCTGGATAAGAGATAACACGACAAATGTAACAGGCATAGTTTCCAATGGGACAGGAGATATAACTGGCACTCTGCGTAATGTGACAGGAACAGACCAGGCAGTAATCTTTACTATTATACCCACAGGAGGCAACGGCTGTGTGGGAGATGCGATCACGGCTACGGTGCTTGTACATCCGGAGCCTGTAGTGGTAGCAACACCTGCAAGTCAGGTTGTCTGTTCTAATATAGCTATCACGACCATAGTTCTTAGCACATCTAATTCACTTCCGGGGACGACATATTCCTGGACCAGGGATAATACTACGAATGTTACAGGCATAGGTGGCAGTGGCAATGGAGATATAAGCGGTACGCTGCGTAATGTGACAGAAACAGACCAGACAGTAACCTTTACCATCTTACCCACAGGAGGCAATGGTTGTGTGGGAGATGCGATCACAGCTACGGTACTTGTACATCCGGAGCCTGTAGCAGTAGCGACACCTGCAAGTCAGGTAGTCTGTTCCAATATAGCTATCACAACCATAGTTCTTACCACATCTAATTCACTTCCCGGGACGACATATTCCTGGATAAGAGATAACACGACAAATGTTACAGGCATAGGTGGCAGTGGCAGTGGAGATATAAGCGGCACTCTGCGTAATGTGACAGGAACAGACCAGACAGTAATCTTTACTATTATACCTACGGGAGGCAATGGTTGTGAGGGAGACGCGATCACGGCTACGGTGCTTGTACATCCGGAACCTGTAGCGGTAGCGACACCGTCAAGTCAGGCGGTGTGTTCCAATATAGCTATCGCCACCATAGTTCTTAGCACATCTAATTCACTTCCCGGGACGACATATTCCTGGACAAGAGATAACACGACAAATGTCACAGGCATAGTTTCCAATGGGACAGGAGATATAAGCGGCACTCTGCGTAATGTGACAGGAACAGACCAGACAGTAACCTTTACCATCATACCCACGGGAGGCAATGGTTGTGTGGGAGATGCGATCACAGCGACGGTACTTGTACATCCGGAGCCGGTAGCAGTAGCGACACCGTCAAGTCAGGTGGTGTGTTCCAATATAGCTATCACGACCATAATCCTTAGCACATCTAATTCACTTCCGGGGACGACATATTCATGGACAAGAGATAACACGACGAATGTCACAGGCATAGGAGGCAGTGGCAGTGGAGATATAAGTGGTACTCTGCGTAATGTGACAGGAACAGACCAGACAGTAACCTTTACCATCCTACCTACAGGAGGCAACGGCTGTTCCGGGGATGTAATCACGGCTACTGTAATTTTACATCCTGAACCGGTAGGAGTGGCGACACCAGCGAGTCAGACGATATGCAGTAATACCGCTATCACAACAATAGTACTGACAACGGGCAATGGCATGGATGGAGTCACGACATACGGGTGGACCAGGGATAATACAACTAATGTCACGGGTATCGGTGCCACTGGCACAGGAGATATAAGCGGCACTCTGCGTAATGTGACAGGAACAGACCAGACAGTAATCTTTACCATTATACCCACAGGAGGCAACAGCTGTGCCGGAGATGCTATCACTGCTACCGTACTTGTACATCCGGAGCCTGTAGGAGTAGCCACACCTCCGGCTCAGACAGTATGTTCTGATGCAGCTATCACTCCAATTATCTTAAGTACAAGCAACAATCTTACAGGTACGATCTTTGAATGGACAAGAGATAACACTATTAATGTGACTGGTCTTGCTGCGGCTGGAAGTGGAGATATAAGTGGCACTCCAAGCAATTCTACAGATATATTCCAGACTTTAACTTATACTATTATACCTACAAGTGCTATTGGTTGCATTGGTAATACCTTCACAACGACTGTAACTGTCAATCCTACTCCGCAGGTAATACCAAGCGCTCTGACGCAGACAATATGTAATAATGCAGTTACAAGTGTGGTTTTAAGAAGTCCAAGTATATTTACAAGTGGAGTGATTACCTTTAATTATAATGCGGTTGGCACAGGAGGTGTTACCGGATTTGCTTCCTCTGTGACTGGCTTGCCGAATAATTATGTTATATCTGATGTGCTTCATAATCCAACTGATACTTCACAGACGGTTACCTATACGATAACACCAATAAGTCCTACGGGCTGTTTAGCTGGACCTGGCAAGATAGTAGTTATCACAGTTGACCCGACACCTCAGGTAATACCAAACACACTGGCACAGACAATATGCAACGATGGTACAACAAATATTATATTGACCAGCCCAACCATATTTTTAAATGGAGTTATAACTTTTAATTATACAGTAGTTGCCACAGGCAATGTGACAGGATTTAATACACCGGTCACAGGGTTGCTTAATAATTCTGTTATAGCTGATGAGCTTCATAATCCAACAGATGAAGTACAGACAGTAACATACACGATAGTACCGATTAGTCCGATTTGCAGTACAGACAATCCGATAAAGATTGTAACTGTAACAGTAGAGCCTACACCACGGGCAACAATAGTTACTACAACGCCGATAGTCTGCAACGGAAGTAATATTAATGTAACAATCAATAGTCCGACAGTTACAACAATACCTGCAAATCTAAGTTATGTTGTTTCAGTTACCAGCACTGATGATGCTCATCTTGGAGGTTCGGCTTCAACAGGCTTCACGAAGCTTAAAGCTGACTTACCATTCAGCATTACCGGCACCCTGACCAACAGCAGTGATGTGCCCATAGTAGTAACTTACACAATTACCCCCAAACTGAACGGATGTAATGACGGACCGGTACAGTCAGTTACTGTAACAGTAGAGCCTACACCACAGGCAACAATAGTAACTACGACACCGATAGTCTGCAACGGAGGTAATATAGATGTAACAATAAATAGTCCGACGGTTACTACGACATCAGCGAATCTAAGTTATGTAGTTTCAGTAACCAGCACGGATGATGCTCATCTTGGAGGTTCGGCCTCAACAGGCTTCACGAAGCTTAAGGCTGACTTACCATTCAGCATTACCGGCACCTTGACCAACAGCAGTGATGTGCCCATAGTAGTAACTTACACAATTACCCCCAAACTGAACGGATGTAGTGACGGACCGGTACAGTCAGTTACTGTAACAGTAGAGCCAATACCACAGGCAACAATAGTAACTACAACACCGATAGTCTGCAACGGAAGTAATATAGATGTAACAATCAATAGTCCGACAGTTACCACGACATCTGCAAATCTAAGTTATGTAGTTTTAGTAACAAGCACGGATGATGCCCATCTTGGAGGTACGGCCTCAACAGGGTTCACGAAGCTTAAGTCTGACTTGCCATTCAGCATCACCGGCACATTGACCAACAGCAGTGATGTGCCCATAGTAGTAACTTATACAATTACCCCCAAACTGAACGGATGCAGCGATGGACCGAAACAGTATGTGACGATCTCAGTAAATCCTACACCAAGAGTGATACCGGTTAATTCTCAGATTTGTTATGGAGGAACAACCAGTATCACATTGACTTCTCCGTCGGTAATGACACAGCAAGATGTAATTAAGTTTGATTATTATATCACTGCCACGGCTTCTCCTGCCGTTGTATCAGGAAATAGGACATCGGCAACAAATATTGCTTTCGGGACTATCCTCGCTTTTCCTTATACCAATGAAAGTGATACAATTCAGTCAGTATTTTACCATATTACACCAACAGCACATAGTTTAGGTTGTCCTTCAGGAACAGAAGTACCTTTTGAAATAAAAGTACATGCCCAACCTCTTCAGAGTTTAGATATTACCAAGCAACTGACCTGTTCAAGCGGATCAGGTAATGCAGCCTTAAGAGCAACCATTTCCAAAGGGGCCGGCCCTTATCAGGTTGTCTGGGACGGACCGGTACATTATCATAAAGCTGATTCATTGGCCATTGCAAATCTTTCAAATGGTACATATGTAGTTAAGATTACTGATAATCTTGGTTGTAATCGTAAAGATTCAATAAGCATCGTAGCTGTTACTGCCAGACCAAACTTGGAGCCTGTTGTAATACAACCGGGTAATTACAATATCAGTTGTATTGGATCGACCGATGGTAGTATCCGTGTTTCTGTTACAGGTGGTATTACACCTCCATATAATTATTGGTTTGTCAAAAATGGTAATGATATTCTATATAGCGGCATACTTTCTAATAACCGAGATCTTTCAGACCCATCGACGTACATGAATTACAATAATCTGGGAGCTGGGAGTTATAAACTTATTATCAGAGATATAAACGGCTGTATGGATTCAACTAGTCTTGTTTTCAGAGTGCCTCCACCGATTGTTGTCACGTTTGGGAAATCGTTATATACCGGCGGCTTTAATATTTCATGCAAAGGGTATAATAACGGTGCCGCCTGGATTCAAACTATTTCCGGAGGTCGCCCGGGAGGTTATACGTACAGATGGTACACCTTCACCGGGAATATTCCAGGACCCGTTAATACGACCCGTATAGATAATCTGACAGCCGGGACTTATTTCCTCGAGACAAAAGATCCTCTGGGCTGCGTTAAGATCGATAGTACATTAATTACTGAGCCTGACGGGCTGCAATTATCAGGATATCAATTGTCTAAATCAACTGATGGCAATTTCAATATTTCATGCTTTGGTGGTAATGATGGTTCTATTGCTTTGACTTTAACAGGCGGATCAGGGAATAATCTATATTCCTGGACAGGTCCCGCCGGATTCACCGCCTCAACAAAAGATCTCACAGGTTTAAAGGCAGGGATTTATACCTGTCTGGTCACTGATCAGAATGGCTGTGTTCTTACACCTTCTCCTTCAATTACCCTGACAGAACCTTTTGCATTAGTCTTAAATCCACCTGTAACATCAATTTCAACTGATGGAGCTTATAATATCAGTTGTTCTGGTTCTAATTCAGGATGGATCAGTATTTCAGTATCGGGAGGAAGTATTGGGACATATAAGTACAATTGGAGCACATCCGACGGATCGGGAATAATCAATGGACAAAAGGATCAGACTTCATTAACTGCCGGGACGTATCATTTGATTGTTACGGACTCAAACAGCTGTGTCATTACAAAAGATATAACCCTTACACAACCTCCTGTTCTTGTTACTCAACTCTCCACCACAAATATTACATGCAAGTCCCCAGGTTTTAATAATGGTTCAATTAATCTAAAAGTTACCGGAGGTATTGCTCCATATAATTTCTTGTGGTCGAACGGTGAAATTACCCAAGATCTGGCAGGATTGACACCAGGAAATTATTTGGTAACCGTAACCGATTTTAACGGGTGTATCAAAAAGGACTCAGCAAGAGTTTATCTGCCACCTAGTTTGAATTACACTAAAGTTTTATCTGATTATAACGGGTATAACATAAGTTGTAATGGGATGGCTAACGGATTCATCAATATAGAACCTACAACCGGATCGCCTCCTTTCGTGTATACCTGGACCGGACCTAATGGATTTATTGCAGCTACAAGAAATATTTCGAACCTTTTGGCTGGTCAGTATCAGCTATCGATAGTCGACAGTAATGAATGCAAAGCTTCAGATATATTTGATCTTACTGAGCCAGGGAAACTTGGATTTTCCTACACTTTATCGTCAAGTATCGCAGGTGGGTATAATATTAATTGTGCAGGAGATCGTACTGGATTTATTGATATCGAACCCGTAAATCAGGTAAAAACGGTCGATTATCTATGGGCAGATGGTATCTTTGGTAAAACCAGAACCAATCTGCCGGCAGGCAATTATAATATAATCATTACGGATGCAAATAATTGTCATGCCAGTTCAGAAATTACACTTACAGAACCTGATTCCATGAAACTTATCTTAAATATTTTGCCACCGTTCTGTCCTGACAAACCTGATGGTACTATAGGAACAGATATTACAGGCGGTGTCAAAGGAACCGGATATTTGTACAGATGGTCGGATAACTCTTCAAGCAGTAACATTATAAATATTAAGGAAGGATTTTATAAAGTTATAGTAACAGATATGAACGGATGTTCTGTAACAGATTCCTCAGATGTTAAAGCGATAAACAAAACATGTCTCATTATACCGAATATTATCTCGCCAAACGGTGACCTGATTAATGATGTATGGAATATCGGGATGAAAGAATTATATCCGTCAATGGAAGTGATTATATTTAACAGGTGGGGTGAAACTGTCTGGCGATCAGAAAAAGGATATCCAAGACCGTGGGATGGAACAAGTAATGGATCTTCACTTCCAATTGACTCATATCACTATATTATCGATTTACATAATGGATCCAGACCCCTTGTTGGTAATATAACTATAGTAAGGTAAAGAAAATAATTTAAAGTTTTGTGAGAAGACCAGTTTTCATATTATTATTGCTTCTGATTGGCAGCCTGACCTTTGGACAACAACTGCCATTATATAGTCAGTACCTTTATAATAAATTCCTTATTAACCCTGCTGTTGCAGGTAGTGATGGTTATACAAGTATAAGTCTGACTGCCAGAGAACAGTGGGTCGGTTATTCCGGAGCCCCAAGAACTTTTTCTTTCAGCTGGCAGACCAGAAAGCTCAAGAAAAGCTTTATACTGAAGCAAACCCGGGTTAAAAAGCAGGTTTTCAGGCCAAAAACTGATGGGAAAGTCGGATTTGGTGCATATGTATTCAGCGACAGGAATGGATTAATTCAAAGAACTGGTTTCCAGGTTGCGTATGCCTATCATACGTGGGTCCAAAAGAGTACACAACTCTCTTTTGGGCTTGCCTTTACAGGCTATTATTACAAGATTGATCAATCACAAATAAATTTTGAAGATCCCAATGAACCATGGTTGAACAATAATCTCCGGCGTGGTATTTTTGTTCCTGATATGACTTTTGGCGTTTATCTGCTCAATGCAAAATACAGTTTTGGTTTTTCTGCTGATCAATTATCTGAAGCTTCAGCCAAAATCGGAGGTTCTGCTTACAAAAACTTCTCCATGAGCAGAGAATATTATCTTTTTGGGTCATACGATTTTAGCTGGTGGAGTAATACAATTATCCAACCGGGGTTTCTCCTGAAAATGTCGGAACAGCTAAAACCGCAAGTCGATATAGGAGCAACTTATATATACAATCAGGGTTTTTGGGTAGGGTTAGCTTATCGAACCAGCGGGGCTTTAATAGCAAATGTTGGTGTAAAATATCTAAATATGTTTTTTGGATATGCATATGATTACACATTACAGGAGATTCAGAGTATTACATATGGTACTCATGAGATAACACTTGCCATTAAATTCGGAGATAATTCCAGAAAATATAGATGGCTTGATCGCTACTGATCAATTTGGCTGGTAACTTTACCGGGGAATTCCTCAATTTGTTTTCTTAGAATATAAATAACCGAGCTGCTCTTGCTCCTTTTGAAAAATGACAAAAAAGCAAAAATGGTTGCCTTCAAAATTCCTTTCAGAAAATGGAATGATGAACCTTTATATTTTTCACTAAGCTGGGAAATATAAAAGACATCAAGAGGAAGAATCCGGAGATCTGTCAATATTAATCCTGATTTTTCAGAAAAAAAACTGAATGTAACCGGATTAAAATGCCATAAATGTCTCGGAACATCCCATGCGGCCCAGAATCGTTTATAATGCTCCGCATCGTATGAGCCGCTATTTGGCAAAGCAACAAGGCAAACCGCCCCGGGTTTTAATAAACGATTGATTTCTGAAATATAGTTAAATGGATCATGGAAATGTTCCAGTACATGCCAGAGGGTAATGCAATCAAAACTTTTGGCATCAAATGAGGAAATCTTATCAGGTGTGGCTATATCCAATCCAAAATGGGATACTGAGTATCTTCGGGCCTTCTCATTTATTTCTATTCCTTTTACCAGCCACCCGGTTTTTTTCATTGCGTCGGCAAAGTAGCCTGTACCACTGCCGATATCAAGTATAGTTCCTTTTTTTAGACCGGTGATATTTCTGATGAGCTTTTTCTTCTTCCTGAGCATGAGATTTCTGGCAAGACGGTAAAGTCTGTTGGAAAAACCTTCAGCAGTATCGTTGTGGGGAATATAGTTATCAGATTCATAAAATTCAGCAATCTTATCTTCATCCGGGTAATCCTGGGTGAAAAAAAATCCACAATCAGAACATTTGAATATTGCAAAATCCTTGCCACTGGCAAAATGGTCAATACAGCTGAACTGCAAACCGGTCATTTCTGATGAACAAAGAGGGCATACTTTATGATGCACCATATTATTCAGACTTAGGTTTCATTTTCAATTTCGCAAAGAAATAGCCTGCGAACAAAAGGATCAATAAGAAAGAACTTGCAAGAGAAATTTTATTCCCGACATAGTAAGAAACCGGCTTAAAAGCAAACTTTATTTCATGATCTCCGGCAGGAACAACCATTCCCCTCAGTATCCAATCCGTACGAAAATACTGATCCTCTTTTCCATCAATAAAACACTTCCACCCCGCAGGGTAAAATATTTCAGAAAAGACAACAAGTTTCTCTTCCCTGGCAGAGTATTTATAATGTAGTTCATCGGGCTGATATGAAATAAGCTCAATTTTTTCATTTTCCTGGATGGGGAACGATAATTTTTTAATCTGATTTTTAAAGGCATTTCCGATTACTGCCTCTTTTGAAGGATTAAAAGAGTTCATTAATGAAATTTCCTTGTTGGCATTTTCCACAATAACAGGTTTTTCTACAAACCATGCGTTACCGAGTGCCTTCGGATTAATTAAAGGAGGGTATGAGGGATTAAAGATTATATATTTGGTATTAAGCATATTAAGCGCCGGAGCTGATGTATTATTAAATGCCATCTGAAGTTCCTCAACAGATTGTGCTTTTTTTGCAGCTGCGCCAAAAGCTCCAAGTTCCGGATATATGCAGGAATCAATGAGCTCCTGGTACCTTTCCATTTTAGCCCCATGATAACCTCCAACGGATTTATGAAAATATGCGGTCGGCGAATTATCATTAAATGGATTGGATAAATTGAGAACCCTGTGCTGCGTGGGATCTTTAAGTATAAATGCATCTGCAACAGTTGGGGCGAATGACTTTTGAATTGTAGATGGTCTTTCAAACCGGTCAGCATCCAGATATCTCTTGTCTACTGTCCATAGATCGAGAACAACCAATAAAGTAATGACAAGAACTGCATACTCCTTCTTCAGTTTATCAAAAATAAAACCAAGAATGACACCGGAAGAGAGTAAAATAAATATCAGAGATCTCACTGCATCACTTCTCAGAAGATTCTTTCTGTCAGCTATCAGTGCATTCTTCAGCCATTCGGGATATTCATTTTCACCTTGACCTAGAAAAGATCCTGCAATACCTGGAATTATGATAACAAGTAAGAGAAATCCTCCGGTTATCCCCCCGGCAATTTTTAATGCACTTACTATCTCTTTTTTTGTAATTGTACCATTAAAAATATTTCTGAGAGCAAGAAATCCAAGAAGCGGAATGCATAACTCAGCAATAACAAGCGTCATTGTTACTGCCCGGAACTTATTGTATCCGGGGAAATAGTCAATAAAAAGGTTTGAAAAAGGCATGAAGTTTTTTCCCCAGGCGAGCATTATTGACAATATGGTTGCTGCAAGAAGCCACCATTTTTCAGGACCCTTAACGAGAATAAGCCCAAGAACGAACAGGAAGAGAACGATTGCTCCTACATAATGAGGTCCGTCAGTACCTTGTTGTGTTCCCCAGTATTTCTGAAGCTGATTTGCAGCATCCTGGTTGTTATTCTGACGTAATATCTTGTAAGTTTCCGAATTGTGGTCAAACGGACGACTTGATCCACCTTTGTAATCAGGTATAAGAAGATTGAATGTTTCATCCACACCATAACTCCAGTAAGTGATATAGTCTTTATTTAAACCCGAAGTAGTGTTCATATTATCGCCGGTCAGATCAGATTTTCCCCTTATCGAATATTTTCCGTATTCATAAGTTGTGTAAAGACTTGCGAAATTTATTCCTATAGCAATAATAAAAGGAATTATAAGTATGGCGGTTGTCTTGAGGAATTTGACAACCGATTTATTTTTAAGGGAGTATATAAATTCGACAATCCCGAAAATAAGAAGGCAGATTAACGCATAATATGTGATCTGAGGATGGTTTGCCTGAATCTCTAGAGCAAGAATTAACGCGGTAAAAAGTGCCCCTTTTAAAGCATCATGTCTGTAGGTGTAATATATCCCTCCGATCGTTGGAGCCATATAGGCCAGAGCTATTGCCTGAGTATTATGGCCTGCACCAAGAATCTGAAAGAAAAACGATGAAAGTCCGTATGCCAGGGCTCCGGCAATAGCCAACCATGGATCAACCTCAAAAATTAAAAGAAGAATATAAAATCCCAACATCGATATGAATAATACTGAAACCGGCATTTTAAAAATTCTGAGTTTTGCGTCCACCCACCTTATAAGATTTCCTGGATACCTTGTGGAAATAAGATAGGCAGGCATCCCGCTGAAAATCGAATTTGTCCATAATGGCTCACGCCCAAACTTATCACGAAAATCCTGGATCTCCTTTGTATTGATCTTTGTTACCGTAGAGTCGTTGGCCTTCAGTACTTTACCCTCCAGAACCGGATAAAAATAGACGAAGGAAACCACAATAAATAAAAGTACGGCAATCAGGTGTGGCAGGATAGGTTTGATCTTATTTTTTAGTTCCATTGCAATGTTTTTAAGGTTTCTGACCCGAAGAAAAACAAAATTATGTATTTAATTTCTTATAAATCATCTGTTATTCCTTTTAAAGAACTCAGATTGCTTTTTAAGTTTTTGATTTTTGACCATTTATTAATAAATCCTTTTATCGCCTGTAATTCAACAGGCTCATAGAAGTTGAACAGGTAAAGGATAAAAGGAAAGCTGATAAGCCCGGTAGTTTTCAAAATAATTCTTGGTAACAGACCCAGGTGATTCATCAATAATCCTGAAAACGAAAAAACAGCACCGAGAACTAACATCAGGGTTAATTTTCCGATCTCATAAGGCACATAAAAGACTTTCTGGGAATAATAATAGCAGGCATACCAATAAATAAACTGGGACAATAGCGTGGCAACCGCAGCCCCGGTAATATCCCAAACCGGGATTAAAAGAAAATTAAGTACTAGGCTTAATACTGTTGAGAAAACTACAATAATTCCTATTATCCTTGTCTTTTTAGCGATATGTAATCCATATACTGTGACCTCCTTCAAATTGGCAAAGAAAATCGCCATTGATAGCACCGGGATTATTACCACGGCATCCCAGTAAGCTTTTGAAGTGGCAATAACTTTTACTATTTCGAATGAGAAGAGTGAAATTCCGATTATACCAATCATGAGTGCATATGATGAGTAGAGAAGTACTTTGGAATAAAATCTTTTATTGTCTGGAGCATCCATTCGCTTTATCATAATTGGTCCAAGAGCCAGCTTCATAGAATCGGCTAGGACCAGTTTTAATACACTGGAAATTTTAAAAGCAAGGTTATAAAGTGCTACTGATTTTAGAACAGTAAGCGAATTAAGTGAAAACCTGTCTATTACAGTGAAAAGCGCAGCTGAAATATTTGCCAGCAATAAGGGGAAACCGTATGCATTCATTGACTTAAATATAATCCTGTCAAAAAATACCCTGCTGTTTTTTATTGTATAGCCAATCAGGATCAAAACAATTAATCCATTACCAATAACCTGGGCAAGATAAATTCCTTCAAGGCCCATCCTTTTTGAGAGTATAAAATAGAGTGTAAGAGACAGAACTAAAACCAGCTTAAGCAGGTTTGTAACGGAATAAAGGACTGATCTTGACTGGAGCCGCATCAGAGTATTGATGACATTATTTATCGACTGAATTGCCGATGCAAGAATAACAAATGTAATAACCCTGGTCCAGTCAGGTTTTGAGAATATCATTATCGACAATGAGCCGGAGAGAGGAATCAGCACAAGGCAAAATATCAGAGATACTATAACCTGGGTTGACATCGATATAAAGAAAATACCTTTCTGATTATCTTTATAATCCTTATCCCAAAACCATCTGGTGAGGCTTTGAGGCAGACCCGATGCAAGCATTGATGTTAAAACGATGGCTGATATTTCAAGGATACCAAGTACTCCAAACTGATCAGTTGAAAAAAACTTCGGATCGGTATACAGTGGTATAAGGATTAAACCAACGAGCTTAACAGCTATATTACCCAATCCATAAATAACTGTATCCTTGAATGATATCTTAATTGATTTTAACATATTACCTCTTACCGCTGAATCTAAAAGAGCAGAATCATAATCATTTTGAGAATGCTAAGATAGTACTTCAATTTTAATTGGATAGGGTTGGTTTGTTACTTGTCGGCTATCAGAGTCAGTCCTTTTAGAAAGAGATGTCTGAAAGGGGTATTGATCAGAACTCTCTTTAAGAATGAATCTTTAATAGTTGGATCAATATATTGCACATTTACTTTGGTAAATCCGGCATTAATTGCGCTCTTTCTTAGCGTAAAGTAGCTTTGCTCATTCAGATGATACTGTTTATAATGATCCGAAATAGTGTCAGATTCCTTCTCCGGGAGTGGTTTCCCCTTGATAATGCTTAATGTTCTTATCAGCCTGTATCCGTATATTCTTCGTATTGTATTCGGGAAAGTATATACAAGAAGCCGGCCACCGGGGTTTAACAGATTGTAGCATTTTTTAAAGAAGGCTTTACCTTCATCAACGGCTATATGCTCAATAAAATCGATTGAAACAATCCTGTCGTACTTTATATCTTCAATTATATTTTCAAAAGAGCTAATCTGAAAGTTACATGTTGCTTTTAATTCGTTTGCTTTTGATTTTGCAAGTTTTATTGCTTCAACTGAAAAATCGACGCCAGTTGACTCCCCACCGTTTATAGCATGATATATTACCAGTTCGCCCCTTCCGCAACCAATATCAAGTAAACTATCTGATTTTCTTAAATTCAGACATTGAACGATCATCCGGAATTTATCTATCAAATGTTCAAACTTCCCGTCAAAGATCTTGAATTCCTCATGACCGGTTGCATTTTCCATGAAATAACTTTCCGTATAAAGATGTCTTACATCTTTTGAAACAGTCACTTTTTTACTCATCTGATGTTTTCGTTATAATTTTCTTGTAGAGGCCAGATAACCTTTTATTGAAGAACTCTTGCCCAAAATTTTCTTTTGTGTAGTTTCTGATAGCTTCTTTATCATAAAGCATTAAGTTTTCTGACATACTTATTATTGCACTTTTTAATTCTTCATGGTCATCTTTTTGTATAAGTATACCGGTTTCTGCCGTTACAATATCCTGAGGACCCCCGCATCTGGTTGCAATAACAGGGAGTCCGCAAGCCATGGCCTCAATAAGGACAATACCGAATGTTTCGTACCGGCTCGGAAGAACAAAGAGATTCAGTTTTGAATAAAATTCTGCTATTTCATTTCGCGATATCTCTCCATAAAATTTACATTTTGAAGCTATATTCAAATCAGCAGCCATTCTTTTAAAATTGTCAATTAAAATTCCATTTCCTCCAATGTGTAAAAAGAAATTTTTGTTCTCAAGCAGCGATACGGATTTCAATAACAGGTCCAACCCTTTATTGTTATTTTTTAATGCGCCAAGAAAACCAATATTTAAGATTATAACAGGCTTTGATTTTATGAGTTCGAATCTGTGAACATCAACAATATTATGAATAACTTCTGCCGGACGATGGCAGAAAGAAGCAATTTCTTCTCCTAATGCATTGCTTACAGCAACAATACATGCTGTTTTCCTGAGAGTATATATAACGCATTGTTTATGAAACCAGCTTCTGAAATATGACTTTATTCTTGAATGTTCTGTAAGGATATTTGGAATCTTTATTTTCTTTTGTATTATAGTCCCCAGAAATCCCCCCGGATACGATAAATGGCTGTGAATAATATCTATCTTCTTTTTATTCAGAATTTCATTTCTAATGAATCGATAAGTATTTGACAAATACTTAATTTGGGTAATAACAGGAAAAGACTTGTTTATTGTAACTTCATATTCAGTCACATTTCGGTTCTGGTTTTTAATATACGAATATTCAGAAAATGGGGCAAAATGTGAATAATCAACTTTAAAATAGACTAGGGTGATATTATGGTTCAGACTTAAAGCTTTAACCTGTTCCTGAACAAAAGTTCCACGCCATTTATGGTTTGAATCAGGATAAGAATGTGTGAGTATCAATATATTCATTCTGGATTTTTATCTATATTTAAAATCTATTGATACATAATTATTTAATGTAAATATTCCGGTGCGATGCACCTTATGGTATATCCTACAAACATTTTTCTACAATTATTATGGTGCTCCGCACCTTTTGGGTCAATAAAAGAGCAGCAGAGCTGCGACATATTTGTAGAAAAAAGTTAATAATTGTTTCTTAAGGTGCAGAGCACCGTAATTTTTCATACATGATTACCAGATTCTCTTTTACTATTTCCGTATTATATTCTCTCAGAATTGCATTTCTTCCGTTTTCTCCCATTTCAATCCGTAATGGTTTATCATTAAGCAGCTTGACTACTGCATCATGAAATTCCTCAGTATTATTGAAAATTAAACCGCAGTAATGTTTCTCAATAAGATCTTGCTGTGGTTTGCAATTTGAGGCAATAATGGGTTTAGCTCCAAGCATATAGTCGTAAATTTTATTTGCCACTCCCGATTCGTGCTGAGGGTTCTTGTGAAAAGGTGCAAGACAAATATCAGCTATTCCAAGATAAGCCGGAAATTCTTTGGAATCAATCCATGAGATATAATGTACACGACCAGCTAATATTTCCAGACCGGTGAGTTCCAAAAATAATGGTTTATCTTTTTTGTCAACCGGACCGATAATTAGGAAATTTAAGGAATGGCCCTCTTTGATAAGGTCGATAAAAACTCTTAGTGCATCAAAAATTCCTCTTCTTTCCGCAATCACTCCGTAATAAAAAATAACAGGGAATCCTTGCTTAAATGGATTCGATGCCAAAACTGTATTTTTATATTCCGGTTGGGAAAGATCCGGCACATTCGGTAAAACGACAAACCTGTCTTCCTCAAGTTCATGATACTTTTTTAACAGCACATCCCTGAAATCGTTACTGAGAACTATTATCCGGTCAGCATAACTTAAATAATCAGGTTCCTTTTTCTCCCATTCATCCGGCCTGGAAATGAGTCTTCTCAAAAATCCTTTTGTCCAGTTGTATGTGGTAATTGTAAAGGAATAATTCTCATGAAGATCAAGCACCATGGGAATCTTTCTCCTGGTCTTCTTTATTCCATTGGATCCAGCCCGTGACATGTACAGATCATGCACATGCAGAAATTCAAGGCCGTTATTATTAATAAATTTCTTAATCTTAAACGTCCATAGCCACTCGTATGCAGGAATTGTATTCAGTAAAAAAAATAAAATGTCGCGGAGTTTTCTGTGTATGCTGATTCTTGTAACATGTATCTGGCTAACCGGATCTTTATATGGCCTGAAAAACCCAAAACATAGAACAAAAATTTCAAATCCCTGTTCCTTTAGTATTCCTATTTCCCTGAGAACGCGGATATCACTGTTCAATTCATTATCTACAACAATTCCGATCTTCATAATTTACTCTGCATCAAGCAACTTTAATGGGATATTACTACGTTAAAGATAAATAAGAGTGATAGACTTCAGCATATTATTCTATTAATTCTTGTCAGACAGCAATGGAATGATCTTCCTTGTTAATTCCCTTCTGCTGAATACTAAAGGTGAAATTTTTTCTATAAAAGTTATTTCGGAGATCAGACTCAACAAATACTGACCGATACCTTTGGAATCGTTATAAGAAAATATCATACCATGACCGGTACTTCTTATAATTTCCGCAGCATCGCCGTCAACCGGACCAATACAGACTATCGGTTTATCTGAAGCTATATATTCAAAAAGTTTCCCGGTAATAATACTTTTATTGCTCTGATGATCAGGAATGATAAGCAACAGAGCAGTAGTTTTCAGCAAATACTTTATTGCTTCAGAGTGATCAACGTATGGGATAAACTCCAAAGCGGAATCTCCGCACTTAGATTGAATAAGATTTTTCTGATCTTGAGATACTGTTCCTATAAATCTTAACATCAAATCATTCCCTTTTTCTTTAAAAGCGTTAAGAGCATTAAGGAATCCTTCAACAGGATAAATATCAGAAAGAGTGCCGACATATGTTA
The DNA here is from genome assembly GCA_049792755.1 of Bacteroidales bacterium. Taxonomy (GTDB): domain Bacteria; phylum Bacteroidota; class Bacteroidia; order Bacteroidales; family VadinHA17; genus LD21. The sequence continues at coordinate 31,735 of JBARBF010000001.1, read as the reverse complement.
TAGTGAACTTAGCTGGAACAGTTGCTGTGATTCCCGAAAAATCCTCTTCATCATATCCATTAGTAATAATCTCCGTTTTACTTTCTGTACCCCTTACTTTTAATGAAAAGAGCTTTTTCAGTGAAGCTCCGACTGTTACCAGACTATCGGCTTTTTTCAGGACGTTTTCCTCCAGCTTCAGATCAATCCATTTTGAGATGAAAGTAGGATAGAACTGTTTATAATAATAAATATCGGTCCATGGATCGCGCAGATCCGCTATCCAATTTATTGTTGGATATTTATTTTTGATTTTCAAGCCGATAAGTTGTGTCGAATGAGGCGGACTGGTTGTAATAATATTCTGTATTCCTTCAGTTTCAATTAATTCAAAGGCTTTCCTGATGGCATATTTGTTCCACCCTTTCCGGGGGTCAGGAAGGAAAAAATTGCCTCTTATGAAACGAAGCATCTTCCCTTTAAGTGTATTATCCAGACTATTAGCGAAACCTGCATTCGGGATCTTTGATTTATCTTTTTTATAAATACCAAAATAATTAATTGCAGGTGTTCTATAAACTTTTACTGAAGATGGCAAGCCCTCTTTAAGCGAATAGTCAGTAACCGGGTAAGCAGCATACTCAGAATCTACAGTAAGTATAACAGGATCCCATCCAAATTCAGGAAGATATTTAGAAAATTTAAGCCAGCGCTGTACTCCGGCTCCACCGCTTGGAGGCCAGTAGTAAGTGATGATTAAAACTTTAGAGGATACATGAGCTTTAGAGGCATTAGATGCTGTAAAGGCTTTATTGCCATGAGATTGATTAGATACATCAGACAAGATGGAAGAAATACTTTTAACTGATGAACTCATTTTGAGATACTATTTATGAGTTTGTTGAGGAGGAAGCTTACTTCTGTTGCAAGTTTTTCTAATTCCTCATATTTTTCGAGATCAATATAATTAAGATCCTTCGAAAGGAGCAAATGATAACGAGTTTCTTCCAGAGATCCTCTTGAGTTATAAAGAAATGATGTAAACTCTTTATCAGTATTTCTTGATTTCCCCTCAACAATATTTGCAGCAACTGATGCTGATGATCTCCTGATTTGTTGCGTTAATCCAAATCTTTCATTTCCAGGGAAATTAACTGTTACCCTGTAGATCTCAAGTACCAGTTCGTGAGACTTTTGCCAAACAATCAAATCTTTCCAAGGATGTGCCATTATACTGGTTTCCGATTTATTCATACTTCTCTTTACAGCACCTATAGCCTTTACAGCCTTTATAGCTTTTTTAATAGGCTTTGTATAGATACTTTTTCTTTGATTATTTCTACTAATGGCTCAATCTGAACTCTTTCCTGTTGCATACTGTCACGATACCTGATTGTAACCGTTTTGTCCTCAAGAGTCTGGTGATCGACAGTAATGCAATATGGTGTTCCGATTGCATCCTGGCGCCTGTATCTTCTTCCGATTGAGTCTTTATCATCATACTGGCAGTTAAAATCAAATTTAAGGTCATGTACAATTTTCTCAGCAATATCCGGGAGTCCGTCTTTTTTTACGAGAGGCATCACTGCCAGTTTCACAGGGGCTAGAAATGAAGGCAACCTGAGTACCACGCGAATATCAGTGCTGCCATCTTCCTTTTTTAGTTCCTCTTCCAGGTAGGCAGCGGAGATAACCTGCAAAAACATTCTGTCTACTCCGATTGATGTTTCTATCACATAAGGGATATATGATTCACCTTTATCAGGATCGAAATATTGCATCTTTTTACCACTATATTCCTGGTGCTGTCTAAGGTCATAGTCGGTCCTTGAATGTATTCCTTCAACTTCTTTGAACCCGAAAGGAAATTTATATTCAATATCAGTTGCCGCATTTGCATAGTGGGCAAGTTTGACATGGTCGTGAAAGCGGTAATTCTCACTGCCGAAACCAAGAGCCTGGTGCCATCTCATCCTCGTATCTTTCCATTTTCTAAACCACTCAAGTTCACTGCCAGGCTGTACAAAGAATTGCATCTCCATCTGTTCGAATTCCCTCATCCGGAATATGAATTGTCGGGCTACTATTTCATTTCTGAAAGCTTTCCCTATCTGGGCAATCCCAAAAGGTATTTTCATTCTACCGGTTTTTTGAACGTTGAGAAAATTGACAAAGATTCCCTGCGCAGTTTCGGGACGCAGATATATTTTGTTTGCACCCTCAGAAGTTGACCCCATTTCTGTAGCAAACATCAGGTTAAACTGCCTTACATCAGTCCAGTTACGGGTACCGGATATAGGGCATACTATTTCATTATCAATTATTATCTGTCTTAGTTCAACAAGGTTGGTTTCATTAAGAGCTTTTGAAAACCGAGCATTTAATTCATCTATTTTTAACTGGTTAGCCAGAACCCGTGTATTTGTCTCCCTGAATTTTTTTTCATCGAAAGCTGCTCCAAATCTTTCCCTGGCCTTCTCCACCTCCCTGGTTATTTTGTCATCGATCTTCGCCAGATGCTCTTCAATAAGAACATCTGCCCTGTACCTTTTTTTTGAATCTCTATTGTCGATAAGAGGATCATTAAAGGCATCGACATGTCCTGAAGCTTTCCAGATGGTCGGATGCATAAATATTGCAGAATCGAGACCAACTATATTGTCATTGAGAAGTACCATGCTGTCCCACCAGTATTTCTTAATATTGTTTTTCAGTTCAACTCCATACTGCCCATAGTCATATACTGCGCTTAGTCCGTCATAGATTTCGCTTGATGGAAAAACATATCCGTATTCCTTGCAATGAGCAACCAGCTTTTTAAAATTATCTTCCTGACCCATAATTGTTTTATTTGTTTTTGCGGAAGACAAAAGTAATTCAAAATGTTGGGTTATACAATCAGGGTTACACTCAGCCCCTTATTTTTACCCCCAACCCCACCCAAATGGGGGTGGTTTAAAAAGTACATCACAAAGGGGAATAATCAAAATAACTACTTTTTCAATACCCCAGTAGGTGCTAATTTGTATCTTTGCACCTTATTTTGAATTTTAAATTGATGAAAAAGAGAACTGATTTCCTGGTCATAGGTTCGGGTATTGCAGGACTTACTTTTGCACTTAAAGCTGCAAAGTTTGGGAAAGTAACTGTAGTAACCAAGGCAAACCTTGGAGATACAAACACCCGATATGCTCAGGGTGGTATTGCTGCCGTATTCAGTGAACCAGATAACTTCGAGAAACATATAAATGATACTTTGATAGCAGGAGGTGGAATCTGTAACGAGGAAGTCGTAAGGATGGTTGTTCAGGAGGCTCCTGACAGAATTAAAGATCTTATTGATATGGGTGTCTCATTTGATAAAAAGGAAGACGGAACATATGATCTTGCAAAGGAAGGGGGACATACTGAGAACCGTATTCTCCATCATAAAGACAAAACGGGGGAAAGCATTCAGAAAACATTAATGGAGCGGGTAAGGAATGTGGCAAAGATCGAAATACTCGAACATCATTTTGCCATTGAGCTGCTTACACAACACCACCTTGGAGAAGTAGTTAAAAGAAATTATCCCGATATAAAATGCTACGGAGCTTATGTTGCTGATCTTGTTAACCAGCAAGTGATAACAATTCTCTCAAAAGTAACGGTTGTCGCAACAGGAGGAATTGGAAATGTTTACCTGACTACTACAAATCCTGAAATTGCAACAGGTGACGGAGTAGCTATGGTTTACAGGGCAAAAGGAACAATTGAGAATATGGAGTTTATCCAGTTCCATCCGACTTCATTGTACGATCCTGAAAGGAAACCTTCATTCCTGATTACAGAAGCATTACGTGGTTATGGTGCAGTTCTGAAGAATCTTTCAGGTGAAAAGTTCATGAACAGATACGACAGCAGGGGGTCGCTGGCTCCACGGGATATCGTTGCCAGGGCTATTGATAATGAGATGAAGATATGGGGAGATGATCATGTCTGGCTCGATTGTACCCATATGAATAAGGAAGGACTCATGGACCACTTTCCGAATGTATTTGAACATTGTCTTGAACGGGGGATAGATATTAGCAGGGATATGATACCTGTTGTCCCTTGTGCACATTACTCCTGTGGGGGTATTAAAGTTGACACTGATGGACAAAGCAACATCGACCGGCTGTATGCTTTGGGAGAAGCATCCTCGACAGGTTTGCACGGAGCAAACAGACTGGCTTCCAACTCTCTTATTGAAGCAGCAGTATATGCTCACCGGGCAGCAATCCATTCCGGGGCAAGACTTAACGAATTGACATTTGAAGAGCGGATACCTCTGTGGGACTACAAAGGAACAACTCACCTTGAAGAGATGGTTCTCATTACGCAAAGTACTAAAGAAGTACAAATGATCATGAGTAATTATGTCGGGATAGTACGGTCCGATATACGACTTGAAAGAGCAATGGTACGACTCGACATTTTATATGAAGAAACTGAAAGGCTTTATAAAAAATCACTCATTTCCAAAAAGATTTGCGAATTAAGAAATCTTATTAATGTTGGTTATATTATAATCAAAATGGCGAAAAATCGTCATGAGAGCGTGGGACTTCATTACTCAATAGACTATCCGAAAAGAGCCAGTTCTGAATTCTGAAAAACATTGTTTTCTGCTATGAACCATCTTGAATCGACTTTTACCGGCAAAAACAGCTTCTGGAGATATATTGTTATGTTCGCAGTTGTTCTTATAGTTTCAAACACTGTCGGAGCAGTACCTCTGCTAATTGCAATGTTGATAAAATCGGTTTCAAATCCCGCTGTGTTCTCACAGCTTGCTGCAAATCCGAATGACTTCAGCGTAATAGGACTCAACCCGAATGCAGGTTTTGTTATGATGCTTTTCCCGTTCATCGCGGGATTAATAGCATTTATTCTTCTGGTTAAACCTCTTAATAGCCGGACCCTGAAGATGACAATTAACGGAACAGGAAAAATCAGATGGGACAGGTTTATTGTATCAGGTTCTGTCTGGCTGATACTCTCTGCAATTTATTTCTTCTGCTATTTAAAGCTCGACCCGGCAAACTTCACTCTAAACAACAAGACTATTTCACTGATCCTGCTTTCAGTTGTCTCAGTTTTATTTATTCCTTTTCAGGCTGCATTCGAAGAGGTGCTTTTCAGAGGATATTTGATGCAGGGATTTGCAGCGCTGTTTAAAAACAGATGGTGTCCTGTAATCATGACTTCAATTCTTTTCGGTCTGATGCATGCTTTCAATCCTGAAATTAAAGAATTTGGGTTTTTCACTATGATGCCACAGTATATAGTTTTTGGATTAGTATTTGGCATTATTACCATCCTTGATGATGGGATTGAAGCTGCCATGGGAGCCCATACGGCAAATAATATTTTCCTTTGTATCATGGTAACCAACCGGTCATCTGCTTTGCAGACTAATGCGCTTTATGAACAAATAAATATTCATCCATGGGCCGAGTTTTATGCGCTTGTAATTACGGGTATTGTATTTATTCTTATCCTGAAAATAATCTTCAGATGGGATAAAATTTCGTTGTTGTTTAAAAGAATTAAAGTTCAGAGGATAGACCCTAAAGCCGCTTCGCGGCTTTCCCCCTGAAGGGGACTAAATCTCTCACATCAAGAAAAGTTTTCTTAAAAATCGAGAATTAACCCCCATTTAGGGAGGCAGGGGGCAAATAAGAGAGTATTTAAATATTATAAATTGATGTCTTATCAGCAGTTCTGAAATCTCCCCATTTTTCACGGATCTCATTGATGACAGTCCTGATATCGTCAACCTCAACAGATGTGAGAAGTTTAAGACGGGTTTCCTTAAAATGAGGTAACCCTTTAAAGTAATTGGATAAATGTCTGCGCATCTCAAATATGGCCCTTTTCCCCTCTTTAAATTCGAGGGATTTATCAAGATGAAGAAGTGCAAGACCGGCTTTCTCATTTACTGATGGTTCCGGCAAGAGTTCACCGGTGTTGAGGTAATGTCTGATATCTCTGAAGATCCAGGGTCTTCCGACTGTTGCCCGGCCAATCATTATCCCATCCACTCCGTACCTGTCAAACATCTCCTTTGCCTTTACAGGCCCGTCAATATCACCATTACCAATTACAGGAATTTTCATCCTGGGATTGTTTTTAACGGCTCCTATCAGTGTCCAGTCTGCATCTCCTTTATATAACTGGGCCTTTGTTCTTCCATGTATTGTTAATGCTTTAATACCAACATCCTGAAGACGCTCTGAAATTTCCAAAATGTTTTTGCTATTATCATCCCATCCCAGCCTGGTTTTTACAGTAACAGGAAGCCTTACAGATTTAACGATAGCTTCAGTCATTTCAATCATCAATGGTATGTTTCTGAGCATACCTGCACCAGCTCCCCGGTTAGCAATTTTTTTAACCGGACAGCCAAAGTTGATATCGATCAGTTCAGGTCCTGCCTCTTCAGCAATAAGAGCGGCCTCTACCATAGAATCGGTTAAATGTCCGTATAGCTGAATACCAATTGGTCTTTCAAAATCATAAACATCAAGTTTCCTGACACTCTTTTTTCCGTCGCGTATCAGTCCGTCAGAAGATACGAATTCAGTGTACATAAAATCAGCGTCATTCATTTTACATATCATTCTGAATGAAGGATCAGTTATGTCTTCCATAGGAGCAAGAAAGAGTGGTTGGTCACCTAACAATATATTGCCTATTTTCAAATTCCTGAAATATTAAGTTAGGGTATTATGAGGAAGTTAAATAAATCTTCCTGGAGCTTTGTGATAACGGGATCTGACTTTTTCGACATACCCAGTATAATTGCTTATATTTAAGTACTGCAAAATTAATAAAATGCCGGACAAGCAAAGACATTTTAAATTATACAGAGAATCGCCTGCATATCAGCTATTTGTATCAATATTGATAGTTGCGGGAGTTGGTATGGCATCTTTGATAATCCTGATTCTTGCAGGAATGGTGATTTTTGGTGCTGATTTGTCGGTACTTGAAAAATCAGGAGCATTAAGCAATACCGATTTTGGATTTCTGAGATACCTGTTGATTATTCAGGACATATCACTTTTTATTATTCCGTCAATAATAATTCTGGTGATGATGAAACCGGAATCTTCAGCCAGGATTAACGAACTTAAAACCCCAAAATTAAATGAAATCGTGCTTGTCATTGTTCTTGCATTTTGTATCCTCCCCATTACAAGTTTTACCGGACAGATTAACTCTGATATGCATCTTCCTGAGTGGCTTTCGGGTGTTGAAAAGTGGATGGTGGAAAAAGAAGACTATGCAAATAGTATAATCAATAAGGCTCTGATTTCTCCTACCTTCTATATTATGATACTGAATCTCTTAATTATTGCTATTCTTCCGGCAATAGGAGAGGAACTATTCTTCAGAGGAGTATTGCAAAGGATTTTTTCAAACCTGTTCAAATCGGGACATGTCGCTATCTGGATAACAGCATTTATTTTCAGTGCAATCCATTTCCAGTTTTTTGGATTTGTTCCAAGATTCATTCTCGGTCTCGTTTTTGGTTATCTCTTTTTCTGGAGTGGCACACTATGGCTTCCTGTAATTTCACATTTTGTAAATAATGCAGTTCCTGTATTTCTGGCATATATACAAGGTATGGAAAAAATCAATACACCAACAGATACACCTTTATGGAGACAGGCAATTGCTCTTCCTCTGCCCGTAATATTAAGCCTTGTGATATTATTTTATTTCAGGAATAAGTATATTATTGACAAATAACTTATCCTGCCGAGAAAAAATCTCGGAGAAATCCATTTAACACGGAGTGACGCTGAGTCAAAGAGAGTTTCACGGAATGGCTATTTCAGATAAATCAGACTTTAAGGATCCATGGATAATAATGCCGCGTCACTCTCTGATTACTCAGTTTAACCATGTGGCTATTAAGGATCAAATTCTAAAAAAAATTAATTAATACGGATTTAAATTTTAGTATGAATCGATAAGGGAGAAGAGTTTTAGTTTTTCACCGAAGTTCTCTGTTTTTTCCTTTGTCTTGAAACTGACAGTTACCTTTTCGCCAGGAAGTATGTCAAAACAATTATCACTGAACCAACCCTTCAAATCAGTTTCGATGTACAAATCTTTAACAAGTTTTTCTGATGAAAGAGTAATTGAGTACCCATCCTCAATTTCTTTAATTACCTTGATAATTTCAGATTTCGGAAGTTTTAAATTTTTAGGTTCTGTAAAATAGCACAAGTTGTATGCAAGCAGTTTATCTCCTGTTAATAATTTTACTGAAAAGACTATCTGAGTCGTATCCATATTTTTTATCAACTCATTTGTATTTATTTTAAAACATTCCTTACTCGTATTCGCAGGAATATTTGCGGGAACATTTTTACTCCATAATATTTTGCCATTAAAATCAAGTATTTTCATCTCAGCTTTTGCACTAAATGAATCTCGTTTATCTGAAACAACACTTAAAGTGAAATTATTTTTATAGTTACATGGGACCACAATTATAGGGTTAAAGGCTTTTTTGGCAGTATAATAAAAAGCTTTTGGATTATTCTGAAAATCAAGACATGACCATGAAGCAACGGGCCATACATCATTTATCTGCCAGAACAAGGAACCCATTGTATAAGGCATCCAGCGCCTGTGCGTTTCGAGGGCCATTTTCATTCCTTCAGCCTGCAGAACCTGTGAGACATATAGGTACGAATCAAAATCTTTAGGAGCACGGTACGACATTGCTATATATTTGTCAAGCATGGCATTTCCACCCATAGCCTTGTTATGAGCCTTCATTACAGGTGAATTTTTATCGCGGTCAGGAGCTGAGGTAAAATTATACACTATCTTCTTATCGGGCCATGACTGAAAACCATGTTCACTGAAGAAATGTGACCTGGTTTCAAGATAGGCGGAAAAGGGAAGATTGACTACAGCAATATAGAAATGCATGTCTCCGCTCTGTGGGGCGCTCATTGTCATAGGCTTTTTCCATCCACCCATAGGTGACGAGGGCCAGTAATCGTGGGAATTATAATCATATTTTTCAAGTGCATTCGGGATTAAGCCATAGAATACATCATCATAAGCTTTCATGACTCTGGCCGTTACATCAGGATTAATACTGTCGGATTTCGGAAGGAGTTTCAGAATGTTGGATAATGTTCCCATACCGCTATTTTCAACAGGCAGACCGAAAAAACTCTTCATTAACATTTCCCATATAAGTTCAGTTTCATTGTTCCCACTCCAGATTACAAGAGAAGGATGATTACGCAATCTTTCAATATTGTCTTTTAATTCTTTCTTAATCGATTCGAAAAACTCCGGGTAATCAGGCATCTGATAAATCGCAAACGCAAAATCCTGCCATACCATAATTCCATTACGGTCACATAAGTCATAGAAAATATCATTTTCATATATTCCTCCGCCCCAGACTCTCAGCATGTTCATATTTGCGTTCACGGCAGCATTTATGATTTCTTCATAGTGTTTGTCGGTAACCCGTGACGGAAAAATATCCGAAGGAATGTAATTGGCCCCTTTTGCAAATACAGGAAGCCCGTTAACCTCGAAATAGAATGATTTTCCTCCGTCTTTTTCGGGTTTCTGGACAAGTTTTATTATTCGCAATCCGGAATGTGTTTTAAATCTGTCGATTTCATCCTTCCCATTTGTAAGCAAACCAGTGAATTCATAGACATGATGATCCCCGAGTCCGTTTGGCCACCATAAAGCCGGACTATTGATATCAAAATTCATTTTAACCTCATTCAATCCTTTTTGAAGTTTTACAGGAAGAGGACTTACCGGAATACTTTTCCCGTTTAGAGCATAAGAAAGATTTAAGACTCCATTAAATGAAGAAGCAGCTTCAATCGTAACAACTGCTGAAAGCAAGGCTTTTTTGGCTGAAACTGAATCCTGAACAATCTGAATACCATTTATTCTTGCATTATCCCAGGCTTTAAGAAAAACGGGTCTCCATATACCGCTGGTGGTAAGTTTAGGACCCCAATCCCAGCCAAACATATAGGCTGCTTTTCGGATATATGGACCTACATTCGGCCAGTCAGTATTTGTAATTTCCAGGTTATATCCCAATGGTGCTTCCACATCAAATTTATCCCTGCTTAAGATTCCCATTGCAACAGGTGAGTGAAAAAGTATCCTGAGTGAATTCTTCCCTTCAAGCAAAACATTCTTAACATCTACATTCCATTCGCTGAACATATTATCAGTAGCCAGAAGATGCTGATCATTCAGAAATACCTCAGCGTAGGTATCCAGACCTTTAAAATTAAGTTCAATGTTCTGCCTGCTCATTACCTTTTTGTCGACTTCTATTTCGGTTTTGTACTCCCAGGAGTATTTGTCAATCCATTGAAGTTTCGATTCATTATCCCTGTAAAAAGGGTCGGGTATTATTTTATTGTTTATTAAATCAGTATGGATGCAGCCCGGAACAATTGCTATGTGCCAGTCGGTACTTCCAACTTTATGAAATTTCCAGCCGTTATTTATTTCTGTGACAAGTGGCACAGATTGTGAAAGCAAGTGAAAGGCTGCCACCTGTAAAAGCAGGAGAACAGCGAATATCCTTCTGTAAATCATGGTTTAAGGCTATTATAAAGTCTGAGTTTCTAAAGATTTTTCTTTTTCAAGTTCCCCTTTTCTGTAGAAATAAACCAGTCCATATTCCTCACTTAAACTTTTTCTCATACCCTCAGGGAATGCATTATGAGTTTTCTCAACCTCATTCCATAGCTGAAGAATTAATTCGTCGGCTTCTTTCCGCAGAGTATTATTCTTTTCTATGTAATCCAATGTTTTTTTTGTGAGGGTATTATGATAGGTCCAGGCTTCGATGAAATTTTCAAATCTGACTCTTACGACTGCGATTGTGGGATTTGTTATAGGGCTTCCTCCTTTTTTTATTCTGAATGCTTCACCATCAATTATCCTCCTTCCCCAGCTCATTAATTCGTTTTCGGTATTAAAGGAAGGAACGGTTGTTTCATCAGTAGCCAATCCATAAAAAGCTCTGGTTTCTGCAGGAAGATCACCCCTGAATATTGCCATATTCATTACTCTTACAAAGTGAGTCAGATAAATCCGGGCCTTCCTTAAAGTTTCATTATAGTCTTTGCCTTTTTTATTTTGGGAAGATAGAGCCTGACGGTATAGATGGAAGTTATGCTCGAATTGTGGTAGAAATTTCTGAAGACGGACAATCGTTTTTGATGAATATGCCAGCTTATTAGGAGGAAGTTCCTTCCCCATTTCAAGCGCGGTTTTCATAGCCTTTATACGGGCAGTATCTGTGTTAGGCAATCTTCTGTATGGCATATCCGATTCAGGTTGTTAATAAAATGTTAATAACATAAGCGAATATAGTTATCTTTTGTTAATAATCAAGACTGTTCGCATAAAAATAATATACAACATAAATAAGTTTTTTTTTGTACAATTAAATTTGAATTGTTAAAAGCTTTTCATATAAATAATTAAATGAAGATGACTTAAAAATGGTCCATTTCAGGCAGTTAATCAAATAATTAATATTTGCACCAAATAGGAAAATAGTCTGATGATTCGTAATTTAGCAGATTCTCTTTAATCAAAAAAATGACAATTATGTTTAAAAGTGAGGTATATGCCAAAAGGAGAGAGGAACTCCATAATAAGATGAAATCCGGAATTGCACTTTTTATAGGCAACACTGAAGCGCCGATGAATTATCCTGATAATACTTATCATTTCAGACAGGATAGCGATTTCTTATATTTTTTCGGACTCGATCTTCCCGGGTTAGCCGGTCTGATGGATTTTGATTCGGGCAAGGACCGTATATTCGGAAATGACGTTGATATGGATGACATCATATGGATGGGTCCACAGCCGACAATCAGGGAACTTGCCCGGAAATGCGGGATCTCTGAAACCGCTTCATTAGCTAAACTTGAGGATACAATCAAAGATGCCCTGTCAAAGAAACGAAAAATTCATTTCCTGCCACCTTACAGGGGAGAAACAAAAATGACACTGGGTTCCCTCCTTAAGGAAAATCCCTGCCAAATGAAAACACTGGCTTCACTTGATCTGATAAAAGCAGTTATCTCGATGAGATCCATAAAAGAAAAAGTTGAAATTGAAGAGATAGAAAAAGCTGGGGATATTGCATATGAGATGCATGTGACTGCTATGAAGATGTGCAAGCAGGGTGTCAGGGAACAGGATATTTTCGGAACAATTGAAGGAATAGCTCTGGCAAAAGGCGGTGGCACATCCTTCCCCATTATTCTCAGTATTAACGGACAAACATTGCATAATCATTCGCACGGGAATATCCTGTCTAAAGGAAGAATGATGGTAACAGATGCAGGAGCGGAAACAAGCCTTCATTATGCTTCTGATATTACGCGTACAACTCCGGTCGGTGGAAAATTCAACGGGAAACAAAAAGATATCTACGAGATTGTTCTGAAAGCTAATACTGAAGCGATAAATGCAACACAACCTGGTATTTCTAATCGTGATCTGCATTTTATGGCCTGTAAGATTATAACGTCTGGGATGAAAAACTTAGGATTGATGAAAGGCGATGTAGATGAGGCTGTTACTGCAGGAGCTCATGCACTGTTCATGCCTCACGGACTTGGTCACATGATGGGCCTCGATGTTCATGATATGGAAGCCCTGGGTGAAAATTTTATCGGGTATAATAGTGAAGTAAAACGAAGTGAACAGTTTGGTACTGCATTTCTCCGCTTTGCGCTGCCTTATAAATCAGGCCACGTATTTACTGTAGAACCCGGTTGCTACTTTATTCCTGAGCTTATAGAAAAATGGAAATCCGAAGGAAAATTCAAAGAATTCATCAACTACAGTAAACTTGATAATTACATGTCAATAGGAGGGATCAGGATTGAAGATAATGTTTTGATAAACAACAAAGGTCATAAGGTTCTGGGTAAACCTATTCCAAAAACAATAAATGAAATAGAAACAATCTGCTCCTGATATTCATTTTGACCACAAAGTGCACAAAGTTCATATACTCTTAAATTTCGAAAGGTGATAAAGCACAAAGTGCACAAAGAAATTACTATGACATTTTTTCTTTGTGATCTTAGTGCAAACCTTCGTGACCTTTGTGGTTTATTGGTTTGATTGATAAGATAAACTTTACTCTCATGGGCCGTCTTTTTGCAATAAGTGATATACATGGTTGCTATAAACCATTTTATGAGCTTATTGTCAGTACAATCAGACTTACAAAATCAGATCAGCTCATCCTGCTGGGCGATTATATCGATCGCGGAGGACAGAGTAAGGAAGTTATAGATTTCATTCTTGAGCTTAAAAATGACGGTTTTAATATTACCACCCTGACCGGAAATCATGAAGTGATGCTGGTTGATTCATATTATGAAACCGATGCGCTGCCATTATGGTTAATGAATAGCGGAATGACTACTCTGGAAAGTTTTGGAGTTCAGGATATAAGAGAAATTGAAAAAAAATATCTGGAATTTTTTGCTTCGCTTGAATATTATAAAATTATTGGTAATGCGATTTTTGTTCATGCAGGATTCGATGATTTTGCGGTTAACCCGTTTGACGACAAACAAGGCATGATATGGGAGTGTCACCTTTCCTATAAAAATCCTGTTTTATCAGGAAAAACAATAATCCATGGACATCGCCCGAAAACTATAACTTATGTAAAGAAGTTGATCATTGAAAAGTCGAAAGTAATTCCTATTGATACAGGTTGCGTATTTGCAAAAGAGAGTGGCTATGGAAACCTGTCAGCTCTCGAAGTTAACAGCATGACACTTTATTCAATTCCTTGTCACCAGTAACAAGAACAACAGCCCGGGTGGGACTCCTTTCTTTCAGAAAGCTTTATAGAATTCTCTGTTGAGTCTGGCTATATTAGTAAGTTTGATCTCTTTTGGACATTCTGCCTCACATGCACCGGTATTCGAACAGTTCCCAAACCCAAGTTCATCCATCCTACTGACCATTGCTCTCACTCTGTCTTTAGCTTCAATGAGTCCCTGAGGTAAAAGAGCGAACTGGGATATTTTAGCTGAAACAAACAACATTGCCGAGGCATTCTTGCAAGCGGCCACACATGCGCCACATCCGATACAGATTGCAGAATCAAACGCATTATCAGATTTCTTCTTCTGAATGAGGATTGAATTTGCTTCAGGCGCAGCTCCAGCATTAACTGAAATAAATCCACCTGCGATCTGAATCTTGTCAAAAGCTGTTCTGTCGACTATCAGGTCTTTGATTACGGGGAAAGGTTTTGCCCTCCAGGGTTCGACCCATATTGTTTCGTCCTCTCTGAAGTATCTCATCGAGAGGTGGCATGTAGTTATTGCGGGAACAGGTCCGTGAGGATGGCCATTTATATACATACCGCACGACCCGCAAATACCTTCTCGACAGTCGTGATCAAACGCCACAGGATCCTTATCCTCTTCAACAAGCTTTTTATTAAGAGCATCCAGCATTTCGAGGAATGCCATTTTTGGAGAAACATTATCCATCGGGTAGGTCTCAAAGCTGCCTTTTGTACTTGCATTCTTCTGTCGCCATATTTTAAGTGTAAGCTTCATATCCTTATTAAATTATATTGTCCTTATAGATAATAAATAGTCCTTTTTGAATAATGCTCAGCGCTCAGTGCTCAGTGCAAAGAGTATAGAGATATTGATTTTTCCTGTGCCCTGCGCCCTGTGCCCCGTGCCTATTTGTAGCTCCGTACCTTCATTTCCACATTCTCGAACTTAAGTTCTTCCTTATGGAGGATATGAGGTTTATCTTCACCGGTATATTCCCATGCCGCCACATAGGCAAACTTCTCATCATTTCTGAGCGCTTCCCCGTCGGGAGTCTGGTATTCTTCCCTGAAATGAGCCCCGCAGGATTCATTCCTGTTAAGGGCATCAGTTATCAGAAGTTCGCTAAGTTCAAAATAATCGGCAACCCTTCCGGCTTTTTCAAGTTCCTGATTGAGCTCAGAGTATTTCCCGGGAACATTAAGATCTCTCCAGAACTCATCTCTGAGTTCCCTGATAAGTGCCAGCGCTTTTTTTAGTCCCTCTTCATTTCTCACCATTCCGCAGTAGTCCCACATAATCTTGCCTAAGCGTTTATGAAAAGAAGAGGCTGTCTGTTTCCCTTTTATTGAAACAAATTTATTCAGTCTTTCTATAACACTTTTTTCGGTTTCTTCGAATTCCGGTCTGTCCGTCGAGATTTTTGGCACCCGGATCTCCTCTGCCAAATAATTATTTATTGTATTTGGAAGTATAAAGTACCCATCTCCGGAAGCCTGCATCAGCGAACTTGCTCCGAGACGGTTTGCCCCGTGATCAGAAAAGTTGGATTCTCCGATAGCATAAAGCCCGGGAATAGTGGTCATCAGTTCATAATCAACCCATAATCCTCCCATTGTGTAATGCCCTGCAGGATATATCCGCATCGGTTCCTCGTATGAATCGATGCCGGTAATAGTTTTATACATGTCAAAAAGATTACCATATTTGCTCTCGATAGCTTTTTTTCCCTGTTTTTTAATTGCATCCCTGAAATCGAGATTGACTGCAAGCCCGGTTTCACCAATGCCAAAACCCGCATCGCACCTTTCCTTAGCTGCCCTGGATGCGACATCCCGCGGGACAAGGTTGCCGAAAGTGGGATATCGTCGTTCAAGATAATAGTCTCTTTCTTCCTCAGGTATCTCATTTGCCGGACGTTTATCTCCTTTTAATTTCGGTACCCATATTCGTCCATCGTTCCTCAAGGATTCCGACATTAGAGTAAGCTTTGATTGAAACTCATTAAGTTGGGGAACTGACGTCGGGTGAATCTGTACAAAGCTGGGATTAGCAAAAAAAGCTCCTTTCCTGTGTGCTTTCCAGGCGGCTGAGGCGTTTGAATTCACTGCAAGAGTCGACAGGAAATATATTGTTCCATAACCACCGGTAGCAAGCACAACTGCATGAGCGGCATGTCTCTCAATTTCCCCTGTCAGCAGGTTACGGGTTATAATTCCACGGGCCTTGCCGTCAATAAGAACAAGATCAAGCATTTCACGCCGGGGATACATTGTAACATTACCTTTATTTATCTGCCTGTTGAGTGATGAATAAACTCCAAGCAGACATTGCTGGCCTGTCTGACCCTTTGAATAAAAGGTTCTTGATACCTGTACTCCCCCGAACGATCGCGTATCGAGAGTTCCGCCATAATCACGGGCAAAGGGTACTCCAAGTGCAGTATAATGATCGATAACCTGGTTGCTTACTTCAGCTGCCCTGTAAACATTTGCTTCGCGTGCCCTGAAGTCACCGCCTTTTATCATATCATAGAACAGCCGGTAAGTACTGTCGCCGTCATTCTGATAATTTTTTGCCGCATTTATTCCACCCTGGGCAGCTACAGAGTGTGCCCTTCGTGGTGAATCCTGGTAACAGAAGGTTTTTACACTGTACCCGAGTTCACCAAGTGCAGAAGAAGCACCTGCTCCCGACAAACCCGTACCGATAACAATAATTTCAAGTTTTTTCCTGTTAGCAGGGTTGACAAGTTTCACAGCAGCTTTATACTTGGTCCATTTCAATTCCAACGGACCATCTGGTATCTTTGATATCATTTTTCCCATGATTAAAATTTTTTCCTTTTGGATTTATCTGAAAAGCCATAAAGTGATAGAAATAATAGCAAAACCTGCTGGTATAACAATAGCATAAACCAATGCGATGATTTTAACTACCGGCGACCATATTCTGTGATTCAGCCCGAGTGTCTGAAAAGCTGAATAAATAGCATGAAAAAGATGAAAACCCAGAACTGCAAAGCAAGTGAGATAAATGAAATCATATGCCCGGATCTTAAACAGACTGTGAGCAACGGAGTAGAAATCTTCAGGGTTTCCTTTAACTATTCCAAGTTTTATAAAATAAAAATTGAACCAGTGAAGGACCAGAAAAGTAAGGATCGTGGCTCCTGTCCAGATCATAAACCTTGAGAAGAATGATATCTCGGATTTATTACCACTGACATATCCAACGGGCCTTGACAGCCAGTTCCGGATCTGGAGCCAGATTCCATAGGAAATATGAATAAGAATTGCTCCAAACAGAACAACTTCCATAATCTTTATCAGTGGAAAAGTTGCCATGAAATGTGCTGCAGTGTTAAAAGGGCCGGGTACACTTTTAAGCAACATAAGGTTGATAATCAGATGAAGCGGCAAAAAGGTGAGTAGGAACAAGCCGGCCAATGCCATTGTAAATTTCTTGGTAATTGAGGAAAACAAAACTTTACTCATTGGTTATTAAATGTTTAGAGTTTATTTTTTACCACGGAAGGAAGATGACCAAAGTTAGAAGTATTAAATCAGATTTACAATTTTATGCCAAATATCACCTTCATCACTTACAATGTCAAGGTACTCATTTAATTGATAATTGGCTACCTTTACAAAACTATAATAATTATCAATATGTTCTTTTCTTTCAGAGGAGGCAGAATTCACTATTCCGATTCCGGCACAGGGCGTGTCGTTGTTCTTCTTCATGGTTACCTTGAATCCTCTGAAGTGTGGAATGGTTTTTCCGTGAAACTTATGTCAACCTTCAGGGTTATTACAGTGGATCTCCCTGGTTGTGGTCTTTCTGATGTCTATGGAGAGGTACACAGCATGGAGTTTATGGCCCTGGCAATTAAAGAGCTCATTGAGTATCTTAATCTTAAAAAAGTGTTTCTGGCAGGCCATTCTCTTGGCGGATATGTTGCCCTGGCTTTCCTTGAACTTTTTCCTCATCATCTTTCAGGATACTGTCTTTTTCATTCACAGCCTTTTTCAGATTCTCAGGCGGCTCTAGATAAAAGAAAACGGGAAATTGAAATAGTAAAAATGGGGAAGAAAAACCTTATGTATCCCGATAATGTAATCAGAATGTTTGCCCCTTCAAACCTTGTAAAGTTTTCTGACGCATTTCAGAAGTCAAAAGATATTGCTTCAAGGATTCCGGGTGAAGGGATTATTGCAGTTCTGAACGGGATGATGATCCGCCCTTCAAGATTATCATTCATGGAAGAAGGCAAAGTCCCCTGCCTTTGGATTTTAGGGTTAATGGATAATTATATTCCATGCGAACTTATTCAGACACAGGTTAAACTCCCTTCAAATGCACGGGTGGTTATTTTAACAAACTCAGGACATTTGGGATTTGTGGAGGAAGAAGAACTTTCTGTGAAAATTGTAAGTGATTTTGTAAATACAATTCCCTGGTGAATCCAATACTTTCAGTTCAATCCAGATTGAAATTATAAGATTGCTTCGCTGATGCACGCAATGACTCTGCAAGTAAGGTTAATTCCGGTTGAGTTTTGAGCTCAAATTAGGTAATTCCAAGGTCATTGCGAGGATCCCGATGAAATCGGGAGACGAAGCAATCTTATCAAATAGGCCGACTTTCTACTTCTTCAGAAAATCAATAGCATATTTAAGTGTGGTGTCAATCTGCTCCCAGATAGGATAAAATCCTTTGTTATCCAGAATATTACGGGCTATATATGCTTTTATCTGCGTATGAATTATTGCTCCCGATATTTTTAACCCTGAAGGATCTTTCTTTATACCATTAGCGGTAGCAAACTGAACAAACTGATCGAGAAGAGCCTGTTTATCAAGATATTTTTCCATCTCTCCCGCCTCAATATATTTCTTAAGCATTTCCCTGTGGGTTTCAGTATATTTTAGTGCAAATTTGTAAATGAAAGATCTGACTTTCAGGAAATAAGGTGATACTCCGGAGGTATCAACCGGAACAAATTTGTCAGGCATAATACCTCCGCCTCCATAAACTATATGTCCGCCCGGAGTTGTAAATTTCAGTGAATCGGAAAAATGTATACTGTCTGAAACTTCAAATTCACCATGAGAATACCTCTGGTTAAGATCATCGAAATATTTTTCAAATCCGTCTTTATACGGCTTTTGTATTGACCTGCCTGTAGGAGTATAATAACGCGCTATGGTAAGCCTCATTCCTGAACCATCCGAGAATGGCACCGGTTCCTGAACCAATCCTTTACCAAATGATCGCCTGCCAATAATAGTTCCGCGGTCATTATCCTGGAGGGCTCCTGCAAGTATCTCACTCGCCGAGGCACTCCATTCATCAATAAGAACAACAAGCTTTCCAGACTTAAATTCTCCTTTACCTGTAGCTTTTGCTTCACTTCGGGGAGATGCTCGTCCTTTTGTATAAACAATCAGCTGGCCCTCCTTCAGAAACTGATCTGCCACCTGAACGGCAGCTTCCATGATACCACCGGAATTGCCACGCAGATCAAGAATAAGGCTGGTCATACCATGATCTTTAAGTTCCCTCAGACTCTTCATGAACTCATCAAAGGTTGTCATGGCAAATGTGTTGATCTTAATGTAGCCTATGTTATCGTTTACCATATAATCAACATCGACGCTATAGATAGGGATTTTATCCCGTGTTATTTCAAAAGGAAGAAGTTCTTTCTGACCACTTCGAAGTATTTTTATTTTGACAATCGTTCCTCTCGGTCCTTTAAGCATCCCCATTACCTTTTCGTCAATAATGTGTCTGCCGGCTACAAGAGAATCATTGACATAAAGGATCTTATCCCCCGGCAAGAGGCCCAGTTTTTCGGAAGGCCCCCCGGGAATGGTACTTATTATAAGGATTGTATCGGTAAGCATGCTGAATGAGATTCCAATTCCCTCAAAGTTACCCTGCAAAGGTTCGTTGGCGCGGGCAAGATCTTTTGCCGGGATATATACGGAATGCGGATCAAGTTTTTTAAGAATAGCCGGAATGGCACTCTCAACCAGATCGTTACGATTAACCGAGTCGACATAATTCGACTCTATAATATTCAAAATACTGTTTAATTTATCATTTCTGGACCTTATATTTAAATGCTGATGGAGGTCCTTATCAGATGGAATATATCGTCCGATTATAACACCCAGAGCCAGTGAGATTCCCAGCATTATCGGAAGAAAAACTATCTTTTTTGAATTATTGTAGTTCATAAATTTCATTTTCAGGGTCAATATATACCAATTCTATTCCTGCACGCTTCAGAAGTTCAATACCATCGGTATTGTGATACCTGTTACAATAAACAACCCTTTTTATACCGGACTGAATGATGAGTTTTGAACACTCCATACAAGGTGATGTCGTTACATACAGGGTTGAATCTTCACTTGAGTTATTTGATTTGGCAACTTTTGTAATTGCATTTGCTTCTGCATGCAGAACATATGGTTTTGTAACATTATTTTCATCTTCACAAATATTCTCAAATCCTGAAGGTGTCCCGTTATACCCGTCGGAAATAATCATCTTCCCTTTGACTATCAGAGCACCTACCTGCCTTCTTATGCAGTATGAATTCCGAGCCCATATGAGCGCCATTTCCAAATAGCGTTTATCAAATGCAATCTGTTTTTCCCCATAAGGCTTCAGATCCGTTTTATCTGACATTATATCCCGGGTTTGTATCAATTTTAAAGGGTTTAAAGGTAATTAATTTATAATTGTTTTGCTAATCAGATTAAACTACCCTTACAGAACAGACGTACATTTAATATTTTTCAAAAATTTTCCTCGATGGCAATTATTCTCATAGTCATATTGTTATAATTACAAATGAATAGACTAATTTTGGACTGTTGAAACACTTCAAACCTTAAAAGAGGATATTTCGCTTAAAAAAATCAATGAAATCATGTTCAATACCGAACATTTACATCCTATGATCGTGCACTTCCCGATTGCACTTATTACCATTGGATTTTTCGCTGAGGTAGTTTCACTTTATTTCAAAAGCGAAAGATGTTTATCAAAAACCGGGTTTTATCTTATGGTATTGGGATCGCTGGCGGCAATTGCTGCATGGTCTTCCGGTCACTTATTCACTGAGGCGCCGACTCAGGGTGAAATATTAAAAGTATTTATAAGTCACAAAACAGGAGCTCTCGTAACCATGATCATTATTATTTCAGGTACGATTTTCAGAATCTGGCTGATGATAAAAAAGAAAGAGGATACTCCATTAAAATGGATAGCCTTCAGTTTTTATCTTTTGGCTTTTATTACCGTGACATTCACAGGATATATGGGAGGCATCATGGTCTATGATTTCATGATGGGGCAGTGAAAATTCCGGAGGGTGCCATAGAAATACTCCTGCATTATAAATTGCCCTTTTCTCTGATCATTTCTACAAGATAATTTATCATTTACGTTGGTCGGTTGATAACATTTTGATTTAAAAACTGTGTTTTAAAAAAGGTAAATATAATTTTGAATCAGATTTTCAGTTATGATATGATAATCGCTGATCAAAAATGATATTTTTTATTTTTTTAGTTGGAAACAATAGAAATATGAAGAAGGTTTTATCGGTTTTTCTTTTCCTGGCAATATTTCTGAGTTTATCCGGTCAGGATAAATACACCGATAAACGTGACGGCAATGTTTATCGTACCGTTACAATAGATGGAGTTACCTGGATGGCAGAAAACCTTAAGTACATAGCTAAAAGCGGGGCATTCTGTTTTGATCATGATTCAAACAATATTCAGGGATACGGAGTGCTTTATGAATGGAAAACAGCTTTGAACTCTTGTCCAGAGGGTTGGCATCTTCCGTCGGGGACTGAATTTCAAACTCTTATGAATTATTTTGAGCTTAAAGAGACATGGGGAAAAATAGCTTCTGATCCTTCTTCATTCGGAATTCAGCTCGGTGGAATGCAGGATTATGAGGGCACCTTTTCTGAGATGGATGAGAGCGGCTATTACTGGACGTCAACAGAATACGATAAAACGAACGCAGAATACTTCAGTTTTCTTCTCATTGATGATAAACCTGTAATCGACATATCCAGGAAAGAAGACATACCAGATATACATGGAACAGAAAAATCTAATAAATACTCCGTGCGGTGTCTCAAAAATAAATGATTTATGGAAAATTCACACGCACTGAAAATTGCTGTAATATGATGAGAAATCATTTTTTCAGAAAACTACTGGTAAGAATAAGATTTCTGAAAACACCCGGTTTAAAAATTAGTTGCTTCCTGATTTTAACGTTTTTGATCATAATGATCACAGCCGGTTGTGCGACTCAGCACAAATACAAAAAGTACAAGCCTATTCCCTGCCCGTGCGAGAAAGTGAACAAAAAATAATACAACATCTTATTAGTCATCATTCGTCTCCGGCGGAAACCCTGGCCTAAAAATATTTTGAAATATATAACGTATTTATACGTCATATAATAAATATAACGTATATTTACGTCAAAACTAGATAGTTTATGGCATATAATAAGAACGAACTATTCAGTCCGGAACTCCGGAATTGTTCAACTTTATTTAAGGCTTTAGGTCATCCCGCCCGTCTGGCAATTCTGAAATACCTGGCTGAGACAAAAACATGTATTACCGGAGGTATTGCTGAAGAGATTCCTCTTGGAAGGACCACAGTAAATCAGCACCTTAAAGAATTAAAAGATGCTGACTTGATTCAGGGAACAACTGAAGGGGTGAAAACCTGTTACTGTTTGAATCTCATAAAAATCAAGGAGTTAAAAAAGCTTGCAGGAAGATTTATAAACGAAATAAATATTTCTGAGGCATTTGATTGTAAATAAAAGAGAATTTGAATATTATTAAGTATATGAAGATACTTATTTTATGTACGGGCAACAGTTGTCGCAGTCAGATGGCACAGGGTTTTCTTCGGTCATTCGATAATAGAAACCAGGTCTTTTCTGCCGGAACATTCCCGGCATCAAAAGTCAATTTAAGGGCAATCAAAGTGATGAGTGAAGAAGGCATAAACATTAGCGGGGGCACTCCTAAAAACGTAAAACAGTTTCTTAATGATGATTGGGATTATGTCATAACAGTTTGTGACGATGCCAATGAAACTTGTCCTTTCTTCCCGGGAAAGGTAAAACATCGACTGCATTTTGGTTTTGAAGATCCGTCAAATGCCGTGGGATCGGAAGAATTTATAATGAGTGAGTTCAGAAGGATCAGAAATGATATAAAAACGACATTTTACAGGTTTTATAAAGATTTTTTAATTTGATATGAAGAATAATTCTATAATTGGGAATATTACGACTTCTGACATAAATATCCCGCAGGTTTCAACCGAAATTACTATCAGAGATTTTCTTGGCGCCGTAATGGTACGCTGGGGAATCAACCGTAACAATTACAGGGTCGGTCCAGGGTTGTATGCCGTTGGCACTCCGGGTCAGGTATCCGATGTGCTTGTAACTGCAAATTATAAACTTTCATTTGATAATCTTAGAAAAAACCTCTCAGGTTTAAATGCATGGATACTGGTTCTGGACACGAAGGGTGTAAATGTCTGGTGTGCTGCGGGGAAAGGAACTTTCGGTACAAAAGAACTGGTCAACAGGATAAATCTGGTCTCTCTTGAAAAGATTATAAATCATAAACGATTGATACTCCCTCAGCTGGGGGCGACCGGAGTTGCTGCTCACAAGGTTAAAGAGATAACTGGTTTTAATGTTCATTATGGCCCTGTTCGGGCATCTGATATAAAAAAATTCATACTCAACGGCAATAGAGCTGAAAAGGAAATGAGAAAAGTCACTTTCAGCTTTAAAGACCGGTTAAAGCTTATTCCAAACGATTTCATGTACGGAAAATTTTACCTTCTGGGAGCAATGGCAGTTCTGTTTTTAATATCCGGCATAAACGGGAACGGCTTTTCTTATAAAAATTTTTCCGGGGAAGGAGGACCGGCTATTATTAAAGTATTCCTTGCATATGCTTCGGGGATTGTAATTACACCTTTGTTTCTTCCTTATTTTCCAGCACGGAAATTTTCTATAAAAGGATTTTATGCAGGCACAGCGGTTTTTCTAATCCTCCTATTATCGAAATATTCAGGCAAAAATATCTTTGAAATAATATCCTGGTTTCTCATTATAACAGCAATCTCTTCCTTTCTGGCTATGAATTTTACCGGGTCATCAACGTATACTTCATTATCGGGTGTTAAAAAAGAGATGAAGATCTCAGTGCCTTTTCAGATAGGTTTTGCAGTAATTGGTATTATTTTGCAGGTTGTTGGGAAATTTTTATAATAACATATTTATGAAAGATTTAATGTATCTTCCTGATGTAGTCACACTTAATTTGTGCGAAGCTACCTGCAACGGTTGCGGAATGTGCCTAAAGGTTTGTCCTCACGATGTGTTTGAGCTTTCCGGGAAGAAAGTTCATATCGTCAGGCGGGACTATTGTATGGAATGCGGGGCATGTGCATTAAATTGCCAGGTGCAGGCAATAACAGTTAATTCGGGAGTTGGTTGCGCCGCTGGCATTATAAACGGAATACTCAGGAACTCAGAACCTACATGCGGGTGTTCGGGTGGGACCTCATGTTGAAATCAGAATAAAATTTCCCTATTCAATTTCATTTTCAAATCATTGACTTTATTTCATAAATAAGTTCAGGATTTTATTGTTTTTTTGTGCCGAATAACGACTTTGGAATAGAATTATATATAAGAAATTGCTTATTTGAAAAAATTTAGCAAATATATTTTTATTATTATCGACTTATTTACATATTTGTTCGAGACATTAATTGGGATCAACCAAATTTAATCTTATGGATACCATAAATAAAAAAGAAATAATCTTCCTTGACAGGAATGAAAATCAATACGGTCCGGCCCCTGAATGTTATAAAGCATTGCAAAACTCTGATGACGATACACTTAATATTTATTCCAGGGATTTCTCAAGAGGAATAAAAAGTATATTATCAGAGAGATTAGCTCACGACTATGGTATTGATGAGAAAAAGATACTGCTTGGGTACGGTAGTGAAGACATATTGAAGCAGGTTGTTCAATGTTATATCAATAAAGGTGAAAAGATAATGATTCCATCATATTCATGGTGGTATTATAAGAAAATTGCTGATGATGTTGA
This sequence comes from Bacteroidales bacterium, assembly GCA_049792755.1. GTDB lineage: Bacteria > Bacteroidota > Bacteroidia > Bacteroidales > VadinHA17 > LD21. The sequence goes on along the minus strand of JBARBF010000001.1, from coordinate 6,652 downwards.
AGGCATTAGCTTACAATATCCGATAGTTGAAGGTGAGCATACTTTCTATTATGATGTTGAAGGTATGGTAAAGATATACAATGAGCAAAAACCTAAATTGGTCATAATCAGTTCGCCTAATAATCCAACCGGAAACAGGTTGGAGAAGGATCAATTGAACTTTGTTCTTGAAAAAATGAAAAAGAGTATCGTTGTCCTTGATGAAGCATATTTGTTTTTTGATGTGACTTTTAAAACTGATCCTGTAAAATTGGTCAGACAATATCCAAACCTTATTATTTTACGGACATTTTCTAAATATTATGCTCTTGCAGGAATCAGAACAGGATTTGCTTTTATGGGTGATAATCTTAGCAGGATTTCATTATTAGGTGCCAGGTATCTGGGTTTTAACCGTCTCTCGGAAACGATAGCTATCGCAGCTCTTGATTCTCCTGAATACTATTATTCAATAGGTCTGAAAATGGCTGAAGATATGAATATGTTATATAATGAGCTGAATCAATGGCAGGGTTTCACAGCTTACAGATCATTTGCCAACTTTATCCTGGTAAAGATTCCTCCTGAAATCAAGGACTCTCTGAAAGAATATCTGACAGAAAGAAATATGATCATCAAATTCATGAACGAAGAAGGGTTGAACAGTCATATCCGGATTACAATTGGAACACATTCCCAGAATTGTATGCTATTGAAACTCATACGTACTTTCATGTGTAAAGAAGTCAATTATGAATTGGTACAGAGAGTATAAAAACTCCCTGAAAATGAGAGAGGTGGAAGAAGTTATCGATCTGATTCTATACAGGCCTCTCGCTTTCCTGGTGGTAATATCAGTTTACAATACAAAGATTAGACCTGACCATCTTACTTTATCAGCAATGGTAATGGGGATTTTAGGAGGTTGTTTTTATTCAATCGGGTCACATATGTCTTGTATTACCGGCGCTATCTTCTATTTGCTTTTTAACATATTTGATTGCAGTGATGGACAGCTGGCGCGCATTAAAAAAAATGGTTCGTCATTTGGAAGGCTTCTCGACGGGATAGCTGATTATATTGCAGCTATCGCCATTTATGCAGGGATCGCTATTGGTTATTCAAACAAACCGGAGCAGCCTTCTGCAATGGTATTTCTCCTCGCCCTGGCCGGAATAAGCATAATTGTTCAGGAATCATTGGTCGATTATTTCAGAACACGATTCCTCGATATCGTATTAAAACGTAAAGATACTTACAATGAAGAATTGGAAGAATACAAAAAAGAGTATAAAATAATTAAAGAAAGGGAAGGTAAATGGTACTACAAAACCGTTGTTTACATATATTTGACATATTCAAAGATTCAGGAAAATCTTACTGCCAGAAATAGAAGAGCAAAGATCATTACTGCTACTCCGGAAGAATATTTTAAAAAGAACCGGATTATAATACGTTTTTGGGTATTTATGGGACCTTCTGCTAAAATAACGATTCTGATTCTTTGTTCTCTTTTTTGCCGTTTTGATGTTTTTTTCTGGATCGTAATAGGCGGATTTAATATTCTTGCCGTATTATTGTGGTCAATTCAATATAAAATTGATTCATCTTTTGGAACTTTGAAGAAATGAAGACCGTTATTCTAGCTGCCGGAGCCGGTTCAAGGTTAAAGCCTCTTACTGATCATTCACCCAAATGTTTGTTGAAAACAGGGGCGAAACGCATTCTTGAAATGACAATTGAAAACCTTCTGGCAACAAATAATTCAGAAATTATAATTGTTACCGGTTATCTTGAGAAAGAGATCCGGAAATTTATCAGGGAACGGTTTCCAAAGTTAAAGATTACCTATATCTATAACGAGTTCTATGCATCCACTAATAATATCTATTCCTTATGGCTGGTAAAAGATACGGTTCAGGGTGATGATATGATGATGATGGATAGTGATATTGTCTTTGATAAAAGGATTATCTCAAAACTTCTGAACTCAGGGTATAAAAACTGCCTTGCTCTTAAACGACATGATGTTCACGATGAAGAGATAAAGGTTAAAACTGATACGAAGGGTTGTGTTATCGAAATCAGCAAAGAGGTAAAGATATCAGAGGCAGCAGGCGAATCTATAGGAATAGAAATCTTTAGTAAGGAAGCACTTACAGAACTTTATTCCATTATTGACAGGAAAGTGGTGACAGAAAAGAATGTTAATCAGTTTTATGAAGCGGCATTCCAGGAACTTTCCCTTAATGACCTGTATATTGTTGATATAACTGAATATTTTTGCATGGAAATTGATACGGAAGAAGATCTGAAAAAAGCTGAAGTACACATTTTCGACCAGCTTGTTCAGGAAAAATAGGAACGGATGATAGAAAGTATTATAACGATGTCGGTTGCCGGTTTACTGTCCGGTTTCATTTTTTCAATGCCAATAGCTGGTCCTATCAGCATCCTGATTACTTCCAATGCGCTTAAAGGGAGATTACGTTATTGTTACCTGGTGAATCTAGGTGCTTCATTTGCAGATTTTACTTATGTGTTCATTGCCGTATACGGTTTGACAAAACTTTATTCCTTTTATAAACCGATTATCCCTTATTTATTTTCATTTGGATCAGTTTTACTCATCTTCCTGGGATATAAAATTTTCAGAACAAAGGTCGATATTGAGCATCTTGAGGATAAAAGCCATATTTCCGAGAAGATTAAAAAGAAAGAAAAAGGCGCCATCTATACTGGATTTATGATTAATTTATTTAATCCGACTTTATTTATCGGATGGCTGACATCATCCTTATTGGTAATTACCATTTTAGCAGCGATGGGCTTTCATACAGGCGGATTGGCGGTTAAAATTGATCAGAATGCAAAAGAGATCAGTAGTATCGAAGGAAGAAAAATAGAAAATTCTCAAAACATTCATCTCCAGCAACTTGGAAACATGCAGTTACCCAGAATAAAAAATCATAAAGAAGAACCGACTGTCTTTCCACCTCATTTTCATCTCATTATTAGTATCTGCTATGCGTTTTTCATTTCGGTAGGCAGTATAATCTGGTTTTATCTCCTGGCTTTCCTGATTGTCCATTTCCGTAAAAGAATAAACATTAAAATAATATCGGTTTTCATTAAAGGACTGGGCATTATTCTTTGCAGTATTGGTTTATACTTTGGTTTCCATGCGGTCCAGATGTTTATAAATTTGAGAATGGGGTAATTTTCAACTTTCACTCTTTCAAATTCTCTTTTAATTCCTGTTTTATGCACTAATATTGCAGTCTCTTCTAATTTGATAATATGGCCTTCCCCGGCAAGGTGCTCCTCTCAGAACCGAGTATAGTCCGACAGAAAATCAATTCATTTGCACCACAAAGGAGAGAGTAGATTTATATGGACTGCCTCGGGCTAATTCCGATAAATAATAAAAATGAAAGGGGTGGACTCTGATAATTAAAGGTAAGGAATCTGTCACTTAAAATTCTGAAGTTTAACACAGTCGGCGGAACTGGAGTAATCGAAGAAAATCAATAGATTTGTATTTTATATTCAAGATTATCATTCAAGAGACTAAATAACTATGGAGGACAAAGTTAAATTAGGGCTTTTTGGAATCGGACTTGAAACATACTGGTCTCAGTTCGAGGGATTACTCGACAAATTAAAATCTTATCAGTTAAGAATAAAAGACCGTCTGATAAACTCTGATGCAGATGTCGTTGATGCGGGAATAGTAGATAATCGTGATAAAGCGATTGAAGCAGCAGCACTATTTAACGAGAGCAGAATTGATATTCTGTTCCTGAATATTTCAACCTATGCATTATCACATAATGTTTTACCGTTGATCCAAAGAGTCAAATGTCCTTTAGTTATTCTGAACCTGCAACCTTCTGAAGCTATAGATTATGAAAAATTCAATTCTATTGGAGATCGTGGAAAAATGACAGGTGAATGGTTGTCATATTGTCAGAGTTGTGTAACCCCTGAGCTGGCAAACGTATTTAACAGGGTTGGTATAAAGTATCACCTGATAACCGGTTATTTAGAAGAAGAATATGTCTGGAATGAAATTCGCGAGTGGATTGATGCAAGTCGTGCAATGAAGGTCTTAAAGAACACCAGAGTAGGAGTTATGGGTCATTACTATAACGGTATGCTGGATGTTTATTCCGATATTACCATGCTTGCTTCCGCTTTTGGTTGTCATTTCGAGCTTTTGGAATTCGGAATTCTCAAAAAACTAAGAGAAAATGTTTCAGAAGATGATATCAATTCAAAGTTAAGCAAGTTCAGAGACTGGTTTAATGTTTCAAATGAATGTTCAGTTGATGATTTGGTACAGACAGCCATCAGCTCGGTTGCTTTGGACCGGCTGGCAGAAGAGTTCAGTCTGGGGGCTTTGGCTTATTATTACGAAGGTGCAGGGGAACCGGATTATGAAAAAATTGTTACCACTTTAATACCTGGAATGACTTTGCTTACCGGAAGAAACATTCCGGTTGCAGGTGAATGTGAAATAAAAAATTCACTTGCTATGAAGATAATTGATACGTTCAATGCCGGGGGCTCATTCTCAGAATTCTATGGGGTGGATTTTAATAATGACATTATATTGATGGGACATGATGGTCCGGCTCATTTTAATATTGCAGACGGAAAAGTCGGACTGGTCCCGGTACCTGTTTTTCATGGCAAACCCGGGAAAGGATTATCAATACAAATGAAAGTTGCAGAAGGTCCGGTTACACTGCTTTCGGTATGCCAGGGGAGTGATGGCATGATATCTCTCCTTACCGCTCATGGTCATTCTATAAAAGGTCCGACCCTTCAGATCGGGAATACCAACAGCAGGTATAAGTTTCCGGTATCTGCGAGACAGTTTATCGATAGCTGGTCAAAAGCAGGACCATCTCATCACTGTGCCATCGGAATTGGACATATTTCTTCGAGGATCAAAAAATTATCCGAACTTCTTAATATTGGTTTTGAAAAGATATGCTGAAACGAGGAATTTTTCTGATTGTGGTGCTTTATTGCACCTCATGCCATGCCCAATGCGACTCAATTAATGATTCTTCTGCCAACCCGTTTAATCTCAGGCTTTCTTACAACAGTACTGTTATTTATCCGGGAATGAGTGCCGGTATTGAATATTCCTTAAAGAACGTGAATGTACAGTTATTCAGAAATCATAAACCTGGAAGAGCTGTCAGAAAAGGGAAATACATTTCGGGAAATTTAAACTGGTACCACCACCCTGATTTCCACGATAATCTTTATCTGACAGTTGAGTGGGTGATGCGAAGAACCAGATTTACAGGATTAATTTCAGAGTTTTCCGCCGGTCCGGGATTTAGCCGGACTTTTCTTGGTGGTACAACCTACAAAGTCGATAATGCCGGAAATATTTCAGTTATTAAGCTTGCCGGCTATAATTATGCTCTTGTTACATTAGGAGGCGGATTTGGTTATGATTTTTCAATGGTGAAGCAGCTGCCGTTTTCGACCGTGGCAAAGCTGAACATAATATCTATGTTCCCATATAACAGTACAATTTATTTCAGGCCGGTCTTTGAATTTGGAATCCGGTACACACCTGGGAAGTTTGTTAATAATATGAAAAAGAAACCTGTTACAATATCAAAATATTAATGAGAAGGATATTTTTCTTTGGCCTTTTATTTCTGTTTGCAGGATGTCAAAAAGAGCAAATCACCATTTCCCAAAACGTTTCCGAAGCGTTCTATGTTGAAAATGCAGGAGCTTCCATGCGGGTTTTGGTACAGGGAAATACGGCAAGCAAAACCTTCATCCTTTTTATTCATGGCGGACCCGGAGTAAGCTCATATTTCTATGACACAAAATATATCAGTAAGAATATCGGGGATAAATATGCAGTTGTTTACTGGGATCAGAGAAATGCCGGAGCTTCACAGGGGACGAACAATGGTGGAAACCTCCATCTTGATCAGATGGTTGAAGATCTGAAAAAAGTGATAGAGGTTCTCAAGTTCCGTTACGGGCAGGATATGAGTTTGTTTCTGCTGGGCCATAGTTTCGGAGGACTTCTTGCTGCCGATTTTATTACCAGGCCGGGTTATCAGAATATGATAAAAGGGTTTATTGATGTTGACGGGAGCCATAATTACCCGTTGAATGATACGCTCACTCGCCAGGCATTACTCGCAGAGGGAAATTATCAGGTTTCACAAAACAGAAATGTCAACGATTGGCGACCCATAATTAATTATTGTAATGCACATAAGGGAAATTTCAGCCTGGAGGAATCACAACAGCTTGAAACATATGCTACTGACGCAGAAAACTATATCGATAGCCTTAAGCATATAAGCGTTTTAAACCTGGTTTTAAAATATTCAATTCCAAATGAAATTCCTCTTACTGCAGTACTTTGCAACCTTCTCTATTCGGAAGATTCAAATTTTAATAAAGAACTGGCAGTAGCGCAATTTTCTACCTCTCTGAATATAGTGACTATTCCGGTTCTGGTGCTGTGGGGTAAATATGATTTTACTTGTCCATTGGCATTAGGTGAAGATTTTTATTACAGGATCAGTTCAACCGATAAAAGTATAGCTATTTCGCCTGTAAGCGGACATAATATGATATTTCAGGATAAGAAATTCTTCTGCGATAATGTGAATGAATT